>NZ_BAUA01000027.1 GCF_000710915.1 Nocardia brasiliensis IFM 10847
CCAGCGTGCCGTGTCCGTCGCAGTCGACGGTGCCGTCGGTATCGGAGACGTAGTCGCCGCCGGGCTGCAGGGCGGGTAGCCGAGGATGTCGGTTCACACCGGTATCGATCACCGCGACCTTCTGTCCCGCGCCCCGGCTGAACTGCCAGGCGGCGGGCAGTTCGAGCACTCGCTGCGAGATCGGCGGCTCGTTGGGCGGGGCGCCGGTGAGCGCGGGTTCGGCGCAAAGATCCCGCTGCTCGGTGGGTTCCAGCGGGGCGGGACGGCCGCTGAGGGCCTGCGCGATACCGAGCGCACCCGGATCGATGGCGGGTGGTGAGATCGCGAAAGCGGGCGGCGTGGGCAGGCTCACCACGCCGATCACTGCGGCGACACTGGCCATCCGCAGCAGGCTGCGGCGGAAGGCGCTAGGTCTCATGTCTCCCTGCGCTCATATGTTTCTGGCCATCGAGTAGACGTTCATGATCCACAACACCAGCGGGATCAACGAGATGATCAGCATGTACTCGAAGATCTCGATCATCCGCCTGGTCACCGGCGTGACTTCGATATGCGGTCCGATCACGCCGAAGCCGACCGTGCCGGCCGCGAACACGACCAGCAGACCGACCACGAGCAGTTCCAGGTCCGTGTCGCCGACGGCAGCGCCGACGATCAGCGCGACGAAGGTCAGGCAGCCACCCGCGATCAGGGTCGCGGCCTGCGTGAGATCGGCGAAGGACCGGCCGCGCAGGCACAGGATGATCGCGGTGACGACGGCGAGGGTGACACCCTGCCAACGCGCCGAGCCCAGCGGGTCGGCCGCACCGAACGCGCCGATCACCGCGCTCAGCGTGCACGCGATGATCAGGCCGGACTGGTACTGGTTGGCCGCGCGGGCCCGCTCGCCGAGGCCGGCCGCCGACGGCAGCGCGGTGGCGCCGATCGCGCCGATGCCCTCGATGGTCGGGCGCGGTTCGTGATCGGCCGGGTCGATCGCCGCGCCCGCGGTGGGCACCGGCGGGATCGGCAGCCGGGCCAGGCCCGCGGCCAGCCGCGGCACCATCGACAGCAGCGCGATGCCCACCACCACCAGGCCGGCCGACAGCTTCGGCAGACCGGGATGCCAGACCATATACACCGCCGCCGAACCGCCCGCGATCACGCTGACCGCGGCCGCGGCGGAGAACAAGGTGGCACCCGTCCCGATGACCCGGTATCCGAGCACCGCGGCCACCAGGGTCAGCGAACAGCCGAGCAGCAGATGCGCACTCCCCAGCGCACCCGGCACGAACAGCGCGCCGCCACCGAACACCAGTAACAGGCCGTCCAACGACAGCCAGGTGGCGGTGATCGTGTCGAGATACTTGCGGGCGGCGAAGCCGGCCGCGACGAAGGCGCCGATGCCCGCGGCGGTCAGGATGAACGCGGGTGCGAGCGGATCGCCGTGCCCGCGCGCGTTCGCCAGCATCAGCAGGACGGTGAGCACCGTCAGCACCGAGGTGACCAGGCCGGTCCACCGTGCCGAGCTGCCGGTCCAGCTGCGGAACTCCTCCGCGGTCAGCCGGGAGACCGCGTCGATCACGTCGTCGAAGAGCGCGGGGGCTTCCTTCGAGGTGACCGAGCGCAGCACCAGCAGTTCACCGTCGTGCACGTCCGCGTCGTTGAGCGTGCGGCTCGGGGCGAAGGCCTCCTGACCGACCCGCGCCAACGTCCAGTGCTGGGCCTGCAGCGGCACCGAATCGTCCTCGGCGTCTATCTGCTCCGGATTACGGGATTCGATCAGGGCCACCAGATCGCCGATGAAGCCGGCGATCGGCACGGTCGCGGGCAGCCCGACGTCGAGCTGAGTATTACCGCCGATAACGGATACCCGACTCAATTCTGGCTCAGTAGCGCGTGCGCCACTGGTTGGTGTTTCGATCAACGACCCCGGACCCCCAGCCTCTCCACTGGCGATGGTTCACGCCCCAGCTGCACTGCGTGAATCTGTGCTGGGTGGAACGTCTTCTGAGTGAACGACTTCGACACCCTAAGACTCTCACCTAGACAACACTTGCGTTGCAACCTCCCGGCAGCTGAACCTAATGTAACGGACAGACCAGGCACTGCGCGATCGGTAGTCTGGAGTCCACAAGAACTCATCCCATCACTACGAACGAAGACTTCGGGGTCAGACAGCCATGACCGGCAATCGCCAAGCACAACGAGCCTTCGACGCCGGAATTCTGTCACTCGGACTGTCCATCGAAGGACAGGAATCCGCGCGCGATCTCGAATACGCGAAGCTCGCTTTTCAGCGGGCCACCGAGTGGGACCCCACCATGTGCGACGCCTGGCTCGGTCGCGCGGCCGCGGGTGAGCTCACCAAGGACGTCTTGTTCAACATGCACCGGACCAGCACCAGCACGCTGTACCGGGAGCAGCGCAGGCTCGGCCTGCAGTCCAGGGAGCTCGCCGGCCGCTTCCTGCCCGGCCTTTATATCGACTACCCGCTGTCGAGCTACACCGAGATCTGGCTGGCCTGGGCCGCGCAACTCATCGCGGACCAGGAGTACGACGAGGCCGAGCGCGTGCTCGACGAGCTCGACGCGCACCGCAAGTCGCAGCTCAGCGATCCGGACCGGGAGATCGACAACCGCATCTGCGCGTACGTGCGCGGCGTGCTGCACTACAACACCCAGCGCTGGCCCGATGTGATGGCCGTGCTGGCCGGTTCGGCCGAGTGGGACGATCCGTATCTCGCCGCGGGCGCGCACGTCATGGTCGGCACCGCCTGCGCCCAGCTCGGGCTGTTCGGTGAGGCGATCCGCCGGATGGAACAGGCCGAGGCGGGACCGATCCCGGCCGCCCGATCGACCGCTATGTTCTGTCGCGGCCTGTGCCTGCGCGAATCCGGCAACGAGGAGATCGCGCAGGGCCTGTTCGAGAAGGTGTATTCACAGGCGCCGGATTTTGCCGCGAACGCCGCCGCCATGCGCGACCGCACCTACCGGATCAGCGTCACCTCCCGCGAGACGATCGACGCCCGCACCGACAAGTGGGATCCGAACTCGGCGCCGTCGATGAAACAGCTGGAGCAGGCCGAGACCGAGGACCGCGCCAAGAAGATCCTGGCCGAGGCCCGCGCGGAGCTGGACTCCCAGATCGGCCTGTCCTCGGTGAAGACCCAGGTGGCCAAGCTGCAGTCGAGCGCGCAGATGGCGAAGATCCGCGCGGAGAAGGGCCTGGCCGCCGGCGCCCGCGGTCAGCACCTGGCCTTCACCGGCCCGCCCGGTACCGGTAAGACCACGATCGCCCGTGTGGTCGCCAAGATCTATTGCGGCGTAGGCATTTTGAAGACCGACAAGGTGGTCGAGGCCAAGCGCGTCGACTTCGTCAGCCAGAACCTCGGCGGCACCGCGCTCAAGACGGAGGCGCTGATCGACAGCGCGATGGACGGCGTGCTGTTCATCGACGAGGCCTACACGCTGATCCAGACCGGTCTGCAGGGCGGCGACTCGTTCGGCCGCGAAGCCGTGGACACACTGCTGGCCCGGATGGAGAACGACCGCGACCGGCTGGTCGTGATCATCGCCGGGTACGACGGCGAGATCGATCGCCTGCTGGCCGCCAATGACGGTCTGGCGTCCCGCTTTTCCAAGCGCGTGCAGTTCCCGTCCTACACTCCGGAAGAGCTCGGCGAGATCGGCAAGGTCATCGCGAACAAGCGCGATTCGGAGCTGTCCGACGAGGCCCTCGAACTGCTCGTGATCGCCTGCACCAAGCTCTATTCGCTGCAGAGCACCGACCAGAGCGGTCAGCCGCGCCGCGGCGTCGACCTGGCGGGTAACGGCCGGTTCATCCGCAACGTCATCGAGGCCGCCGAGGAGGAACGCGAGTTCCGGTTGGCCAACGACGAGTCGCTGGACCTGGCCAATATCGACGAGTCGATGCTGATGCGCATCGAGGCCCCGGATATGCACACCGCGCTGTCGGGCATCATCGCGTCGCTGAACGTCAAGGGCTTCAACGACTGACCCCCGCCGCCGGGTTACTCCGGCGGTTCCAGGGGGAGCTGGTCGCGGGCGGTGAGGGCTTCCTTCTGGGACAATGTCGCGCCCGGCACCATCTGGCCGATGATCGGCCACGGCGCGAGACGTGGCGTATTCCCGAGGCCGAGCACCTGCGCGGTCGCCATATCGGGGATGCCGTAGCGCACACCGTTATCGGCGACGTAGAACAGGCTGCCGCGGCGCGGGCTGCCCGGCCCCATCCCGGTTACCTGCACGAATTCCCCGGTGCCCGGCGGGACGTACACCGCGTCCACGTGATCGCCGGTCCCGTCCGCGGTAGCCAGCGTGACGGTCTTGGCGGATTCGGCGATCGGCACGCGGACACCGGCGAGCAGCGTGATCGCCGCGCGTTCGTTCGGGCCGTCGCCCGCATCCACCTTGCGGTTGGCCGGGGCCGTGCCCGGCGTCTTGGTCCACGCCACGCAAGTGACGGGCGCGTCCTCCGCATTCAGGATCTTCGGCGGTTCCACCGGAAAGTCGTTGACCGGCAACGAATGCAGGATCGGCAGCCGGTCCAGCACGTCCGGCGGCATGGTCGGGATATCGCTCATCCCGTGCGAATCGGCGAACCGGATCACCTGCGCGGTGAACGGGCTCACCGGCTGCAGGCCCTCCGCGAGCACCACGTACAGACCGGGTTTGCCGTCTCCGACGTCACTGACCGAAATGACGCCGCCCACCGGAACTTTCGACAGCGGGCCCGGTCCCGGTTGCCCTGCCTGCGGGATCTGCGGCGCCGTGATCGCGGGGACTTCCGTTGTCGCACCGAGCATTCCGGTGCCGATCGGGCGGGCCCGGTGCGCCGTCAGGTTCAGCGCGCGCACCAGCACCGAGTTGTTGGGGTCGATCTCGGCCCGCTTGCCGTCATAGACCAGGTAGGTCTTGTCGCTGCGCTTCACCAGCAGCGCCTGGTCCGCGCCGACCGTGCGGATCCGATCGCCGAGCTCCGGTTTGCCCGCGATGATCGTCGTGGTGCCACCGGTCGCCGAGGCCGCGCTACCGCCCTGCGACAGTGCGATCGTCTCGCAGAGCGTCCACGCCGACCGCGAGCCCTGCGACGACCCGGGCAGCGCGCTCGGCGCGCCGGGGATGCCGACCATCGGGCCGCGCGGCATGTCGTTGAGCTTGCTGTCCTTGACGCCGTGCGGCTCGGCGTTGCTGCCCGTGATCAATCGGGCCGAGGCCAGGTTGAGCACCGGGTGCAGCGTCTTGCTGCCGTCCTCGGCCTGCACCACGACGTATAGTGCGCCGCTCTGCTTGCCCGAGACGATCAGGTTGTCGCCGATCGCGCCCTGAGGACGCAGGAAGCCCAGGATCGCCGCACCGGCGATGATGAGGATGCCGAGCACCAAACCGACCCACAGCGAACGCACCTGGGACCGCATAGGGTCGTGCAGCATCCGCACATCACGCCGCACCAGCGCGTGATCGAGTCGGCGCAACAGGAATCGATACCCGTTGACCTGGGCTCGGGTGGTCAACTGTGCCGGCACAAGGTCTCCATCGAACTGTCGAGAACCATCTTCATCGACACGGTACCGTAATTCCAGGACGGCCCTGAACCGATGAATTCATGGCTGGCGGAGTATCCGCACGGGTGGCAGACAGGGACTACACGGTGACGACGAGTGTGAACGAGACCAGGCCCGACGGGGCGACCGAGCAGGAGGGCGGTGCGGCGGCAGCGCCCGGCCGCACCTCGACCTACGACACCCTGCGCGATCCCGAATTCTGGCTCTTCCGTGTCTATCCCTTGCGGGTAGTGGTGCCCATGGTGGTGCTCGCCGCGGTGGCGGCCTGGGTCGTGCTCGCCACCACCGAGAACCTGTGGGGCGCGGTCGGTACCGGCGTCGGAATCGCGCTGATCGGCTTGATCCCGATCCGCGGCCGCACCCTGGCAGGCATGATCGGCGGCGCGCTGGCCCGCCGGCGCAGCGGTCTGCGGCCCGCGGACCAGCTCACCCAGGCGCCCGCCTTCGACGTGCCGTTCAGTGAAGGCGGCGGTTACGGCGTGCGCTGGGACGGCGAACTGCTGCTCACCATGCTGCGCATCGACCCGCCGCCGGACACGATGACGCTGCTGCGTCGTGGTTCGC
Organism: Nocardia brasiliensis IFM 10847; assembly: GCF_000710915.1. Taxonomy (GTDB): domain Bacteria; phylum Actinomycetota; class Actinomycetes; order Mycobacteriales; family Mycobacteriaceae; genus Nocardia; species Nocardia brasiliensis_A. The sequence goes on from NZ_BAUA01000027.1 coordinate 6,131, forward strand.
TCAGCACCGACCAGCTGCTGCCGCTCACCGAGATCGCCCGCTGCTTGGACCAATTCGACCTGACGCTGGCCAGCGTGGACATCGTGAGCACGGGGGCGCGCACGGCGGGCACCGGCATCATCTCGCACCTCTATGACCGCATCCTCGGCCCGCTGCCCGCGATCGCGCACCGCACCCTCTGGCTGGTGCTGCGGCTGGACCCGCTGGCCAACGCCGAGGCGGTGGACAAGCGCGGGGGCGGCGGTACGGGCGCGCTGCGCACCGCGATGATCGCCACCCGACGGGTGGCCAACCGGCTGGCCGCGCACGACATCGCCACCTCGGTGCTCACCGCCACCGAAATGAACACCGCGGTCCGGGAACTCACCCACGGCTTCGAGGTCGATCAGCTCACCGAATCGCCGAGATCGCTGGAGTACCAAGGCCGGTACCTCACCCAGTACCAGATCGGCGCGGACATGATCGCCCCGGCCGGCCTCGCCGATATCTGGACGGTGCAGAGCCTGTCCACCACGGTGACCCTGCGGCTGCGCCCCGGCGCGAACCGGCACGACACCCGGGCCGATCACCTGGGCACCGTCGTGCTCAACGCCGTCGTCCGGTTCGACACCACCTTCGAGCCCGACGAACCGCCGCTGCCCGGCCTGCGCGAGCTGCCGGGCAATCAGATGCGAATCCTGTTGGACACCTTGCCGATCGGCGCCACCGGACGCTGGGGCTCGGATACCGGCTACCGCGGCACCATCGCCGCGCTCACCGATATCGCGGTGCCGACGGCAGGCTGTGGGCAGTTGATCGGCGCCGACGAACTCGGCCAGGGCATCGCGGTGCCGCTGGTCGGCGAGGGCACCCGGCACCTGGAGGTCGTCGGCAATCTCGACCTGGCCCAGCAGGTGATCCTGCGCGCCACCGCGCTCGGCGCGCACGCCATCGTGCACACCGCACGGCCGGACGCCTGGCACACGATGGTGACCAATCTCGATGCACCGCACGTCATCTCGATCGCGCCGCGCTCCGCGGGCGCCAGCTATCACGCGCCCGCCGCGCCACCGCTGCCCGCCGCGCCCTATCCGAGCACGACCGTGGTGGTCTTCGACGGCATCGCGCCCACCGCGCACGCGGGCGGCGCCACCATCGTGCACGTACGGACGCCGGACGAGCCGCCCGCGCCGATCGACGCGGACGTCACGCTGCTCCAGGATCCGCTCGCGCCCAACCGGATCACCGTGCGCACCGCCACCGCGAGCGCGACCGTGTTCATGGTGACGACGCCGGACGAGATGCACTACATCGGCGAATCGCTCGCCGCACGCTGAAGCACACCGGGCCCGCCCGCGCGAAAGCCCGGGCGGGCCGGGTGTATTCGCGCTCGACGCTCCGAAAACCGAAACGGCCGACCGGAACTCGCAGGTTCCGGCCGGCCGTCAGGTAGCCGTCATCTCAGAATGCGGCGAAACCGTCGCCGACCTTGCCGTCGGCCTCGAGCGCGCGCTGCAGCGCGTTCTCGACCTGAGCACCGAGGGCATCCAGCTTCTGCAGGGTGTCCTCCAGACTCGTGGTGAGGTTCTTGTGCGCCGCGTCGAAGCCCTGCGACGCGTTCTCACCGGTCAGGTTGTCGTGGAACGCCTTGGCGGCGTCGTTGAGCGAGTCGATCTCGCCCTTCATCTTGCCGCCGTGGTTCTGCAGGTCGCTGTACAGCTCGTTCATGGCTGCGGGATCGTAAAGGATGGTCATTCTTTATTCCTTAGAACGATGGGGTTCCGATAAGGGATGGACAGACCGTCAGGCCTGGTCCATGGCCTGCAGGGTCTTCTTGCCGCCGTCGACGGCCTGCGAGAACTGGTCGAGCCGCTTGTTCAGGTCCTCGGCTTCGTCGTGCCAGTCACGGGCGACCTGAACGAACTTGTCGGACGCATCGCCCTTCCAGCCCTTCAGCACATCCTGTGCGGCCTGATCGATTTCCTTGACCGAAGTCCGCAGGTTGTTGATCGCGGTCTCCAGATCACCGACGACCTTGTCGACGCCACCGGCCTCGACACCAACAGCCTTGCCCGAGCCACCGAGAGAGGTGAGAGACATTTCTTTGACCTTTCGTCATTTTTGTTGATCGCTGTCCCATACGAGCGATCTCGTTGCAATACGAGACAACCGAAGTTGCACCCCGAGAACTACTGAGGCAGCCACCTCCCCCCGGGTAACCCCTCGATCAACGTGGCGACTGCTTGCGCAACCCGATGATCGGTACCCGGTGTGACCGTGGACCAGACCTGCTGGTCCGGAGAAACCATCGGCGCCGCGACGATCCGCCCGCGAGCGGTGTCGTACACGGCGACGGCGCCGGGCGCCCTGGTGGTCACACCATCCTCATGGGCGCACGCCACGATCTCGGCGTAGGCGTGCGTCGCACCGAAGGTCAGCCCCAAAGTGGTGGCGTCGCGATCGGTGGCACCCAAGGCATAGAGAGCGTCGGTGAGCTCGCTGGATGTCGCGGCTCCATCGAGCCGTTCGGCCAGCTCCGCTGCGGGGACGCTGAAATTGGGGATCTCGGCGGGCGGGCACGCGTCCATGGCCGCGAGCACCGGTCGCACCAGGTCGGCGGCTGAGCCGTCGGTCCACACCGGGCGCACGTCGAAGTCGTTGCCCGAGCGCACCGCGACGGCATGCATATGCGCGCGGCGCACCACACAGACTCGGCGCGAACCGTTTCCGGTGTAGATGCGGGCCGCCAGCTCCTGCTCCGGGTGGGCCAGGGTGAACAGCACGTCGGCCAGCTCCGGATCCACCTCGCCGTGCGCGTCGATCAGGCCGTCGTCGATCAGCGTGGCCACCGCCGACTCCTGCGCGCGCTGCCACTCCTCGAACGAATCCTGTTGCGGCCCTACGGCCAGCGCCAGCGGCAGGGTCTGCACCCCGGCTCGGTCCGCGACCGCGAGCAACGCGTCGTTGGTCAGCACGGTCACGGCGCACCGCCGGTTTCGGTCCGGGTCTCGGTGGGCGCCTTGGCCACTGCCTCGGTGCCGCCGAGCACGGCTGGGGCAGCTTGGATTTCGCCTTCCAACCCGATCTGATCGGCCTCGCCCGCCAGGCTGGCGCGCGGGAACCGAGCCGAATCCTGGGCTCCGCCCGCGGCGCCCATCGCGCCGGGGGCGATCGGCGCGGACTGTCCGGTCGCGGCCGTGGTGCCGACCTGCGTGCTGCGCGCCACCGGCTCGGCCGCGGTGGTCGATTGCGAGAACACCGGAGCCCGATAGGCGGACAGCGCACGCGGCGGCAGCGCGGGAATGCCGATCGAACCCACCGGCACACCGGGGAAACCCGGCATCGCCTTCGGTGCCGCGGCCGCGGCGGCCGCCGCGGACTGCTCCGCGACCAACGCCTGCTCGGGCGCGATCTTCGGCGGTTCCTGATGCTGCCACGGCGTCGCCAGCGGCTCGGCCGCCGATTCGTAGCTGCGCATCACCCGCGACGCAACGGCTTTCGCCACATCCGCGTCCGCGTCGGTGTCCGCGGCGACGGCCCGGATCGGTGCGCCGAGCATCGCGCCCACGCTCTCCACCGCCTGCTGCACCTGCTTGATCTTCTCGATCTCCGCGGTGTTCGGCATGGCCAGCCTGGCCACCTCGTACGCGGTGACCTGCGCCTGCAGGCGCGCGGCATTCGAGCTGGCCGTCGCCGCCGCGTCGACCAGCCACTGCCGCAGCGTGGACACCTTCTCCATGACCTCGCCGCTGCGCCCGGACTGCCAGGCACCGCGCAGCGAAGCAAGAACCTGCTCGTATTCGAGCACCGCCGCGCCGAAAACCGTGGCGAGCCGCGCCCATTCGGCGGCTGCCTCGGCCATCGGCAAGGAACCCGGCCCCATGGTGAGGTCCTGCGCGAGCCGCTCCGGCGGCCGCGCTTCCCACACCACGCCGGTGAACCCTGGCTTCGGTGGTTCGATCATTGCTGCGCTGTGCCCTTCCATGGACCGTGCCTCAGACGGCCCGGCCGCCCGCGGCGTCGAAGTCCGCGACGCTGTCGGTCTCGATCTGCGCGAACTCGTTCGTGTGCATCCGCAACGTGGCCGCCAGCTTGCGCATCTCGTGCACGCTGGCCTGCGCGCTCGCCAGATACGAGGTGGCGACCTCGTTCCCGGTCTGCGCCGCCCGTCCGGAGACTTCGTCGGCACCCGCGGGCTGAATCCGCAAGGCTTCCTCCGCCGCCTGCAGATCCGCGGTCAGCCGGTCGGCCAGTACATCGAGTCCGTTCGATGCCTTCCCCGCCGCGACAGCGTCGAATTGAACGCTCGCGAACGCGTCTTCACCACTCATGAGTCCTCCTCAAGTCAGAGTGTGAGTTCTTTATCCGGTGGCGGTTCCGACGTGGTGTCGGCCGCGCCGACCACCGGCAGCGAGACCCCCTCGATCCGGCCGACCACTTCGTCGCCGTGCTGGCTGGTCACCATCTGACCGCGCAATGCGTCGGTAGACGATTCGCCGTCCCTGGCCATGCCCGCGGCGCCCATCGCCCCGGCGCCGCCCATCGGCATCATGCCGGTACCGGCACCGGTCGAGCCCGACATCGCCGCAGCCGCAGCCGGACTCGCGCCGACACTGCCCAGCCCGGTGAGCGCGCCCACCGAACCGCTCGCGACCCTGGTGCCCTGCCACGGATTCAACGGCTGCGCAGGAGCGGCCGCCGCGCCGGGACCGGGGCCGTACGCGCCCACGCCCGGGCCGGCCCCGCGCGCAGCCTCCGCCTTGGCCTTCTCCTCGTCGGAAAGCTCGCTGGCCACATGGGCTTTCGAATCGATGGGCGATTTCGGCGCGCTGAGCGACGAACTCGCCTGTGCGAGCTGGCCGAGCGACTGGGCCGCCGTGCTCGCGGTGCTGATCAGCGGCGTCACCAAACTCATCAGCTGACTCAGCTGGTCGGCGCCGCCCGCACCCGCAACGCCCTTGGGCGCGTTGGTGATCGGGACCTTCGTGCCCGCCTTGGTCATGGTGCCGCTGTGCCCGAGCAGTTCGCCCTTGGTCTTGACGGTGATGCCGAGCGCCTCGGCCATCGCCTCGACCGCCGACGCCGCCAGGAACACCTGTCCCGCAGGCGTGGCCGCGTACAGGGGTGCCAGCGCAAGGGTCGCGGAGAACTTCGCCACCACCGCGGACATCAGGCCCGCGCCGGTGAAGACGCTGCCCGCCGCCTCGCCGAGGACGAGCTTCTCCTCGGTGCTCTGCGCCTGCAGCTTGCCCGCATCCGCTTGCGCCTCACCGGCTTTCTTCGCCGCCTCCATCGCCGCCAGGCCCTGCCAAACCGACATCGCCGTCTGGATCGCCGAGGTGCCGACCTGCATCACCGTCTGCATCACCGTGGAGATGCCGGACAGCAACTGGGTCGGGTCGGGCGCGGGCGCCGGTGCGGCCGCGTTCTGCGTACCGTCCGCGTTGGCCGGAGCCGGGGCGGGCGCGGCAGCGGGCAGCTGACCGCTGCCGAACGCCGACGCCAGATCGGTCAACGGCCGCATCAGCGCCGTCAGATCGAGCGGCGGCAGCGGCGGCATCTCCGGCATCTGGATGTGCGAGGGCATCTCGGGCAGGTTCGGCAAGCCCAAGTTGTGCAGGATGTCGTTCACCGGCTGGTCGAGCATCGGGGCAAGAACACTGCCGCGCAACAGATCCAGCACGGTGGGATCCAGTGGCTCCGCCCCCGGCGGTGGGATGGCCCCGGGATTGGTCATGACTTCGAGCTGACCGATCCGATGGCCGCACCGGACGCACTGTCGGTGACCTCGTACGTGCTCGCGGCCTGATGCGCGGTCAGCGCCGTACCCGCGTGCACCGCGGCGAGCTCGGCCACCGAGGACAGATGATTCGCCTGCGCGAACGCGAACGCGGCGAGGAATTCCTGACCGATCAGGCCGAACACCGGCACCACAGTCGCGATGGTGGCGGCTTGGTCGACCGCACCCGCCGTCGCGACGCCGGCCGCCATGGCGGCCGAGGCGGAGCCATAGGCCCGAACCGCATCCGGAACAACTTCAATGTGATTCATGACTGTGCGTCCAATCCCGAAACACCCCTCGATGTTTCGTGCAAAACCTTACCTATCGGAACGTAATTCGCTGATAACTGCGGGCTCATCCGGTGCGCTCACCTCGCGCTTTCCTCGTTGTAAGCGGTAACCAGCCCGGCCCGCTCGGCGAAGGCCCGATAAGCCGCCGCCTGCGCGGTGTCGACCAGTGTCTTCTCGAAATCCGCGGGCGTGAGTTTGGCGATCGCGCCGGACAGTTCCAGCCCGACCAGCGCGCCGTTGCCGTCCACCGACGCCGTGACCGCGCCGTCGGGCGAGGTTTCGGTGACCAGGATCGCGGCGGTCGCGTCGTTGAGATCACGCAGCCGGTACATCTGCTGCTGCACCCGAGCGATCAGCTCGTCCATCGTGTCGACCATGAGGTCCTCCCGAATCCTCTCTCCCCGCTCAGACCGATCGAAGCCAGCTCTGTGGCTCGGTCTCGTATTCCTGCTCTTCGATGATCTCCTGCCGCGCGACTTCCTGCTCGGTGGGCAGACCGGTCATCGCCAACATCTCGGACGTGAAACCCGCTTCCTTCAGCTGGTTCCGCCGAGCCAGGCCGGCTCGATTCGCCGACTGTTTGCACAATCGCAATATCTCCGCCGCCAAGGCTTCCGGCGCGCGCCGCAATTGATCTTGGTCGAGCTTGATCCCCAGCGGAAGGCCCTGTTCGGTGGTGCGCACGGCGAGCGACCCGGTCAGCGAGGTCACGACGAATTCCGTCGGAAACTCCTGCCCCGTTTCATCTTTAGGTGCCGTCATATCCGCCCCTCTCCAGACATGGGATCAATAACAGCGTCTCACGCACGTCAACCCCCTTTATGCTCGTTCGTCTTTGATGACCCGAACCACCTCGGCGACCCGGCTGTTGATCATCTGCACGAACCGCTTACCGTCGGCCGCCACCGCCACCGGCGGGGATTCCTCGGTGATCACATAACGACCGTCGTCTTCGATGTCGCGCCACTGGAGTTGGTGGCGGGTGACACCACGAGGGCCGAATCGCGAACGCCCCTGCCTGACATCGACGGTGCCGCGATACTCGATCGGCGCGGCCAGAAACTTCTCTGACCGGCGCTGCACAGGATCCGAAAACGAATCCCGCACAACAGAACTGGCGAATGAATAGTCCAGTTCCTCCGCGTGATCCTCCGCGGGAAGAAGGAAGTCGGCCTCGCGGCCCGCCGGCACGTCGGGAAGTGCCGCTACCACCTTGTCCGCCAATCGCACCGCGTCACATTCGACAATGGTGTATCCACCACTGTGCCAATATGTCTCCCCGGGTTTCTGTGTCACGATGTATCCGGTATCGGCACGACGAACGGCCAATACCCGCACAAGTGTTTCCACTTTGTTTTCATCGCGACCGTCATATCCGTTGACCGCGATCGAGATCTCCGGCGAGCACAACGTCTCCAATACCTCGCCCATGAACTCCGGGTACGTAGCCTCCACATGTGCGACGGCCCGCCGCATCTCGTAGTCGAGTTCACTACGAGTACGCGCCCGTGTCGTACAAACCAATGGCCATGGCAACCATGTCGTCGTCGCCCGTTCCCAGACGGCGAAGAGTTCGAGATCGGTGAGTGTCCAGGTGCGGTTCATTGCTCTACAACAGGTTTGACCACTACGGGCGCGTCACCGATCGCGTCTTCCAAGTGCTCGGTGGAATCGAGGTAGTCGGCTCGCTTGTGCTCCTTCTGCTGGCCGGCGGCGCCGGGGCCGGGGCCGGGGCCCATGCCCATGCCACTGGCGGCAAGACCCGCACGGGTCGCCGCGGCGGTACCGGTGGTCGTCGCCTCGGCGCGCGGGAACAATTTCGAGGCCTTGTCCAGGCTCTGATTCGTCGCGAGGCCCTTCGGCGCGCCGCCAGGGCCGCCCGCTCCTCCAGCACCCTTGCCCGCGGTGCCCATCGCCTTCTTCGCCTGCTCCTCCAGGTCCTTGAGGCTGGGGAGACCGGGAATGCCCGCCAGGCTCGCCTGCTGCGCGGCCTGCTGTGCCGCACTGGCCAGCTGTTGCCCCAACTGCTGGCCCGCCTGCGCGACCTGCTGGGCTATCTGCGAAGCCTGTTGCGCCGCTTGCTGAGCAGCCTGCTGCGCGGCCCGCTGTTGCTCTTGGCGCTGCTGCTCCTGGGCACGCTGCTGCTGCTCCTGACGCGCACGCGCCATCTGCTCTTCCAGCGCCTTGCGCTGCTGTTCAGCCTGCTCCTGCAAGCGCCGCTGCTGGTCTTGCTGCTGCTTTTGGTTCAACCCCGGGTTAGCGGTGCCGGGAGGGCCGGGCGGTCCGGGTGGGCCGGGCGGCCCCGGCTCGTGGGTCTGCTGCTTGGGACCTTCGGGAAGGGGCAAGGCCGGGAAGGCGGTAGACGTGGTCTCCATACCCGGCTCGTACCAGGCCTTGAAGGTATCCCGGGCCAGTCCGAGCTCGATATTCTGATTTTCCTTCGACAGCGTATTGGCAGGGGACTCAGGCATATTCACCTGAGTGGTCTTTCCCCAGTTGTACGCATCCATCAGATTACTGCTCATGGTGTACATGGCCTGGACCAGAGCCGACCCTGTACCGGTATATATTCCGACAGCTTTCTTTGCGCTGTTGGCACCGTAACCGGTCCACTGCTCCGAATCCACGAGGTTCGAGATGTCCCTCTTGAAGTCGGAGAATCCTCGATCCAGCTGTACCGCCATTCGATGCCAGTCCGAAGCCAGGTCCTGAACGTAGTCGATGCCCCGCAATGTCGTGTGCAGCTTGTGCAAGTCCTCGAACCCGAGAGTCGAAGCGGGCTCGGCGTCGATTGCGGCACCCTTGTCCGTGACCTTCAGCCCGGAAGGCAGACCTTCGTACTTGCCGATCTGCCAGTTACCCTTGTCGTCCCGCTTGGACTTCTCGTACTTGTCCTTCGCCGCAGGAAGCTTGTTGTCGTACCAATGATCCGGATCGGCAACTTCCCCGTTGTAGTGTTGCTCGGCGTGCTCGATGCCTTCAGCGGGGTGCCGGCTGTTCTGCAACCTGGTGAGCTCAGCCTTCGAATCCGTGTCCGCGTTCTTATATTTGTTACCCGCAATAAGAAATGACTGAGCCATATCAGTCAAAATCTTCTTGTGCGCGTCGATGACCTCTTCACGAAACTTCGTGCCGATTTTGTAGACTTCCCGCGTCATCTCCTGGCCCGAGCCCAGGTGACCGAAAAGCTGATAAGACGTCGGCAGTTTCTGATCCGAAAGTTCATCCGCTCGACCTACCACCAGGTCGATGATGTCGAGCATGTCCGCGCAATAAGTCGCCGCCTTGGTCGCGACGTCATGATCCAGTTTGAGCGCACCGGGCCTCTTGAAGCCCTTCCAGTCGTCCTTCGGCTCACCCATCGATCATGCTCCTAGCAGCTCGAAGTTCCGAGTACGGGCACGGCGATACTGCCCGGCAGCAGCAAGCTCCCTACCTGTCCTCGGCATCGAACGACACGCATGCGCTGGATCCCTCATCCGCTACTGGCCCTCCTCGCAGCTGCGATGCTGACGCTGTGTGCGCACGTCGGCCTCGCAGCCAGTTACTACAGCGTCCCAATCCTATGGGTACTAGTGCTTGCCTCGCACGTACAGACCCGAATCTTGGTGGCACATGCACATCGTGTCCGAGGCATCTTGCCCACCATCAGAAATAACGCAGGTACGCCTCCCGAAAGCGTCGTCGTGCAGCAACTCGCTGGTCACCCTACCGTCGCTGGGGTGTGGCTCGCGCACTACTCGAATGCGCGGTTGATGGCGGCTTGGCGGGCGGCGGCGTTGGAGCCGTCCAACTGGCCGGCGAAAGCGGCTTCGGCGGCGGCGATCAGGTGGCCGGGGATGTTCGGGTAGGCCTCGGCGATCTCCCACAGGACGTTCGCGGTGCGCAAGTCCAGGCCGTTGTCGGTGGGCACACCGGCACCGGTGCGGACCGCGGTCAGCGCCTCGTCGAAGAACAGGCGCAGTTCGTCCTCGCTCGGGTGATCCGAGAGCATGATTCCTCCTCAGCTGAAGATCGTGGCACAGCGCCGGGGATCGGCCAGCACATCCCGGACCAACAGCCCGAGGTCGGTGCCGAGGCCGGTGAGCGGATACGGGAAATCGGTGACGGTATGGCCGTCGACGTGCACCTGGAACCGGGCCTGTCGCGGACCCCGCTGTTCCCAGCCGACGCCGACCGCGGGCGAATCGAGATCGAACTCGTTCGCGCCGAGCCGCAGCGTCAGCCTGCCGTCCTTGCGGTAGAACACGGCGAGGGTCTCACCGAAGTAGCCGAGCACGCCGCCCACCTGTCCGGTGGCGATGGTTGCGGCGCGCAACGTGCCGGTGACCGGGTCGAAGGTCGCGAGCCGGCCGCCGTCGAGCGCCTGCAGGATGACTTCCGAACTGCCCGAGCCGTTCTCGTCGTGCCAGCGGCGCCGCCGATCATCACGCCCGCCCGCGCCGCCACCGGCCGCCGCCCCCGCCATCGGAGGCACCATCGGCGGCGGCATCATCGGCGGGACAAACGGCTGTTGCGCTCCGCCGGACAGCAGCGGGTTCGGCGGGAGCCCGTGCTGACCCGGGATGCCGTTGTGGCCCTGGTTGCCGTTCTGCCCCGGGTAGCCGGGCTTGGCCACCTCGCTCGGGTACGGCGTCAGCGGCGGACGCGGCGATCCCGACCCGCCAGGTGAACCTGTCGGGTCCGGTGAGCCCGTCGGATCCGGCGATGGCGTCGGATCCGGCGGCAACGTCGGGGTGGGCGGCGGCGTCGTCGGCGGTGTAGTGGGTGGGGTCGTCGGCGGCGTCGTCGGCGGTGTAGTGGGTGGCGTCGTCGGCGGCGGAGTCGTCGGCGGCGTGGTGGGCGGTGGCGTCGTCGGCGGCGGAGTCGTCGGCGGCGGCGTGGTGGGTGGCGGCGTCGGCCGCGGCGTGGTCGGCGTCGGCGATCCGGTCGGCCGTCCCACCGGACGATCGGCCGGACTCGTCGGCCGCGGCGAAACCGGCGGCTGCGGTGGCACCGGCGGAACCGGTGGCACCGGCGGCTTTTCGGGTTCCGGCAGCTCCGGCATCGGCGCCTTGGGCGGCGGCGGAGCCATCGCGTGCGGCGGGAACTCGAGCTCGAATTCGTGCGGCGGATGCGGGATGTGCGAACGGAACACCGGCGGCGTCAACTCGTCCTCCGCCGTGCGCGTCCGATCACCGTCGTCGCCGTCATCGTCGTCGGTCGCCCGATCCCGATCCGTGCTGTTGCCGGCACCGTCACGGTCCCGGCCCGAGCCCGAATCGCTCTGTTGCTCAGTATCGTCGGCGCCTTCCAGCACGCCGTCCTCCGAACCGGGACGCACCGGAGCGGTGTAATCCACGGCCCCTTGCCGGTTTTCGTGCTCCGGTTCCGATCGTGGACGGTCCGGCGCACCCGTCTCCGGGGCGGCCAGTGCCGCCGCCCGAGACTCGGCGCGCGCCAATTCTTCCTCGATCCGCGCCACTTCCAGCTCGGCCGCCAGATAGTCACGGGCGGCCCGCTCCAGTTCAGCGACCTTGTCCAACCGAGCTTGCTGTTCGGTGACATCCAATGTCCGGGCGCGCAATTCGTCGCCACGCGCGACGATCTCGCTCTCGGAGCCGAGCTGGTTCGGCTCGATCGATACGCGCAGTGCCTCGGCGGCCGCCGCGCGCGCCGCCTCGGCCCGATCCAGGGCCTCCTGCGCCCGGGTCAGTTCCTGCTCCAGACCTTCGCGACGGTCTTCCACCAGAAGGCGTTCGGTCTCGCGTTGTGCGGCGGAGTCGGGCCCGCGATCACCATCCGGCTGATTCTCGGCCGAATCGGCTTCGGTCTCAGGCAGTTCCGGCCGACCGCTGCGCACCAGCTCGCGGGCCTTCGCGAGTTCGCTGTCGTGGCGCGCGATGTTCTCTTCGAGCACCCGCACCACCTCGGTGGCGGCGTCGAAGTCGCGACGGGCCTGCGCCAGATCATCAACCCGCCGTTCACCTTCGGCATCGCTCTGCGCTGCCCGCAGGTCGGCCAGCAACGCCTCGACCGTCCGGTCGGAACCGAACATCCATTCCGGGTCCAGACCGAGGCTCTGCTCCAGCTCCAGCAGCGCATCGATACGCGTATCCAACGCCGCACGCGCCCTGTCCAATTCGAGCTGGTACCGGTCGCGTGGCAGGAACGGCGGCGGCTCCGGCAAGGGACCGACCGCATAAGGAACGCCCGCGCGCTCGCCCGTCAGCGGCGGCCGATCCGCATCCCAGTGGAAGCCGAGACCGACCGCGTGCGTGTTCGCATCGTGCCAGGTCTTGTCGTGATTCTCCGGGTCGCGCAGGAACTCCGATTCGGCCAACGCGTCGTACAGCAGCACGATGTCCTGTTTCACCGCTTTGCCCGCGACGAGACGGTTGATCGCCTCGGCGACATCGGCGAGCTGGTCCATCCGCTTCGGCACCACCCGGCCATTGGGATCGGTGTAGTCGGTGACCAGGTGCTCGTCGGTCAGCAGATGATTGAGCACCTGCTGGATCTGCTCTTTGGTGAACCGCGGCGGCGGCAAAGCGCCCTCGGCGGTGGCATCGTGCCACATGTTCGGCACCAGCTCCGCGACGATTTCGTTGATCCGCTCGTCGCTGATCCTGCCGTTGTTGCTCCGCTCGTCGAGCAGCGCGTTGCGGATGTCGGCGATGGTGTCGCGCACCAGGTCTCGATCATTGCCGTCGAACATGGCGTCCGTGCGCGCCGCCAACTCGTCGATCTGCTTGTCGATCCGCGCCAGCTGTTCGGCGACGTCGGGCCGGGTCGGGTCGATGCCGCGGTGCCCGTCGACCAGCTGCTTGCGCACCAGGTCGATCAGCGCGCGAGCCGCGGCCTCCTGCTGGTCTTTTCCGTACTGCGCCAGCTGGTCGGCGATCTTGTCGGCGAGCTGATCGTCAGCACGGAACTTCTCGTATTCACGGTCGGCCCAGTCCTGGACCTTCTGCCACTCGGCTACCTCGTGATCGAACTGGCGCTGCAACCACTCGGGGATCTCGACATGGTCGTAGCTGGTGTGTTCGCTCGCCTCCCAGCTCCGGTACATCGGCTGGATATTGGTCTCCGGCGGTTTGTGCCAGTCGAATCCGGACCACACCGTCGCGAACGGCGGCAGCTTCTGCAGCCACGGCCGTGCCTTGACCCAGTCCCCGATCTCCGGGTGCCGCTGGATCCACGCCTTCACCTTCGGGTGATCGATCGCCGCGAGCAGCGTACGGATATCCCGCTGAATGGCATAGAAATCCGAGCCGATGTGCACGTTGACCAGAGCGTCCTCCGGCACCCCGTCCTGGAAGTACTTCACCGGAACGTTCATCGGGTTCATCGGCAGCATGTTCTTCGCGATATGCCCGGGCGGGATATCGGCGAAAGGCGTTGCCAGATCGTTGATGTAGTCGGCGAGACCGGCCCACCAGTCCGGATCACCCGGGTCGTAGGCGTCCGGCGTCTCGGCGTCGCGGTTGGTCTTCCAGTCCGGCCTGCTCGGGTTCACCGCATGCCAGACGTCGTCGCTGTCGCGCCAGCGAACCATCAACAGGCCCGGATCACCGTTGATCCAGCCCGTCTCGAGGCGTTCCACCTCGGGCCCGCGCGAGACCACCGTTTCCCGGCCGGGCGCGGTGTGCCGGTATTCGATCTGCGGCGACCGCATCATGCCCTGCGCCACATCGGAATTCGTCCGGATCGCGTGCTCGAGTGCGGCATCGTGCCCGGCTCGCGGTTTGTCCGAGGTCGAAACGGGCCCGAAGACCACGATGCGCGGCCGTTCCCCGCCGAAGTAGCCGACCTGGTCGGTCACCATCCGCCCGCCCTCGGCCGTGAGCGCATCGCGCCAGCCCGCGACCTCGTGCCAGCGCTCGGTGAGCGCGGTCATCTGGTCCTGCAACCGGGTCATCGCGTTGTCGGCCCTGATCACATCCGCGGCCGCGGTGGCGAGCACGTCGAGCATCGCCGGCCGATCAGGGTCGGTGCCGTCGTCGGTACGCAGGTGGTGATCGATCGTGTCGGCCAGTCGCTGCGGCTCCGGGCCCAGGTCGGTCAGCGGAATGCTCAATCGCTCCGCCAGATCCTCCAGCACCGCGCGTGGCCGCCTGCTCTCCTGGAAGATGGCGGCCTGCCTGCCCGCCAGCTGATCCAGTTCGGCGACAACGTCATCGGAGAGCGGACGGTCCCGATCCACGCCCTGCCGCTGCAGTTCGTTGAGCCTGGCATCGATGCCCGTGACGAGTTGGTCGAGCCGGTTGAACTCCCGGACCGACTGCTGCAGGCTGCGGATGGCTTGTTCGCGCAGTTCCCGCTCAGGCCCCGCCACCTGTTCGTGCACCACCCGGCCGGGACTGTCGAGATTGCCGGGCACCCGCACCGTTCGGGTGCGCGCCTCCTGGTAGAGGTCGAGCACCCGCCGGTCGAACGCGTCACCGCTCAGCTCCGGCACATCCAGCCGCCGCGCGAGGTCATCCCTTGCGGCACGGGCGGTTTCCCGTTCCCGCGCTCGATCCGCCCGCTCCTCGAGCAGCCGGTCGTATTCGGCCTCACGGGTTTCCAGCGGCGCGTACTCGGCGTCCAGCCGGGCCAGCTCGGTGGTCAACCGCGCGAGCGTTTCCTCGTCGGTCGCGATCCGATTGCACAGCCGCTCCAGCTCTTTCACCCGGAGCACGTCGTGCGGCAGCCGTTCCTGACCCTCGATGCGGTGGTGGTTCAACTCGCGCAGCGTGTCGGCCAGGGCATCGCCCGGACGCAGCGCCGCCCAGTCGTCGGACGGATCGACGCCGAGCAGCGTGGCGAGCTCGTCGCGCCGGCGCACCGCGCTGTCGCGGTCGGCGATCACCTGATCGCGCGACTCGACCAGTTCGGCGCGACGCTCGGCGGGATCCACCTCCGGCGTCGGCGCCGGGTCAGGATCCGGCGGGGGTGGCCCGCTTTCAGGTTCGGCAGCACCCTTCGGTTTCGTTGTGCCGCTTTCATTTTCGGGGCTGACCGGCTGTTCGGGAGCACCCGGGCGCTGCGGGCCACCCGGCTGCCGCGGACTCGCGCCACCCGGCTCGCCCGGTCCGCTCGACGGATCTTCTGGCGGCATCGGACCGTCGTCCGGTCGCACGTTCTGCTCGAGAATCGTCAACCGATCGAGCACGGATTGATACCACTCGGGGTGCGCGGCGAACTCCGGCTCCATCGCCTCGACCCGGCGGCGGATCTCGGCGAGTTCGGCGGCACTGACCTCGTGCTGACGCCAGTGGATCGTGCCGTCGGCGCCGCGATCGAAGAAGTGGTAGGCGAACCCACTGGTGGTTTCGGCGTCACCACGCCGGCCACCGACGAACGCGAGGCTGTGATCGATGCCGCTGATCTGACCGTCCCGGGTGGCCAGCCAGTTCGTCATGCCGCGGTCCGGCATCCGGATCAGCACGTCCAACAGACCCATACGCACACCGGCGGGAGTGTCGGTGAGCCCGGTCTGCTGCGGGCTCCAGGCTCCCGGATGCAGGCTGCTCGGCCAGTCGCCCGGCATGAACTGCATGAAGATCATGTTGTCGCTGACCCGGATGATGTGCGGCACGTTCGCCCCGACCGCCCGGCCGACCAGCGCCGCAAGCACTTCCGCGTCGGCATGGATCGGGTTGCTCAGCGTCTTGCGGATCAGTTGTGTGCCGTCGGCGAGGGTGATCAGCTCGACCCGCTCGGCCATCTGCAGCGCGCCCTCGCTGAGGATCTCGACGCGGATCGCCTCGCCCGAGGTCGGTGCGTTCTCGACCCGAGCCACCGCCCGGGCGAGATCGGCTGCGCCCGTGTCTGATTCGTTCGGGTCACGAGGAGTCGCACCCTGCGGCGGGCGGTTCGGGCCACCCTCGGAGCCGTCGCCCGGATCGCCGACGGGCGGTGTCGCCGGCGGTTGCGGCGGCTTCTTCCCGCCGCCCGCGCCCTCCGCTTCGGGCGGGGCGGGCGGTTCCTGCGGCACTTCGGCTTTCGCTTCCCGCGGACGTGAACCATCGCCCGGCTCAGGCGTTGTGCGCGAAGCGGGAGTCTCGTTCGACTGCCCCGGACGTGCCGGTGCGCCACCGTCGCCGGGAGTCGGCCGCGGGCCCGGTACAACCGGCTCGCCCACCGGGGCCGCGCCGCTCGGCGGAAGCAGATCTACGACGGTCACGCGGCCTTGGTCGTCGACCTGAACTTGCCGATAGACGACCTCGATGTGCTGCCGCGCCAAGGAATCACGCAGATCGGCGCCGACAATATGCTCCGGTGCACGGAAGGGAGAGACCACGAGCACCCGCTGCGGATCCCCGGGCAGCAGCGCGACACCGTCGGTGTTCGCCAGCGGTTGTCCCTCGGTGGCGAGCACGTCACGCGCGATCACCGCGGCGGCTTCGGCGCACAGGTCGCCCTTGGACCGCACCGACTCGTGGTACTGGCCGAGGCTCTGTGTCAGCGTACCCATCAACCGGGTGACCTCGGCATACCGCTGCTGCGCGGCATTGCGGTCGTCGAAGTACTGCACCATCTCCTCGGGCCGGATGCCGGTGCGGTTGTTCAGTTCGGTGATCCGGGCGTCGGCGGCGTCGGCGACTTCCCGCGCGCGCTCCTCCATCTGCCGCGGATTCAGGCCGTCGGGGTCGACGCCGAGCCCGCGCAGTGCCGCTCGCGCCCCATCGAGCAGTTGCGCACCACGGGCCGCCTCGTCGGCGATCCGCGTAACAAGGCTCTCGAATTCCGCTGTGCGGGTGCTGGGTTCGTACGCGCGTGGCGCACCGACCGTCGACCACTGCCCCTGCGGCGCACCGGCCTGCGGACGGTTGACCGCACCCGGAACACCCGGGTCCCCGGTAGCCGCACCGACCTCGGCCTGTCGACCGGCGCCGGGATCACCCGCACCGACCTGTTCGCCCGTCCGCGGCGAAGCGCCGACCACCGGAGTCTGCCCGACCGGCGCAACCCCACCGGTCTGCGGAGCCGGACGCGATGGCACCGCTTCGCCGGCCTGCGGCGTTTGTACCGGCCCGCCCTCGCCCGTGTGCGGGGCCGCACCGGTCACCGGAGTCGTGCGCGGAACTGCACCGGCAGAAGGTGTTTCGCGCACCGGCGGTACAGCCCCGGACTGCGGAGCCGGACGCGACACGTCACCTGATTGCTGGGCCGGACGTGGCGGCACGGCTGCACCCGGCTGCGGGGTTTCAGCGGTCGGCGGTCGCTTCGCGCCGCCGCCGTCGCTCGGGGAGTCGGGTTCCGGGCGGGAAACAGGCTGCGCGGCGGCGTCCGGCGGATCGACGCGATGCACCTGGGTGCGACCGTCTTCACCGACGACGAGACGGAAAAGCACCACGTTGTCGCGGTTCGGCCCGACAACGTCGGCGAGGTCGGGATGCTGCGCGACCGCCCGATCGAGCAGCGTCGCGGGTTGCGCCGATTCACCGCGCAGCACAACCACCACCTGGCGCGGATCACCATCGGTCACACCGACCTGCGGCAGACCCGTGAGCGGACGAGCGCCGACCTGGGCCAGCACATTGTCCCGAAGCTGTTGCGTGAGTTGCTGATCCAGCTCGGCAGCAATGCGCTCGGCATCGCCCTTCCGCTCGAACGCATTCTCGGCCTCGGCCTGATCGCGCGCCTGCTGCAACTGCTGCTCGGCCTCGTCGCGGGCCCGCAGCGCGTCGGCCTTGGCCTGTTCCAGCCGATCGATCTCCGGGTGCTGCTGCGGCGTTTGCGCGACCGGCAACCGCTTCGCGGCACCGCCATCGCTGGGCGCGTCGGGCTCCGGCCGCACGGCGCGCAGCGGCGGCGCATCCGGCGGGTCTTCCCGATGGACCTGCGTGCGCCCGTCTTCGCCGGGAGTGAGCCGGAAGACGATGGCATTGTCACGGTTCGGCCCGACGAGGTCACCGAGCTCCGGATGCGCTGCGACCGCTCGGTCCAGCAACGTGGTCGGATCCGACTCCCCGCGCACCACCACGACCACGCGACGCGGATCACCATCGGTCACACCGACCTGCGGCAGATCCGGCAACGGACGTGCATCGACATCGGCCAGCGCGTTATCCCGAAGCTGCTGTGTGAGTTGACGATCCAGCTCGGCCGCATCCCGCTCGGCGAACCGCTGCCGCTCGAACGCCGCCTCCGCCTCGGCCTGATCGCGTGCCTGCTGCAACTGCTGCTCGGCCTCGTCCCGAGCCCGCAACGCATCGGCCTTGGCCTGCTCCAGCCGATCGATCTCGGCCTGGCGGCGCTGCGCTTCCGTTTCGGCGGCCCGCTGCCGCTCGGCGAGCGCCTCGGGCGATTCCAGCGGTTCCGGCCGTGCGGGCGAATCCGGTTCCCCGGCAGCCAGTTCCATCCGCTGGGGCCGCGGCAGCGCGCGGTCGGCGTCGTACTGCTCGAGGCGGTCTTCCAACCGGGTCACCTCTGCGGCGGCAGCATCGAACTCTTGTAGCGCCTTGGTCAGGTCGTCGATGCGCTGGCGCCCTGCCTCGTCCGGCTGCTCCGCGCGCAGCTCCGCCAGCCGGGGCGCAGGGTCCTGCGCGAACACCACGTCCGCGTCGACCCCCGCCGCTCTGGCCGCCTCGAGCAAGGCGTCGGTGCGCGCTTCCCACGCAACCCGAGCCTTGGCGAGCTGGAGCTCGTAGCGATCCCGGGGCAGGAACGGTTCCGGCGGGTTGAGCGGTTCGGGCGCATACGGGATGCCGGCCCGCTCTTCGGTCAGCGGTGGACGATTCGCGTCCCAGTGATAGCCCTCGGCGACGGCGTGCGCGTTCGCGTGATGCCAGGTCTTGCCCGCGTTCGCCGGGTCACGCAGGTAGTTGGACTCGGCGAGCGCGTCGAGCAGCAGCACGATATCCGCGGGCAGCGGTTCGCCTTTGACGATCCGATTGATGGCCTCGGCGACATCGGCCAGCTGATCCATCCGCCGCAGCACCGGCCGGCCGCTCGGATCGGTGTGATCGCTGGCCAGGTGCTCGTCGAAGAGCAGATGGTCCAGGATCTGCCGCAGCTGCGCGGTGGTGAACTCCGGGAAATCGAGCCGGGGCGTGACGTAGTCGAAGTCCAGATCCGGCGGTTTCAGGGCCGGGTTCTGCCGTTCGATTTCCGGGGTCAGCGGACGCATCGCCGGGGTCAGTTCCGTGACGAGGCGCGCGATGTCGGCGTCGGTGATCGGGCGCTCGTTCCGAATGTTCAACAGCTGCTGGCGAATATCGGCGATCTGGTCGCGGACCTCGACCCGGTTGTCGGTGTCGAAGTGGTTGGCGAACTTGTGGGCGAGCCGATCGATCTGCTCGTTGATCAGTTGCAACTGCTTGTCGACATCCGGACGGCTCAGGTCGACACCGCGATGCGGATCCACCAGTTCCTCGCGGATGTGCTTCAGCACGTCCTCCGCACCGGCTACCCGCTGCTGCTGGCGGTAGTCGGCCAACGGCTCGGCCATCCGATCGGCCAGCTGGTCGTCGGCGCGGAATCGCTCGTATTCGCGGTCGGCCCACTGCTGCACCTCGCGCCAGCGCGCGACATCGGCGTCGATCGAGCGCTGCAACCACTCCGGAATCTCGACCCGGTGACCGAGCGGCGCATGCTCCGAGGGTTCCCACCGCCGGTACATCGGCTGGATATTGGACTCCGGCGGCTTGTACCAGTCGAACGACGACCACACGGTGCCGAAGATCGGCAACTTCTGCAACCACGGACGCGCCTTGACCCAGTCGCCGATCTCCGGATGACGATGGATCCAGTCCCGGACCATCGGGTGGTCGATGGCCGCGAACAGGGTGCGCAGATTCCGTTGGATGGCATAGACATCCCCGCCGAGGTGGATGGTCTCGATCGAATCCGGGTCGACACCTAGGCCGTCGTAGAGCACCGGCGCGCTCATCGGATTCATCGGCAACATGTTCTTCGCGATATGCCCTGGCGGGATATCGGCGAAAGGCGTTGCCAGATCGTTGATGAAATCGGCGAGGCCCGCCCACCAGTCGGGGTTGGGCTCCTCCCAGTGATCCGGCGTGCCGTCCTCACGGTTGGTGCGCCACTCGGGCCTGGCCGGATTGACCGGATGCCACTGCCCGTCACCGTCCTGCCAGCGGACCACCAACATGCCGGGATCCCCGTTGATCCAACCGGTTTCGGTGCGCTCGATCCGGGGACCGGGCATACCGGTGTCGCGCCACCCGCCTGCCCGATCGGTGACGATCTGGTGGTACTCGACGCGCGGATGCCGCAGCATCGCCTGCGCGGCAGCGGGACTGCGGTTCAACGCGTCGCGCAGCGCGTCATCGAACGCGCGGTGCGGGTTCTCGAATTCGGCACGCGGGCCGAACACGATGATCCGCGGGCGCTCACCGTAGATGACGCCTACGCGGTCGGTCACCATGTGCCCGCCCTGCGCGGTGATGAGGTCACGCCACAACCCGGTGACGCGGGCCATCTCGTCTTCGAGTCTGCCGATGGCGTTGTCGGCCGCGAGCACATCCGAGGCCGCGGACTCCAGAAGATCGAGCATCGCGAGGCGGTCGGCCATTTCGTCGACCCGCATCGTCCGCGAACGCTGGTGTTCCATCTCCTCGGCCAGCCGCTGTGGACTCTCCAGCAAGCTGCCCTCATCGATCCGCAACGCGCGCGCCAGATCGGTGACCATCATGCGCTGCACCCTGGTGTCGCGGAGCAGCTCGGTGCGCTCACCCGCCAGCCGATCCAGTTCGGGGGCAAGGTCTTCGGTCGGCGGCCGATCGAGACCGACACCGTCTTCACGCAGCTGGGCCATCCGTGCGTCGATCTGTTCGATCGCCCGATCGAGCCGGTTGAACTCCGCGAGCGCCTCCGCGAGTTCACGGATCTCCCGTTGCCGCGCCACCGCTTCGGGCCCGGACAGCGGCTCGCGGACGATCCGCTCCATACTGTCCAGACCACCGCGCACGTGCACCTTGCGACCCTGCGACTCGTCGTACAGGTCGAGCACCCGGCGCTCGAACGCGTCGCCGTCGAGATCGGAAATACCGTGCCGCACCGCCAATTCGTCCCGGATGGCCCGTGCCGCTTCGCGATCCTGGAACAGCTGCCGCCGCTGCTCGAGCAAGCGGTCGTATTCGCCCTCGGGGGTCTCGTTGCGCGCAGCCGCCTCACGCTCCGCGGCGAGCAACGCCAAATCCCGGTCGATCCTGGCGATTTCGGCGTCCGCGTCGGCGATCCGGCTCACCTGGTGTTCCAGATCCCGGACTCGCTCCGCGACCACTGCCTGTTCGCGCAACTCCGTGGTGCGCCCGAGGACCTCATCGATCGTGTCGGACAGGTTCTCGGGCCGCAGGCCGGGCGCGTCGACATCGGAGTCCACCCGCAAGCGCATCGCGAGTTCGGTGCGCTGCCGCAGCGCATCCGCGCGCTCGGCGAGCGCACGGTCGCGCGCGGCCTCGAGTTCCTGCTGCCGCTGGGCGAACACTTCCTCCGGTGTCGGTGTCGGCTGCTCAGGTGTGGGCGGTTCCGGCGTCGGCGCGGGCTCCTCGGGTGTCGGCGTCTGCTCCGGTTCGCGCGCCGCCGGCTCCTCCGGGTTCTGCCGGTCGCCGTTGTTCGCATCCTCGTCGCCCGGATCACCCACGCGCGGTGGGGTTTCCGGCGGCTTCTTGCCGCCACCGGCGCCCGCGGCTTCCGGTTCGGTCGCCGACTCGCCGAGCGGCCAGACCTTTCTGTCGCCCGGATGCGGCGGTTCACCTTCGGACTCGCCTGTGCGGCTCCGGTTTTCGGGATCCTCGGCGCGGTGTCGACCGGCCGGCTCCGGCGGGGCCTCGGCGGCGACCCGCGGCAGCACGCCGTCGGCGATATCGCGAGAGAACTCGGCCCGCATCGCGGCCATGCGCGCCTGCCATTCGGCGTGATCAGCGCGCATCTGCGACGCCCAGTCAGCAGGTCCGGTATCGGCGATCTGCCGCATCGCCGCCGCGTGCTCGGCAGCCATCCGCGCCGTCCACTCCGCCTGTTCGGCGCGCATCCGTGCGGACCAATCCGCGAGGCTCTCGTGCCCGTCCTCGTCCCGGGCGGGTGTCGCCTCGGAGTCGTCGCCCGCCCGCATCGGTGGCTCGCCCGCAGGCCGCGGTGCGGCCTCGGAGTCTGAAACCCGTGGCGGTACAGCTGGGTCGGCGGGTGCGTCAGCACGCTGGGCGCCGCCCGCATCGGGCCGCGGCAGGCGCGGCGGCAGTGCGTCGGCGCCCAACGCCGCCAAGTCCAGCAGCATCCGGTGCAGGACCTGGGCGGGCTCGCTCGCGCGGGAGCCGTTGAGTTCGACGTCCAGGAAGGCGTCGGCGACCGCCTCGCCCGGGTTGAAGACGCCGTCCTGGTCGAAGCTGTAGGGACTGAGCCGGCGCAGCCACCGGTCGTAACCCTGGGGGGTGGCCGGGGACGCCGGATCTGTCGCCGCCTTCTGCTTGTAGTACTCCTGCAGCACGTGATCCGCGTACGTCAGCGAATGCGGATCGTCCGGGTTCATCGGCCGCAGCGCGGCCCGCTGGCCCTGCATGTCCGCCACGTGACCGAATTCGTGGGTCAGGATGGCGAGCACCGCCCGGCCGTCGCCCATCATGTTCGGGCCGAACCGGCCGTTGTTCAGGCCACGCTGCACCTCTTGCCGGAAGGCGTCCATACTGCCGACGAAGTCCGAGCTGAACTTGATCGAATCGGCCCGCCGCAGACCGGTTTCCGGGTTGATCCCCGGCAAGACCATCGCCAGGCAACGGCCCCGGAAATCACCGATCCCGATGCTGCGCAGGTCCATGTTCGGATACTTGCCGCGCAGATCGACTATGCCCCTGGCGATTTCACGCGCCACCTCGGCGTCGACACCTGGCCGGTCGAACCCGTACACCACGAGCCCGGTGTCCTCGGCCAGCTTGGCGCCGACCTCGGCCGCGCTCAACGGCGTCCACTCGTCGGTGATATGCGGCTGCGGCGGCATATCGTCGCCGGGGCGAAGAGCGCCGTCGACCGATGCGTCGGGCTGCGGCGGCATCAGCCGCGAGCCGACCTCGCGCTCATGCGACAACGCGGTCGCCATCTTCCCCGGATCATCCGCCCCGCCCGGCCGAGGCCGCGGCTGCGTCGACGAATCCTGTTCCGGCCGCGACGAATCCGCAGGCTTCGGCCTACCTTCAGGCGAATCCGCAGGCCGGACCTCCGGCGAGGACTCCCCTTCGGGCCGCGACGAATCCGGCGGTCGTGCATCCCGTGGCGGTCCGGGTGGATCGCCGACAGGCGGCGCTTCCGGCGTCCGGTTCGGCGCGCCCGCCTCGTCGGCCGCGCGGCGCTGCTGATCGAGCACGCTCTGCTTGGCCGCGTCCGACGGCGGGTACTTGGTCATCCGGTCGGTGGCGCTGTCCGCACCGTCGAGCATGTGGTGGCAGTTGGCGCAGAACGGGGCGTCACCCGCACGGCCGCCGAACGGGAACTGCGGTGCGTGGATCAGTGCGGCCATCGCGGCGCGGTCGTCGGCCAGCCCGGCGTCGCGGCGGTCCCACAGCATCTGGTTGGTGGCCTTGACCTCGGCGTGGCCGAACGGCTCGTCGGGGTGCGGATGCGTTTGCGTCTTCGGCGCATTCGGGTCTTCGTCGTGACTGTACGGACCGTTTTCCTCCATGAGCCGGAGGTTCTCTTTGAGCGTCGGGTGTGCGTCCGCGTCGGCGATGATGTCGGAGCGCTTGCCGTTCGCGGCTTCGTAGACGCGGCCGGTCTCCCGATCGATGCCCACGGACATGCACGCGCCCTGCGACTTTCGCGACAGCACCTTGTCCGCGGCGGCCTGCCGGTACAGGTCCGCGCGCTCCGCGCCGAGGGCGCGCACGTAGTCATCGATCGGCACGCCGTCGACGTGGGTGATGAGATCGGTACCCGCATCGCGCGTCACCGTCGACTCGTCCAGCGTCCCCAGTGGATGACTGTCGACTTGCGGCCCCGGCATCGGCGCGCCGTTGTCCGGCACGATGAACGACGAAGGCAGCGGCCGAGGTTCGTCGGCCAGATGATCGTCATGGAGCGGGCCCGCATCGGCATTGGCTTCCGGCTCGCGATGCGCGGCGTCGTCGGTGCGGTTTGTTTCGTCCGCGGGGCGAGCGACCGGTTCGGGCGCTTCCTCGGCGGGGCGGGGGCGGTTGTCGGTGGTATCCGCGGGGGCGCGGTCGGTGGTGGGCGCGCCTTCTGTTGGCAGCGTACGGGTTTCGGGAGCGTCGGCGCCTACCGGTTTGATGACCAGGTAACCCTTTTCGCGGGCTACTTCCTCGGAGAAGATTCCGGCGACGTCTTTGACGCCCGGGATGGGGCTCTCGCCCTCGTGCAGGTCGGCGAGCCGCATCAGCCCTTCGGGGGTGGTCGCGGCAAGGTCGAGATCACTGTCGGCGCGGAACGGTTCGCCGGTCTTCTCCGAGATTCCGGTTTGGCGGCTGCCGAAAAGCACCACGGGCTCACCGGTTTCGGCGACGGAGCGGCGCGCGGCGTCCAACATCTCCGGCGTCACACCGGGGCCGGGCTCGCCGATCATCTCGACGTCGGGCAGGTCCGTGTCTCGGCGCGGAGCGTCTGTGTCAGGCCCGTCCAGATCTGCTGGTGGTGAGGTGTCGGAAAGCTCGTGGCGCGGGCTGCCGGTGCCGTTGTGCTGCCTGCCGTCGAACGGCTGGCCGACGCGGGCCGGATCGTGCGCGCCCGCTTCCTGTTCGAGAATCCGGCGGCGGTCGGCATCGCTGATCGGATGTTCCGGGCGTCCCTCGTGCCCGGCCAGGAGAATGGCGCGGATATTGCGCACCTCCCCTGGCGTGCGCGGCGGGAAGCTGTGATTGTCCAGTCCCGCACCGATATCGCGAACGATGATGTTGTCGCCGCCGACGTTGATCAGCTCGTAGGCGTGCGCGCCGACACCGTGCTCGTCGCGCCCCGCATAGGTGTCGACGACCAAAGCCGAGGAGCCCTCGCCCAGGGCAATGAGCTGCTGCCTGATCTGCTCGTGACTATCGACGGGGCGCAATTCACCGCCCGCCAGCGCCTCCAATTCCCTCGAGGTCATACCGTCCGGGCCGATTGTGCGCTCCGGCAACCAGATATGGTCGCCGTGCCGGTTGCGCAGGTCGATCAGCGAGTCTTCGCCGCAGCGCCCACGGCGGTCGTCCAGCTGGTTGGCAGGGTCATTGTCACCACGCGGATGCGGTCCCGCCGGGGGCGTGGCGTCGGGCGAACTCTGTTGCGGCGGAGTGTGATCGGATTGAACGTCACCGATGTTGTCCATCCGCACCGGCACACCGTTGCGATCCAGCCCGAACTCGGAGATCTTCACCTTGCCGTGGATGTTGACGTGCGCCTTGTGGTACTCGATATCGAGGGTTCCGTCGTGGTGCGCCTTCAGCAGTTCGTCGCGAGCGCGCAGAAGTGCTTGTCCCTCAGCCGAATCGACATCGATGCCGCGAGCGCGCAGCTGCTCCGGCGTCTCGGACAAGATGGTCTTCAAGTTGTGGTCGATCGCCAGCGTGCGCCGCAGGTATTCCGGCGAGCCTTGCTGTGCCCTGCCGTCCACGGTGTTCGCGCCGCCGAGCCCGGAACCGACGCCCTTCGCCTCGATCACGACCAATTTGGGTGGTCGCGGCGGGTTGCCGTCCGAGCCGTCGTTACCCGGCACCAGGATCGCGTAGTCGACCATGTCCGCGCCGTCCCGCGCGCCCTTGAACGGACTGATGATCACCGCATCCGGATGCAATGCCGGATCGAGCCCGAAAGCCTTCGCACCGAGCTCGCCGAGCAGCTTGGACGCGTTCACCATCTTCGGGCCGAGTTCGTTGTACTTCTCGGCTTGGCTCTGCAGATCATTCAGCTTCTCGAGCTTTGCCAGCTTTGCTTCGTCGGTCAGCCCGGGATCGGCCATGATCTTGTCGGTCAGCCGGTTGATCACCGTGTCGAGTTCGCTGGCCTTCAGCTGCGGGATCTCCTTGATCCCGTACTGCGAGAACTCCGGAATAAGATTCTTGACCAGATCGTCGGCGACCGCGTCCCGCTGGGTCTGCAGGTTCTTCCGCTCGGTGGACGCGTCGTCCAACTGCTTCTGTAGTTCCGGGTCGGTCACGTCGTAGGGCTTGGCGGGGCCTTCGTCGGCCAGGAAGGCGAACCCTCGCTTGCTGAGGTGATCATCGATCCAGCCCGTGTTGTCGCGCAGCCGGAAAGTGCCCTCGTCCCGCCACGTATTGTCCGCGTCGTCCGGGTGGTGCCATTTGCCGTCGCTACCCCGGTAGAACTGGTTCGCGTCGGGTCGCGCACCGATGCGCACCGGATCGGCCTCGTCCGCACCCTGCGACATGAGCTCGTCGCGGATGTGCGCAGGCACCGGATCGACCGGCGTCCCATCACCTTTGAAGAGAATCGCGAGGGAACGATCGACGTCGCGGACCGGCGCGCCGCCCTCTTCACCGGTCAAGGTGGCGTCGCGGATGGTGATCTTGCCATTCTCGTGCACCATCAGGTAGGCGTGCGCGCCGACGCCGTGCCGGTCCGATGGGCCGCTGTAGACGTCGACCACCAGGGCGGTCGCACCCTCGCCGAGGCTCATCAGGCGGTTCGCGATGGCATCCGCGCCCGGGAACTCCCGCAGCGCACCACCCGCCGACGCGACCAGTTCGCCCGCAGTCATGCCGTCCGGGCCGATCGTACGGTTCGGCAGGCGGAAGTTCTCGGCGCCGAACCGGCGGATCAGCTCGACCACGGAAAGCAGGCCGCACTTGCCGCGCAGGTCGTCGTCCCCACGCGGTCGCGGCGCATCACCGGGTTCGGTATCGCTGTCGGGTCGCGGCGAGCCGTCGTTGGGCGCGTCGGCGGTCGGTTGCCGCCCGTGCGGGGTGTTCGCGCTGTCGGGGCCCACGAGCGGCGGGACCAAGAGCAGGTCGTCCGCGCCGTGCTGCCGGTCGTCGGGGCCGTCCACACGATCGGGGTGCTGGGTCGAATCCGCGTCGTCGCGCGGCGTCGGGCTGTCGTCGCGCGGCAGCGCACCGGACTCGCCCGGTTCGCGGCCCGCCCGTGACTCCTCGCCTGCACGCGGGCGATTCGGTTGTGCCGCACTGTCATCCGAACGCGGTGCGTCGGATTCGGGCCGGGTCGCGGTGTCATCCGAGCGCGGCGCGTCGGTCTCAGGACGAGTCGCGGTGTCATCCGAACGCGGCGCATCGGAGTCGGGGCGGGTCGAAGCGTCGACGGAACGAGGCGCTTCGCCCGAACGCGGTGTCGCCTCACCCGTTCGGGGCGCCGCCTCACCCGAGCGCGGCGCGTCGGTCGGCGGACGCACCGCGGAATCTCCTGCGTCCGAACGGACTTGGACGTTACCGCCGGCTTCGCTGGTGACCTGCTGCTTCGCGCGCGGCGCTTCTTCCCCGCTCGATTCGGCGCGGATGCCTGGAGTTGAATCACGGGCTCCCGCACGGCTATTCGGATCGGCGACCGAGGCACGCGAGTCGACGCGGGGCCGTTCGGCACCGGGGCGCGACTCCGGCGAGCCCGCCCGCGGATCCGTCGCCCTGGTCTCACCCGACTGAGTCCGCGTCTGCTCGCCGCCGCGCACCGGTTCGGAGCCGCCGCGCACCGGCTCGGCGCCGGCGTGCGGTCGCGCTTCGCCCGGCGCACCGGCCCGCGGCTGCGATCCGTCACCGCCGGTGCGCGCCGGATCGGCCGTCGTGACCGGATTATGTTGTGGCGCAGCCTGTCCCGATTGCATCGGCGCACCGGAGTCGACGCCAGCGTGCGGCGAGCCCGCGTTACGGTCGGCACCCGTACCAGCATTCCCGGCCTCACCCGCGGTGCCGCGATCTGTTGCGCCGCCACCCTGATCCGTTGCGCCGCTTCGGCTTTGGTCACCACTGCCGGCCTGCTCCGGCGCTCCGGCCCGGTTCTCCGAACCACCCTCGTGCCGCCCACCGTCGGACGCGCGATTCTCCGACCCGCCTTCGTGGCGGCCGCCGTCGGACGCACGGCTTTCCGATCCGCCCCGATCATGTTGCTGCGCACCGGTTTCGGCGCTGCTCGGGTTGGTCCGGTTCGATCCGTCGCCGGAGGTCTGCGTCGAGCCGTCTCCGGTCGAAGTACGCGACGAACCGTCGCCCGTCGAGGTCCGCGACGACGACCCGTCACCGGTGCCGCTGTTGGTGTTACGGGAACCGTCACCGGCTCTACCGCTGTTGTTGTTCCCCCCGGCGCCCGTGCCGTCGCCGGTACGGCCGGCCCCGGCACCGCTACCCGTCGTGCCGGTCTGCGCACCAGAACCGTTGTTGCCCAACCCATTTGCTCCGGCCGGATGCACCCCGGGCGAGTTCGCACCCGCTCCGACGCCGGTCGGAGTGAGGGTGCCGAGGGAACCGACGCGGGGCACGCCGACCGGATCGACGCGCACGCCGCCGCCCCACTTCGGCGAAGAGCTGAAGTACCCGTTCGCCAACGCCTTGTTGCCACCCGACATCGCACCGTTGGAGATGCCGGCGGTGAACATCCGTGGATCGAGGTTGCCGAACGCCGCGCCCCAGCCGTTCTTGTAGACGTCGAGGGCGAACTGCGGCAGCGCACCAGCGACTGCGCCCACTGTGCCAGCGGCCATGCCGGTGATCGCGCCCGCGAGGAAGGGCTTCATCTTCCCGCTCAGCATGTTGCCGAGCTTGTCGCCGACCGGGCCCGCTGCCGCCGCGCCGAGGCCCGAGGACAGTGCGGTCATACCGACCTGTCCCCAATCGACGCCTTCTTTACGATTCCCCTGCCACACCTGCATCTGCTGGATGCCGAGGTCCTGCATGGTGCCGAGCGCCAGGTCGATGGCGACGTGCTTCATCAACCACTTGGCGAAAGCGGAGCTGACCATCTTGGCAAGTGCTCTGGTAATCGCGGCCATCACTCGCTGCGCGATCATGCGGATGGCAAACCTGGTGGCGATGATCGCCCCGGCTTCCACGGCCGGGGCGGTGGGCGGAAACAGCCATGCCGCAGCGATTTCCAGCGCGAGCAGGCCCAGCGACGAGGCCATCATCCATTTGGCGTATTCGATTTCGTCGCCGACCTTGTCACAGGATGTGGCGATGCCGTCGAAGAATTCCGCCATCTTTTTCAGATTTTGGTTTTCTTGCTCTTTCGTCGCGCCGGTGCCGTCGAGCAATTTCTGGAATACGCCGCCGATTTCGTCACGGGCGACGCCGTGCGGGTACGCGGCCAGGGCAGCGCTTTTCGCGGCCAAGATGTCGGCTTCGATACCCCGGATGCCCTCGGCGGCATTGCGCCAGTCGTCGGCCAGGCCACGCATGCCGGTCTCGGAACCGTCCGGCCAATCGCTACCTGCGACCCATCCGAGTACATCGACTACGCCGCTCCAAAAATCGCCCATATCTGGTCACCACCCGATTACCAACCGGAATCGGTGACCCCCGGCTTCTTCGGTACGACCTGCTCGACGGTTTCCACGTTGTCGAACGTCATGCCCTGATCGGCCGCCGCCGCGGCGGCACGATCGGGCGCGTCCGGCTTGGACTGCGGGGCCCGATCCATGGTCGGCATCATCGAACGCACGTCCGGCATGCCCTCGACCAGGTCGGACAGTTTGGGCAGCCGGGCGCGATCCTCCTGGATGGGCGCCATCAGCTCCTGCGTCTGCCGCATCACGTCCGCCGCCGCCTCCTGCGAGGCTTGCAGTACCGCACGGGCCAGATCCGCGTATTCGAGTTCTTCCACATTGCGGCCGAATTTGACGTCGATGACCACGCCGTCGGCGTTCACCGACACGGTGACCCGGCCGCCCCGGACCGTGGCCTTGCCCACGAGCGCGGTGCGCTGACGTTGCAGCTGCGCGATGTTCCGAAGCTGCGACTGCACCTCGTCCATGAGCCCCGCGACATCTCCGCGCGAAAAATCACGTGTCACAGCGACCGACCTTCACTCATTTGTATTCGAAGCCCTGACGGTTGCGTTCTTCCAATATTTCCTGGATATCGTCGGCGACCTTCGCTTGCGAATCGGCGAGGCCGCTGAACGTGCCCGCCATTCCCTCGTTGCCGCCCTCCCCGACGGCGAAGTCGTGCATGTTCTTCTTCGATGCGTTGTAACCCGGCTGGCCTTCGGCACCGTCGGTGAACTGCTTCCCGAGCTTGTCGTTGCCCCACGGCGCGCCTCTGCCGGTGATAGCGGTCTCCAGGTTCGACCAGACCCCGGCGATGCGCGTGCCGACGGTACGGGTCTTTCCGGCGGCTCTGCGGAATGCGGCGGGATCGACCTCGAATTTCTCACCGGCCATCGTGAACCCCTTCCTGTACCGACCGAGGCTATATGCCCCCGTTCACGACCCGCTCGCCCGTTCATGCGACGTTCACGTGCGCAGCGGCGATCAGTCAAACTACGGTAACACCAACAACACTCACCCACTACTCCAAACGGGGGGGTGCGCAGAGCCCCAGAATCTAGGGGCATAAGGCCGCGACCTGCGGATTCACTCCTGACCGGGCCGGGGGATCTGGTCGATCAGCTCTCCTTTGTCGTCCCACTTCCGGCGAGAGATCAGCTTGCCCGGCCCGTCGAAGACGCTGACCTCCCGCAGACTGCCGTCCGGATACCATTCGCGCCACTCCCCGACCGGCCGGTTCTTGGCGACCATGCCGGTGTGCTTGAGCGCGCCGTCGGAATACCAGCTCTTACTCGGGCCGTCTTCGAATCCGTCCACAAACGTCCACAGTCCGATGATCGTCCCGGCGGCGTCGCGTTCGACCGCCTCACCGGTGTACCGCTTTCCGCGGTAGAACATCTGGCTGTACTCATTGGACATGTCCGCGTCGGGGTCGTCGACATCGATCGGTTCGTTGCCGGTCATCGCTAAGCCTCCACCGCGTTGTGCCGTCGTTGGAATCGTTCCTCGAACTCCGCGATATAGATCGACGGTGCCACCGACGACGAGGACTGCTCGAGTACGCCGTCGTCGGCGATATAGAAGATCGCCCGGCCGATCGCGATCTCGTCCGGTTTGGTCGGCACGTAGACCATCCAGCCGACGCTGATCCGCTCCGCCCGTAGGTCCGACAGCGGATAGCGCGCAGTGTTCATACCGCTGTCGATGACGAACTGCCGCACTCGGGCCAGTGCGTCCTCTTGCGGCATCGGCTCGGGCAGCGTCATCGTCGCGCCGGCCATGGCGAGCTGGAAAAAGGCGCTGTCCACATCGAAAGCGCCGTCGTCGCCGAACACGTCGACCAGGGTGGCGCGGGTGACAACCCCGATCTCGGCGGCCGACACCAGGGTCGCGGCGGCCGCGCGCTGCCGTTCGGTCACCTCGTCGCCGAGCACTCCGCAGACGATGTCGACGACGGTTTCCGAGGTCCACATCCCGGGCACCGCGTCGCTCAACTCGTCCGCGATCGGCGACTCCCCGCGATACCAGTTGCCGCCTTCCCACCAGTAGCAGAACGACAGCAGTCCGCCCGCCACCCGCGCGTTCAGTACCGGGTTGGCGATCCACTCCGGTGCGCCCGCATACAGCTGCGGCATCGGTTCACCGTCGTTGTAAGCCCGGGCCAGCGCTGGCGCGTTCCACACGCCGCCGGACAGGACGGCCCGGCCGCCGGGCAGCGAATACAGCGTGGAGCCGCTGCGCTTGAGACCCTCGAACCAGCTCATCGAGGGCAGCACCCGCGGACCGAGTTCGGAGCCGGCGGCGACGAACGCCCCGGCGATCACGGCCCAGCGGGCGGCCATCAGCGGGAAGGCCGGGAAGTCGTGTTCGGACAGCACCCCGCGCCTGCCCGCGTCCCGGTCCGCCCGCGCCTGCACGGCCGCGTCCAGCGGGGTACGGGACTGGCGATCGCCGTGCCCGAGGTAGGCGGCGAGCCAAATCGGCAGCGCCGCACGGGGATACACCTCGAGATCGGCCCGGTAGATCTCCGGCGCGAACAACTGGTCGTCCGGGAACGGCTCGTCACCGTAGTCGTAATCAACCTCTACCTGACCGGTGTTGGTCAGGGTGAGCAGATAGCGCCACCACGGCCCGTCACTGAGCTGTGCCGACAGGTGCCGGTGTTCCCGGATGAGCGCGAGCACGTCCTCGGGCGGGAAGGCGCGCGCGACCCGCCCCTCTTCGTCGGTGAAGACGACCAGTGCCACCTCGGCGCCCACCGCCATCGCGAAGGTCGCCTCCAGCCTGGTCCATCCTTCCGGCCCGGCCGCGCCGAGCTCGCGCGCGACCTGATGGCTGATCGCACTGGTCCGCTCGGCGACGTCCTCGGTCTGTGGCGCCGCGCCCATCAGCGTGAAACCCACATCGGGGTCGTCACCGTCCGGCAGTTCGACGCCTTCGAGCAGTTCGGACACGGTTTCATCCGAGTCCGAGTCCGAGTCCGACTCGGACGACAGCGAGGCGAAGAATTGGCGCATGAATTCCGCGCGAGCGGCTTCGTCGTCGGCCGGGGGCACCGCGGCTGCACCCGGCAGGGCGGGCTCCTCAGGCGCTCGACGCATCACCGTCTTCAAGTAGCGCCGCATGAAGGCGTCCTGCTCGGCCGACGTTTCCGCGGACCGGGCCGGGGACGTCGGCGAAGACACGTCGGATTGCTCGCGATCCGTAGCCGATTCGGCGCGGGGCTTGTCCTGCGGAGCCTCGTCGTCTGGTCTGGTCACGTCGCGGAACTCTCCTCGTCTGGCACACCGACACCGGCCGACCCCGGGGACGGCCGCACGAATTCATCCTGGCACAGCGGACACGAGGGCGAGCGACGAATATCGCACCACCCGCCGTGACGGCTCACCCAGCGCGGGACAGGCCCAGAGCAGGCAGTTCCAGCGGGCTGTTGCCGGTGTTCTCGTTCCAGGCCCGATAAACCAGATCCGTGGGTTGCCGAACGTGCAGTGCGTCCCGCAGGCCGACCACCACCATCGTCGCCAGCCGGGTGTAGTCGGCGGTGCGGATCGGCCAGGGCAACTCGATCCACCAGTTGTCGCCGTGCTGGAAATCGGGCAGCTGCCATCCCGCGCCCGCGATCAGCTCGTTGCCCGCCGCGCCCGCCTGCGCGGCGGAATCCAGCCATTTGTCGCTGACGAGCTCGGCCCAGAGCCTGTCCGAGGTTTGCACAAACTGGGCATACGGATCGACCTCGGAGTTCGAATCGGACTGGATGATCTTCACGATCGCGCCCTCCGGCAGCGCCGCCAATTCCTCGGCCAGTCCAGCCGCGAACTCATCCCAGCCGGTCACAGCTCTTGCCCTTCGAGTTCGATAGCCTGATCGCGCAGCGCGAGCTTGGCGTTGTCGATCAGCGAAAGCTGAACCGCGGTTTCGACGTCTTTCAACACGACGGTCGTTTCCGTACCGGCCCAACGGATCTCGGCCGACGCTCCCGGCTTTCGGTCGGTCGGATCGCCGAGCGCACCGGTCAGCGCGGCACCCATCCGGGCGAACGCGTCGCGCGACTGCGCGTGACCCGCCGCGTCGTCGGGGGCGGGACCGGCGACCTTGGCCGTGATGTACTCGGCCGCGCCGTCCGAACCGGCGATCCGGCCACTGCCCATGCCGAAACCGGTATCGAGCATCGCCCACTCGGGCTTGGCGAGCACCACCTTCCACCCGAACTCCGCAGCCAGTTCAGCCGCGTCCGCCACCCGCCACGACCACTGCACCGAACGCAGCCGAGTGGCCAGGTCGACGATCTCCTCGTCGGTCAGCGCGCGCCATTCCGTCATGCGATCACCCTAGTTGCCCCGTCGGACCTCGTGTTTCTGCGCGCTCGACTGTGCCACAACGGGTAACCGGACACAACAGTGCCCGGCACACGCCGCGGTCCCGATCACGCCGTGCGCGGACCCCGGTTGAACTGCGGATTCTCCACCGCGGCGACGAATTTTTCGACCGCATCGAGGGCCGCGCGGGCTTCCGGCAGAAGTCGGTGGCCGACCTGGAACACATGGAACATGCCGGGCCACAACTGGACCTCACAGTGGCCGCCCGCGCCGCGTTGCGCGGTGCCGTAGTGCTCGGCGTCGGCGCTGAGCATTTCGCTGCCGCCCGCTTGGAGGAGCATCGGCGGTAGATCGGCGCCGACGTGGGTGGCCACGTCCATGCGCGGGTCGTCGAAATGTGTTGTGCCGTAATATAGACCGGTCATACGGCGAGCCAGACCGAGAGTCATGAAGGCGTCGTTCACCTCCGCGCGGCGGGCCCGCGCCAGCGACCACGTCGCGTCCACCAGCGCGGAGAAGCCGATCAGCGCCTTCGGCTGCGGCAGGTCCAGCTCACGCAATTGTCCGCACAGGCCGAGTGCCATATGACCACCCGCCGAATCACCCATCAGCACAATGTCTTCCGCCGCGTGCCCTTGGTCGAGCAGCCAGCGGTAGCCGTTCAGCACATCGTCGTGCGCGGCGGGGAAACGGTGTTCCGGGGCGCGCCGGTAGCGCAGGGTGAAAGCCGGACGGTCCAGTCGGCGGGCCAGCTCGGACACCAGGCCGCGATGCGTGGCCGGGCTGCACCCGACATACCCGCTACCGTGCAGGTAGTAGATAAGGGCGCGGCCCGGTGGCGGCGGCACACCGACCCACTCCCCTACCGTCCGGCCGCGCGGGCTGGTGACGTCCACCGGCGTGGTCGGCAACATGCGGTCGAACCAGAGCTGGCAGGCGAGGGCCAAACCCAGTCGCGCACCTGCCACACCGAGCCGGTTCGCGGGCAGGCGCGCACCGAGCGGGCGCAAGGTGGATCGCAGCGCCCAGATCGTGCCGCGACTGGGTAGAGACAGCGGATCGCCATTGATCATCTGTCCAGTGAACCAAGTGCGCTGCGCCCCTGGCAATCACCACCGTCTCGATCGGGCGGAGTGCACAAAACCGGCCCTCACCTGCTGTGTCGCAGCACAGCCGCGGTGAACGGTCAGGCGAAGATGGCGGCGCGCCGGGGTCCGTCCGCGATGACGTCCCGAACCAGCAAGCCCAGATCCGTGTCCGCGGGCAGCGAGCGGTACCGCAGATCCGCGGCGAGCGTGCCCCCGACACTGACCACGAACCGTGTCGTGCGCTGATCGTAAGGAAGCCACTGCACAGCCACGGGCCCGTCCAGATCGATGTCCTGATTCCCGATACGCAAACCCAGCCGGCCCTGATGCCGATAAAGCACCACCGGCACGTCCCCCAAATCACCGTAGACACCACCCAGCGGACTCACCCCCGCAGGAGTCGCCCGCAGCGCCCCCGTCGCAGGTTCGAACTCGGCGAATACGCCGTAACCGACATAGGGACGCACCACAACCGTTGTGCTGCTGGAGCTTTCAGTGATGTACGAGCGCCGCCCATACCCGCCGCCGCGCCCGCCGCCGGACTGCGCCGCGCCGCCCATCGGCGGAAGGAACGGAGCAGCCGGTGGCGCGCTCAGCGCCGGAGATACATCCGACCCGATCGAGCTCGGCTGCACCGGCGAAACCTGCGGGGCCGGAACATTCGGCCGAACCGCATCCTGCGATGGACCGGCCTGACTCCCCGGGACCGACGAACCCGGTGCGCCCGGAACGGGGTCCTGCGGCGGCACCCACGAATCCGGTGCAGGCGCACCCGGCTGCGGTGCGCTCGGCGGTGCCGAGAACTGCGACGGTCCCGGCGCGATCGGCTGCGTCGTGGGCGGCGCTGTCGAAGGCTCTGCATGTCCCGGCATAGCCGGTGGGAGCGGCGAAACTGGGATCTGCGGCTGACCGGGCAGGGTTGGCGGCGTCGAGGAAAAGTTCGGCGTCGGATCCCGCGGCGGCACCCACAAGTCCGGTGCAGGTGCATTCGGCATCGTCGGTTGTGGCGGCGCACTCGGTGCCGGGAACTGCCGCTGCTCAGGCGGAATCGGCGGCGGTGCCGTGTCCGGCGATATCGGAAGCTCTGACGGAACCGGCATGGTCGGCAGCTGGAGCGAACCCGGCGGTACCGCGGTCTGCGGCTGCTTTGGCAGGGGTGGCCACTGCGTCGTGTCCGGCTGCACCGCAGGCCCCTGCTGGGCCAGCGACTGCGGCGAGGCCGGAATCTGCGGCAACGGGCTCGGTGGAGTGGCCTCCGGTGGTGACGCTGGGGTACCTGATGGAACCGGCAGGTCCGAGGGCGCTGGAATCGCCTGCGGCGCAGATGAATCCGGTGGCACAGGCACCGCTGTCGGCTCCGACGGCGGAAACACAGGCGGGGCTGGACGATTTGACGGAACCGGAGGCGTCGAAAGCCCCGGCGGTATGGGCGAGTCCGGCGGAACTGGAACGCCCGGTGGCACCGGCGGATACGGCGGCGCCGGAAGCGTCGGGAGCCCAGGCGGCACAGGCCAGCTCGGCGAAGCCGGATTCTCTGGCGGAATCGGCAAGCCCGGCGGTATCGGAATGCCCGGT
>NZ_BAUA01000026.1 GCF_000710915.1 Nocardia brasiliensis IFM 10847
CAGCACCGCCGTCGGCTGGAACTTCGGCGACGGGCACATGCACAACGAGCAACTCATCGCCGCGCTGCAGCAGCGCTGTCACTTCGAGCCCGGCGAGGTCCGCGTGGTGCTGCTGGACGCGCAGCCGATCCACAAGGGCACCCAGGCCTATCGGCTCGTCGACGCCGCCACCGGCGAGTTCGAGCACGGCGTGGTCCACGTCGCCGACATGGTCACCCGCCAGCCATGGGCGGACGACGTGCCGGTCCATGTGGGGGCGGGAAAGTGAACTCGGCGAACGATTGTGGCCGGAGTGCGGCAAGATCGAAGGCATGACTCCCGGACCGTTCCTGCCCGAGAGCGTCGACGAATTCCGCGTCCTCGCCCGCACCCGGTTGCGTCGGTTCGTCCGGACCGAGGTGCCCGACGAGCCGGGTCTGCGCCGCGCCGCGGTACTGCTGTGCGTGGTCGGGCAGGCCGACGGCTCCCCTGCGGTGATCGTGATCCGGCGGGCCTACCAGGGGCGCAACGCGGGACAGTGGGGACTGCCTGGCGGCCGGATCGATCCGGGCGAGACCGCCGAACAGGCCGTCCTGCGGGAACTGCACGAGGAGCTCGGCATGACGGCGACGTCCACCGATCTGGTCGGCCTGCTCGACGACTTCCCCGCCGCGTCCGGTTTCGCGATCACGCCGTTCATCGCCGCACTGCCCGACGCCGCCGAGCTGACCCCGAACCCGAGCGAGGTGCACTCGGTGCACCTGGTGAACCTGGACCGGCTCGCCGACGACGACGTGCCGCACTGGGTGTCGCGGCAACACGCGGTCCCGCAACCGGAGCTGCGCGACGAGCCCGAGCCGGTCGCCGCCGCCGACGATGTGCGCCTGCTGCAGATGCGGCTGGGCCCCGATATGACGATCCACGCGCCCACCGGCGCGCTGCTCTGGCAGTTCCGCGAGATCATCCTGCTCGGGCGGGACCATGACAGTGCCCGCGTCTCCGACTTCACCCAACCGGACTGGACCCAGCACTAGTGGACTTGCCGGACGTGGCATGCTCGGTGCCCATACCCGATCAGGAGGCCAGGTGACCATCTTCCGCACCATCGTCGGCGTGCAACTACTGCTGATCGAGAACGGCCGGGTACTGCTCGCGCGCCGGCGCAACACCGGCTTCGCCGACGGGCAGTGGAACGCCCCGGGCGGCAAGCTCGACGAGGGCGAGGATGTGCTGACCGCGATCATCCGCGAGGCCGACGAGGAGATCGGCGTCCAGCTCGAGCGGGACGACGTCGATCTGGTCGCCTCGATCCACATCCAGCACCCGCCCGGCCAGACCCGGATCGTGTTCGTCTTCCGCGCCCGGAACTGGTCCGGCGAACCCTACAACCGCGAACCCGGCTCCTGCTCCGAACTGCGCTGGTTCCCCCTCGACGAACTCCCCGACAACACCATCCAGAGCACCCGCGCCGGCCTGGACCTCTACCGCCGAGGCGAGAACTTCGGCGTCTACGGCTGGCCCGAACCCTCCCTCATCGGCGACCCTCGATAACCCTCACCGCGACGACGTCGGGCATTACGGGGTGTTCTGCGGGGTTCGGGAGAGGGGGTTGGGCCACCAGATTTTGGGGCCGACGATGCTGAAAAGGGCTGGGATCACTACGGTTCGGACCAGGAAGGTGTCGAGCAGGATGCCGAGGCCGACGATGATGCCCAGCTGGGTGAGGATGATCAGCGGCAGGACGCCCAGGACGCAGAAGACGGCGGCCAGGACGATGCCCGCGCTGGTGATGACCGAGCCGGTGGCGGCGACCGCGCGGACGATGCCCTGGGTACTGCCGTGTTCGGGTGTCTCTTCCTGCGCCCGGGTGACCAAGAAGATGGTGTAGTCGATGCCGAGGGCCACGAGGAACAGGAAGGCGTACAACGGCGCACTGGTGTCCAGCGCAGGAAAACCCAAGAGGTGCAGGCTGATCCATGCCCCGAGCCCTAACGCGGCCAGTGCGCTCAGCACCGAGACGCCCACCAGCAGCACCGCGGCGGGCACCGCCCGCAACAGGGCCAGCAGGATCACCGACACGATAGCCAGGATCGTCGGAATCACCACGCGCTGATCGTGTTCGGCGGCCGTCCGGGTGTCCAGCCCCTCCGCGTCGCCACCGCCGACGAGCGCGCCGGGCACGTCGGCCAGTTCGCCGCGCATCGCCTCGATCGACGAGAAGGCTTGCGGTGACCCAGGTTCGGCGTTCAACACGACCGAGAAGCGGGTCAGACCGGTCGGCGATGTCCCGGTGGGCCGCGCGTCGGTGACCCCGGGCACGGCGCGCAGCGTCTGTTCCACCGCGGCCGCCGAATCACTGCGGGCGAGCACGATGGTCGGATTCGCCGCCCCCGCCGGGAAATGCGCGGCAAGCGTGTCGAAACCTTCGACGGATTCGGCGCGGACGCGGAACTGATCCGTCTGGGAAAGCCCGACATCAGCACCGATCAGCCCGGCCGCGCACGCGCCCAGCGCGACCAGCGCCGCACCCGCCACCAGCACCGGCCTGCGCACCACCCGCGCCGCGATCGCATGCCAGATCCCCGTTTCCGCCGCGACCCGGTCGTCGGCGCGGGGCACGAACGGCCAGAACACGTTCCGTCCGCACAGTGCGAGCGCGGCGGGCAGCGCGACGAGCACGAACAGCAGGGCGACCAGCAGCCCGGCCGCCGCACCCGCACCCAGACTGCGGGTATTGGGCAGCGAGGCGAGCAGCAGCGTCAGCAGCGCGGCGACGACGGTGACGTTGCTGGCCAGGATCGCGGGCCCGGCGTGGCGCACCGCGTGCCGGAGCGCGGTCCGATGGTCGGCGTGGCGATGCAACTCGTCGCGGTAGCGCGAAACCAGCAGCAGCGCATAGTTCGTCCCGGCGCCGAAGACCAGCACGCTGGTGATGCCCGAGGTCGAACCGTCGAAGGCCAGCCCGGTCCACCGCGCCAGTCCGGTG
This sequence comes from Nocardia brasiliensis IFM 10847, assembly GCF_000710915.1. Taxonomy (GTDB): domain Bacteria; phylum Actinomycetota; class Actinomycetes; order Mycobacteriales; family Mycobacteriaceae; genus Nocardia; species Nocardia brasiliensis_A. The sequence goes on from NZ_BAUA01000026.1 coordinate 2,966, forward strand.
CCGACGGCGGCGGCGACCCGGTCCGCCGAGCCGACGACGAGCAAGGGCACCAGCCAGAGCACCGGCGATCGATAGGTAGCGACGAGCAGCAACGCGACGACGACCGCGGTCACCGCGAGCAGGGTGATGTTCGCGCCGGCGAAGGAATCGGCGATGTCACCGCCGAACGCGGGGCCACCGGTCACCTGGATGCGCAGATCGGCTGGTTGCGCCGCCTTGACGTCGTCGCGCAGTTCGCCGATGCGATCGGTGAGCGCGAATCCGCTCAGCGTCGAATCGACGGGCACCCGGCCGATCGCGGCCTTCCGGTCGGGCGCGACGAGCGGCTCCCCCAGCTTCGCCCGCAGGCCCGCCAGATCCTCGGGGCGCAGTTCCGCGCCGTCGGTGCGGGTCACCACGACGACCGCGGGCGCGGTGCCCGCGTCGGGAAACTGGGTGAGCAGTTCTTTCACGCGGGCCGATTCCGCGCTGCCGGGCAACGAGTTCGGGGCCTGCCCGGCGGCGTCGTTGTCGCCGATCCCGCCGATCACGCCGAACGACACGGCAACGAGCGCAAGCAGCAGCACCCATGATTTGCCGGCGGTGACCACGGCCGCGAACCGATCCCACATGCGCATCACCACACCATGGCAGAACCGCGCCCGGCGCGCTCGCTACCCACGCGAGCGGGTGGGCATGATCACCGCTGCGCGCGGGGCTCGAGGGCCAGCAGCCGGTCGAGCTGGGCGGCCACCCGATCCAGCGGAGTGACCGTGCGCCCCGCGATCGCCATGATGACCGCGCCCTCGATCGCGGCGACCGACATGGTCGCCAGCGACGCGGCGGGTTCGTCCGCGATGCCCTCGGCGGCCAGCTGATCGGTGAGCAGGCTCTCCCACGCGGCGAAGGATTCGGCGGCGATGGCCGGGGCCGCGGGCACCTCGGATCCGGCCAGCGCCGCGGCGACGACCGGGCAGCCCGCGGTGAAGTCGGAGGCGACGAGCAGTTCCTTCCACATCTTCACGAACGCGGCGAGCCGGACGGACGCGCTGCCCTTCCCCGCGGTCGCGGCGATACCGGCCGCCATGATCTTGCCCGCCGCCCGAGTGGCTTCCTCGACCAATTCTTGTTTCCCGCGCGGGAAATTCTGATAGATCGAGCGGCGCGCGGTGTTGCTGTAGGTCACCAGTTCGGTGATGCCGGTGCCCGCGACTCCGCGGCGTCTGATCAAGTCGATCGTGCCCGCGATCAGCCGCTCGCGTGGACGGATGGTCACCGCGGACCTCCTGATCTCTCCTGGGTTCCAGCTCCGATACCCAGCCTAGGACATGCCCGGCGGTATCCGAGGGCCTTGCGGTAGTACGACCATACTACTACCGTGATGGCTATTACACCCAGTTACGGCTACCAAAGGACCGTCCATGCCCGCCACCGTGACTCTGTCCGATCAACTCACCCTGCCGTGCGGCCAGGTGCTGCCCAACCGGCTGATGAAATCGGCGCTCAGCGAGGGCCTGGCCGATCCGGGCGGCAGTCCGGGCCGGCGTCTCGAACGCCTCTACACCCGCTGGGGCACAGGCGGTTTCGGGCTGGTCGTCACGGGCAACGTGATGGTCGATCGCGGACATCTGGGTGAGCCGGGCAACGTGGTGATCGACGACGACCGCGACCTCGACGGCCTGAGCCGCTGGGCGAAGGCCACCAAAGACGGCGGGGCGCCCATCTGGATGCAGCTCAATCATCCGGGCAGACAGGCGAATCCGCTGGCCACCCGCACCCGGCCGGTGGCGCCGTCCGCGATCGCACCGAAGATTCCCGGCATGCCGACGCCGCGTGCGCTCACCGACGCCGAGATCGAGGCGATCATCGACCGCTACGCCACCACCGCGCAGATCGCGGAGACCGCAGGCTTCGACGGCGTCCAGATCCACGGCGCGCACGGCTATCTCGTCTCCCAGTTCCTCTCCCCGCTGGCCAACCAGCGCACCGATCGGTGGGGCGGCGACGCCGAGCGGCGACGCCGGTTCGTGCTCGAGGTGGTGCGACGCATCCGGTCCGCCGTGAGCCCGGGCTTCGCGGTCGGCATCAAACTGAACTCCGCGGACTTTCAGCGCGGCGGCTTCACCGAGGACGAATCGCGGGCGGTGGTCGAGCAATTGGCGCACGAACACCTGGACCTCATCGAGATCAGCGGCGGCAGTTACGAATCCCCGGCGATGATGGGGCGCAACGACACTCGCTCCGACAGCACCCGCGCCCGCGAGGCCTACTTTCTCGACTACGCGCAGACCGTGCGCACCGTGGCGGCCGCCGTGCCGATCGCGGTCACCGGTGGTTTCCGTTCCCGGTCGGTGATGGCCGAGGCGCTCGCGGCTGCTGACTGTGACGTGATCGGGCTCGGCCGCCCCACCTGCCTGACCCCGGACGCGGCCACCGGACTGATCACCGAACGCGACGATCGACTGCGCACCGTGCCGATCGGGGTGGGTGGCCGGCTCGCCAAGGTCGGCAGCCTGCGCTCCTTCGACGGCGCCCTGGACCTGCAATGGCACACCGACCAACTGCACCTGCTCGGCGCGGGCGACGACCCCGACCCGGCCAGGCCGTGGTGGAAGACCACCGTCACCATGTTGAGCCGCAACGGGCTCGACGCCTTCCGCCGCAAGCGCGGCTGAGCCGGGCCGGAAAGCCGGGCCGGACCTGACAATGAGCGGCGGCTGTTAACCGGCCTGCGTGGCCACGTTCACATCGTGTTTACGATGTCCGAATGCTTATTCACGACCCGCAACGAGCCTCGCCCGACACCGAGCAGCTCGCGCCGCGCCGGCTGCGACCGGCGCTGGTCTGGTGCGCGCTGGCCGCCGCGGCGCTCGTGCTGGTCCTCGGCCAGGTCGTGGCCGTGCACATCAACGCGCTGGGCCCGCTGACCAGCCTGGCCTGGGACTACGTCGGCAGGCCGAAATCGGCGACCACGCCGTGGGCCGGTTTCCTGCTCGCACTCGTCGGCGTCACGACCAGGGTCCGGCGCAACGCGCTCGCCGCGGCCGTCGGCATCGATGTGGTGTTCGTGCTCATCCGCGCGGTCGAGGGCCGGGCGTTCACGGTCGGCAACGGCCCGACGATCGTGCTCACCGCGCTCGCGGTCGTCGCCGCCTGGCGGTGGACCGGCGCGACGCGACAGGTCGCCCTGCGCACCATC
>NZ_BAUA01000025.1 GCF_000710915.1 Nocardia brasiliensis IFM 10847
CAGATGCGTTCGCCGTCGGTGAGGACGTAGTCGTCCTCGTGTCCCGCGGGCATCGCCCGGTGCACCAGCGTGAACAGCGCGCGTCCGTGGGTGTTCATGGCGCGGAAGGCATATCCCATGTACATCGGGACCTCCGCGCGGTCCTTTCCGTAGAACCGTTCCAGTTGAGCCTGCGGCATGCTGGCGATCGCGACGACGTGCCGGCTGATCTTCGCCGCCGCGGACGGCTTGACGCACCACATCGTGGTATCCCAGTTGCCCGCGTAGTACCGCATGCCGGGCAGGAAGGAAATCTTGCGCGGGAACAGATTTCCGGCGACGACGATGCCCGCGGTCACCACGAACAGCACGGCCACCGGCACCGGCTGGGTGAGCGCGGCCAGGCCGAGATCGGCGTGCGCCACGAACAGCACCAGCACCCCGAAGATCATGAAGACGTTCCACTCCAGCGGCACTCCCATCGGCACTGCCGTCAGGATGGCCAGGTGGAAGCCGATCATGAGGATCGCGGCCACCACCGTCACCGGACCGCCGTGCGAAAAGAACAGCACGACCGGCACACCCATCTCGACGACGGTGCCGCCGTGCGCGAACAGCCGGGAGAGGCGGCCGGGCCGCAGATCGTCAGGGAAGTTCTCGAAGAACCTGCGTTTGAGCGATTTGCGCCGGAACACCGGGCTGTTCGACATCATCGTGGACACCACGAACGGGAAGTGCTTGTTCAGCTTCGAGGTCGCGGCGCCCATCCAGATCACCACGAAAACCACCTTCGCGGCGACGATCGGATCGGCGGCCGTGAAGAGGAAGGTGACCGTCAGTGTCCCGTACACCTCGCCGCGGGCCGCCAGGAATATCACCTTGTCGCGCAACCCGATTGCGACGAGCAGTCCGAGGATCACCGCGATCTCCCATCCGGGCAGCAACCCGACGGAGGTGCTCAACTCCGGCACCGGTCCGGTGCCGTCGGAGCACAGCGCGACCGAAACCGCCACCAGCAGTGCCGCATACAGCGCGATGTCGATGATCGTGCGATCGGTGCCCTTGGTCAACGGCACCTTGCCGGGCCAGGGTGGCAGCCGAATCGTCTTGGGCCGCAACCAATACAGGATCGAGCCGAGGGGCGGGAAGAACCTGTTGTTCAGCGGCCCGAACCCGCAACCGAGCCCGACCACCTCGAACAAGAGGGTGTAGAGCACCACCTTCTGGAAGACGATCGGCTCCGACCACCAGTCGCCCACTGCGGTGAATCCGTCGATGCCCGCGGTGGTCAGCACGACCAGCCAGCCGCCGAGGATGTAGAGGAAAATCTTGCCGACGTAGAAAAGATGCAGTGCGACCGGAGTGCCGAAACCCACTTCGGCCCAATGCCGGGCCATCGGCCGAATCCGTTCGCCGCGTGTGCCTTTACGCCATTCCGGCAGATCGACCACTGGCAGGTCGGGCTCGAGAAAACCCATCAGCACGCTCCGCTCGACAACGCCGGGGCCCACCGGATCAGGACCTCGCGGTCCCTGGATACGTTGGCAGTTGCGACATTTGCTGTCAATCAACTGCCCGGACATGCGCACACACCGGGACAGTTGATTGACATAGCGACGGCTCATGTGGTGGCCGCGGGATTCGCTACTCCTTGGAGTAGTCCGTGCTCAGCCACTTCTCCGGGCGCAGGCTGACCAGCAGCGAGGATTCGGAGAGGTACTGCTCGGCGAAGGCCTTGCCCTCGTCGGGGCCGAGATAGCGCACGGCGATGGCCAGCACGTCGTCCGCGGTGGCGCGCTCGATGCTGGTCACCGTGCCCTCCACGGTGACGTACCGGTACGGCGGCTGCTCCACCTGCGCGGTCAGCGAGAACCGCCCCGCGGCCCGGATCAGGCGCTCCTTCACCGAGCCGTTGTCGGTCCAGATCTTCACCTCGCCGCCCGGCTCGTACCCGTACCAGATCGGCACCGCCAGCGGCGCGCGATCGGCGCGTTCGATCGCGATCACCCCCACGTGCAACTCGGCCAGGAACTTCTCGCGTTCATCGCTGGTCATCTTCGCCATCGGGGATCCTTTCGGTCGGTGGACTTCCCTACGACGAACCTTGCGACATCGCGATCTATTCCGGGCGCCGGAAGATCGAAATTCGCTATTGCATAATGAGCAATGAAACGAAAATGATCTTCGGCGGAAACGCGGCGAATACCGTTCGGCTCGAGTCTATTTCGTTATTCGGGGTCCCCAGTTGTCTCCCCACTCCTGTGCACTCGACCAATTATATGACGGCGCTTTAAGGTTCGAATACCTACCGCATCGAGCCGAATATTCGGCCGACTATTGCCCATTCCGGGCACAGGGAGTCACCCATGTTCAACAGAAGAATGCTGTCCATCGTCACGGCGGCAGGTCTGGCACCGTTCGTCGTCGCCGTGCTGCCCGCAGGGCCCGCCAACGCGCACGGCTATATTTCCTCCCCGGCCAGCCGGCAGGCGCAGTGCGCGCAGAACCAATTGCCCTGCGGCCCCATCAAATGGGAGCCGCAGAGCGTCGAGGGCCCCAAGGGGCAGCGCAATTGCAGCGCCGGCGACCGGCGCTGGGCCGACCTCGACGACGACAGCAAGCCGTGGAAGGTCCACCAGGTCGGCAGCACGGTGACCTTCACCTGGACCTTCACCGCCCGGCACCGGACCACGAACTACGAGTACTGGATCGGGAACACCAAGGTCGCCGACATCAGCGGCAACAATCGGCCGCCGGGTGCGACCGAAACGCACACCGTGAATCTCGGCAGTTTCACCGGTAAGCAGAAGCTGCGCAGCGTATGGAATATCGCCGATACTCCGAACGCTTTCTACTCCTGCGTCGATCTGCAGATCGGCCGGTAACGGCTCAGGCCAACTGACCCATCTCGCTGGCGAACCCGGACCGGCCCTCCGGCGGCTCCTGCGCAGCCGGATACGCAGCGCGGAGCCGCCGCTGCGCCGCCGGGCTCGCCGCGAGATGGTCCAGCCCGAGCAGCGCCGCGCCGAGAACCGGTGGGGCGACCACGATTCGAGGTTCCGCCAGCGGTGCGGCGGCGGCCAGCCGAGCCCGGACGTTGTCGATCAACAACGGCTGCCGCGCGGCCAGCACACCGCCGCCGAGCACCACGGGGGTCGGCTCGTCGAGCAGTTCGAGCTTGCGCAGGGCGACGAGCGCGAGGCGGGTGATCTCGTCGGCTTGCCGATCGATCAGCCGCAGCGCGGTCGGATCCCCCGCTTCTGCGGTGGTGAACAGCACCCGGACCAACTCGTGCAGCCGGTGTTCGGCCAACTGGCCGAGGTGGATCGCCTCGGCGACCGCGTTGGCCCCGGTCATCCCGAAGTACGCGCCGATGGCGGCGGACAGCGCCGTCGGCTCGCCCCGGCCGTCCTCGGCCCGCGCGGCGTACCACATTGCGGCGGCGGCCATTCCGCCACCGCCACCCCAGTCTCCGGTGAGCACGCCGAGCGCCGGGAAGCGCGCCGTCCGGCCGTCCGGACGCAGTCCGGCACAATTGATTCCGGCGCCGCAGACCACCGCGACGCCGCACGGGCCGTCGGTACCGGCCCGCAGCAGGCCGAAGGTGTCGTTGGCGACGCCCACCGAGAGCCCCCACGGCCTGCCCGCGATGGCGGCGTGGAAGCGCCGCTCCTCGATCGGCAGATCGACATTGGCCATGCAGGCGCTCACCCGAGTGGTGAGCACCCGCGCGCGGGAGAGCCCGGCCTGTTCGGCCACCGCGTCGACCAGCGGGGTGAGCCCCGCGATCGCCTGCTCGGCCCCGTCCCGATAGGGCTGATAGCCGCCGCCGCGTGCTGCGGCGAGGACCGTTCCGTCGAGCGCGACCAGGGCGACGTCGGTCTTGCTGTTGCCCGCGTCGATCGCGAGGACGCCCGGAACCTGCTCGTTCTGTGGGAGTTTCATCAAACGCTTCCCCCGCCAGCAGTGCACGGTGTTGGTCGGCATGGTCACGCCCAGCTCAGGTGCGCGCGGTTGTGCGCGATCAGCCGGTCGGTGAGCTGCTCGGCCAGTTCGAACTGGCCGACCAGCGGATGGGCCAGCAGTGCGTCGAAGACGAGTTCGCGCCCGCCTTCGACGGCGGCCCGCAACGCCAGTTGTTCGTACGCGGTGACGTGCGCGATCAGTCCGCCGAAGCGCGGGTCGAGCGGCGGCTGCGGCAATGGACGCACGCCCGCCGCGTCCACCCGCGCGGGCACCTCGATCACCGCGTCGTCGGGCAGCGACGGCAGAGTGCCGCTGTTGCGGGTGTTGACCACCTGCACGCCCGCGCCCGCGCCGGTACCCAGCAGCGCGGCGATCAGCTGCACCGCCGCCTCGGAATAGAAAGCGCCACCGCGTTTTCCGAGCAGTTCGGGTTTGGTGTCCAATGTCGGGTCGCCGTACATGGTGAGCAACTGCCGTTCCAGCTCGGCCACCTCGGCGGCCCGGGAACCCTTCGCACGCAACTCCTCGACGACCGTGTCGTGCTGATAGAAGTACCGCAGGTAGTACGACGGAACGACGCCGAGGTGCCGCAGCAGCTCGACCGGCAGCCGGGTATCGGCCGCGATCTCGGCGCCGAAATCGGCGAGCAGCTTGGGTAGCGCCTCGTAACCTGTTGCCGCGTCGGGACCGTCGAGCACGGTGACGCCGCGCTCCCAGGTGAGGTGATTGAGACCGACGTGGTCGAGCCGGACCAGCTCCGGCTCGACGCCCAAGTGCCGGGCGAACTTTCGCTGGAAATCGATGGCCACGTTGCACAGGCCGACCGCCTTGTGCCCGGCGGTCTGCAACGCCCGGGTGACGATCCCGACCGGGTTGGTGAAATCGATGATCCAGGCGTCCGGGTTGGCCCGGCGAATCTGTTCGGCGAGTTCGAGTACCACCGGGACCGTGCGCAGCGCCTTGGCCAGACCGCCCGCGCCGGTGGTTTCCTGTCCGACACAACCGCATTCGAGCGGCCAGGTCTCGTCGTCGTTGCGCGCGGCCTGTCCGCCCACGCGCAACTGCACCAGCACGGCATCGGCGCCGTCGGCGCCTGCCGCGACCGACGATGCGGTGGATACCCGGACCGGATTGCCCTGCTTCTCGAACATCCGGCGGGCCAGGCCGGCGATCAACGCCAGCCGTTGCGCCGCCGGGTCGATCAGCACTATCTCGTCGATCGGCAGGGTGTCGCGCAGTCGCGCGAACCCGTCGATCAGCTCGGGTGTGTAGGTGGAACCGCCGCCGACGACGGCCAATTTCAGTGCGGGCATCAGCCTTTCACCCCTGTCAGTGTCACGCCTTCGATGAAAGCCTTCTGCGCGAAGAAGAAGATGATGATCACCGGCGCCATCACCAGTACGGTGGCGGCCATGGTGAGATTCCAATTGGTGTGGTGTGCGGCCTTGAAGGACTCCAGTCCATAGCTGAGAGTCCACGCGCCGGGGTTCTCGCTGGCATAGATCTGCGGACCGAAATAGTCGTTCCAGCAATAGAAGAACTGGAACAGCGTGACCGCCGCGATGGCGGGTCGCGCCATCGGCAGCACGATACGCAACAGAATGCGTAGTTCGCCGCAGCCGTCGATGCGCGCGGCCTCGAGATAGTCGTCGGGAATGGTCAGCAGGAACTGGCGCAGCAGGAATATCGAGAACGCCTCGCCGAAGGCCAGCGGAATGATCAGCGGCCACAGCGAGCCGGTGAGATGAAACTGCTTGGACCACACCAGATACATCGGGATGACGGTGACCTGCGGGGGCAGCATCATCATCGAGACGACCGCCATCAACGCCAGATTGCGGCCGCGGAACCGGAATTTCGCGAGCGCGTAGGCCGCCGGAATGCTCGACAGCAGGGTCAGCGCGGTGCCCGCCCCGGCGTACAGCAGCGTATTGCGCCACCAGCCGAGGAAGCCGGGCGTCTGCCACACCTCGACGTAGTTGCGCCACTGCCATTGCGCGGGCCACAGCTCCGAGGTGAGGGCCTGCCGATCCGTCATCACCGAGGTGAGGAAGACGAACACGAACGGCAGGATGAACAGCAGCGCGACGGCGATCGCGAGCGAGTGCAGCGCCACCCAGTTCAAGACGCCTTTGCGCCGTGCGCCCCTGGTCTCGATCGGATCGGCGCGCACGGGCGCCGGCAGCGTCGTGGTCATGGTCATCGCTCAGTCCTCCTGCAGGAAGCCGGATCTGCGCCGCAGCAGCAGCGAGGTGAAGGCCATCGACAGGCCGAACAGGATCACCGCGACCACACACGCCGAGCCGATATCGAAGCGCTGGAACCCCAGGTTGTAGACCATCTGCGGCAGCGTCCAGGTGGAGCCGTGCGGGTAGCCGGGCTCGAACGGCTCACCCGCACTGCCGATCTTGCCGCTGGCCACCTTCCCGGCGACGATCGCCTGGGTGTAGTACTGCATGGTCTGGATCACCCCGGTCACCACCGCGAACAGGATGATCGGCGTGATGTTGGGCAGGGTGACGTACCGGAATCGGTGCCACGGCCCCGCGCCGTCCAGTTCCGCCGCCTCGTACTGCTCGCGGGAGACGTCGAGCAGCGCGGCGGTGAAGATGACCATCAGATCGCCGATGCCCCACAGCGCGAGCATGGTCAACGCGGGCTTGGACCAGGTGGGATCGGTGAACCAACCCGGTTGCGGCAGGCCGATACTGCCGAGCAGGTGGTTGACCGGTCCGGTGCCGGGGTTGAGCAGAAACGCGAACGCCATCGTCGCGGCCACCGGCGGCGCCAGATACGGCAGGTAGAGCACCGTCCGCAGCAGCCCCGCTCCGGTCTTGAGCTTGGTGACCAGCAGGCCGATCCCGAGCCCGAAAACGACGCGCAGCGAGACCATCACCACGATCAGCCACAGCGTGTTGCCGAGCCCCTTCCAGAAGTACGGGTACTTGTCCAGGACGTAGTTCCAGTTCTTCAGGCCCGCGAAGGTCGGCGCGGCGAAGCCGTCGTACCGCATGAACGAGAAGTAGACCGTGGACAGCAGCGGGTAGGCGAAGAAGCAGCAGAAGCCGATCAACGCGGGGGACAGGAACGCGAGGGTGCGGACAGTGTCCCTGCGGCGCTTGCGTTTCAGCGCCGCGGGGACGGTCCGTTGCCGGAGTGCCATCGCCCGGTCACTTCGCCTGGTCGATCGCCTCGTCGATCTCCTTCGCGGTGGCGGTCAAGCCCGCGCGCAGGTCGGGCTGTTTGCCCGCCTCGTACTCGTAACCGAAGTTGCGCAGCGAAAGCTGGTACGCGCCACCGTTGATGCTCGACGGGGTGGTGGACGAATGCGGGTGTTTCGCGATATCGAGGAAGGTCTGGAAGTTGGCGTCGACCTTCAGCCGGGGCGAGCTGAGCGCGGCAAGGGTACTGGGCACGTTGTGGATGGCGTTGGCGAAGTCGACCACCGCGTCCGTGTCCGTGGTCAGGAACTTGACCAATTGCCATGCGGCGGATTGCTTTCGGCTGGAATTGGCGACGCCGATGATGGTGCCGGTCTGATAGCCGCGCCCGTAGGTGGCGGCTTGATCGTCGGGGACCGGGAACGGCGCGGTGGCCCACTCGAAACTCACCGGGTCGACGGCGAGCGAGGCGGTACGCCACTCGCCGTCGAAGGACATCGCCACCTGACCGGTGTGGAAGGGGTTGTTGGCGCTGAACTCGTCACCGAACCCGGTGCGGTACTTCTCCAGCTTGTCGAAGCCGCCGAGCGCCGCGATCATCCGCTTCTGCCACTCGAACATCGCGGCCACCCTGGGATCGGTGGCGATATTGGACTTGCCGTCGGGGCCGAAATAGTCCGCGCCGTACTGGCCCAGGTAGTGCATCACCGAGGTCTCGTAGCCGTGATAGTTCGGCATGAAGCCGAGCTGCCGGAAGGTATCTCCTTCGGGGATGGTCAATTTCACGGCGGCGGCCTCGAACTCGCTGAATGTCTTGGGCGGTGCGGTGATCCCGGCGGCGGCGAACGCGGTCTTGTTGTAGAACAGGCCGTAGGTGTCGCCGAGCAGCGGCAGCGCGCACTGATTGCCCTGGAACCGGGTGTATTCCAGCATCGTCGCCGGGAAGGTGGCCGCGGGGTCGATGCCGTCCTTGCGCAAGAACGGCGTGAGGTCGGCCCACACCTTCGCCGAACAGAACTTTCCGACCTGGTCGGTGGTGAAGGAGGACACCACATCCGGCGCCTCCGGGCCGCCCGCCCGCAGCGCCTGTTCGCTCTTGTCGTCGGCGATGTTGCCGACCACCTTCACGTCGATGTTGGGGTGCAGTTTCTCGAACGCGGCGACGTTGGCCTCGATGGCCTGCACCTCGTTGTCCTGGCTCCAGCCGTGCCAGAAGGTGATGCTCACATCCTTGCCCTCGGCCGAACCATCGTCCCCGCCACCGGAATCGGTGCCGGTGCAGGCGCTGACCAACAGGGCGACGGTGGTGCATGCGGTGAGCGCTGCGAGTGTTGTTCTGCGCATGTGACGGTACTCCTGGCGTCGATCAATGAGTCGAGAAGACGGCGTCTCTCGTAGTGGCCAAGGCGCGCTGGAGCGCTCCGTGCAGCACCGGCGAGCCCGGCACGGTGCTGGCGCGCACCTCGGTGCGCGGCATGGTGAGTTCGTCGAGTGCGTCCTGTACGAGTGCGCGCAACCGTTCGCCGCCCGCGCTCGGCATCGCACCGGCCAGGATCAGGACCTCGGGGTCGACGACCGAGACGATGCTGGCGAGACCGAGTGCGAGCCGGTCGGCGAGCTCGCGCAAGAAGGCGTCGCCGGCGTCCGGTGTCTCCAGCGCCTCGGCTACGACCAGTGCGGCGGTCGGCGCCGTGAGTCCGTGTCGGCGGGCGAGCGCCAGGACTCCGGGCGCCCCGGCGAGTTTCTGGAATCCGCCCGAGTTCTTCCGGCGGACATCGTGCACCACCGGTGCGCCGGGCAGCGGCATGTAGCCGACTTCGCCTGCGCCGCTGTGGAAACCGCGATGCAGCCGACCGGCGATCACGATCGCCGCGCCGACGCCCTCGCCGGTCCAGAGCAGCGCGAAATCCTCGCACCCCTGGGCCGCGCCGTGGGCCTGTTCGGCCATGGCCGCGAGATTCACGTCGTTCTCGATCGAGACCGTCGTGCCGATCGCGGCTTCCAGTTCGGCGACGAGCCTGGGGGAGTGCCAGCCCGGCAGGTGGGTGGCGTAGCGCAGCTTGCCGGTGGCGGGGTCGAGCGCGCCGCCGATCCCGATCACCACCTCGCGCACCGCGCCCGCGGCGAGTCCGGCCAGTCCGATCGTCTCGGCAACGGCCTCGGCCACCTTGGTGAGCGTCTGCGCGGCCTGCCAGCCCTTGGTGCTGACCTCGTGCTCGGCCAGGGTGGCGCCGGTGATGTCGGCGACCGCCAGGCGGATCGACGTGTTGGTGACGTCGACCCCCGCCACATATCCTGCGGCCGGATTCACTTGGTAGAGCTGTGCGTTCGGGCCCGGACCCCCTGCCGCGGTACCCACCGGCACGACCAGTCCCGCGGCCTCCAGGCGGCCGAGCAACTGGGACGCTGTCGGCTTGGACAACCCGGTCAGCGTGCCGATCTGGGTGCGTGAGAGCGGGCCGTTGTCGAGCAGCAACTCCAGGGCGGCGCGGTCGTTGATCGCGCGCAGCAGGCTCGGCGTCCCCGCGAGTGGGTGTCGAGGATAGGTCACGCGATACACCCCATTCCGGATCAGGCGGCGACGCCCGGATAAACTATTAGGAAAGTTTCCAATTGATGTGAGCTAGGACACTAAACCAGGCTCGACCGCATGTCAATCGCTGTGCGTGTCGAATGGCCAAGTACTGGAGGCTGACTCGTCAACTGCGCAGTCCGGGACGTTCAACTCGCGGTTATACCGTTCGGCTGTAACCGGTGCACAGCGGACGGAGATCCCCATGCTCGACCCGCGACTTCGGACCGCCTGGCTGGCGAATGTGGCGGTCGGCGCGGCCACGGTGTCCGCGCGGACCCCGATCTATCTGCGGCCCGCCGCCCGGCGCACGGATTCGATACGCACGCATCGAGATTCGATCATCGCGTCGGACCTGGAGGTGGTGACGGTCACCGCAGACTCGGTGATCCTCACCTGGACCACGCGGACGCGCGACGGCGCCGGTCGGCTGCGCCCCGTCCCCGCCGATACCGAGGTGCGCCTGGCCCCGGTCGACGGGCGCGCCGCGGCGCGCACCCACTTTCTGGACCCGACGCCGACTCCTTATCACTACGCCGAGGTGACCGGGCTGGAGCCGGGGCGCGGCTACCGCTTCGAGGCGTACTCGAACGGCCACCGCGCCGGGCCGGCTCGGACGCTGGTGACCCGCCGATCCGGAACCCCGGAATCCACCGGTGTTTTCACGACCGCGCCACCGCCCCCGGGGCGGCTGCTGCGCACCCTCGCGCTGGCCAACGACGTGCACTACGGCGAGCAGGTCAGCGGTCTCGTGCTCAGCGGGTTGCCCACCGGCCTGCGCCACGACACCGGCCGCTATCCGGAGGTCATGCTCGATGCTCTGCTCGACGACGTGCGCAGGTCCGACCGTGCGGCCGACCACCTGATCCTGGCTGGTGACCTCACCGACAGCGGCACTCTCGACCAGTCGCGGGGAGTCCGGGCCCGATTGGATTCCTGGGGTGTGCTCGGTTCGGACTACTTCGTCTGCCGGGGCAACCACGACAAGCCGCAGGAGCAGCGCGGGGTACGAACCGATCACTGGGGCACCGTGTTTCACGCCCGTCAGCAGCTGGTCGAGTATCGGCTGGACGGCCTGCGCCTGATCGGGCTGGACACCACCCGGTTGCGCGGGTCCGGTGGCACCATCGCCGCTCCGCAACTCGATCGGCTTCGCGACATCCTGTCCGCCGACCCGGACTGCCCCACCGTGATTTTCGGCCACCACCCGGTGACTTCGCATGCGGCGGTGAGCAATCCGGGCGGCCCGGGATTCGTGCTCGACCGTACCGATGCGGGTGCGCTGCAGGCCGTCTACCGTGCCGCACCCGGAGTGTTCCTGCAGCACAGCGGCCACACGCATCGCAACCGGGTGAACCGCCCGGATGCCGGGACCGGCGTCGAATTCCTCGAAGTCGCTGCGGTGAAGGAGTATCCGGGCGGGTACATGCTGCTGCGCCTCTACACGGGCGGTTACACGCTGAACTTCTACAAGACCCGCTCGGCCGCCGCCCGCAGCTGGAGCACCCGTACCCGTCGGCAATATTTCGGGCTGCATCCCGACCACGCCCTCGGCAGCTGTGCCGACCGCAACCACGGCGCCCGTCGCGACTTCTCCGGGGTGGACCCGCGCTGACCGGCGGATTCGCCGAGCCCGGCACACGGTGAAACACCACTGGGTATGATCCGTCGAACAGTGGTGGCGGGCATGTTCATCCGGATCGGGAGGGACTGTGGTGGGGGATTACGCGACGATCTTCGATCGGGTGCGCGGCTCGTTACTGGGCGGCGCCGTCGGTGACGCGCTCGGCTGGCCCATCGAATTCCTGCGGCTCGAACAGATCCGTGCACAGCACGGCCCCGACGGCGTGACCGGATTCCTGCCCGCGTATGTCCAGGACGAGGCGCAGCAGATCACCGACGACACCCAGATGACGTTGTTCACCGCGGAGGGACTGCTGCGCGCGACGCCGGGTGTGGACGCGTTGCCCGCGCTGCGCCGGTCCTACCTGCGCTGGTTGCAGACGCAGCGACAGGAGGAGCCGACGGCGCAGCCCGACGGCTGGCTGGCGAGCCTGCCGTTCCTGTACGCGGTGCGTGCACCGGGGAACGCGTGCATGTCCGGGCTGGGCAAGCAGGCCCGCGGGTACATCGCGCCGAGTCCGCTGGGTGAGCCCGGCCCGGTGAATCCCGAGTCGAAGGGGTGCGGCACGGTGATGCGCTCCGCGCCGTTCGGCCTGGCCGGAATGGGTTCCGAGCGTGCGTTTTCGCTCGCCGCCCAGGCGGCACAGCTGACCCACGGCCATCCCACCGGCTACTTCGCCGCGGGTGCGTTCGCGGCGCTGGTCGATCGGGTGGTGAGCGGTATCGAATTGCCGATCGCCCTGCAGCAGACCATCGCTCAGTTGGCCGAGTTCCCGGCGGCCACCGAAACCGTTGGCGCCCTGGAACGCGCCATCGAGGCGGCCGAAACTCCGGCCACCGCCGAACAACTCGAAACCGTGGGCGCGGGCTGGATCGCGGAGGAATGTCTGGCGATCGCGGTCTACTGCGCGCTGCATGCGGCCAAGACGGGCGATCCGCGTGCGGCACTGCTGCTCTCGGTCAACCACTCCGGCGACTCCGACTCCACCGGCGCGGTCGCGGGCAATCTGATCGGCGCTGTGCACGGGTTGTCGCGGCTGCCGATGGATCTGGTCGCCGCGGTCGAGGGGCGCGACGTGCTGATCCAGGTCGCCGACGATCTCGTGATGAACTACGGCCTGGGCGACCGAGCCGCGGTTGCCATCCGATACCCGGTCGACGAAGGTCTCTGAGGTTCCACCACGCCGCAGCCCCGCACACCGGGTCGGCGTGCGGGGCTGCGGGGGAGTGGTCGCGGACCGGTGTGCCGGTCAGCGCACCAGGTCAGACCAGCTCGAAGCGATCCAGGTTCATCACCTTCACCCAGGCGGCGATGAAGTCCCGCGCGAACTTCTCGTTCGCGTCGTCGGTGGCGTAGACCTCGGCGAGCGCACGCAGCTGCGAGTTCGAGCCGAAGACCAGATCGACCCGGCTGCCGGTCCAGCGCACCGCGCCGCTGTCGCGATCGGTGCCGTCGTAGCTGCCCTCGTCGCCCGCCGGCGCCCACCGGGTGCCCATGTCGAGCAGGTTCACGAAGAAATCGTTGCTCAGCACACCCGGGTTCGCGGTGAACACACCCGCCGCGGACTGTCCGTGGTTCGCGCCGAGCACGCGCAGTCCGCCCACGAGGACCGTCATCTCGGGCGCGCTGAGGGTCAGCAGGTTCGCCCGATCGACGAGCAGGTACTCGGCGGGCAACCGATTGCCTTTGCCCAGGTAGTTGCGGAAGCCGTCGGCCGCGGGTTCCATCGCGGCGAAGGACTCCACGTCGGTCTGCTCCTGCGTGGCGTCGGTGCGTCCCGGTGTGAACGGCACCTCGAGCTCGAAGCCCGCGCTCTTGGCGGCCTGCTCGACCGCCGCCGAACCGGCCAGCACCACCAGGTCGGCGAACGACACCCGGGTGTTGCCGGTCTGAGCCGCGTTGAACGACTCCTGGATGCCCTCGAGCACCGGCAGCACCAGCGTGAGCTGATCGGGTTCGTTGACCTCCCAGCCACGTTGCGGCTGCAGCCGGATGCGTCCGCCGTTCGCACCGCCGCGCTTGTCGCTGCCGCGGAACGACGCCGCCGCCGACCAGGCGGTCGAAACGAGCTGTGCGACAGTCAGACCCGAGGCAAGGATCTGGCTCTTGAGCGCGGCGATATCGGCCGCGCCGATCAGGTCGTGGGTGACGGCCGGAATCGGGTCCTGCCACAGCAGCGTCTCCTGCGGCACCAGCGGACCGAGGTAGCGCACGACCGGTCCCATGTCACGGTGGGTGAGCTTGAACCAGGCCTTGGCGAACTCCTGCGCCAGTTCCTCGGGGTGTTCGAGCCAGCGGCGGGTGATCCGCTCGTAGCTCGGGTCGAAGCGCATCGAGAGGTCCGTGGTCAGCATGCCGGGCTGCTGGGTCTTGGCCGGATCGTGCGCGTCGGGCACCAGGCCCGCGCCGCCGCCGTCCTTGGGAATCCACTGGTGCGCGCCCGCCGGGCTCTTGGTCAACTCCCACTCGTAGCCGTAGAGCGTCTCCAGGAAGCTGTTGTCCCACGCGATCGGGGTCGGCGTCCAGGTGACCTCGAGACCACTGGTGATCGCGTCCTTGCCCGCACCGGTGCCGAACGAGCTCTTCCAGCCGAGGCCCTGCTCTTCCAGCGGCGCGGCTTCGGGCTCGGGGCCGACGTGATCGGCCGGGCCCGCGCCGTGCGCCTTGCCGAAGGTGTGCCCACCGACGATCAGTGCCGCGGTCTCGATGTCGTTCATCGCCATGCGGGCGAAGGTCTCGCGGATATCGATGGCGGCCGCGAGCGGATCCGGATTACCGTTGGGGCCTTCCGGATTCACGTAGATCAGACCCATTTGCACTGCGGCCAGTGGCTTTTCGAGATCGCGATTACCGCTGTAGCGGCCGTCGCCGCCGAGCCAGGTCTGCTCCGGGCCCCAGTAGACGTCCTCCTCCGGCTCCCACTGATCGACCCGGCCGCCGCCGAACCCGAAGGTCTGGAAGCCCATCGACTCCAGTGCGACGTTGCCGGCGTAGACGATCAGATCCGCCCACGAGAGCTTCTTGCCGTACTTCTTCTTCACCGGCCACAGCAGGCGGCGGGCCTTGTCCAGGCTCGCGTTGTCCGGCCAGCTGTTCAGCGGCGCGAACCGCTGCATGCCCGCGCCCGCGCCGCCGCGTCCGTCGCTGACCCGGTAGGTGCCCGCCGAGTGCCAGGCCATCCGGATGAAGAACGGCCCGTAGTGCCCGAAATCGGCCGGCCACCAGTCCTGCGAGGTGGTCATCACCGCTTCGATATCGCGCTTCACCTCGGCCAGGTCGAGGGTCGCGAACTCCGCGGCGTAGTCGAAGTCCGGGTCCATCGGGTTGGCGACGGCCGGGTTCTTCTGCAGGATCTTCAGGTTGAGCTGGTTCGGCCACCAGTCACGGTTGCCACCGCCCTCGGTCGGGTACTTGAGGCGACCGGCCACGGGGCAACCGCCTGCGGCGGGTTCCGTGTTCGCCTCGGCGATGGGCGGGTGTTCTTCGGGCACGGATATTCCTTTCGCGATGCCTCGGGCTGCCGGTCTCGCGCACGAGACACCCCGAAGTTATGGATACGTTCATAAGTATGAACGATTCCAGTCTTGGCCGCGCGGTTTTCCCCGGATTGCTCTGAGTGCGCACGTCGATCGGGTACCAGGGCTGTCGCGCGGCCGTGTTCCGGCGAATAATGACCGAAGTGTGACGCCCGGCTGAGCGGGGACTTTCCGGATCGGACCGTTCGTTGTACGGGAAGCCGATATGAGGAGGTCATGTGGCACAGGAATACAACCGGAACCCTGCGGCGGTCTCCGCGCTGTCGCCGGAGCAGTACCACGTCACCCAGGAGAACGGGACCGAGCGCGCGTTCACCGGCGAGTACTGGGACAACCACGAGCCGGGGATCTACGTGGACGTGGTGTCGGGCGAGCCGCTGTTCGCGTCGGTCGACAAGTTCGACAGCGGCTCCGGCTGGCCGAGCTTCACCAAGCCGATCGACGCCGCGAACGTGGTCGAGAAGCGGGACTTCAGCCATCTGATGATCCGGACCGAGGCACGTTCGGCGCATGGCGACAGCCATCTCGGGCACGTGTTCAAGGACGGCCCGCGCGCCGCGGGCGGCCTCCGGTACTGCATCAACTCGGCGGCACTGCGGTTCATCCACCTCGACGACCTCGAGGCGCAAGGGTATGGACAGTACAAGGCACTTTTCACGAAGGAGGACGCGTGAGCGACACGCGAAAGGCGATTCTGGCCGGCGGCTGCTTCTGGGGCATGCAGGAATTGATCCGCAGGCAGCCGGGGGTGTTGTCGACGCGCGTCGGCTACACCGGCGGCAGCAACGACCACCCGACCTATCGCAATCACCCCGGTCACGCGGAGGCCGTGGAGATCGTCTACGACCCGGCGCAGACCGACTACCGGGCGTTGCTGGAGTTCCTCTTCCAGATCCACGATCCGACGACCAAGGACCGGCAGGGCAACGACATCGGCAGCAGCTACCGCTCGGCGATCTTCTATCTGGACGACGAGCAGAAGCGGGTCGCGCTGGACACCATCGCTGACGTCGACGCCTCGGGCCTGTGGCCGGGCAAGGTCGTCACCGAGGTGACCCCGGCGAGCGAGTTCTGGGAGGCCGAGGCCGACCACCAGGACTACTTGCAGAAGTACCCGAACGGCTACACCTGCCACTTCCCCCGTCCGGGCTGGAAGCTGCCGAAGCGGGCGGCTGCCACGCAGTAACCGCGGTCGAACGAGTTCTGGCCGGTGCCCCTGTCGCGGGGGTGCCGGCCAGAGTCGTTGTGCGTGGGTGAATTCCCGTCAGCCGACCGTCTGCGCATCGGCCATGGCGGCCGCGGTCAGCTCTACCGAGCGCACCCGGTCGGCGATGCCCGTGGCGTGATGGGCGGTGATGAGTTCGTCGGCGTCGATGGACGCGGCGAAATCGTCCAGGTAGGCCCGGACCTCGGCGGGCGTGCCGACCGCGGTGTACTTCGTCATCGCGGTGAGTTGCCCGCCGTTGGGCGAGGCCAGGAACGCGTCGATGTCCGCGTCGGAGAACTCGGCGCCCGCCGCGCCCCGTTTGATCATCATCCGGGCGCGCGCCCGGTAGGCGACGGTCTTCTGCTCCGTCGCGTCCTCGGCGTCCGCGGCGGCGAACACGTTGACCCCGGCCATCACGTACGGCTCGGCCAGCTGTTCGGACGGCCGGAACACGTCGCGGTAGACCGAGACCGCCTGGTGCAGCGCGTCGGGCGCGAAGTGCGACGCGAACGCGTACGGCAGGCCGAGCTGCCCGGCGAGCTGTGCGCCGAACAGCGACGATCCCAGGATGTACAGCGGCACAACACTTTCCGCGCGCGGCACGGCGCGCACGCCTGGTACCCGGGTGTTTCCGGTCAGGTAGCCCTGCAGCTCCAGCACGTCCTGCGGGAAGGAGTCGGCCGATGCCGGATCGCGGCGCAGCGCGTACATCGTCTTCTGATCGCTGCCGGGCGCGCGGCCCAGTCCGAGATCGATCCGGCCGGGGAACAGCGTCTCCAGCGTGCCGAACTGTTCGGCGATCACCAGCGGGGAATGGTTGGGCAGCATGATGCCGCCCGCGCCGAGCCGGATGGTCGCGGTGTGCTCGGCGACATGGCCGATGAGCACGCTGGTCGCGCTCGACGCGATGGATCCCATGTTGTGGTGCTCGGCGTACCAGACGCGGCGGTACCCGCTGCGCTCGGCGGCCTGCGCCAGCGCGACACTGTTGGCGAAGCTGTCGCGCGCGGTCTGGCCGGGCGCGATCGATGCCAGGTCGAGGATGGACAGGGCGATGGGCATGGGACGCCGCCTTTCGAGATCAGAGAACGCGCTGCAGTTGTGCGGTGAAGGCCCGGATGCGGGCGTCGTCGCGGCGGTAGTAGATCCATTGACCGCGCCGGGTGCCGGTGACGAACCCCGCGCGCTGCAGGATCGCCAGGTGCGTCGAGATGGTCGAGGCCGAGGTGCCGGCCTTCTGCTGGATCAGGCCCGCGCAGACGCCGAGCTCGGCGGTGTCGCAGGCCCGCCCGGGGAAGTGCACGTCCGGCTCCTTGAGCCACTCCAGCACCCGCAGCCGGGTCTCGTTCGCCAGCGCCTTGCATTCGTCCAGCACGCGCACCGTCCTTCGTTATTTCGCTAATTAACGAAACTACGCCGCGTGCTGCCGCTCGGCACCATGACGCAAGTCACTACAAGACGCCACGCTCGCTCAACCCACCAAGTGCAACGCCGCGGCACTCGATTCCATGCCCTCGCGTACGGAGTGCGATTCAGCCGCCGACCACGGCCGGTTGCGGTCGTGCCGGCAGGGCGGTGGGCGCGATGGCGCCGAACAGTCGCAGGACGTCGCGCACGAATTCGATGCGGCCGACGCCGAGCCGGGCCAGCGCGGGTCCGTGGTCCGCGGCGACCACCACCGTCGAGCCGGCCAGGAACAGCCACCACAGCGCCACGATCACCCGTCGCGCGCCGGGCGTGGTGGTGGCGAACGCGACCCGCAGGCGCTGGCAGTGGAACGGTACGTGCCGGAGTTCGTCGTTCAGGATCAATCCGGCGACCTGCGTGGTCAGCCGATCGTCGGTGCCGTCGCGCAACGCGCGGTAATAGCGCAGCGCGACGATCTCCGCGACCATCAGCACGGTCAGTTCCAGCCGCAGCCCGAGCATCCGGCGCAGTCGCACGAAAACCAGGTCGCTCCAATGGCTTCCGATGGTCCGCCAGCCGCCTGCCCGCAGCAACAGGCCAAGCAGCCGCGCGTGGTCGATCTCCTCGGCGATGAACAGTCGTACCGCCGCGGCGTACTCCGGATCGCCCGCGCGCTCGGCCTTGGCGATGAGATTCGCGCCGTCGCCGCTCTCGCCGACCTGGAAGCGCTGCACACTGCGCGCGACGGCCGGATGCAGCCGGGCTCCACTCGCCCATTCCGGATCGCCGAGCGCGGCCCTGGCCGCCG
Organism: Nocardia brasiliensis IFM 10847; assembly: GCF_000710915.1. GTDB lineage: Bacteria > Actinomycetota > Actinomycetes > Mycobacteriales > Mycobacteriaceae > Nocardia > Nocardia brasiliensis_A. The sequence continues at coordinate 18,261 of NZ_BAUA01000025.1, forward strand.
CCTTCGCCTCGAATTCGCTTGTCCACCGTGAGAACTCGTGCACATCCACCCTGGCGACCTCCATCTCGTCGAGCGCGCCCCCTCGGCGGCGCACCCGTTGTTCCGGCAAACCTAAACAGCCGGTGTGGAGTTCGGCAGCGCACTTCGTGGAGATCCTGTGCAGGTAGGGTCGCGGCAATGGCGAAGATTGCTTTTCTGGGGACCGGCCGGATGGGCACGGGGATGGCGGCGCGGTTGATCGCCGCCGGGCACGACGTCGCGGTGTTCAACAGATCGCCGGAGAAGGTCGCGGACCTGGTGGCCGCGGGCGCGGTCCGGGCACAGACACCGGGTGCGGCGGCCGAGCAGGCCGACGCAGTCTTCGCGATGGTCGCCGACGACGCCGCCTCGCGCGCGGTGTGGCTCGGCGCGGACGGCGCGCTCGCGGCGTCGGGCGCGCCCGGCCGATTCGCGATCGAGTGCTCGACCCTGTCCCGGCCCTGGGTGCTCGACCTCGCGAAACAGGCCGCGGCCCAGGGGTTCCGGTACATCGACTCACCGGTCACCGGACTGCCCACGGCCGCCGCGGCCGGCGACTTGCGGCTGCTGGTCGGGGCCGCGCCCGCGGATCTCGACGCGGTGCGTCCGCTGCTGGAACCGCTGTGCGGCAGCATCGTTCATTTCGGTGATGTCGGCGCCGGCACCGCGTACAAGCTGGTGCAGAACCTGTTGGGCTCCGTGCAGATCGCCGCGACCGCGGAGGTGCTGCGGATCGCCGAACTCAGCGGACTCGACCTGACGGCCGTGGTCGACACTCTCGCCCTGAGCGTTGCGGCCAGTCCGACGGTGACGCGGGTCAGCCGGCTGATGCTGGACGGCGTGCACGACCGCGATATCGCGTTCACGGCCGCGCTGCGCTCGAAGGACACCCGCATCGGGGTGGAACTGGCCGAGGCCGTGCACGCGCCCGCCGCGCTGGGGCACGCCGCCCACGACCTGTTCGTGCGGCTCGTCGAGGCGGGTCACGGCGAGCTCAACGAAACCAAGGTCATCGACCTTTTACGGGAATGATCGCGTCGAGCGCCTAGACTTCGTTTCGAAAAGGAAGGACAGCTCATGAAGCGGAATCTGAACTGCCCCTGTGGCGAGGCGATCGTCGGCGTGGACGAGGACGACCTCGTCGAGAAGACACAGGCCCACCTCGCCGCGAATCATCCGGGGCACGAGTACTCGCGCGACGAGATCCTGTTCATCGCTTACTGATCGAAGCGTGCGCAGCGATCGCTGCGCCGGTGCGGGCGAACTGGGGAGGAGTGGGGACACGCCACTCCTCGTCCCGCTACGTCTCAGTTCCAGTGCCGCACAGGGTATTTCATAATCAAGTTCACTTCTGTCGGGCGCGCGGGTCGCGGCCGGGTGAGTCGCGCCGTCGACTGCTTCGTTTGCGCGACATATTGTCTCGATTACATTCGAGCTCGAGTGACCTCGCCGCAGCGCGAATCGGCTCCCCACACCGTGTGAAACGGCAAATCCATTGCCGCGCAGCCGTGCCGGCCGTTCGCGCTGTATCCCGCCGCCGTCGCGCCCGCCGCGCGGCTCCTCTGAAGTGGGGTCCCTGTGAACCGCAAACTTTCTGTGCCCATCGTCGCCGCCTGCCTCGTCCTCGCCCTCGGACCCGGTTCGCTGGCCGTCGCGACGCCCCTGTCCAGTCTTCCCGAATCTGCCCCGGCCGCGCCTTACTGTTACGAGGAGCCGTCGCAGCCGCAGGCCGATATCAGCGACCTGAAAGCTCGCTTCAATCGGTCCAATTGGATGCCGACGCTGCAGGCCATGTATCAGCGGCGCTGGCCGAGCGGGGAGAAACTCGCGATCGCCCAGGCCAAGGACAAGTACTGGAATCAGTTCGTGGACACCAGCAGTTTCGAGGCGTTCGCGGAATCGATGATGGTGGCGATCCACGAGGAGACCCACATGTGGGATCTGGACGGTGCGCGCACCGTGTGGGATGTGCGCACCGCGTCGTGGGTCAACGCCACCCAGCAGATGCTGAACATTCCGCTGCACGGCGGCTTCCCGCGCAAGGAGATCCTGCCGCTGATCAAGGACAAGCTCAGCGACGACATGGACGGCATCTACCTGCGGGACCGCCAGCAGGGCGACTATCGCCTGCAAGGCGTGCTCGCCGAGTTGAACGCGGGGCTGACCGGTCTGCCCGCGGTCACTGTGGTGCAGGAGTACATCAAGGGGGTCGGGGCGAGCAATGCCCGCGACATCGCCGCGACCAATCTGCGGTACCTGCTGCTGTACCTGCGCGTCGCCAAGGACAAGCACCCGGACTACTGGGCGAAGATCAAGAACGAGCCCAAGGTTCGTGAGCTGGTGCTGACCCAATTCCTACGCACTGCTTACTGGTTGGAGAAGTCCGCGCCCTACACCGGCAAACTCGGCAGTCCGGATGCGGACAAGATCACCGCGAAGAACTATGCCCCGGAGAACATCTCGATTCTCGAGGAGTTCACCGGTCGCAAGGTGCGCACCGACGCACAGAAGAATTGCACCGTCTCCTGACGGGCCGGCCGGGATCACCGATGGGTGATCCCGGCTTTCGGATCAGTGATGTTCCGCCGCGACCTCGCTCCATGTGGCGTCGACGGCCGGGGTGCGGGCCGCATCGGCCAGTTCGCCGCGCCGCACGACCACCACGCCGGTGAGAATCAGGACGCCGCCGAGCAATTGGATCGCCCGGGGCGTCTCGCCGAGCAGCGCCCAGGCGAAGGCCAGCGCGGCGAGCACCTCGAACAAAGCGACGAACGAGGCCAGCCGGGAGCCGAGCAGGCGGGTGGCGACGATGCCGGAGACGTAGGCCAGGGCCGCGGTCACCGTGCCCAGAATCAGCAGCACGGGCCAGGGGGAGGCGGTGAAGTCCTGGAACACAACGGGATTCGTGGTGGCGTGCAGTGGGACGAGCCCGATCGCGCCCGCGGCGAGCAGCGTGAGCCCGCCGATGAGCAGCGCGCCTGCCGCCAAGACGGTGCCCGGCAGCGTGCCCTCGCCCTGGGCGGAGAGCAGGAAGTACGCGGCAGCGCCGATCATGGCGGCCAGGGCCCAGGCGATGCCGACCCAACTGGTGGACAGCCCGGACCGCAGGTCGATCACGAGTGCGAGGCCTGCGATGCCGAGCAGGCCGCCCGCGACGGTGGCGACGCCGGGACGTTGCCGATGGCGCAGCCAGAGCCAGCCGACCACCGCGATCGGGGCGGTGTACTCGATGAGCAGCGCCACCCCGACCTCCATCTCGGCGACCGCGTTGAAGTAGGCCAGCTGTGTGCCCGCAACGGCCAGCAGCCCGTAGGCGATGATCAGGGATGCGTTGCGGCGCAACAGCTGCCAGTCGCCGCGCAGCTGGACGAGGGCGATCGGCAGCAATACGGCGGCGGCGATGAGCACCCGGACCGCCACCACCGACGCGGCGCTCCATCCGGCGTTCATCAACCCGCGCGCCAGGGAGCCGGAGAGGCCGAACGACGACGCGGACAGCAGCGCGAACAGCAGCCCGGATCGCAAACGTCGCGGAACGGCACTGTCATGAGCAATGGTCGTCATGGGTAATGACGCTAAGGTGGTGTGTGTAACATGTCAACATGACTTTTGCTCATGACACCGAGGCGTCGCTGCTGGCCGCGGTCGAGCTGGTCAATTCGGCCGAAGAACCCGATACGCTGACCGAAATCGCCCAGCTGGAAGAGTTTTTCGTGCGGCACGTGTATACCGGCGTGCGGACCGGCGACGCCGCCGAGCTCGCGGCGGTGCGCGCGCAACGCGCCCCGCTGCGCAAGCTGCTGACCAGCGATCGGGACACCGCGGTGCGGTTGGTCAACGAGACCCTCGCCAAGCATCGGGCGACGCCGCAACTGGTCCGCCACGACGGGTTCGACTATCACATCCACGCCGTCTCGCCGGACGCGCCGCTGCCCGTGCGCATCGCCGTCGAGACCGCGATGGCGATGATCGACCTGATCCGCTCCGACGAACTGAGCAGGCTTTCGCTCTGTGCCGACAGCGCGTGCGAGGGCATCGTGCTCGATCTGTCCCGCAATCGATCCCGGCGCTACTGCAGTACCGCGTGCGGCAACCGCAACGCGGTGGCCGCTTATCGGGCAAGGCGGCGCTAGGGCTGCCCGATGGTGTGCTCCTCGACCGCCGTGCTGAATCCGGTGCCGTTGAGGTCGAGGTAGAGCGAGCGTTCGGTGACCGACAGGGTGACGGTATTGCGGCGTTCGACGACGGCTACGGCCGTGTCGATGAAATCCCGGTCGAAGCTGTACAGCGGGATCTCCGCGGCGCGATGGATGCGTTTTCCGGCGAGCTGTGCGAGCACCTTCGCCGGATCGCGGTGGGTGTAGACCGCGGTGCGTTCGGCCGCCTTGCTGCCGCGGTGCAGCCGTTCTGCGTCCGGTGCGCCGACCTCGATCCAGGCGAGGAGGCGGCCGGTGAGGTCGCGCACCAGTACCGCCGGTTCGTCGGTGGAGGACACGCCACCGTCGCTGAACGCGATGCCCTCCTGGTATTCGAGGCAGTAGGCCAGCAGCCTGGTCAGCATGAACTCCGCGGTTTCGGACGGATGCCGCGCCAACCGCAGGTCCAGTTCCTGGTAGACGTCGCGGTCGACGTCGGCCAGCTGGACGGTGAAGTTGTGCAGGGTTGCGCTGAGGGCCATAGGAGCAGGAGCTTAGTTCGGCGGCCAGAGCACCGGCTCGGCCGGGCAGAGGCTGGCCGAGCGGGTGGTCGGCACCGGACCGGTGCCGGGGGCGAACACCCACTGGGTGATCGGCCCGGCAGCTTGCCAGCGCAGCGCGCCCGCCGCGTCCGCGACTACCTGATACACCGCCTCGCTACCGTCGATCAGCTGACTGCCTACGCAGTAGTCGTTGTATTCGGTGCCCGGTTGCTGCGCACCGCGGCTGAACGTACCGGCGGGGCGGGTGCGCGCACCGGGATTCGCGACGGTGCTCGGCGCACCGGTCACCGCGCCGCGCACCCAGACCGGCGCCCCGCGATCGGCCGCGCAGGTGAAGATCCGGCCGCCGGCCGTCACCTCCATACCTTGTGCGTAACCCGTCCCGGCCCACAGGCATGCCGTGGCGGGCGCGGCTACCGCGCTGCCCGCCGCGGCCCCGGCCAACCCGAGTGCGGCGAGCGCGGCCACCGACGCGGCCATACCGCGACGCCACCGCTTCGGGGCGGCCTGACCCATGACTTCGCCAGCGAGAGAATCGTTTTCCACGTTGCCCATGCCTCGAAGGTAGGAACCGAACGGCCCCGCCCGAATCCCACCGCAGCGCCATTCCCGGCTGATACTGCGGTGGTAGGGGTGCAACCCGGAGCTCACCCCTGACCGAAACCCGGAGTGGCGCGGACGTTCCCGCGCGCGGCGCACGGAAGGCCCAGCTGGCGCCGTGGGCTGCGGCCGCACAGACCCTGAAAAAGATTCCCGCACCGGCGGCCGATCCCTAGGTGGTACGGGAAAATTCAGGGCCGCAGCACGCGAGTCCGCAGCTAGTGCAGCGCCTGTAGCACGCCGTCGGCCACCGCGTAGGTGCCGATGAACAGCTTCAGCATCCAGTGCGTGCCGTGCAGCGCGGCGATGGTCCGGGGCACGCCGGCTTCCCGCCCGAGGAAGACCGCGACCGGCACCCCGGCGATCAGGCCGAGTACCGCGCCGAGCACCGCGGCGCCGGGCAGGTCGCCGACGCCGCTGACCGCGACGATGCCTGCGAGAGCCACGGCCAGCACCGCATGTCCCGCCGAGCTGAGCAGCATCGTCCGGGTCGACCAGGTTTCTTCGGTGCGATACCCGAGCGGTGTCGCGACTTCCGGCAGGAACGCACGAAACATCGCGTCCAGCAAGAACATCAGCAGGACGGCGACCGGAAAGGTCCAGAGCGAATCGGCGGCGATCGCCGGTCCTGCGATGGCGAGCATGCGATGACGCTGTCGGTCGAAGCTACTGAGCGAGCTTTTTCACCAGGCGATAGAGGAACTCACGGCTGGCTTCGAGCCCGGCGATCGGTGCGCGTTCGTTGATGCCGTGAATCCGCCCGGCGTCGGCGGGCACCATGAACAGGCCGCTCACCCCGTACATCGGGATGCCTTTGCTCCGCGCGTATTTGCTGTCGGTCGCGCCGGTGGACATGAAGGAGCTGACGGCCGCGGTGGGGAACAGTTCCTTGGTCAGCGACGTGACCGCGGCGAGTACGTCACCGTTGATCGGCGAGATGCCGCCCGCCGGATCGAGATTGCGGGTGATGGTCAGCTTGCCGCCGTCGGCGAACGCCGCACGCAACTGCTTGTCGACGTCGTCGGGATTGTCCTGCGGGAGAATTCGGCAATTGACCGTCGCTTTGGCCTTCTGCGGCAAGGCGTTCTCCGCCTCGCCCGCGGTGAGCATGGTCGCCACACAGGTGGTCCGCAGCTGGGCGTTGTACTCGGGTAGGGCCGAAAGCCGTTCGATCGCCTCCGGACTCGGGTTGCCCGCGGCGACCGCGCGCATGTCCTCGGCTTCCGGTCCGCTGCGACTGGCGGCCAGCGCGCCGAAGTTGTCCCGGGTCGCGTCGCTGAGCGAGGCCGGGAAGCGATAGGCGGCAAGGCGATTCAGCGCGGCGCCGAGGGTGTAGATGGCGTTGTCCGGCGTCGGCACCGAACTGTGCCCGCCGTTCTCCTTGGCCTCGACCTGATAGGTCACATAGGTCTTTTCGGCAACCTGCACGCCTTGCAGGGTGGGTTTGCCGTCGACGAGCAAGGCCCGGCCGCCCTCGTTGAGCCCGTATTCGGCGCTCATCAGGTCGGCTTTGTTCTCCATCAGCCATTTCGCGCCGTTGTCTTTACCGGCCTCTTCGTCCGCGGTGAGCGCGAGCACGATATCCCGGTTCGGCTTGAACCCCTCGCGCTTCAGCTGCACCAGGCCGGAGACCAGCGCCGAGACCATGGCTTTGTCATCGATCGAGCCGCGGGCCGCGTAGAAGCCGTCCACCTCGGTGAGCTTGTACGGGTCGGTGGTCCAGCCGTCCTCGCGCTTGGCCTCGACCACGTCGAGGTGCCCGAGCAGCAGCAGTGGTTTGCGCTGGCCGGTACCGGTGAAACGGAGCACCAGGTTGCCCTTGCGGGCGACCGGCTCGAAGATCTGGATATCGGACTCGGCGAATCCGGCGTCGAGCAGCCGCCGCTTCACCGCGTCGGCGGCCACGGTCGTGCTGCCGGTGGAATGCGAGGTATCCGTCTCCACCAACTGTTTGTAGATCTCGTGGAAGAGCTTCGTATTGTCCTGCGTCGTCGCGCTCGACGAAGAGCTCGCCTCGTTCTTCGCGGCGGAATCGGAATCCGAGCTGCAGGCGGATGCGGTGAGCGCCGCGACAAGTCCCAGTGCGGCCACCGAAATCAACGGGGTACGGCGACTGAATACAGACACGTGCTGAAGCTAGCACGGCCCCAGGTGCTTCGCGGGGGGAACGACTACCCCGCCTGCGTGCTCGGTTCCAGCTGGTAGGCGGCGGCTTGCAGGGCGAACAGCTGCGCGTAGCCGCCGTCCGCGGCCATGAGTTCGCAGTGCGTCCCCACCTCGGTGACCCGGCCGTGGTCGAGCACGACGATTTTGTCGGCGTGCCGGATATTGGCCAGGCGGTGCGTGATCAGGATGGTGGTGCGGTTGCCCGGCCCCCGTCCGTTGCCGCGGCTGAGTTCCTGCAGGGACTCGAACACCGCGTGCTCGGCGCGCGCGTCCATGGCCGCCGTCGGCTCGTCCGCCACCAGCACCGGCGCGTCGCGAAACAGCCCGCGGGCCACACTGATTCGCTGCCACTGGCCGCCGGAAAGATCCCGGCCCGTGGCAAAGCGCCGGGAAAGGACGGTCGCCTCGCCCGAGGGCAATTCATCGATCACCGCGTCCGCGCCGGACTTGCGTGCCGCCTCGCGCAACGCCGCCGCCGGATCGGCGCGCTCGATCCGCCCGATGCGGATGTTGTCCCGCGCGCTCATCGGCCAGCGCGCCGGATCCTGCATGACCACCGCGACATTGCGGTAGATCGACTGCTCGTCGACGGTGGCGAGGTCGACGCCGTCCCAGCACACCCGGCCGGTCGTCGGCAGGTACAGGCCGGTGATCAGTCGCGCCAAAGTGCTTTTGCCCGAGCCGTTCTCGCCGACCAAGGCGACGACTTCGCCGCGCCGGACAGACAGGTCCACCGTCCGCAACGCGGGTTCGTCCTGGCCCGGGTAGGTGAACGAGACCGCGTGGAGCGTGATTTCGTGTGGGTCGGCCGGGGCGGTGCGGTGCGAGGCGGGCCGCGTGCGCAGCTGCGTCTGTTCCAGCAGATTCGAATAGAAATCGAGGTAGAGGATGTTCTCGTAAAGGCTGTTCACGCCGATCATGGTCTGCGACAGGGCGGTGGTGGCCATCCGCATCGCGACGACCGCGGTGCCGGCCAACGCCAGGGGCAATGCGTCGAGATAGAGCAGCAGTCCGAGTACACCGTAGGCGGCGCCGGTGCCGAGACCGGCGATCGCGCGCCCGGCCAACCGCACCCGCGCCTTCGCCAGTTCGACCCGGCTGGTCTCCGCGGTGATCTGGGTGCTGATCCGGCGATACTCGCCGAGCAGGGCGGGGCCCGCCGTGCACGCGCGCAGTTCGGCGGCGGTCTCCCGATCGGAGAGCAACTCGCTCGCGAGCGCCGTGCGTAGATGCCGGGTGACCAGGCGCACATACGACTGATAGGAGAGTTTCGCGGCGCGGGCCGAGGCCCACACATCGGGCAGCACGGCCAGCAGGACGAGCGGTGCGAGCGCGGGGTGCAGCACCGCGGCCGTGCCCACTGCCGCGCACACGTGGACGAGCGCACCGGACACATCGGTGATCGCCTCTACGCAGCGGGCGATGCTGCCCGTACCGCGTTGCAGTCCCTGACGGACGAGGTCGGCGTACTCGCTGTCCTCGAAGGCGATCAAGTCGACGCCGGCGATGGCGGTGTGCGCCCGGTCCCGCGCGCGCTGTTCGACCCGTGGCTTCAGCAGGGCTTCGGCTGTGGCGGTGCCGCTTTCGATGAGCGCGCGGGCCGAGAGCGCGGCGACGACCGCGCCGATCGCGGGCAGCGCCGACAACACCCGATGCGACGCCGGTCCCTGCGCGAGCAAGGTGGTCAGGACATCGGCGGTGGCCAGCAACCCGAACGCGGTCGCAGCGCCGCTCGCCACCGCGAGCACCGCCGTGAGCAGCGTCCAGCGCCGGGAAGCCTGCCAGGCCAGGCCGATCACCACGCGGGCGCCCGCGGGCAAGGCGAGCAGCGTGCGCCCCAGCCCGGCCTCGGCCACCTGCTTGTCCACCGTCATCCAGCTCGGTGTGCTCAGCTCGTCCACGCCGACCAGCGGGGCGGCCGCGGATTCGGTTGTGCCCATGCGGTTCTCCGTGTTCGCCGCGTCGCCCCGTAGTCGCACCATCGATCCAGGTTCGTCCGCCGGTGCTCCCGACCGGCAGAGGTCGCGGCCGGGAAAGATCGGGAAATCGTCCCGGATCGCCGGGGTCGCCTGCTCTGTCGCCCAGGGATGCCCGTGCCGCACGGTGGGAGAGGTGTATTCCACGGCGGTACTCGGCCGACGCGAAAGGAAGCCAGATGAGCGCTCCGGTAGACGAATTCGATCTCGATATCCGCCTCGGCGAGGTACCGGCACCGATGCCGCACGCTTCGCCGATGGTGATGCGCACGGCGGAAGGGGCCTGTCCTTCCGACGACTGCAGTAGTTACCCGATGTGCAAGACCACCGAACGGACTTGCTGAAAGAAGGAACCATGTCCGCACCAGTTGACGATTTCGATCTCGACATCCGCATCGGCGACCCCACTCGCGTGGTCGAGCCGGGAATGGTGACGAAGACAACCGACGCCGAGTGGTGCAGCGATTCGCACTGCCCGACCTGCGGTACGACCTGTCCGACGCACCACGGCCCGCGGTGCACGGACTACTGCTGACATCGAGGAGACGAGATGTCTACGGTGCACTGCCCGACGGACCGCAGCGGGTGTTGTCCGCTGCCCGGTGTCGATTTCGAGTACTGAGAGGAACCGCCGGAATGAACGCGGACCGTGCGTCGGTGATCGTCGATGAACTCCACCCGGCCGGGCGGTCGTGGCGCAGCCTGTTGCCCGCCGACCTGGCCGCATCGGCGATCGCGATATCCGTGGAAGTCGGGAAACGGCTGCGGGATACGGCATCGACGCCGGAGTCGGGCAGCGCGGGGTGCGCCGTGTTGTTCGACCAGTTGGACCGGCTGGGGCCGGACCACGGTTGGGCGGTGCATTCGCATGCCTGCCTGACCGCTGCCGCGCGCACCGCCGAACGGGCCGAGCGCGGACGGCTCGGCCTGTTCGGCGGGTTGTGCGAGGTGGCTTTCGCCGCTGACGCGTTGTCCCGCGACGGCACCCGCTATCGACGACTGCTCGATGATCTGGACGAGGTGATCGCCCGGGCGGCGGCCGAGCTCGGCGCGACGATCGTCGCGCAACCCACCGGGCTGCCCTCGGCGGCGTTCGATGTAATCGCCGGATTGGCCGGCGCCGGAGCCTATCTGCTGCGTCGTACGGGGCGGCCGCGGGTCGATGACGCGCTGTGCGAGGTGCTGGCTGGGCTGACAGCTTTGTGCGGCACCATCGACGGTGTCCCGAACTGGCATACCCTGCCCGCCGCGATGGTACCGAACAGCCCGATGGCGCGGGCCTATCCCACCGGTGTGTTCAATTGCGGTCTGGCGCACGGTGTCCCGGGCCCGTTGGCGGTGTTGGCGCTGGCCGCGTCGGCGGGTATCGCGGTCCCCGGCCAGCGCGCGGCGATCGCACGGGTGGCGCACTGGTTGGTCGCGCAGCGCCGCGACGACGCGTGGGGACCGAACTGGCCGACCGGGGTGGCGCTGCCCGATTCGACCGGCACGGCGCCGACTGCCTACGGCCCCACGCACAACGCGTGGTGTTACGGCAGTCCGGGCGTCGCACGAGCGCTGTGGTCGGCGGGCGCGGCGCTGGCCGATCCGCAGCTCGGCGAGCTGGCGGTCGCCACCATGCGCGCGGTGTACCGCCGCACGCCGGACGCGCGACGGATCGACGGGTCGCCCGGCCTGTGCCACGGCGTCGCCGGTCTGTTGCAGATCACTGTGCGTTTCGCCGCCGACACCGGCGATCCGGCCTGTGTCGCCGCGGTGCCCGTCTTGACCGCTCAACTGCTCTCGATGTTTCAGCCCGAGCGCCGGTTCGGCTATGTCTCGATCGCCGAGAACGGCCACACCGCAGACGATCCCGGGCTGTTGGACGGGGCGGCGGGCGTCGCGCTCGCACTGCTGGCCGCCGCCACCGATCTCCCACCGACGTGGGACCGAACCCTGCTGCTGTCTTGAGCCGGGCCTCGACGATGACGTGGGGGAGCGTGCTGCCCGCTGCGACGGCGGGACAGGCGGTCGCGGTCGCGCGCGCGGTCGCGCACCGCCTCGCTGCGCCGGAGAGTTTGCCGCCGCTGCCGGATCGGCCGGGCCTGCTCCGCGACGGAGCATCCGGTGCCGCCGGATGCGCGGTGCTGTTGAGCCGATTCGACGGCGGCGAATGGGATCGCGCCGCTCACCGATGCCTCACGCTGGCCGTGCGCGAGCTGGAGCACGCCGACGTCCGGCGGCCGGGCATGTTCGACGGGCTGACCGGTTTGGCGTTCGGCGCACTGCTGATGTCCCGCGACGGCACTCGCTATCAGCGCCTGCTCGCCGAGCTGGACCGCGGCATCGTGCGTGACGCGACGAGTCGTGCGGCGGTGCTGGCGCACGCCCGGCACGGCCTGCCGTTCGAGTCGTTCGATCTCGTCTCCGGTATCACCGGCACCGGCGCATACCTGTTGCGGCGCAACGCCTGTCCCGCCGCACTGCGGGCGGCGCTGACCGGTCTGGTCGCGGTGTGCCGCTGGGAGACCGACCTGCCCAACTGGCACACTCCGGCCTGGAGCATCGCGCCGAGAACCCCCATGGCAGAGTCGTTTCCCGGAGGCGTGCTGAACTGCGGTCTCGCCCACGGCGTGCCGGGGCCGTTGGCGCTGCTGTCGCTGGCCGAGCTGTCGGGCGTTTCCGTGGCCGGACAGCGGGAAGCGATCGCGGTGGTCGGGCACTGGCTGGCCGCGCACCGCGCCGATGACGCGCACGGACCCAACTGGCCGACCGGTATCCCGCTGCCGGGTACCAGCGCGGTCGGGACGCGACCGCGCAATGCGTGGTGTTACGGCGGGCCCGGCGTCGCCCGCGCACTCTGGTTGGCGGGCAACGCGATCGACGACGGGCAGCTGCGGTCCCTCGCCGTCGAGACGATGGTCGCGGCATCGAGCCGGTTCGCCGCGACGGCTGAGACGGACCCGGCACTCGGCCTCTGTCACGGCGTCGCGGGTCTGCTCCAGATCACGCTGCGCTTCGCGCACGACACGGGCGACTCGCGATTCGGCCGTGCCGCAGTCGAACTGACCGACCGGCTGCTCGCGGGGTACGACCCGGCACACCGATTCGGCTTCCGTTGTGCCCGCGAGCTGCCCGCGGATCGGCCCGGCCTGCTCGACGGCGCCGCGGGGATCGCGCTCGCTCTGCTCGCGGCGAGCACCGGCGAAGCGCCGGACTGGGATCGAATGCTGTTGCTGGCGTGAGGAGATGAGATGGCGACGACCGGCTCGAACATGTACCGGCCACTGGACTGGCTGGTGGTCCGCACCCCGCTGCTGCCCCTCGGGGAGTACCTCGCGCTCGGTGCCGACCCGGCGGCCGACTGGCCCGCTCGCACCGCCCCCGGCACGCTGGTGCCCGTCGATCCCCGGGTCCAGCGGGCGCTCGCGGTGGGCGGCGGGGAGTTGCTGCGGGCCTTGGAACGTCCCTGCGCCGACGGTCGCGCGCGGCAGCGCCTGGCCGGGAAGCTCCAGCGGTATCTGATCCGGATGTCCAGTCGGCCCACGCCGTTCGGCATGTTCGCCGGGGTCGGTCTCGCGGGCTGGGGTCCGGCCACCGACCTCGAGCTCGCCGACGCACCGGCCGTGCTGCGGACCAGGCCGGACATGGGTTGGCTGCTCGACTTCGTGCAGACGCTGGAGCAACGCGACGAGATCCGCGCGCAGCTGCGCCTGTGCACCAACCCGGCCGCCTTCGTGCAGGCGGATCGGGTGTTTCTCAGCGAGCGCACCCCCATCGGGGAGGCCGCCGAATCGGGGCGCGCGATGTCGTTGCGCGCCACCACGCCGGTGCGCCGGGCGCTGGAGCGCGCGCGGACCCCTACGCGTTATTGCGATCTCGTGGAGGAGCTGGCCGGAGAACTCGATGCGAGTGCCGACCGAGTACGCGGTCTACTGGACCAGCTGTGCGAACAGACCCTCTTGCTCACGGACCTGCGGCCGCCGGTCACCGCGGCCGATCCGGCAGGCTATGTCGCCCGCCGCCTCGCGGAGATACCCGCGGCCGGCGCGGCCGCGACCGCCCTCGGCGAGCTGCTCGAACAACTCGGCGACTGGGATCGGCTCGACCACGATCAGGCCGCCGCCGGGTACCCGAAGCTGCTGGACCTGGCGCACTCGGTGCATGCGGTGGCGACGCCGAAAGGACCGTTCCAAACCGACATGAGCAGACCGTTCACCGGGCGACAGGTGCATGCGGCGGTCGCGGCCGAGGCTGTCCGGGCGGCCGAACTCACGATCCGGTTGAGTTCCTGGCCGACCGGAACGGCCGAGTTGGACAGTTACCGAGCGGCTTTCACCGACCGGTACGGTCCGGACCGGGAGGTGGGGCTGCTCGAACTGCTCGACCCCGAGATCGGACTGGGCGCACCGCGCAAGGCCGATAAGGGCGGGGCCGACGACGAGCGCCGGCAGGTGCGGCACCGCGCGCTGACCGATCTGGCGCTCGACGCGATCAGAGAGCGCAAGTCCGTCGTCGAACTCGATGATGCGACCATCGCGAAGCTCGAACTACAGTCGGCTGACCTGACGAAAGCGCCTGCCTCGCTCGATCTTTCGCTGTTTGTGGTCGCGGATTCGGCGACGGCGGTGGACGCGGGCGAGTTCCAGGTGGTGGTCGGTCCCAACCTCGGGGCCTCGACGGCGGGCCGGGTGCTCGGCCGCTTCGCCGACCTGATCGGACCGTCGGCCGAACAGGCGTTGCACGAGGCTGCGGCGGCGGAAGCGCAGTGCCGACCCGGGCGGTTGTGGGCCGAGGTCAGCTATCTGCCGCGACCCGGCCGGCTGGCGAACGTCACGATTCGACCGCTGGCCCGCGAGTGGGAGTTGCCCTTCGACACCACGCCCGGCGCGCGGGCGGAGCGGGTGATTCCGTTGTCCGAGTTGGTGGTCGGGCTGCGGGACGGCCGATTCGTGGTGCGCTGGCCGCGCACCGGACAGGAGGTCCTCACCTGTGCCGGGCACATGCTCAACGCGCAGGTGGCGCCCGCGGTGGTGCGGTTTCTCGACGAGATCAACCGGGACGGCAGGCCGGTGCCGATGACCTTCGATTGGGGCCCGGCGACCGGGTTCCCGTTCCTGCCGCGGGTGCAGGCCGGCCGGGTCGTGCTGGCGCCGGCGCGGTGGCGCTTGCCCGCCGCCGACCTGGCGCCGAAGTCGGCGGCCTCGTTCGCGGCCGCCTTCACCGCGTGGCGGCAGCGCTGGCAGCCGCCGCGTCAGCTGTATCTCGCGATGGCAGACCATCGTCTGCTGCTCGACCTGGACGCCCCGGATCAAGTCGAACAGATCCGGGACGAGGCCCGGCGCACGCCCGGCGGCAACCTGTACCTGGAGGAAGCGCTACCCGGTCCCGGGCACGCGTGGCTGCCCGGCCCCGATGGGCACTACCTCAGTGAGCTGGTGGTGCCGCTGGTGCGCACCGCCGTCGAACCCGAACCCGTTCGCGTGCAAGCGTGTTCGGCTCCGTCGGCCGCTTCGGCGGCGCGGTTGCGGCCGCCGGGCAGCGATTGGCTGTTCGCGAAGCTCTATCACGTGCCGACGTTCGAAGAGGATCTGCTCGCGCAGCAGATCCGGTCCTTCTGTGCGCAGGCCGTCGCGGACGGTTCGGCCGACAACTGGTTCTTCCTGCGCTATACCGACCCGGACCCACACCTGCGGATCCGCTGGCACGGCGACCCGGACCGGCTGACCGATCGGCTGGCGCCCGCGCTGTTGCGCTGGGGGGCGCGATTGGTCGCCGACGGGTTCTGTCGCAGAGTGTCGGTGGACACCTACGACCAGGAGGTGGAACGGTACGGCGGTCCGGCGGGGACCGCGGTGGCCGAGGACCTGTTCGCCGCCGACAGCGCGGCGGTGCTGGAGTTGCTCGCGCTGGTCGATCGGCGCATTGTCACGCTGGACCGCACGCTACTGGGGATGGTAACGGTGGACGACTTGGTCACCGCGTTCGGCTTGACCGAGGCCGAGCGGATCGACCTGTACCGGAACGGTGTGCTCGAGCGGCGCGCCACTGCGGACGAATACCGCAGGCAGAATTCGACATTCAGGTCACTGCTCGGCGATCGCAGTTGGCTGGCGAGTCAGAGCGGGGGTGCCGCTGTCGCGGAGATACTGGATCGTCGCCGAATTCTGCTGGAGGCGGCGGCATCCCGGCTCGAGCTGCTCGCGGCCCGAGGCGAACTCACCAGGTCGCGGCCGGAGCTGGTCCGCAGTTTCGTGCACATGCACTGCAACAGGCTGCTCGGCTGCGGGCATCCGCCGGAGCAGCGGGTGCTCGGATTGCTGTGGCGCACCAGGGAAAGCCTGCGGCACGCACCGGTCGCGCTCAGCTGAGCGCGACCCCGAAGCCGGCCTCGCGCGCCCGCAGGATCGCGTTCGCGCGATCGCACACCCCGAGCTTGAGAAAGATCGCCGAGAGATAGTTGCTCACCGTCTTGGAGGCCAGATGCAGCCGTCCCGCGATCGCCGCGTTGGACAGGCCCGCCGCGACCAGCTCCAGCACCTCGCGTTCGCGGACGGTGAGGTCGGCGAACGCGACGACCTCCACCGCGGCCGGCTGCCCGGTGATCCGCGCCAGCGCCTCGGCGCTACCCGGGCTGAACACCGCCCATCCGGCGGCCGCGCCGGCCACCGCCCGGACGATGCCCTCCGCGGTGCTCGACTTGTCGACATAACCGCGCGCGCCCGCCTTGATCGCGGCCCGCACGGCGTCGTCGTCCTCGTCCATGCCGAACACCAGCACCGCCAGTCCCGGACAGGTGCGCAGGATATCGGTGATCACCCGGTGGGTCCGCTCCTGCGACAACAGCAGGCCGAGCACCACGACGTCCGGTCGCTCCCGCAGGGCCTGCCGGGTCAGTTCGCTGACCGTCGCGGCCTCCCCGACAATGGTGAATTCGGCGACCGCGGCCAGCATCGAGCGCAGGCCCGCCCGGACCACGGCATGCTGGTCGGCCAGCACCACGGTGATCTGCGGAACCGGTGCCTCGGTTACCGAATCATCTTGCGCCACATGCCATCCGGCGCTCTGCGTCGACCGGAGCCGCCGGTGACCATTTCTCGTGTTCACGCCACCCCCGGACGGGTTCGAACGTCGGATGTCTCAACTGACTGAGAATGGCCGACGCCGCCGCTCAGGGGAAGATCCCGGACCGCTGGTCGAACCTCGTCGCGCCGATCCGCCGGCGCGACGAGGTTCAGGTCAGGACTTTGACGCCGCGGACCGCGCGTAGCTCACCGAGCAGCGCCGGGCTGACGGTGACCGGGTAGTCCTCGATCGCCAGCATGGTCCGCCGCTGCCGATAGCACAGTGCGAGGTGCACCGGCGTGCCGCCGGGATGGGCCAGCAGCACCGACTTCAACTCCCGCACGCTGTCGCGATCGGTGTTGCGGGCGTTGATCTCCAGCATCAGGGGTGCCTGTCGCCGGTGCTCGTCCAGGTGTGCCAGGTCCAGAGCGGCCAAGTGGGCGCCGAACAGCGCCAGTTTGTCCTCTCGCCAGTTCACCCTTCCCTCGACGACCACCACCGCGTCCACCATCAGCTCCGCCGCGAAGACGCTGTAGCTCTTCGGGAAGAACAGCACCTCCACGGCGGCGTCGAGGTCCTCTATCACCGCGATCGCCCAGCTCTCGCCCTTCTTGTTGACGCGTCGCTCCAGCGCCGAGATCATGCCCGCGATGGTGACGGTCCCGTCCCGCGGCGGATTGGCGAGCAGCGCCGCGATCGGCTTCGGGGCGTGCTTGCGCAACAGGTGATCGGCACCGTCGAGCGGGTGGCCCGAGACATACAGGCCCAGCATTTCGCGTTCCAGCCCGAGCAGTTCGTCGCGCGGCCATTCCGCTGCCTCGAAACTCAGATGCGCCAGGGGAGAGGATGATTCGGTCTCCGCGTCGCCGTCGCCGAACAGATCGAACTGGCCCATCGCCTGCTGGCGTTTCAATCCGGTGACGGCGTCCACCGCGTCCTCGTGGACATCGGCGAGCGCCTTGCGCGAGTGACCGAACGAATCGAACGCACCCGCCTTGATCAGCGACTCCAGCACGCGCTTGTTGCAGCAGACCAGCTCGGACTTCTCGACGAAATCCGCGAATGAGGCGTATTTCCCTTTCCGCGTGCGGGTTTCGATGATCGAGTCGACCACATTGGCGCCTACGTTGCGGACGCCGCCGAGCCCGAACCGGATGTCGGTGCCGACCGCGGCGAACCGCAGCGAGGACTCGTTGACGTCCGGCGCCAGCACCTTGATGCCGAGCTGACGGCACTCGGACAGATAGACGGCCGACTTGTCCTTGTTGTCGGCGACCGAAGTCAGCAGTGCCGCCATGTATTCGGCGGGATAGTTGGCCTTGAGGTAGGCCGTCCAATAGCCGACCAGCGCATAGCCTGCCGCGTGCGATTTGTTGAACGCGTACCCGGCGAACGGAAGCACGGTATCCCACAGTGCCTGCACCGCTTCGTCGGAGAAGCCGTTGTCCCGCATGCCCGCTCGGAAGCCCTCGAACTCCTTCTCCAGCACGTCGAGCTCTTTTTGCCCATCGCCCGGCGCAGCACGTCCGCGCGGCCCATCGAGAACCCGGCGACCCGCTGCGCGATCTGCATGATCTGCTCCTGATACACGACCAGGCCATAGGTTTCGGCCAGGATGTCGCGCAGCGGCTCGGCGAGTTCGGCATGGATCGGCACAATCTGTTGCCGGTCGTTCTTGCGGTCGGCGTAGTTGTTGTGCGTGTTCATCGCCATCGGTCCCGGCCGATACAGCGCGTTGACCGCGACGATGTCCTCGAATCCGGTGGGGATCAGCCGCCGCAGCAGATCACGCATCGCGGCGCCGTCGAGCTGGAACACGCCCAGGCTCTCGCCGCGGCCCAGCAGCGCATAGGTTTTCGCGTCGTCGGTGCCCAGTGTGTCGAGATCGACCGTCTCGCCGCGATTGGCCCGGATGTTGTCGATCGCGTCGCCGATCACGGTGAGGTTGCGCAGGCCGAGGAAGTCCATCTTGAGCAGGCCGACGGCTTCGCAGGACGGGTAGTCCCAGCCGGTGATCATCGCGCCGTCCTCGCGCCGCCACAGCGGTACCACGTGCAACAGCGGCTCCGCGGACATGATCACCGCGCAGGCGTGCACGCCCGCATTGCGGATCAGCCCCTCGAGGCCGCGCGCGGTCTCCATGATGGTGGCGACGTCGCGATCGGTGTCGAGCAGCGCGCGCACCTCCGCTGCCTCCGGGTAGCGCTCGTGCGCCGGATCGGTGATACCGGACAGCGGAATATCCTTGGCGGCGACCGGCGGCGGCAGGGCCTTGGAGATGCGGTCCGCGATCGCGAAACCGGCTTGGCCGTAGTGCACGCGCGCCGAATCCTTGATGGCCGCTTTGGTTTTGATCTTGCCGAAGGTGATCACCTGCGCCACGCGGTCGGCCCCGTACTTCTCGGTCGCGTAGCGCACCATCTCACCGCGCCGGCGATCGTCGAAGTCCATGTCGATATCGGGCATGGACATGCGCTCGGGATTCAAGAACCGTTCGAACAGCAGCCCGTGCACGATCGGATCGAGGTTGGTGATGCCCATCGCGTACGCCACCAGCGATCCGGCCGCCGACCCGCGCCCCGGGCCCACCCGAATACCCTCGGCGCGTGCGTGTTCCATCAGATCCGCGGTGATCAGGAAGTATGCGGGAAAGCCCTTCTCGACGATGATGCCGATCTCGAACTCCGCCCGGTGCCGGTACTCCTCGGTGACCCCGCCGGGTAGCCGCCGGGACAGACCGCGCATGACCTCCGCGTGGAACCACGAGTTCACATCGTGGCCGGGCGGCGGTGCGTAGACCGGCATCCGGTCCCGGTGTCGCCACACTTCGGCATAGGATTCGACCCGCTCGGCGATCGCGACGGTGTTGTCCGCCGCGCCGGGCACCTGCGCGTCCCAGCAGGCGCGCATCTCCTCGGCCGAGCGCAGGTGGTATCCGTTGCCGTCGAATTTGAACCTGGTCGGATCGTTCAGGGTCTTACCTGCTTGTACGCAGAGTAGCGCGGCGTGGGCCTCGGCCTGATCCTTGCGCACGTAGTGCGAATCATTGGTGGCCAGCGGTGGCAGGTCGAGTTTGCGGCTGATCTCCAGTAGGCCGTCACGCACCGATCGTTCGATCGGCAGGCCGTGATCCATCAACTCCACGAAAAAGCTGTCCCTGCCGAAGATGTCGCGATAGTCGGCGGCGGCCTGCATCGCTTCCGCGTGCTGTCCCAGGCGCAGGCGGGTTTGCACTTCGCCCGAGGGGCACCCGGTCGTGGCGATGATCCCGGCGGCGTGCCGGGCGATGAGCTCACGGTCCATCCGCGGTTTGCGGTAGTAGCCCTCCATGCTCGCCAGCGAGGACAACGCGAACAGATTGCGCAGGCCCTGCGCGGTGCGCGCGAGCATCGTCATGTGGGTGTACGCGCCGCCGCCCGAGACATCGCCGCCGATGCCCTCCCCGTTGGCGCCGCGCTGGCCCGAGTGTCCCCAGAACACGGGCTTCTTGTGCAACCTGCTGCCGGGTGCGACATAGGCCTCGATGCCGATGACGGGTTTGATGCCGACTTTCGTGGCGTGCTGGTAGAACTCGTCCGCGCCGAACATGTTGCCGTGGTCGGTCATGCCCACCGCGGTCATGCCGAGCCGGTCCGCCTCGTCGAACAACGGTTTGATCTTCGCCGCGCCGTCGAGCATCGAGTACTCGGTGTGCACGTGCAGGTGAACGAACGAAGACAACAGACGCCCTCCAAGGCTGCGACCCGGGTTCGGATCGCCCTATTCGAGCCGAGGGGGTGCGGGGCGTCAAACAATCGACAGGCGTTACGGAACAACCATCAGTTGTCGTCCCAGCGTCCGCCGCCGGCTTCGGCCGGCGGCAGCCACTGGGTTCGCGGATCGAAGGGCCGGAACCCGGCCGCGACGTAATCGGCGAGGTGCCGCAGCGCGGAGCGCTGGTTGTCGCGATGCCACAGCATCGAATGGGGGTAGCCGGGTGCGGGATCGACGACCGGAAGCTGCACGATCTCCGGATGCCAAGGGGCACGCAGACGTTCGCCGGTGAACACGTAACTGTCCGTGGTGCAGGCGATGTCGTCGAGCAGATGATCCAAGCCGAAATCGGGGCCGGTGGTATCGATGGTGAGGCCGAAAGCCCCGGCGAGATCGTCATAGAACCGGGCCCATTCGCTGCCCGGCACATTGCTCGGCATGCGGGCGATCGACTCTGCCAGCTCACGCAGGCGGACCTGACGGCGAGTCGCGAGCGGGTGCTTGCGGCTGACAAGGATGTGCAGCGGCTCGAAATAGGCGGGAATATGGGTGATCACAGGGTCGAGCGGGCCGATCGCGCGGGCGAACGCGACATCGATCGTGCCGTTGGCGAGGGCGGGTAATCCGCTGCGCAGCCCGCTGGAGGTGATGATGTCGATCTCGAAGTCGGGGTGGGCCGCATGGAAGGCTCTGATCAATTCCGTTGCCGCGAGGCGGGTTCCGAGCACGTCCACCCGCAGCGGACGCTCCCGTTCCCGCACCGCGGCGGTGGCCTGGTCGGCGAGCGCGAGCAGGGCCCGGGCCTGGGGCAGGAAGGCCGCGCCGACCTCGGTCAAGCCGGTGCCGGTGCGGGTGCGCCGCAGCAGTGTGGCGCCCAGGCCCGCTTCGAGTTTCGCGATGCGCTTGGAGATCGCCTGCTGGGTCAGTTTCAGTTGGTCGGCGGCGTCGCCGAAATGCTGGTGATCAGCGATCGCGAGGAAGGCGCGCACCGCACCGAGGTCCAGTTCCACCCGGCTGTCCTTTCACAACTGACAGTTGTCGACAGCGGGCACGGTACGGCATTCGGCGGCGACGGCTCTCAATACCCGCGCCAGACCGGTGTGCGTTTCTCGAGAAACGCGTGCATGCCCTCCTGCGCGTCGCAGGTCATGGCATTGGTCGCCATCACCTCGCCCATCTGCTCGTAGGCCTGGGGTTGCGGCAGGTCGATCTGGTGGTAGAAGGCTTGTTTGCCGATGCGCAGCGTGGAAGGGCTGGCCTGCGCGATCGACTCGGCGAGTTCGTGGGTGCGCGCGGCCAGGGCGTCGGCGGGGACCACCTCGTTGATCAAGCCCCAGTCCGCAGCGGTCGGCGCGTCGATCACGGCGCCGGTCAGCAGCAGTTGCATCGCCCGTTTGCGGCCGATGGCCCGGCTCACCGCGACCATCGGTGTCGAACAGAACAGGCCGATCCGAACCCCGGGGGTCCCGAACACGGCGTCAGGAGTGGCGAGGGCGAGATCGCAGGTGGCGACGAGCTGGCACCCCGCGGCGACAGCAGGTCCTTGCACGGACGCGAGCACCGGCTGCGGGATCTGCTGGATCGTCTGCATCAATTCGATACAGGCGGCGAAGAGGGCGCGTTCGTCGTCGAGCGAACGGTCCACCAGTTCGCCGAGATCGTGACCCGCGCAGAAGGCGCGGCCCGCCGCTCGGATCACCACCACGGCGATCTCGCTGCTCCCGCCGAATTCCCGCAACGCGGCAGTGAGCTCGGCCATCATGTTGGCGGACAACGGGTTCCGCTGATCGGGGCGGTTCAGCGTGAGATACCCGATCCGAGCTCGCTGC
Source organism: Nocardia brasiliensis IFM 10847 (assembly GCF_000710915.1). Lineage (GTDB taxonomy): Bacteria > Actinomycetota > Actinomycetes > Mycobacteriales > Mycobacteriaceae > Nocardia > Nocardia brasiliensis_A. Next base: position 40,346 of record NZ_BAUA01000025.1, read on the forward strand.
TCGGTCACAACGTAGCTGCTCATATCGGCATGTCTACCAGTCGGGTGGTCCGTCGGCGGCGCTTTCGGCGGCGGTCCCGGCATCGGAGCCCGACGTTGTGCCGGAGTCGGCGTCGCGGTTCGAACACGCCGACGACCGGGGGGCTCCCTTCCGGCCACCGGTCTTGCACAATCGGTGCATGCCCAAGCCTTTTCTGCTGCTGCAACTGCGGCCCGAGCGTGCCGCCGCGGATGACGAGTACCACGCCATCCTGCGGGCGGGCGAACTCGACGCCGGCGACGTGGTGCGCGTGCGGATGGAGGAGGGCTTGCCCGACCTCACCCTCGACGACTACGCCGCGGTCATCGTCGGCGGCGGACCCAGCAATGTCGGCAATGCCGACGCCGAAAAGTACGACTATCAACGGCGCTTCGAGCCCGCGTTGAAGAAGCTGCTCACCGAGGTTGTCAGCCGTGACTTCCCCTACCTCGGGGCCTGCTACGGACTCAGTGTGCTCGCGGATGTGCTGGGCGGCACGGTCAGCACCGAGAACTACGGCGAGACCGCGGGCGCGCAGACCATCGAACTGACCGACGAGGCCGGCGAAGACCCACTTCTGCAAGGGATTCCGCGGACCTTCCGGGCCTTCGTCGGGCACAAGGAGGCGTGCCAGGCGGTACCGCCCGAGGCGGTTCTGCTCGCCGGTTCCGCCGACTGCCCGGTCCAGATGATCCGCGTCGCCCGCAATGTCTACGCCACCCAGTTCCACCCCGAACTCGACGGCGACGGCCTCGCCCTCCGCATCGAGATATACCGCCACGCAGGCTACTTCGACCCGGACGAGGCCGACTATCTCACCCGCCTCGGCCACCAGGAAACCATCACCGCACCCAAACAGATCCTGCGCCGCTTCGTCCTGCGTTATGGCGGTGCGGCGGCGGCTTGACCGGGGAAGCTATCCGGCCGCTGTGCGTCGCTCGTAGCGCGACCGTGCGCGGTCGTAGGCGGCGCGCAGGAACCGACGGGCCGAATCGCTGGTCCGGGCAGCGGGATCGACGACGGAGAGCCAGCCCGCGGCGGCGTAGGTGGGGTGGGGGAGGAAGATGTCGGTTCGGCTGTAGTCGAGGTCGGCGGGCACCTCGCGGGGCGGGTAGCCGAGGGTTTCGGTGAAAATGTCCTTACCGGCGGAGATGTTGAGGCGGAAAGCGTCCGGGCGGTTCAGGCGAGAGTTCTGATCGTCGGGATAGTCCTTGGTGACGACCGTGGCGAACGGTTGGGTGTTGGTCGGGACGACACCGTCGGGGGAGTAGTAGAAGAACTTGTCGCCCCACGCGATCTCCGGGGTGCCGTCGCCCGGACCCGGCGCCAGGACGAGGATGCCGTCGAGGCCGGTGAGCAGGTCGATGATCTCGTCTATCGTCATAGGTTCGAGCGTCTCATTCAATTGCTTGTGTGGACCTAGGACGCAGTGACGAGGAGTTCTGCGTGAAAAACCTCAACTCGCAGGTCATGCGAACCGTAGACGTCGCCCGACGGGCGGGGTACTCGGTGCAGCAGATCCGCAATCTCGAACGCGACGGTGTGCTGCCGGCCGCCGAGCGCACCCCGACGGGGCATCGGGTCTATCGCGAAGCGCATCTGCACGCCGCGCTGGCCTATCGTGCGCTCGCCGCGGGCGCGGGGCCGGTGGCGGCCAAACAGGTTCTCCGCACTGTGCACACCGGTTCCTTCGCCGAGGCCCTGGCTCTGCTCGACGCCGCACACGCTCAGTTGCACACCGAACGCGTCGAACTCGCGCACGCCAAGGCGGCCGCCGATGCCATCGCCGCCGAACCGATTGCGGCCGTGCGCGATTCGGACTCGATGACGGTGTCCGAACTGGCCGGTGCACTGGGCGTCCGCGCATCGACGCTGCGGTATTGGGACGCAGCAGGTCTCGTCGTTCCCGACCGTGACCGAACCGCCCGCCGCTACACCCCGAGCCAGGTCCGTGACGCCCGGATCGTTCACCAGCTGCGGCGTGCGGGTTACCGAATCCCGCAGTTACGCAACGTTCTTCCGGAGCTTCGCCGGGCGCACGATGCTGCCGATGTGCACGTTGCGCTCGCTGCTCGGGATGCTGCGCTCGCCGCTCGTTCCCGCGCGCTGCTCGCTGCCGCTGCCGCCCTGCAGTCGCTCGTCGGCGTTGGGCCCTGAGTAGGGGGTTGGGGCAAGTTCGGTTGGGGTTTCTTGCGTTTGGGCTTGTTGGCTGGCTGCCGAAGGGTGACTTTCCCAGTGTGGTGTACCTGCCGCGGGAGTTACAGGGATGGTGCTGAGCGCGTCGTGTGCCGTACCCGGCTGTAGGCGCAGGTCAGGTGCGCGGGGTGGGGGTTCCGGCGTGGTCGTCTGGCTGTGGTTGCGTTTCGAGCGGCTTAGGAAAGAGAGGGGCGGTTGGGTAGCGGGCCGGTTGGTCTGTACCAAGCGACAGATAGGTTGGGGG
>NZ_BAUA01000024.1 GCF_000710915.1 Nocardia brasiliensis IFM 10847
CGCTGGGCGCAGGCGGGGCGTTCGCACACCTTGCAGCCCGCGCCGATCGGCACGGCTGTCGCCGGGTCGTCGAGTTGTAGTCCGGCGGAATACACCAGGCGGTCGGCGTATTCGATGTCGCAGCCCAGCCCGATCGCGAAATTCTTTGTCGCGGTACCGAATCCCTGTGGCGCGGTCATCGCGGTGCGCGCGATCCACAGATAGCGCCTGCCGTCCGGCATCTCGGCGATCTGGGTCAGGATGCGGCCCGGATAGGCGAACGCCTCGTGCACCACCCACAGCGGACAGCTGCCGCCGACCCGGGAGAAGTGAAAGGCGGTGGCGGACTGCCGTTTCGAGATGTTGCCCGCCCGGTCGGTGCGGACGAAGAAGAACGGCACGCCTCGCTGGCCCTGCCGTTGCAGGGTGCTGAGCCGGTGGCAGATGGTCTCGAAGCCGACCTCGAAACGCAGGCCGAGCAGGTCGATGTCGTAGTGCAGCTCCTCGGCCGAGCGCAGGAAGCGGCCGTAGGGCAGCACCAGCGCGCCCGCGAAGTAGTTGGCCAGTCCGATGCGGGCGAGCGTGCGGGATTCGCCGGTGAGCGAAGGGGTTTCGGCGAGCACGCCGTCGAGTTCGGTGCCGTACAGCAGCAGGGCGAGGGTGGTCGCGATCTGAAAGGCGCGCTGGCCGGGCCGCAGGCGCCGAGCCAGCGTCAGCGTGCGGGTCTCGGGATCGTAGTGGCGTTTCGGGATGGTGGGATCGGCACCGTCGCCGCGGACCAGCACCGTGACCCCGGCGCGTTCCTCCGCGACCCTGGCGAGCTGGCGATCGAGCGAGCCGATGGTGAGCCCGGACTGTTCGAAGAGCTGCTCGGCGGCGATGTCCAGCTGCGGGATGTGGTTGTGGTGGTCGTAGAAGAAGTCCCGCACGTCCTCGTAGGGCATGGGCACGCCGGGCGTGCCGGCGGGAGTGTCCACCCGGGCGGAGAGCAGGTCCAGCTGGTCGGTGGCGGCGCGCAGCCTCCGGTGCATCGCGACGACGATGCGCGCGACGTCGGGCTGTCTGGTCGCCAGCTCCTCCACCTCGGTGAGCGGCGCGGTGTGTCCGCCCGCGGCATCGATCAGCACCTCGTGCAGATCCGACACGAGCCGGGCGTCGGAGTCCGCCGCGAAGAACTGCACGTCCAGGTCGAAGGTGGAGTTGAGTTTCAGCAGCACCGGGATGGTGAGCGGGCGCTGGTCGCGTTCGAGCTGGTTGAGATAGCTGGGGGACAGATCCAGCGATTTCGCGAGCGCCGCCTGGGTGAGCCGGCGCTCCTCGCGCAACCGCCGCAGCCGCGCACCCGCGTACATCTTCCGCACGTGCAAGATGGTAGCCCGACACCTTCGCAAACATCGCATATCCACGCTTGTTCGTTGTGAAAATATGTCGCTGCGAGGTGTTTTGTCCGAGATTCCAGCTGCGTAGCGTGCGAAGAGGCTACTGGTCGCTCCCCCAGATCAGGGCCTGGGCCGCGATCACGTCGGTGCCGTTGAAGGTCACCGCGGGTGAGCCGTGCAGTTGATAGCCCTGATCGAGCAGGGCGCTGATCCGTTCGCAGAACGTCGCGTCGTCGACGCCGGTGATCAATCGATAGCGCAGGGGTTGATCGGTCATCCGGTCAGCCTATGTGGTGCCACGGACAGGTCGATATCCGTGTGCGACACCGAGACTGAGGTCCGGCCAGTGGGCGCGGGGGTTCCGAACCGAGCACTTGCTTGGTTGAATCGGAAGGTGCACGACGCGTGCCGTCCTCGAACGAAAGTGAGCAAAGCCGATGCCGAGCCCCGATGAACTCGTCCGTGCCATGTGCCGTAGCTGGTCGGACCCCGATCCGGACCGCATCGCGTCCTTCTTCGCCGAAGACGCCGTCTACCACAACATTCCGATGGAGCCGGTGGTCGGCCGGGCCGCGATCCGCGACTTCCTCGCCGGATTCCTGGCCACCTTCCAGGGCGTCGATTTCGACATCCACCACCAGGTCGCGGCAGGCAACCTGGTCATGAACGAGCGCACCGACACCCTGCGCACCGCCGACCGTGCGATTCCCCTCCCGGTGACCGGCGTCTTCGAGGTGGCCGACGGCGCGATCACCGCTTGGCGCGACTACTTCGACATGGGTGCCATCAACAAGGCTTTCGACCTCTGACCGGCGATCGGCCCAGGCGCAGCGCCTACTCCCGAACGGGGAGGAGGCGCTGCGCTTTTCAGTGCGTGATCGCGGTGCTCAGCGCACAGCGGCCGCGGCGGCGACCATGTTGCGCAATGACGCTGCCACCTCGGCTCGGCCGCGGGTCTTCAGGCCGCAGTCCGGGTTGACCCAGAGCCGTTCGGCGGGAACGGCTTTCAGCGCGGCCCGCAACGAGGTGGTGATCTCCTCGACACTGGGCACCCGCGGCGAGTGGATGTCGTAGACACCCGGGCCCACCCCGAGATCGAAGCCGGCCGCATTGAGATCGTCGAGCACCTCCATCCGGGAGCGCGCCGCCTCGATCGAGGTCACGTCGGCGTCCAGTCCGGCGATCGCGTCGATCACCTCGCCGAACTCCGAATAGCACAGGTGCGTGTGCACCTGGGTGGCGTCGGAGACTCCCGAGGTCGCGAGCCGGAACGACTGGACCGACCAGTCGAGGTAGGCCTGCTGATCCGTTTCGCGCAACGGAAGCAGTTCGCGCAGTGCGGGTTCGTCGACCTGGATGATCCGGATGCCCGCACTCTGCAGGTCCACCGTCTCGTCCCGGATGGCCAGCGCCACCTGACGCGCCGAATCCCCGAGCGGCTGGTCGTCACGGACGAACGACCAGGCCAGGATGGTCACCGGACCCGTGAGCATGCCCTTGACCGGCTTGTCGGTGAGCGATTGCGCGTAGCCGATCCAGTCGACGGTCATCGGCGTGCGGCGCGCCACATCGCCGAACAGGATCGGCGGCCGCACGCAGCGGGTGCCGTAGGACTGCACCCAGCCCAGCTCGGTGGCCGCGAAGCCGTCGAGCTGTTCGGCGAAGTACTGCACCATGTCGTTGCGCTCCGGCTCGCCGTGCACCAGCACGTCCAAGCCCAGCTGTTCTTGCAGCGCAATGACATCCGCGACTTCGGCCCGCATCCGGCGGACATACTCGTCCTGGTCGATCTCGCCCTTGCGCAGCTCGGCCCGGGCCACCCGGATCGCCGAAGTCTGCGGGTAGGAGCCGATCGTGGTCGTCGGCAGCGGCGGCAACTGCAGCCGATCCTGTTGCAGCACACGGCGTTCTTCGGCAGGCGCGCGGGTGACTGCGTCCGGGCCGAGCGCGGCCAGCCTGGCCCGGACCTGTGCGTCGTTCAACCGCGGATCGGCGTGCCGCGAGGCCAGTGCCGCGCGGGTGTCGGCCAGTTCGGCGCTGATCGCCTCCGGGCCCCGGGTCAGACCGGTCGCGAGCAGCCGCACCTCGGCGACCTTCTCGGCGCCGAACGCCAGCCACGACCGCAGCGCGTCGTCCAGACCGGTCTCGACGGCCAGGGTGTAGGGCACGTGCAGCAGCGAACTCGACGTCGAAACCGCCACCGATCCAGCAGAACCCAGCAGGGTGCCCAGGGTGGCCAGCGCCTTGTCGAGGTCCGTGCGCCACACATTGCGTCCGTCGACCACGCCGGCGACCAGCAGCTTGCTCGCGAGCGCGGGTACCGCCGCGACGTCGGAAACATCGGTGCCGGAGGTGAAGTCGAGCGCGATGCCCTCGACGTCGGTGCTCGCGAGCGCGGTCAGCGCGGCGTCGGGGTGCCCGAAGTAGGTCGCCACCAGGATCGCGGGACGCTCCGCGGTGGCGCTGAGTTCGGCGTAAGCGCTACGCACCAGCTCGATTTCGGCCGCGGTGAGATCGGTGACCAGGATCGGCTCGTCGAGTTGCACCCAGCCGAGGCCGGCCGCGGCGAGGCGTGCGAGCAGGTCGCGATAGAGCGGCACCAGCTCGTCGAGCCGGTCCAGCGCCGCGCCGCCGGTGGCCTTGGCCAGCTTCAGGAAGGTGACCGGACCGATCACCACCGGCCTGGCCGCGACACCCAGGTCCAGTGCTTCGCGAACTTCTTCCAGCAGCTTCTCCGGGTGCAGCGAGAACACGGTGTCCGCGCCGATTTCCGGCACCAGGTAGTGGTAGTTGGTGTCGAACCACTTGGTCATCTCCAGCGGCTCGACGGTCTCGTTGCCGCGCGCGGCCGCGAAGTACCGATCCAGCGGGTCGGCGATGTCGGCGACCCGCGGCGGCAGCGCGCCGAGCAGTACGGCCGTGTCGAGCACCTGGTCGTAATACGAGAAGGTGCCTACGGGAATCGAATCCAAGCCTGCCGCTTGGAGTTCGGCGAGCTGGGCGTGCCGCAGCTCGCGCGCGACGGCGTGCAGCTGATCGGCGTCGATCTTGCCAGCCCAGTAGGATTCGGTGGCCCGCTTGAGTTCACGTCGCGGTCCCACCCGTGGTAGCCCGAGAACCGTTGCGGTGAACGGTGTCTGATGTACAACAGTCACGATGTCTCTCCAGTGCTGAGTCGTGGACCATCGCCATACGGGCGGCGCGGCCACCGGCTGACGGGCCGGCGAACCACGAAGGGAGCCCGACACTTCAGCACTGGTGCAACCGCACGCCCAAATCCACGAGGCGGTGGTCGCCGGATACGGCGTACCCGGCACGGCTGGCAGGTCTTCGGACTCACAGGCACCGGCCGTTGCCGGTCGACCTACTGACCGTCGCTTCCCGGGTTGGGGTACCCAGTGCTTGTGACGGCATTCGTTCCTGTTTACCGCTGCGGGACAGTCCCGGATTCCCACCGGGTTCCCTCTCGCCCGGCCGCCCGTTCCCGGGTGGCCGAACTCGGCTCCGTGCGCGTCGGCGGGGCTCCATCTCGCGCGCATCGGTGAACCAGCTGCACGTACCAGCATAGGCGCGGCGTTGGCCGCGGTGGGCGCGGGCGCGTTTGCGGCGGTGCGCGGCGGCCTACCGGAGATCCGGCATCGCGCGGTGTCGCCGCAGATCGTGCCGGTGCCGTTCCCCCTGCGCCGGGGATAGCTCGGCGCGGGCCGGTCTGTGACGGCCCGGTGAACGCAACTTCGCAGCGTTGCCAGGTGCCGTTGTGAAGATCCCTGCGAAGGCCGCATCAGTGTCTGTGAGATGCGCGCAGCCGGGTACCTTAGGCCAATGTTCACGAAAGTCTTGGTCGCCAACCGCGGCGAGATCGCCATCAGGGCCTTCCGTGCGGCCTACGAGCTCGGCGTGGGGACGGTAGCCGTCTTCCCGTACGAGGACCGCAACTCGGTCCATCGTATGAAGGCGGCCGAGTCCTACCAGATCGGTGAGCAAGGGCACCCGGTGCGGGCCTATCTGTCGATCGACGCGATCATCGACGCGGCGAAGTCGGCGGGCGCCGACGCGGTGTACCCCGGCTACGGCTTCCTGTCCGAGAACCCGGACCTCGCGGCGGCCTGCGCCCGCGAGGGCATCACCTTCATCGGCCCCTCCGCCGAGGTGCTCGAGCTCGCGGGCAACAAGGCGCGCGCCATCGCCGCCGCCAAGGCCGCGGGCTTGCCGGTGCTGCGTTCCAGCGCGCCGAGTGCGGACGTGGACGAACTGCTCGCGGCCGCGCAGGAGCTGGAGTACCCGATCTTCGTCAAGGCGGTCGCCGGTGGCGGCGGGCGCGGCATGCGCCGGGTCGGTGAGCCCGCGCAGCTGCGCGAGTCGATCGAGGCCGCCTCGCGCGAGGCGGAATCGGCCTTCGGCGACCCGACGGTGTTCCTCGAGCAGGCGGTGGTGAACCCTCGCCACATCGAGGTGCAGATCCTGGCCGACCAGCACGGCAACGTGATGCACCTGTTCGAGCGCGACTGTTCGGTGCAGCGCAGGCACCAGAAGGTGATCGAGCTCGCGCCGGCCCCGAACCTGGATCCCGCACTGCGCGACCGCATCTGCGCCGACGCGGTGGCTTTCGCCAAGGAGATCGGTTACAGCTGCGCGGGCACCGTCGAGTTCCTGCTCGACGAGCGGGGCAACCACGTCTTCATCGAGATGAACCCGCGCATCCAGGTCGAGCACACGGTGACCGAGGAGATCACCGACGTCGACCTGGTGCAGTCGCAGCTGCGCATCGCGGCGGGCGAGACACTCGCCGATCTGGGGCTGAGCCAGGACAAGGTCACCATCCGCGGCGCGGCGCTGCAGTGCCGGATCACCACCGAGGACCCGGCCAACGGCTTCCGCCCGGACACCGGGCGCATCACCGCGTACCGCACGCCGGGCGGCGCGGGCATCCGGCTCGACGGCGGCGCCAACCTCGGCGCGGAGATCGGCGCCTACTTCGACTCGATGCTGGTGAAGCTCACCTGCCGCGGCCGCGACTTCCCGGCCGCGGTCGCGCGGGCCGGGCGGGCGCTGGCCGAGTTCCGAATCCGCGGCGTCACCACCAACATTCCGTTCCTGCAGGCGGTGCTCGACGATCCGGACTTCAAGGCGGGCCGGGTCACCACCTCGTTCATCGATGAGCGGCCGCAACTGCTGACGCTGCGCGGCTCGGCCGACCGCGGCACCAAGATTCTCAACTATCTGGCCGACATCACCGTGAACAAGCCGCACGGTGAACGGCCGACGACGGTCTACCCGCACGACAAGCTGCCCGCCATCGACCTGTCCGTGCCCCCGCCGGACGGCTCGCGGCAGCGGCTGTTGCGTTTGGGTCCTGAGGGTTTCGCGCGGGATCTGCGCGCGCAGGCGGCCGTCGGCGTCACCGACACGACCTTCCGGGACGCGCATCAGTCGCTGCTCGCCACCCGGGTGCGCACCAACGGTCTGCTCGGCGTCGCCGGGCATGTCGCGCGGTTGACCCCGGAGCTGCTGTCCATCGAGGCGTGGGGTGGCGCGACTTACGATGTGGCGCTGCGGTTTCTGTACGAGGACCCGTGGGAGCGCCTGGCCCTGCTGCGCGAAGCGGTGCCCAATATCTGCCTGCAGATGCTGCTGCGCGGGCGCAACACGGTCGGCTACACGCCCTACCCGGAGCAGGTGACGCGCTCGTTCGTCGCCGAGGCGACCGCGACCGGCATCGACATCTTCCGCATCTTCGACGCGCTCAACAATGTCGACCAGATGCGCCCGGCGATCGACGCGGTGCGCGAAACCGGCACGGCCATCGCCGAAGTCGCGCTGAGCTACACCGGTGATCTGTCCAACCCGGACGAAACCCTGTACACCCTGGACTATTACCTGAAACTGGCCGAGCAGATCGTGGACGCGGGCGCGCACGTGCTCGCGATCAAGGACATGGCCGGACTGCTGCGCGCCCCCGCCGCGGCGACTCTGGTCAAGGCCCTGCGGAGCAACTTCGATCTGCCGGTGCACGTGCACACCCACGACACCCCCGGCGGTCAGCTGGCCACCTACCTCGCCGCCTGGCAGGCCGGCGCCGACGCGGTCGACGGCGCCAGCGCCGCGATGGCCGGAACCACCAGTCAGCCCGCACTTTCCGCGATCGTCGCGGCCGCGGCGCACAGCGAACGCGACACCGGGCTGAACCTGCAGAACGTGTGCGATCTCGAGCCGTACTGGGAGGCGCTGCGAAAGGTGTACGCGCCGTTCGAATCCGGGCTGCCGGCCCCGACCGGCCGGGTGTACACCCACGAGATCCCCGGGGGTCAGCTGTCGAACCTGCGCCAGCAGGCCATCGCGCTCGGCCTCGGTGACCGGTTCGAAGAGGTGGAAGCCAAATACGCGGCGGCCGACCGGCTGCTGGGCCGTTTGGTGAAGGTGACGCCGTCTTCGAAGGTGGTCGGCGACCTGGCCCTGTCCCTGGTCGGCACCGGCGTGGACATCGAAGATTTCGCCGCCGACCCCGGTCGCTTCGACATCCCCGATTCCGTGATCGGTTTCCTGCGTGGCGAACTCGGCACCCCGGCGGGGGGCTGGCCGGAACCGTTCCGTAGCCGCGCGCTGGAAGGCCGCGGCCCGGCCAAGCCCGAGACCCCGCTCACCGCGGCGGACGAGGCGGGCCTGGCGGGCAGCTCCGAGGAGCGCCGGGCCACCCTCAACCGGCTGCTGTTCCCCGCGCCCACCGCCGAATTCCTCGCGCACCGGGAGAAGTACGGCGACACCATGGGCCTGTCGGCGAACCAGTTCTTCTACGGTCTGCGCCACGGTGAGGAACACCGCGTGCAGTTGGAGAAGGGCGTCACGCTGCTGATCGGCCTCGAAGCCATCTCCGAACCCGACGAGCGCGGCATGCGCACGGTCATGTGCATCCTCAACGGGCAGCTGCGGCCGGTCGCGGTCCGGGACCGGTCCATCGCCAGCGAGATCCCGGCCGCGGAGAAGGCGGACAAGGCCAACGCGAGCCATATCGCTGCCCCGTTCGCCGGTGTCGTGACATTGGCTGTGTCCGAAGGCGATTCGATCGCGGCCGGCGACACCATCGGCACCATCGAGGCGATGAAGATGGAGGCGGCGATCACCGCGCCGCGCGCGGGCACCGTCGGCCGGGTCGCGATCGGTCAGGTGCAGCAGGTCGAGGGCGGCGATCTGTTGATCGAGCTGGCGTTGCGCGAGACCGCGTCCGAATGACGCGAATCGTCGCCGGAACGGCGGGTGGGCGGCGCCTGCGGGTGCCGCCCACCGGTACCCGCCCGACCTCAGACCGGGTGCGCGAGGCGCTGTTCAGCGCGCTCGACGCCCGGATCGACTTCGACGGCGCCCGAGTGCTCGACCTCTACGCGGGCTCGGGCGCGCTCGGGTTGGAGGCGCTCTCGCGCGGCGCCGCGCACGCGCTGCTGGTCGAATCCGATCGCAAGGCCGCGGCGATCGTGCGCGGCAACATCGCCGACCTCGGATTGCCCGGGGCGGAGCTGCGTCTCGGTACGGTCTCGTCGGTGCTGGCGCTGGGCGGTGCGGGCGAATTCGACCTGGTGCTCTCCGATCCGCCGTACGCGGTCGAGACCGACGCGGTGCTCGCGGATCTGCGCGCGCTGACCCGCGGCTGGCTGCGCCCGGACGCCTTGGTGGTGGTGGAGCGATCCATCCGGTCACCGGAGATCGTCTGGCCCGCAGGGTATTCCGCGCTGAAGCCGCGCAAATACGGGGAAACGCGGATCGAGCTGGCGACGTTCGAATAGTCCCGGTGTGGCCTGGCGCACCCACTGTGGTGTGGGGCCGGTCGACACGATAGCGTCTGACCATGGCTGGAGCATTGTGCCCCGGGTCCTTCGACCCCGTGACCAACGGACACATCGACGTCTTCACCCGGGCCGCGGCCCAGTTCGACGAGGTCGTTGTCACCGTCATGATCAACAAGAACAAGCAGGGCATGTTCAGCGTCGACGAGCGCATGGAGATGCTGCGCGAGTCCACCGCGCACCTGCCCAACGTCCGGGTGGAGTCCTGGTACGGGCTGCTGGTCGATTTCGCCAAGGAGCAGAACGTCACCGCGATCGTGAAGGGTCTGCGCGACGCGACCGACTTCGGTTACGAGCTGCAAATGGCGCAGATGAACAAGAAACTCTCCGGCGTAGAAACCTTCTTCATAGCCACCAACCCCACCTTCGGCTACCTCTCCAGCTCCCTCGTCAAAGAAGTAGCCGCCTTCGGCGGCGACGTAGTAGACATGCTCCCCCCTTCAGTCCACAAACGCCTCCTGGCCCGCCTCGCCGAACGCAAAAGCTGAGCGAATCAGCCCCGGTGCCGATGTGGTTGGCGCCGGGGCTGATTCGTGGGCTGCGGTGGTGGTTCAGAAGACCAGGCCGCGCAGGGCCAGGAAGCGCATGCCGCCTACGGCGGCGGTGATGGCGAGGATGGCGGTGGCCTCGGCCGGGCCGCCGATGCTGGGGGCCCAGACGTCGAGTGCGGCCAGGCCCGCGGTGGTGATGGCCAGGCCGACCAGCGCCAAGCCGCCACCTTCCCACTGGGCGGTGAACCAGCCGACGCGGCCGCGGGCGTGGAAGGTGAGCTGGCGATGCAGTTCGTTGGCGATGACGGTGCTGACGATCGAGCCGACCACGTTGGCGATCAGCGGGCCGATGCCGTGCATCGCGAAGAACAGCAGGACGTAGGCGATGTTGCTGGAGCCGCCGACCAGTGCGAAGCGGATGAGCTGGGCGAACGCGCGATCGCCGCGCAGGTAGGTGATCAGCTGCTCGAATCGCGCCGCGACGGGTGCTGCGGGTAGCACCGGGTACGGGCCGACCCACGGCAGGAACAAGCTGGTCGCGCTTGCTCCCGTCGGTCGCTCCAGATCCAGAACTGTCATGGTCTTTCCGATCGAACACGAGCCTTCGAGTGGGACAACAGCGACGGTGATCGCTTCCTTCCCGCCGGGCTCTCGGCAGGTTTCGAACAAAACCTGTCGACAACGGGCGGACCGGTGTGGCCCTTGCTCTCTGGCTTCCTCAATCCCGCAGGTCCCGGTGGGGGCTGCGCGCTAAGCCGAAGACCTTGTCGATCTTCCTATCGAAGGTACCACGAAGTGGAGGCTTATCCTCCACTTGATTTATGTGGCGTGCGAGACACTGGCACGACACACCGGAGGGTGACTCGGCACAAGCCGTGACGAGGGGCACACTGGGGCTCGGCGGAGAGTTCGCCGTGAGTCGTAGGAGAGTGGGGTAGTCAGCATGTACCGCGTATTCGAAGCACTCGACGAGCTGGTCGCCATCGTCGAGGAGGCGCGTGGCATCCCGCCGACCCGCAGCTGCATCGTGCCGCGCGGCGACGTGCTCGAACTGCTCGACGACGTGCGCGACGCGTTGCCGGGCGAGCTGGACGACGCCCAGGATGTGCTCGACATCCGAGACAAGATCGTGTCCGACGCGCGCTCGGCCGCCGAAGTGACGGTGACCAGCGCCAACGAGCAGGCCGCGCACACCATCGGCTCGGCCCGGGAAGAAGCCGACCGCATCCTCGCCGACGCGAAGGCGCACGCCGACCGCATGGTGGCCGAGGCCAGTGCGCACGCCGATCATCTGGTCAACACCGCGCAGGCCGAGGCCGATCGCGTGATCGCCGACGGCAACGCCGAATTCGAGGCCGTCACCAACCGGGCCCGGGTGGAGTCCGAGCGAATGATCGAGGCGGGCAAGGCTTCCTACGATCGCTCGGTGGCCGACGGCGAAGCCGAGCGGGACCGGCTCGTCTCGCAGACCGAGGTGGTGCGGGCCGCGCACGCCGAATCCGCGCGGGTGATCGACGCGGCGCATGCCGACGCCGACGCGATGCGCGAGGAATGCGACCACTACGTCGACTCGAAACTCGCCGACTTCGAGGAAACCCTCTCCAATACTCTGCGCACGGTCGGTCGCGGCCGCCATCAGCTGCGCTCCGGCGCGGGCGCCCCCGACTACGCGGGGGAGTATCGCCGCTAGCGCAGGCAGTGCCGGAGACGAACTTCTGCCGCGCACGTCTTGTTGCCCCGCGCGCATGTCGTTCGAACGACACGCGCGCGGGATGCGGAAGAGTGCGCGCGGCAGTCGACCCGCGCCGATTTGGGCGGACGCCACTGCTTGCGTATCGTGGAGTGGTTGCTCATTCCCCCGATTGTGAAGTGAGTTCGTGATGCCCGCCGGTTCCGGTTCTGCCTCGCGTCCGCGCTCGGCCTCGCGCCGGGAGCCGGACGCGGCTTTCGTGCTGGACGTGCGCAGCCTCGGCCGCCGGCCGGGGACCATGCGTGAACTGCAGCGCACCTTCGATACCACGGCGCGGATCGGCCTCGACCTGATCGGCGTCCCGGTGGGCGCGCAGGTGGAGCTCGATCTGCAGTTGCAGGCGGTGTCCGAAGGTGTGCTGGTGACCGGAACGGTGCGCGCGCCCATCGAGGGTGAGTGCTCGCGCTGCCTCGAACCGTTCACCGATCACATCGATCTGCACCTCACCGAGCTGTTCGCCTACCCGGACAGCACCACCGAGCAGACCACCGACGACGACGAGGTCTATCGCATGGTGGACGACACCATCGACCTCGAACCGGTGATCATCGACGCGATCGGGCTGGAACTGCCGCTGCAGCCGCTGTGCACCCCGGACTGCGCCGGACTGTGCGCGGAATGCGGCGTACGGATGGCGATTGCGGGTTCTGCGCACTCGCATGAGATACTTGACCCTCGCTGGGCCGGGCTGGCGAAGTTCGCCCCCGAATCGCCCGGTAACGGCAGCCCCGAACCGGGTGCGGCCACAGCAACAGACCACTCAGCCGATATGGCAAGCAATAGGACAGAGGAGAAGTAGTCGTGGCCGTTCCCAAGCGCCGGATGTCCCGTTCCAACACCAGGTCGCGGCGCAGCCAGTGGAAGGCCACCGCGCCGACCCTGATCACCTGCCCCAACCGCGCCTGCGGTGAGAAGACCCTGCCGCACATCGCGTGCCCGTCCTGCGGCACCTACAAGGGTCGCCAGGTCACCGCTGCTGTCTGACAGTTCGACCTGTCGTATCGACGTGACTGATGAACCAGACTCGTCCGGTGCACACGCGAGCCTGCTCGCGGCGCTCGGCGTCGAGGTGCAGCCGGAGTTGCTGCGCCTGGCGCTGACGCACCGGTCCTACGCATACGAGAACGGCGGGCTGCCGACCAACGAGCGCCTGGAGTTCCTCGGGGATTCCGTCCTCGGACTGAGCATCACCGAGCGGCTGTATCACGAGCACCCGGACAAGTCCGAGGGTGAGCTGGCGAAGCTGCGCGCGAGCGTGGTGAACATGCACGCGCTCGCCGAGGTGGCCCGTCAGCTCGGCGCGGGCGGTCTCGGCGCGCACCTGCTGCTCGGCAAGGGCGAAGAGCTCACCGGCGGCCGGGACAAGCCGAGCATCCTCGCCGACGGGATGGAGTCGCTGCTCGGTGCGGTGCACCTGGAGCACGGCATCGACGTCGCGCGCGCGGTGGTGTTGCGGCTGTTCGCCGATCTGCTCGAGCGCGGCCCCCGGATGGGCGCCGGGCTCGACTGGAAGACGAGCCTGCAGGAGCTCACCGCGGAGCGCGGCCTCGGCGTGCCCAGCTACGAGATCACCTCGACCGGTCCCGATCACGACAAGGAATTCACCGCGACCACGATGATCGGCGGCCAGGCCTACGGCCAGGGCGTCGGCCGATCGAAGAAGGAAGCCGAGCAGAAGGCCGCGGGCACCGCCTACCAGGCGCTGACCGCCGAAGCCTGACCGTGCCCGAACTTCCCGAGGTCGAGGTCGTCCGGCGCGGAATCGCCGAACACGTGGTCGGCCGGGTCATCGACTCGGTCGCGATCACCCATCCCCGCTCGGTGCGCCGTCATCTCGAAGGCGCTGCCGATCTCGTCGCACGGCTGGCCGGACTGAAGGTCCAGTCCGCCGAGCGGCGGGGCAAATTCCTCTGGCTCACCTTCGACGAGCCGGACACGTCCCTGGTCGTGCACCTGGGGATGAGCGGGCAGATGCTGGTGCAGCCCGCCGACGCGCCGCTGGAGAAGCACGCGCACATTCGGGCCACCTTGCACGACGGCACCCAATTGCGTTTCGTCGATCAGCGCACCTTCGGCGGTTGGGCGCTCGCACCGCTGGTCGAGGTGGACGGCACCCTGGTGCCGGAACCGGTCGCGCACATCGCCCGCGACCCGCTGGATCCGCGCTTCGACGCCGAGTCCGTGGTGCGCGCGATCCGTGCCAAACAGACCGAGATCAAACGCGTGCTGCTCGATCAGAGCGTGATCTCCGGTATCGGCAACATCTACGCCGACGAATCCCTGTGGCGCGCAAAGCTGCACGGCACGCGCCTGGCCTCCGGCCTGTCCCGCCCCGTGCTGCGCGGCCTGCTCGCCGATGTCGGCGCGGTGATGGGGGAGGCGCTCGCCGCGGGCGGCACCTCGTTCGACGCGCTGTATGTGAACGTCAACGGCCAGTCCGGCTATTTCGAGCGTTCCCTCGCCGTGTACGGCCGCGAGGACGAGCCGTGCCGCCGCTGCGGGGCCGCGATCCAGCGGGAGAAGTTCATGAATCGTTCCTCCTATTCTTGCCCGCGGTGCCAGGCGAAGCCTCGCCCTCGTTAGGGAGTCCGAGCTACCTTTCTTGTAGGCGGTCCGGGTGTCGGGGCCGTGGAGGAAGGACATATGCGCAAGCTCACGTACTACGTAGCGTCGACCATCGACGGATTCATCGCCACCGATGACGGGTCGGTCGATTTCTTCCCGGTCGGCGGCGACCACGGCCCTGCGATCACCGCGCAGTACCCCGAGACGCTGCCGACCAAGGTGCGCGAGTCGCTCGGCATCGATAAGCGCAACCGCTATTTCGACACCGTGCTGATGGGTCGCAAGACGCACGATTTCGGTGTGCGTACGGGTACATCGAGCCCGTATTCGCATCTGAAGCAGTACGTGGTGTCCACGACGCTGCCGGAGGATCCCGATCCGGATGTCGAGTTGATCGCCGCGGATCCGCTGGCGAAGGTGCGCGAGCTCAAGCGCGAACCCGGACTGGGCATCTGGTTGTGCGGCGGCGGTGAACTCGCCCAGGTGTTGCTGCCGGAGATCGATCAGATCTTCCTCAAGCTGTATCCGGTACTGCTCGGGCACGGCCGGTCGCTGTTCGGCACCGGCCCACGACTGCCCGACGCGGCCAGGTTCCGGGTGATCACCAGCCGTGTCTTCGAGGACGGAGTGGCGTTCATGAAGTACAGCAGGATTCGTTAACCGCGGTGGCGGAAGACGATTCGAGCGCGACCGGCCCGGCGGCGACGCCGGGCCCGGTCGAGGTGCTGCGCGAAATCGGCTTCTGGCTGGAACGCGCGCGAGCCGAGACCTATCGGGTGAAGGCCTACCGCAAGGCCGCCGATATCGTCGCCGGACTGTCGGCGGCCGAACGCGCGGCACACCAGGCAGCGCACAGCTGGCGGGAGATCCCCGGGATCGGCCCGAAAACCGCCGCGGTGATCGAGCAGGCGTCGGCCGGCGTGCTGCCGCAGTACCTGATCGATCAGCGCAACGCCGCGAAGCCGATCGGCGCGCCCGGTAAGGCACTGCGCACCCGCCTGCGCGGCGATCTGCACACCCACTCGGATTGGTCCGACGGCGGCAGCCCGATCGCGGAGATGATGGGCGTCGCCGCCGCGCTCGGGCACGAATACTGTGCGCTGACCGACCATTCGCCCCGGCTGACCGTGGCGAACGGCTTGTCCGCGAGCCGGTTGCGCAAGCAGTTGGATGTCGTCGCCGAACTGAACGAGCGGATGGCGCCGTTCCGCATCCTGACCGGCATCGAGGTGGACATCCTCGACGACGGCACGCTGGATCAGCAGGCCGATCTGCTCGCCGAACTCGATATCGTGGTGGCCAGTGTGCATTCGCATCTGCGCGCGGACAGCGCGACGATGACCAAGCGGATGGTCTACGCGGTCGCCAACCCCAATGTGGACGTGCTCGGGCACTGCACGGGCAGGCTGGTCACCGGCGGTCGCGGCACCCGGCCGGAGTCGAGCTTCGACGCCGAGGTGGTGTTCGAGGCGTGCCGCAAGTTCGGCACCGCCGTCGAGATCAACAGCAGGCCCGAACGACGGGATCCCCCTTCGCGTTTGATGCGCTTGGCCCTCGAGATGGAGTGCCTGTTCGCCATCGACACCGACGCGCACGCGCCCGGTCAGCTGGATTGGCAGGGCTACGGCTGCGAACGCGCGGTGGCCAATGATGTTCCGGCCGAACGCGTGATCAACACTTGGCCGCTGGCCGAGCTGCTGGCCTGGACGGAGACCGCCGAAGCGTGACGGCCGCCGGATCAGCTGTTGCCGCGTCACATTTGCGGCGGCTGTCTCGTCCATCTGTTGTACGAGGACATCGAGGAAAGGACGTCACCGTGGCACGGATGAAGCTCGCAGAGGTCGCCCCCGAGTACTACAAGGCGTGGTTCGAGGCGGAGAAGGCGATTCGGCGCGGTCCGCTGAATCCGGTGGTGCGCGAGCTGGTGAAGATTCGCGCGTCCCAGATCAACGGCTGCGTGTACTGCATCGACCTGCACACCACCGACGCGCGCCTGGCGGGGGAGACCGAGAAGCGGATCTACCAGCTCGATGCCTGGCGCGAGTCCGCGCTCTACGACGAGGCCGAGCGGGCCGCCCTCGCCTACGCGGAGGCGGTCACGAAACTCGGCGAACACGGTGTGAGCGACGAGATCTGGGCCGAGGTCGAGAAGCATTTCGACGAGGGCGCGCGGGCCGGACTGGTCGCGGTCACCGCGATGATCAACCTGTGGAACCGGATCGGGGTCCCGCTGCGGATGCAGCCCGAGGTCGGCTGAGGCACCGCGCGTGGGCACCGTGCCGGTGCTCACGCGCGCTCTCACTCCTTCGGCGGCAGGAACGGCCGGGAGAAGTAGTCCTCGACCGGTAGCGGGCCGGTGTAGCGGCGGCACGGGCACCGCACCCACTCCCACACCGAAGGCGCGACGGAGCGGCGTAGCTCGGTGTGGCATTCACCGTTCGGATCGTGCACGGAGAGGTCGTGGCCGCAGCCGCACTGCGCGGCGCTTTTCGTCTTGCCGAACGCCGCGCGGTGGCCGTAGCGCCCGATCGCCCAGCCGACGCCGGCGATCCCGGCGCCGACGGCCAGGGTGATGGGATCGAACATGAACACATTGTACGTATACGTATGCCCGGCGGAATCGGCCCGATGTGTCGGTGCCATCGGCGAAGATGGCAGGCATGACGGAACTATCGCTGCGTGAGCTGAACCGAACCCTGCTGGTGCGTCAGATGCTGGCACAGCGGGTCGCGATGACACCGTTGGAGCTCGTCCGGCATCTGGTCGCGGTCCAAGGGCAGGAACCCAATTGGCCCTATGTGGGCCTGTGGTCCCGGCTCGCCGATTTCCGGCACGACGATCTGGCCGCCTTACTGCGAGAACGAAAACTGGTGCGGTCCACCATGATCCGCCGCACCGTGCACCTGGCCGACGCGGACGACTTCCGCTGGCTGCGCCCCACGGTGCGTCCGATCGTGCACGCCGCATTGCAGGCGCCGTACTACCGCGACGAGATCGAGGGCATCGATCTCGCCGAACTCGCCGTCGCGGGAAGGGAATTGTTGTCCGGTCAGATCCTGTCGCGCACCGAGCTGGGCCGCTTGCTCGCCGAACGCTTCCCGGATCGGCACGCGCGCAGGCTCGCTGAAGCGGCGGAACTGCTGGTGCCGATGGCGCACAGCCCGGTGACCGGTGCCTGGGGCAAATGGCGCAACCGGTCGGTGACGGTCGCCCTCGCCGACGAATGGATCGGTGTGCCGATGGAGACCGAGCCGCACGCGCAGACCTTGATCCTGCGGTACCTGGCGGCGTTCGGTCCCGCCACGGTGGCCGATATGCAGGCGTGGGCGGGGGTGACCAAGCTCGCCGAGGTGGTGGACGAGATGCGTTCGAGCCTGCGCGTTTTCACCGACGACCAGCACCGCGTGCTGTTCGACCTGCCCGACGCGCCGCTGGCCGATCCGGGCTTGCCGATGCCGGTGCGCTTCCTGCCCGCTTTCGACAACGCGTTGCTCGGGCACAAGGACCGCCGCCGGATCATCAGCGAGGAGGATCGGCAGCGGATCGCCAAGGAGGCCTCCCTCGGGGTGCCGATGTATCTGGTCGATGGTTTCGTGCACGGCCGATGGGCGTTGGAGGACAGCACCATTCGGGTCACGCCCTGGCACCCGCTGTCCACGGCCGACGAATCCGCCCTGCGCGCCGAGGCCGAGCGCCTGCTCGGATTCGTCGCCTCCGGTCAGGACGGAAAGATCATCATCGAGGGCTGACCCGAGGGTGCGGGAGCCGGGTGGGACTACTCGGGCAAAGGTGCGCCCTGGTCGGCGAAGCGCAGGCCGCGCAGGGACAGTTCCTCTTCGAGGATCCGGATCGCCTTCGGGCCGACGCCGTGGATGCGCAGCAGTTCCTTCGCCGTCACCGCGGTGAGCTGGTCGTAGCGGGTGTACCCGTGCGCGGCCAGCTCGCGGTTGGCGACCTTGCCCATTCGGTGCGGAAACTCTGCCGCCGGTACTGGCTCCGCCATCACGACCTCCCGTGCGTTGTGCAGTCCTCGGACAGGGCGCACGGTAGCAACACCCACCGACACGGTGCCGGGCGATCGAGGGGTGACGAAAGTCTGACGGTGCGGCGTGGAACACCCGCCGCGGCGCGTTCACCAGGCACGATCGGTGCATGACACGAATTGCACGGCCGGGAGATCCGGCGTGACCGGCATGCGGGTGTTGTTGACCGGTGCGGCCGGATTCATCGGTTCGCATATACGTCGCGCGCTGGCCGCCGCCGGGCACGAGGTGCTCTCGGTCGACCTGATGATCCCGGCGGCGCACGGACCGGCCGCCACGGCGCCCGACGGCGTCCGGCAGGTGGACGTCCGGGACGGGGAGGCACTCGACGCGCTGCTGCACGGCGTCGACGTCGTCTGCCATCAGGCCGCGGTGGTCGGCGCCGGCGTGAGCGCACAGGATGCGCCCGCCTACGCGAGTCACAACGACTTCGGCACGGCGGTCCTGCTGGCGGCGATGGATCGGGCCGGGTGCCGCAGGCTGGTGCTCGCGTCGTCGATGGTGGTGTACGGCGAGGGGCACTACCGCGGCGAGCGGTGCGGGCCGGTGCAGGTCGGCGTCCGCCGCCCGGCGGATCTCGCGGCGGGGATGTTCGAGCATCGCTGTCCGGCGACCGGCGAGGTCCTCGGGTGGGAAACGGTCCGCGAGGACGCGCCGCTGCGCCCGCGCAGCCTGTACGCGGCAAGCAAACTCGCGCAAGAGAACTACGCCGCCGCGTGGGCGGCGGTGACCGGGTCGACGGTGACCGCGCTGCGTTATCACAATGTGTACGGCGACGATATGCCCAGGGACACACCGTATTCCGGGGTCGCCGCGATCTTCCGGTCGTCGCTCGAGGCGGGGCAGTCGCCGCAGGTCTTCGAGGACGGCCGACAGGCGCGGGATTTCGTGCACGTCACCGATATCGCCGCGGCGAACCTCGCGGCCGTCGAACAGCCGCTGTCCGGTTTCGTCGCGCTCAATGTCTCTTCCGGCCGCCCGATCACCATCGGCGAAGTGGCGCTGACCTTGGCCGCGGCGCGCGGCGGCCCGGACCCGATGGTGACGGGCCGCTATCGGGCCGGCGACGTGCGGCATATCGTCGCCGACCCTGAACGGGCCAGGCGCGTCCTGGGTTTCGTGGCGCAGGTGGATCCAGTGGCCGGTCTCACCGAGTTCGCGTTCGCCCCGCTGCGCGACAGCGCGGGGATGTGCGCACCGACCCTGTGAGCGGTCAGTTGCCCGACAGCGGCAGCCGTACCTCGAAACGGCTGCCGCCGGGTCGGTTTTCGGCGGTGATGCGGCCCTGGTGCGCCTCGACCAGGCCGGCCGCGATCGCCAAACCCATACCGCTGCCGGCGGGTACGCCGTCGGCGGCGACCGGGGAGCGCGCGGCGGTGCCGCGGTAGGCGACCTCGAAGATGCGCGGCAGGTCCGCCTCGGCGATCCCCGGCCCGGTGTCGTCGACCCGTGCCCACGCCTGACCGTCGGCGGTGCCCGCCGAGAGGGCGACCTCGCCACCGGGCGGCGTGTGTGCGATGGCGTTGGACACCAGGTTGGTCAGCACCCGGCCGAGCGCCTGATCGTTCGCGGTGACGACGATGCGCGAATCCGGTTGTTCCGCACGGAGTTCGACTCGAGCGCGGGCGGCGGTCGGCCGGTTCGCGGCGAGCACCTCGTCGATCAGTTCTCGCAGGTCCACCGGCTCCAGCTCGAGGCGCAGCGCGCCCGCGTTGATCTTCGACATCTCGAACAGGTCGTCGACCATGCGGGAGAGCCGATTCGTCTCGACGCCGATCTGCTCGGCGTAGGTCGCCACGTCGGCCTGTCCGCTGACGACACCGTCGGAGAGCGCTTCGGCCATCGCGCGGATGCCCGCCAGTGGCGTCCGCAGGTCGTGGCTCACCCAGGCGACCAGCTCGCGCCGTGCCTGCTCGGCCGCGCGCTCTTGCTCGAGGATCTGCTTCTCCCAGACCATCTTTCGGGCCTGTTCGCGCCCGAGCAGAATCGCGGCGGGGACGGTGACCGCCGCGACGATGCCGAGCACCACCGCGGTGCGCTGCAGCTCCTGGGTGAACATCAGCCCGCTGACCCCGATCACGCCCGCGAGGGTGGCCAGCGTCGGAATCAGCACCAGCACCGCCATACTGGTGGTCACCGACCGATTCCTGGTGGTGCGCAGGATGATCGCGCCGATCAGGACCACCGGCAGCGAGCAGGCCAGCGAATAGATGATGAGCTGGGTGGTGTCCTCAGGCATCGCCGGCTCCGTTCCCGGTGCGCGCCCACGCGTAACCGCGGCCCCACACGGTTTCGATGCGATGGTTGTCGCCGAGCTTGGCGCGCAACCGCTTGATGTGCACGGTGACCGTGGAGAGGTCGCCGAAATCCCAGCCCCACACCTTGGCGAGCAAAGCTTCCCGGCTGAACACCTGCTGCGGATGCTGCAGCAGGAAGACGAGCAGGTCGAATTCGCGCGGCGTCAGGTCCACCGGCGCCCCCGCGACGAGGACGAGCCGGACCGCCGGGCGGATCTCCACCGCGCCGTCGCGCAGCACCGGATGGTTGCTGTCGCGCACCACCTGCGAGCGCCGCAGCACCGAGGCGACCCGCAGCGCGAGTTCCCGTGGGCTGAACGGTTTGGTGACGTAGTCGTCGGCGCCCGCCTCCAGACCGAGCACCCGGTCGTCCTCGTCGCCGAGGGCGGTGAGCAGGATGACCGGCATGTCCGGCCGCGGGCCCGAGCGGATGCTGCGGCAGATAGCGATGCCGTCCGGTGCGGGCATCATCACGTCGAGCACGGCCAGCTCGATCGCGTCGTCCGGATTCGCCAGCGCCGCCAAAGTGGTTGTGCCGTCCGCAGTTTCGCGTACCTTGTGGCCGTCGCGCTCGAGATAGCGGCGGACCACGTCCCGGACGACGGGATCGTCGTCGGCGATCAGAATCGTCATGCTCTCACCAGTTCGTCAGGATCGTGTGGACCAGCAGCAGGGTCGCGGCGGCTTGCAGCGCGAGCCAGGGCCGGGCGGCGGCGCGCGGCAGAAAAGCGGTCGCGGCGAGCAACCAGATATCGAACGGCAGCCAGATCCGCTCGGTTTCCGCTTTGCTCAGTCCACTGAGGTCTGCCGCGAGTATCGCGCACAGCGCCGCGGCGACCAGCAGCGCCGTCGGATCGAGGGCACGCAGCGTGCGCGGCGACAGCGCGCGGGACAGGCCCGCGGCGGTAGCGAGGCCCACCGCGCACACCGTCGCGGCCAGGTTGCCCCACCACCAGTACGCGTAGGACCGCTCACTGGCTATGCCCTGGTAGTAGCGCTGCACCACCAGGTGGTAGCCGTCCAGCCACCAGAAACCGGCCAGGGTGAACGCGGCCACGACCAGCAGCGCACCGGCCAGTGCGGGCAGCAGCGGGCGCGCGGTCCGGGCCGCGATCAGCACGGCCACGGCCGGAAACGCCATCAGTACCAAGCCGTAGCTGAGATAGATGCCGAGCGCGAAGAGAACGCCCGCGGCGATCGCGGCGCCGGTCTTGCCGCCGGGCCGCGCCGCGATCGCCAGTAATGCGACGGCCCAGGCCGTGACACCGGCGAACATCGCGTCCGCGGAGACCGCGATCCACAGCGCGGCGGGCGCGAGCACCAGGAACGGCAGCGCGGCCCGCGCTCGATCCTCGGCTCCGAGCGCCCGCAGCGCGACCGCGACGGCGAGCACCGCGCTGGTGCCGATCAGCAGGCAGGCCACGCCCGCCCACGCGCCGCCGCCGAGGCCGATGCGGTCGAGCAAGACGAAGAAGAGCAGCGCACCCGGTGGATGCCCCGACACGTGCGTGGTCCACGAGTCCGGCTCGAAATCGAGGATGCGGTCGGCGAATCCGCGCAGCATCGCGCCGATGTCGGTGACGCCGCCTACCTCGTGCAGGTACTCGTTGGGATCGGTGAGCCGACCGGCGAAACCACGTTGCCAGCCGTCGACCATGGCGAGCGCGAAGGCCCAGCCCAGCGCGGCGGCCCACGAGACGGCCAGCAACGGACGCCAGGACAACCGGCGCGCGAGCGTCGGGCCCTGTGCGACAACGGCAATCGCGAGCGCGATGGCCGGCACGGTGCCCCAGCCCGCGTGCGGTAGCCAGTTGCCGAAGAGCGGTGCGGCACCGGCGTACAGCTTGCTGCGCCATGATTCGCTGGCGATTCGCGGTACGACGAAGGCCGCCGTCACGAGCACGGCGGCGCTGCCCGCGCCCACCAGGTCGCCACGGAGCCGGGCCCGCCGCGGGGGATCGAGGACAGAGGTGTCGGGCACGGTTATCACGATAGGGCGGTAATCGAGCCGTCTATGCAGATCCCGGCCGTTTTTCTGACGATGTCACTGTTTCGTCACAGGTTTTCGGGCCGTTTCGCGGCCGCGACGGCCTAGCGTCGGCAGCGTGACTCGAACCCAGGTTGATCCTGCCGGAGTGACCGTCGTGATTCCGTGCCGGGACGAAGCTGATGCGTTGCCCGATGTGCTCGGCGCGCTACCCGCCGGATACCACGCCCTCGTGGTGGACAACGGCTCCACCGACGGCACCGGCGCCGTCGCGCGCAGCCGCGGCGCCACGGTGGTGCACGAGGCCAGACCGGGCTACGGCGCGGCCGTGCAGGCGGGCATCGCGGCGGCCCGCACCGAGCTGGTCGCGGTACTCGACGGCGACGGCTCGATGGATCCGGCCGAACTGCCCGGCCTCGTCGAATTGGTGCGTGGCGGAGCTGATCTCGCGGTCGGCCGGCGGCGGCCGACACACGCCGGGGTCTGGCCCTGGCACGCCCGGCTCGGCAATCTGCTCGTCGCGCGCCGGCTGCGGCGCAAATACGGTCTGCCCGTGCACGATATCGCCGCGATGCGGGTGGCACGGCGGGCCGGAATGCTGTCGCTCGGACCCTTGCACCAGCGGTCCGGTTACCCCCTCGAACTGCTGGTCGGCGCGGCGAGCGCCGGTTGGCGGGTGGAGGAGCGGGATATCGCCTACCGGCCGCGCGCGGGCGGGGTGTCGAAGGTGTCGGGCTCGTGGCTCGGAACCCTGCGTGCCACCAAGGATTTCCTGGCGGTGCTGCGATGAGCTGCTGTCCGGCGACGCTGCTGGTGATCGCGAAGGCGCCGATCGCGGGTTTCGCCAAAACCCGGCTCTCGCCGCCGTTGACCCCGCGCGAAGCGGCCACGGTGGCCGCCGCCGCACTGCTGGACACCCTCGACGCGGTGCTGCGCAGCGAGGTCGCGCATCGCGTCGTCGCGTTCACCGGCGATCTGTCGGCGGCCGAGTGCGGTGGCGAATTGGCAAGAGCGTTCGAGCTATTCGAGGTTGTCCCGCAACGTGGCGAGGGTTTCGGTGCGCGCCTGGCGAACGCGCACGCCGATGCCGCGCGTTTCGGCGCGCCGGTATTCCAGATCGGGATGGACACGCCGCAGATCGGCCCGGAGATCTTGACCGCCGCAGCGCGTGCGCTCGTCGCGGGTGACGGCGCGCTGCTCGGTCCGGCCGAGGACGGTGGCTGGTGGGGACTCGGATTACCGTCGCCACAGCCTGCTCGAGTGCTCGAGCACGTTCCGATGTCCACCGATCGCACCGGTGAGCTGACCCGAAAGGCGTTGCAGCAGTGTGGGTATGCGGTGACCTCGCTGCAGCAGTTCAGCGATGTCGATACCTTCGCCGATGCGCAACGGGTCGCCGCGGCTTCGCGCGGCCGATTCGCCGGAGAGATCCACCGGCTGTGTGAACGCGGGTTGGTGCGATCGTGAGCGGGATCGAGTTGGACGTGTTCGACCGCGCGTTGGCGGGTGAGAAATGTTGGATCCGTGATGCGGACGGTGTGCGGCATCGCCTGCCGATGCAGCGGTGGCTGGGGCTGTCCGGCACCGACCGCCGTGCGGACCTGGCGCTGACCGAATGCTGTGATGGGCCGACGGTGGATCTCGGCTGCGGGCCCGGCCGGTTGGTGGCGGCGCTACTTCGGCGCGGCGTGCTCGCGCTGGGGGTGGACATCTCCCCGACCGCGGTGGCCATCACCAGGTTTCGCGGTGCGCCCGCGCTGCGGCGTGACCTCTTCGGTCCGCTGCCCGGCGCGGGGCGCTGGGCCTACGCGCTGCTCGCCGACGGCAATATCGGGATCGGCGGCGACCCGGAGCGCATCCTGCGGCGTACCGCGTCCCTGCTCATGCCCAGCGGTGTCGCAGTCGTAGAGTTCGGCCGTCCGGGTACAGGTTCGGTCACCCGGCAGCTCCGCGTCGAGTCGCGCACGCATGTGGGGTGCTGGTTCCCGTGGGCCACGGTGAGCATCGACCATGCGGCGGATCTCGCGCACAACACCGGGTTTCGGGTGGTCGACACAGTGGAAGTGGGCGGCAGGCACATCGCATGGTTGCGCAGCCGCCGGGCTTCTAGCGCCGTGGTGCGCGCACGACCGGCTCGCTCCGGGGCATCGGAGGTCGCGTGATGAGTTGGGTGCGGACCGAGTCGGCCTGCCGAGGCGGTGTCCGATGACTGTGCGCGAACCCGCCGAGCGCACCGGCGGATCGGACGATCGGTGGTACCGGGTGTCCGGTGCCCGCGGCCCGGAGGTGGCCAGCCGGGTGGGCATCGCGCTCGGTGCGGCGATCCTGGTCTGTTTCGTGACCGGCCTGCTGAGCCACTGGATTCAGCATCCGCCGAGCTGGTTCTGGTGGCCCGCCCACCCGGTGTGGTTGTACCGGTTGACGCAAGGCCTGCACGTCGTTACGGGTGTCGCCGCGATTCCGCTACTGCTGGTGAAACTTTGGGCCGTGTACCCGAAACTGTTCGAGCGTCCGGTGCTCGGCTCGCCGCTGCGCATGCTGGAGCGCGGATCGATCGCGCTGCTGGTCGGCGCGATGGTGTTCGAGCTGTCGACCGGATTGTTGAACATCGCGCAGTACTACCCGTGGAAGTTCTTCTTTCCCACCGCGCATTACGCGATGGCCTTCGTCGCGGTGGGTGCGCTGGCGGTGCATCTCGCGGTGAAGCTGCCGGTGATCCGGGAGGCTTTGAGCCGTCCGATCGATACGGAGCCCACGGTCCGCGAGTCTGCGGATGGCGCAGGCGTGCGCCATGTTTCGCGACGGACGGTGTTGACCGCGGCTTGGGTTTCCGCGGGCGCGGCCACCTTGGCGATGGCCGGTCAGACTGTTCCGTTCCTGCGCTGGGCCGCTGTGCTCGCACCGCGTAGCGGCGAAGGGCCGCAGGGACTTCCGGTCAACAGGACCGCCGCGGCCGCCGGTGTCGGCGAGCTGGCGCGGGCAGCGGACTATCGCTTGATTGTCCAGGTCGGGGACCGGCAACGCGGCTTCACCAGGGACGAACTGCTGGCCATGCCGCAGACACAGGCCAGGCTGCCGATCGCCTGTGTCGAAGGCTGGAGTGCCACCGCCGACTGGTCCGGTGTGCGCCTGCGTGATCTGCTCGCCGCGGTGGGCACCTACCCCGGTGGTGACGTAATTTTCCGATCGCTGGAGACCAATGGCATCTATGCGAGTTCGACACTGCCGCAACGACATGCCGTCGACGCGGACACGCTGGTGGCGCTGGCGTTGAACGGTGCGACGCTCGACCTCGACCACGGCTACCCGTGCCGCCTCATCGCGCCCAGCCGGCCCGGAGTGCTGCAGACGAAATGGCTTTCGACGATCGAGGCCCGATCATGACCGCGGTTCGGCTGTTGTTGCTGGTGGCGGGCGGCTGGCTCGGTTGGTACGGGATCACGTTGCTGCTCGACTTCCCGCAAGCGGACCTGATCTCGATCGCCCTGTGGTTCGCGGGTGGAATCCTGCTGCACGACGCGGTTTTCGCGCCGCTGTGCGCCGCGGCCGGGATCACCGCTCGCCGGTTCCTGCCGGGCGTCTGGTGGGGCCCGGCCGCGTGCGGTGCGGTCTGTACGGTGGCGCTGCTGGCGATCGCCGCGCCCGTGCTCGACCGCGGTCACGCCATGCCGGACAACCCCACGGTGCTGGACCGGAACTATCCCCTCGGCCTCATGGCCGCGGTGGTACTGGTCTGGGTGCTGGTGGGCGCCGCCGGGGCGGCGAAACTCGTAGATCGGCGCCGTCGGCGCGACACCACGACACAAAGGAGCACTCCGTGACCACTTACGACGACCTGCGCGCCTTGTTCATCAACTGCACTCTGAAACGATCGCCGGAGGTGAGCAACACCCAGGGCCTGATCGATGTCAGTGCCCGCATCATGGCGAAGAACGGCGTGCAGGTCTCCCAGATCCGGGCGGTCGATCACGACATCGCCTTCGGCGTCTGGCCCGACATGACCGAGCACGGCTGGCCCACCGACGAATGGCCCGCGCTGCAGCAGCAGGTGATGGACGCCGACATCCTGGTGCTGGCGGGCCCGATCTGGTTGGGCGACAACAGTTCCGTCACCAAACAGGTCATCGAACGGCTCTACGCCAATTCGTCGATCCTCAACCAGCACGGCCAGTACGCGTACTACGGCCGCGTGGGCGGTTGCCTCATCACCGGCAACGAGGACGGGGTCAAGCACTGCGCGATGAACATCCTCTACAGCCTGCAGCATCTCGGTTACACCATCCCGCCGCAGGCCGACGCGGGCTGGATCGGCGAAGCGGGTCCCGGCCCGTCCTATCTCGATCCCGGCTCCGGCGGCCCCGACAACGATTTCACCAACCGCAACACCACCTTCATGACCTGGAATCTGCTGCACCTCGCCCGAATGCTCAAGGACGCCAACGGCATCCCCGCCCACGGCAACCAGCGTTCGGAGTGGGACGCCGGCTGCCGCTTCGATTTCGAGAACCCCGAATACCGCTGATCACCATCGGCATGCCCGAAATCATGCTCGGCCGCGCCTACGATGGCACGGTGCCTATCGCTCAGTTGAGTTTGATCACTATGCACTGTGCCGACAAGGAGGCGCTGGCCGAGTTCTGGGCGGCGCTGCTCGGCGGCGAGATTGTTTATCGGGCAGATGATCTGGCGGTGGTGCACACCGAGCGCGGGTCCCTGTGCGCGCTGCGGGTGCCCGGCTACCGGCCGCCGACCTGGCCGGACGGGGACACACCCATGCACATCCACCTCGATCTGCGGGTGGACGATCTGGACGACGCGCAGGCGGGGGCGATCCGGTTGGGCGCGCGGCTCGCTGAGGTCCAGCCCGGCCCCGACCTGTGGCGGGTCCTGCTCGACCCGGCCGGTCACCCGTTCTGTCTGACCGCTCGCGCCCCGCTGCTGCCGCTCGGTCCCGAACAGGCCTGAAGCGGGCAGCGGTGCAGGGCCACGGGAGTGGCCGGACACGACAAGGGCCGGTGACGTGATTGCCACCGGCCCTCGTACTTTCGTGCCGCTAGCCGCGGAACGGGTACCGCTGGTCGAGGTCGAGGTTCAATTCGACCACATTGACCCGTGGTTCGCCGAGGAAGCCCAGCGTGCGACCGTCGGTGTGCGCGTGCACCACCTGACGAAGCTGATCCTCGGAGATATTGCGCGCCTTGGCGACTCGGGCGATCTGGAGGTCGGCGTACCGCGGCGAGATATGCGGGTCCAGGCCGCTGCCGCTCGCGGTGACCGCGTCGGAGGGCACCGGGGTGTCGACCGAGGCGTCGCCGAAGATCGGCACGATCCGGCCCGCCGCATAGTCCTCGCCGGGCTGGGCGCACTCGACCTGAACGCCCTTGTAGGCGGACAGGAACGGCGTCGCCGGGCACGCCTCGTTGACGCTCACGACCCGAGCGGGATGGGTCACCTCGCCGCGGCCGTCGCGCGGCCCGATCACCGAGAGCACCGCGCCTACACCGGTCTTCGTGCAGAACGGCCGGGCGCCGTCGACCCCCTCACGGTCGGCGATCGCCTTGCTGCGGGCGCAGACGGTGGACAGCAGGCTCAGCTTGGTCTCGGCCGGATCGGCGGCGAGGGTGTCCACGATGCTTTCCGGGCCGAGGTTGGACGCGGCGGTGGCCATCGGGTCGTACCCGTTGGTCCCGGCCGCGGACGGCCTGCTCTGGAAGTACTGCACCAGCGCGTTGCCGTCGCTGTCGGTGAACGACTGGCCGATCAGGCTGGAGCCCACCACGGTGTCGCCGGACTGCACCAGCGACCCGTCCGCCTTGTCGTGCAGGCCCGGTAGTTGAGCCACGGCGAAAACCACCAGGGGATAGGCGATTCCGGTGATCGCGGTGAGCACCAGCAGCGCGCGCAGTGCGGCCACGTGCTGCCGGATCCAAGTCGAAGTACGCATGTCAGGACATCCCGGGGAGGAGTTGGACGACGAGGTCGATGAGTTTGATGCCGATGAACGGCGCGATGATGCCGCCGAGGCCGTAGATCGTCAGATTGCGGCTCAACAACTTCGACGCGTTGCTCGGCGTGTAGTTCACCCCGCGCAGCGAGAGCGGGATCAGCGCCACGATGACGATCGCGTTGAAGATCACCGCGGACAGGATCGCCGACTGCGGGCTGGCCAGTCGCATGATGTTGAGCTTGTCCAGGCCGGGGAACAGCGCGATGAACAGCGCGGGCAGGATCGCGAAGTACTTGGCGATGTCGTTGGCGATCGAGAAGGTGGTCAGCGCCCCGCGGGTGATGAGCAGCTGTTTGCCGATCTCGACGATCTCGATGAGCTTGGTCGGGTCGGAGTCCAGATCGACCATGTTGCCCGCTTCTTTGGCGGCCGAGGTACCGGTGTTCATCGCGACGCCGACGTCGGCCTGGGCGAGCGCGGGCGCGTCGTTGGTGCCGTCGCCGGTCATCGCGACCAGCCGGCCGCCGTCCTGTTCCTTCTTGATCAACGCCAGCTTGTCCTCCGGCGTCGCCTCGGCGAGGAAGTCGTCGACCCCCGCTTCGTCGGCGATCGCCTTGGCGGTCAACGGATTGTCGCCGGTGATCATGACGGTGCGAATGCCCATCCGGCGCATTTCGTCGAACCGCTCGCGCATGCCCTGCTTGACGACGTCCTTGAGATGGATCACGCCGAGCAGCCGGGCGGTGCCGTCCTTCAGCTCGCCGACCACCAGCGGGGTCCCGCCGGAGGCGGAGACGCCGTCCACGGTCACGCCGACATCGGTGGGCACGACGCCGCCCTGGGCGCGCACCCATTCGATCACCGCGCTCGCGGCGCCCTTGCGCAACTGGTGCCCGCCGGTGAGGTCGACGCCCGACATCCGGGTCTGCGCGGTGAATTCCACCCAGGCGGCGCCTTTCAGCTCACCCGGTGTGCGCTCGCGCTTGCCGAACGCCTGCTTCGCGTACACGACGATGGAACGGCCTTCGGGGTTTCGTCGGCGAGGCTGGACAGCTGCGCCGCGTCGGCCAGTTCGTCGGGCGAAATACCGGGCATCGGAACGAAATCCGAGGCTTGGCGATTGCCGAGGGTGATGGTGCCGGTCTTGTCCAGCAGCAGCGTGTTCACATCGCCCGCGGCCTCGACCGCGCGGCCGGACATGGCCAGCACGTTGCGCTGGACGAGCCGGTCCATGCCCGCGATGCCGATGGCGGACAGCAGCGCGCCGATGGTGGTCGGAATGAGGCACACCAGCAGCGACACCAGCACGATGCCGGTGATTCCGTTGACGTCCAGCGCCGTCGTGTCCGGCACGCCGGGGTTGTTCGCCTTCGAGAAGATCGCCAGCGGCTGCAACGTGACCACCGCGAACACGAAGATGACGGTGAGCGAGGCGAGCAGGATGTTCAGCGCGATCTCGTTCGGCGTCTTCTGCCTGCTCGCACCCTCGACCAGAGCGATCATCTTGTCGATGAAGCTCTTGCCGGGCTCCTGGGTGATCTTGACGACGATCCGGTCGGACAGCACCGTGGTGCCGCCGGTGACCGCCGAGCGGTCGCCGCCGGATTCCCGGATGACCGGCGCGGATTCGCCGGTGATCGCCGATTCGTCCACCGAGGCGATGCCTTCCACGACATCGCCGTCGCCGGGGACGACCTGACCGGCCTCGACCACGACGTGGTCGCCGCGCTGCAACTGCGGCGCCGCGACGCCTTCCTCGACGACCGGGCCGCCCGGCGTCCAGTCGACCAGTCGCCGGGCCACGGTGTCGGTCTTGGCTTTTCGCAACGTGTCGGCCTGGGCCTTGCCGCGCCCTTCGGCGACCGCTTCGGCCAGATTCGCGAAAATCACGGTGAGCCAGAGCCATACGACGATCGTCCAGGCAAAGAAGCTGGGGTCGGCGATCGCCAGCACGGTGGACCAGACGGCGCCGAGCTCGACGATGAACATCACCGGATTGCGCCACATGGTGCGCGGATCGAGTTTGCGCACCGCGTCCGGCAGCGAGGTCAGCAGCATCTTCGGATCGAGCGCGCCGCGCGGCACCCGGCCGGCGTTGTGTTCGAGTCGCTTCTTCGACTCGTTGAATTCGTCCGGTACTTCGGCGACTTCAGTAGCAGGAGTGGACCCACCCGCCGCCCGGCCGCCCGCGGAATCGCGTTGCGATGCTGTTGTCATTGGTGAATCCCTTCAGCGAGCGGCCCGAGCGCGAGGGCGGGCAGGAAGGTGAGCGCGACCAGGATCACGGTCACGCCGACGACCATGCCGACGAATTGCGGCCGGTGCGTCGGCAGCGTGCCGATCGACTCGGGTGTGCTGCCCTGCTGGGCCAGCGAACCGGCCAGCGCGAGCACGAAGATGATGGGCAGGAACCGGCCGAATACCATTGCCAGGCCCAGCGCGGTGTTGTACCACTCGGTGTTGCCGGACAGGCCGGCGAAGGCCGAGCCGTTGTTGTTGGCCGCGGAAGTGAAGGCGTACAGCACTTCCGAGAGTCCGTGTGGTCCGGAATTCAGCATGCTCGCGCGTTGTCCGGGCATGGCCATCGCAAGCGCGGTGCCCACCAGCACGATCAACGGGCTCACCAGGAAATACGAAGCGGCGAGCTTGATCTCGCGTGGCGTGATCTTCTTGCCGAGGTACTCCGGTGTCCGCCCGACCATCAGGCCCGCGACGAAAACGGTGATCACCGCGAGGATCAGCATGCCGTAGAGCCCGGAACCCGTTCCGCCCGGCGCTACTTCGCCGAGCTGCATGTTGAACATCGTCATCATGCCGCCGAGGCTGGTGTAGGAGTCGTGGAACGAGTCGACCGCGCCGGTCGAGGTGAGCGTCGTCGCGGACGCGAAGGTCGCGGAATCGGCCACGCCGAAACGGGTTTCGACGCCCTCCAGGGACGCGCCGATCGCGGTCGGCACCGTGCCGTGGTGCGCGAGCTGGAAGACGTTCTGCAACACCGTGCTGACCAGCGCGATGGCGCCCATCACGGCGACGATGGCGTAGCCCTGCTTCTTGCTGCCGACCATGCGCCCGAAGGTGCGCGGCAGCGAGAAGCTGATCATCAGGATCAGGAAGATCTCCACCCAGTTGGTCCAGGTGGTCGGGTTCTCGAACGGGTGCGAGGAGTTGGCGTTGTAGAAGCCGCCGCCGTTGGTGCCGAGTTCCTTGATCACCTCCTGGCTGGCCACCGGGCCGCCGGGAATGGTCTGCGCGGTGCCGTTCAGCGTCTGCGCGACCTGATCGTGCAGGTGGAAGTTCTGGATCGCGCCGCCGGCGACCAGCACGATGGCGAACACGAACGCGATCGGCAGCAGGATGCGCAGGGTGCCGCGGACGAGATCGACCCAGAAGTTGCCCAGGTCGCCGGTGTGCCTGCGGGCGAAGCCGCGCACCAGCGCGACCGCGACGGCCATGCCGACGGCGGCGGAGACGAAGTTCTGCACCGCGAGCCCGGCCATCTGCACCAGGTGTCCCTGGGTCGACTCACCGGAGTAGTTCTGCCAGTTCGTGTTCGTCACGAAACTGACCGCGGTGTTCCAGGCCAACGCCGGCGTCATCTCGGTGGCCGGGTCGTTCAGGTGCAGCGGCAGTTTGCCCTGCAACAACTGGAAGAAGAAAAGGAAGAGGATGCCGACCGCGGAGAAGGCCAGCACGCTACGGGCGTAGACGCCCCAGGTCTGCTCCACCTCGGGTTGCGCGCCGATGGCCTTGTAGATCACCCGTTCCGCACGGGAATGTTTGCGGCCGTTGTAGACCCGGAACATGTAGTCGCCGAGCGGCACATGCACCAGGGCGAGCGCGATGATCAGGGAGGCGACGAACGCGATCCCCGCTGTTGTCGTGTTCACCTAGAACCTCTCGGGGAAAAGCAGCGCGGCGATCATGTAGATGGCCACCGCGATGGCGAGAACCAAACCGATCAGGTTCGCGATCACAGCTTTTCCACCCCCCGCTGGATCAGGCCCAGCAGCGCGAAGATCGCCACGGTCAGCACCGTGAACACCACGACAGACATGTCTAACCAACCTCCATCAGCGCTCGTGTTGTCGAGCGCACCAGGGCGAGTCAAGTCTTCGTTCCGGGTCCTGCCGAGGTTCCTTACGACTCTTTTGCGGGTGGAACCATTGCCTTTGCGCTTCGTTTACACCCCGGCCCAGGATCCTTGAAAGGATGCCGTCAAAAGCCGCGGCGATACCGTCAACACGCCGTAAAGATCGCTCTCATCCGCGCAGGTGCGGGTAGTAATGGAAGGCCCGGCCAGGCGGATCTCTCCAGCGCAACCGGTTGTCTCGATCGGTCGGAGAAAGGATCGTCATGTCGGCTGTCACCGTGGCCCTGCTCGTCGGGTTCGTGTGCTGCGCGCTGCTCATTCGCGCGCTCCGGAGCCAGGGCGAGGAAATGGACGTATCCGGGGACGGCGAGCGGGTCAGGAGCCTGCACGGCGCGGAGCCGGGGCCGCTGGATGCGTGAGGATCGGGCGCAGCACGCCGATTCGTCCGAGGGGTACTCGGTTCCGGGATCGCGGCACGCGATGATGGACAGGTGAAACGCGGCCAACTGCGCATCTACCTCGGCGCCGCGCCGGGAGTCGGTAAGACCTACGCCATGCTCGGCGAGGCCCACCGGCGGCTCGAGCGCGGCCGCGACGTGGTGGCGGCGGTGGTCGAGACGCACGGCCGGGCCAAGACCGCGGCGTTGCTGGAGGGCATCGAACGGATTCCGACGCGGACGGTGCGCTATCGCGGCGCCGAACTGCCGGAACTCGATGTCGAGGCGGTGCTGCGGCGGCGGCCCACGGTGGCGCTGGTCGACGAGCTCGCGCACACCAACGCGCCGGGCAGCAAACACGAAAAGCGTTGGCAGGACGTCGAAGAACTGCTGGACGCGGGCATCGACGTGATCTCGACGGTCAATGTGCAGCACCTGGAGAGCCTCAACGACGTGGTCGAGCAGATCACCGGGATCCAGCAGAAGGAGACCGTGCCGGACGCGGTGGTGCGCGGCGCCGATCAGGTCGAACTGGTCGATCTCACGCCGGAAGCGCTGCGGCGCAGGCTCTCCCACGGCAACGTGTACGCCGCCGACAAGGTGGACGCCGCGCTGCGCAACTACTTCCGCCCCGGAAACCTCACCGCGCTAAGGGAATTGGCGCTGCTATGGCTGGCCGATCAGGTCGACGCCGCGCTGGCCAAATACCGGGCGGACCACAAGATCACCGAACTCTGGGAGGCCCGCGAGCGCGTGGTCGTCGCGGTGACCGGCGGCCCCGAATCGGAGACCGTGGTGCGCCGGGCCAGCCGCATCGCGAGCAAGGCCAGCGCGGAACTCGTTCTGGTGCACGTGGTTCGGGGCGACGGGCTGGCGGGGGTGTCCACCGCGCGGCTGGCGCGGCTGCGGGAACTGGCCGCGAGTCTGGACGCCTCGCTGCACACCGTCACCGGTGACGACGTGCCGGGCGCACTGCTGGAGTTCGCGCGCGAGGTGAACGCGACGCAGCTGGTGCTCGGCACCTCGCGCCGTTCCCGGTGGGCGCGGATGCTCGACGAAGGCATCGGCTCCACGGTGGTGCAGCAGTCGGGAAAGATCGACGTGCACATGGTCACCCACGAGGAGGCGCACCGCGGACTGCGCCGGTCCTCGTTCATGCCGCGCCAGCCGATCCGGGCCTGGCTGGCGGCGGTGCTCGTGCCGATGGCGGTGTGCGGGATCGGCATCGTGTTCCTCGACGGCTTCCTGCAACTCGGCGGGCTCAGCGCGGTGTTCTTCATCGGCGTCGTCGCGGTCGCGCTGCTGGGTGGTGTTGTGCCCGCGGCGTTTTCGGCGCTGCTGTCCGGCCTGCTGCTGAACTGGTTCTTCGCCGACCCGCGCTACAGCCTGACCATCTCCGAGCCGGACAACTTCGTCACCGTGGTGGTGCTGCTGTTCGTCGCGGTGGCGGTGGCGGCGCTGGTCGACGTAGCCGCCAAACAGACGTTGCAGGCGCGACGCGCCTCGCAGGAAGCCGAGCTGCTCACGATGTTCGCCGGTGCCGTGCTGCACGGCGCGGACCTGCCCAACCTGCTGGAGCAGGTGCGCGAGACCTACGGGCAGCGGGCGGTGAGCATGCTGTGCGGCGAACAGGTGGTCGCCGCAGTGGGGGCGGACCCGCCGCAGCGTGCGACGGACGCCGACACCACCATCCAGGCGGGCGACGCGACGAGCCTGCTCTTGCTCGCCGGTCGGCCGCTGGCCGCGGGTGACCGCCCGGTGCTCAACGCCGTCGCCAATCAGGCGGCCGGGCTGGTGCGCCAGTCCCGGCTCGCGGAGGAGGCGAGCGCCGCGGCGGCCCTGCTCGAGGCGGACCGCCTGCGCCGCGCGCTGCTGTCCGCGGTGAGCCACGATCTGCGCACGCCGCTGGCCGGGGCGAAGGCGGCCGTGTCCAGCCTGCGCAGCGACGATATCGAGTTCTCCGCGGAGGACACCAGCGAACTACTGGAGACCATCGAGGAATCGGTGGACCAGCTGACCGCGCTGGTCGGCAATCTGCTCGACTCCTCCAGGCTCGCCGTGGGCGTGGTGAAACCGCAACTGCGGCAGGTGTACATGGACGAGGTGGTGCACCGGGCGCTGGTGAGTGTCGGGATGGGCGCGCGCGGCTTGCGGCGCGCGGCGATGGACCGGGTGAAGGTGGAGGTCGGCGACGTGTCCGTGTGTGCCGACAGCGGGTTGCTCGAACGTGTGGTGGCCAACCTGATCGACAACGCACTGCGCCACGCCACCCGCGACATGGCCTTCACCCAACCGGCCGGTTCCGGCGACTACCATCCCCCGCCGGTACGCGTCACCGCGGAACGCGAGGGCGACCGGGTGTCCATCGCGGTGGTGGACACCGGCCCCGGCGTCCCGCCGGGTGCCGAAGAGCAACTGTTCGAACCGTTCCAACGGCTCGGCGACCGGGACAACACCACCGGGGTCGGCCTCGGCCTGTCGGTGGTGCGCGGTTTCGTCGAGGCGATGGGCGGCACCGTGCACGCCGAACCGACACCGGGCGGAGGATTGACCATGATCGTCGATCTGCCCGCCGCAGCGAACGGAGCGAGCAGCTCATGACGACAGTGGAGTCCACGACCACACAGGAAGTCGCGATGACCGAGAAGAAGCAGGACGCCCCGGCGGTCAAGGTGCTGGTGGTCGACGACGAACCGCAGATCGTGCGTGCGTTGCGGATCAACCTGTCGGTCCGCGGCTACGAGGTGATCACCGCCGGCACCGGCGGCGCGGCGTTGCGCGCGGCCGCCGACAAACATCCCGATGTGGTGATCCTCGATCTCGGGCTGCCCGATATCGACGGCATCGAGGTGCTCGCCGGGTTGCGCGGCTGGACCTCGGCGCCGGTGATCGTGCTCTCGGCGCGCACCGACTCGGCGGACAAGGTCGAGGCGCTCGACGCGGGCGCCGACGACTACGTCACCAAGCCGTTCGGGATGGACGAGCTGCTCGCCCGGCTGCGCGCCGCGGTCCGGCGCGGCGCCACCGATACCGACGCGTCCGATCCGGTGGTGGTGACCTCGTCGTTCACCGTCGACCTCGCGGCCAAGAAGGTCACCAAGAACGACGAGACGGTGCATCTGACCCCGACCGAGTGGGGCATGCTCGAGATGCTGGTCCGCAACCGCGGCAAGCTGGTCGGGCGCAAAGAGCTGCTGCGCGAAGTGTGGGGTCCGTCGTACGCGACGGAGACCCACTACCTGCGGGTGTATCTGGCCCAGCTGCGGCGCAAGCTCGAGGACGACCCCTCGCATCCCAAACACCTGCTCACCGAAGCGGGCATGGGCTACCGCTTCCAAGAGTGACGGTTGCGCGCACCTGCTGATCCGCCGCGTAAGGATTTCGCCGGCGGTTCGACGCGCGAATTCGGGTGCGGCGGAGAGCTTGCGCACGGCGCGGAATGGGCGACCGACCAGTCGGCGTTGCCAGGCGTGAGTTGATTCCGACAAAGAATGGCAGGATCGGACCCATGGCTGAACCAACCGCTACCTCCGCGAGCACCGCAGCACAACCGACCGAACTCTGGGTCGAGCGCACGGGGACGCGGGCGTACACCGGCCGCAGCTCGCGCGGCGCCGAAGTGCTGATCGCCTCGCAGGGCGTGCCCGGCGCCTTCACCCCCGGTGAGTTGCTGAAGATCGCGCTGGCCGGCTGCTCCGGGCTCAGCGCCGACTTCTCTCTGGCGCGCAAGCTCGGCGATTCCTTCGACGCGACCATTCGCGTCTCGGGCGACGCGGACCGGGAGAACGAGGTGTATCCGCAGCTG
This sequence comes from Nocardia brasiliensis IFM 10847, assembly GCF_000710915.1. GTDB lineage: Bacteria > Actinomycetota > Actinomycetes > Mycobacteriales > Mycobacteriaceae > Nocardia > Nocardia brasiliensis_A. The sequence continues at coordinate 36,606 of NZ_BAUA01000024.1, forward strand.
GACGAGTCCTTCGAACTCGATCTCAGTGAACTGGACGAGCAGGCGCGCGAGCGGTTGCTGGTGACGGTGCAGCGCGCCATCGACAAGGCCTGCACGGTGGGCCGCACCCTGCAGGCCGGGACGAAGGTGACCCTGTCCTTCGACATCGAGGCCTGATGGCGGAGGCGCTCGAATCCGTCCGGCTGAGCGCGTGGGTGCACGGCCGCGTCCAGGGCGTGGGATTTCGCTGGTGGACGCGGTCGCGGGCGTTGGAACTCGGCCTGCGCGGGCACGCGACCAACGCGCGCGACGGCCGGGTGCACGTGGTGGCGGAGGGCCCGCGCGCGGACTGCGCGCAGTTGCTCGAACTGTTACGGTCCGGCGATACTCCTGGTCGGGTGACGTTGGTTGTGGAAAGCTGGGAGCCCGCGCGGGGTGATTTGACCGGATTCGAGGAGCGTTAGTGGTGGCTCGGGCTAGGACGGGGACTCGACAGTGAGCACACAGAATCCGGGTGAAGACCGTTCCGCGTCCGGGCCGAACGAGGGCACCCCGCAGCCACCGTCCAATCCTGTGCAGCCGCCGTCGAATGCCGGCCAGTCGTGGCACTCCGAGCCGCCGACGCAGCCCGAGCCGTCGAGTGCCGGGCAGCAGTGGAGCGCCGAGCCACCCGCGGGCGCGATCCCCGGGCAAGTCGGTTCGGCGCCGGAGCCCGGCGCCGAGCCGCCGCAACCGCCGCGCCAAGGCAGTGTGCAACGGCAGGAGCCGGGCATCACGCAGCCGCGACCGCCGACCGTCGCCGAGGCGCGCGCCAGGGACAAGGCGCGCAAGCGGGCCGAAGCGGCGCAGCGCGCCGCGGCCGCCGCGGAAGAAGCCAAGAAGCGCGGCCGCAAACGGGTGATGATCGGCGGCGCCGCGATCGTCGGCGTCGCCGCGCTGGTCGGCGGCGGCTACCTCGCCTACCGGGCGATCACCGCCCCGGACAAAGTCACCGCGTCCTGTGTGAAGACCGAGAACGGCCAGGAAATCGTGGTCGAGGACAGCTACTGCGGCGAGGGGCGTCCCGGCTTCGTCGGCGACGGCGGACCGCACGTCAGCCCCGGCCTGATCATCCTCGGCGGCGGTCCGCAATACCGGTACTACTACGGCGGCACCCCGACGATCGGCAAGCCGCCGACCGGCGGCACCACGGTGAAACCCAAGAGCGCCGAGATAAAGACCAAGAGCGGCACCACCGTGCAGCGCGGCGGGCTCGGCAGCAAGAGCACAGGCAGCGGGTCCTGATGCGGCGCGTGCGCAGTACACCCCGCGCGGGGTGGCAGCAGATCACCGAAAGCCAAGGGCTGGTCTACGGTTCGCCGGGCCGCGACGCCAGCGGTCAGCCGCGGCCGTACTGGGACGAATCGGTGCACTACGAGTTCGAGATGCCGGAGATCCTCGCGCTGGAAGCCGATGTCGAACTGCTGCACTCGATGTGCCTGAACGCGGTGGAGCACATCGTGCTCACCGAACGGTTCAAGGATTTCGGCCTGCCCGAATGGACCTGGGGACCGATCGCCGAATCCTGGCGGCGCAGTGACCCGCACGTGTACGGCCGCTTCGATCTGCGCTACGACGCGCGCCGCCCCGCGAAACTGCTCGAATACAACGCGGATACGCCGACCTCGCTACTGGAGGCGGCGATCGTGCAGTGGCACTGGCTGACCGCGCTGTACCCCGACGGCGATCAGTGGAATTCGTTGCACGAGAAGCTCGTCGAACGCTGGACCGAGCTGCGGGATACGCTGCCGACCGCGCAGCTGCACTTCAGCTGGTCGGGCGCCGACGCCACCGGCGAGGACAACGTCACCACCGCCTACATGCAGGAGACGGCGGCCGAGGCCGGGTTCGACACCATCGCGCTGCCCATCGAAGAGGTCGGATTCGACACGGAGCTGGAACGTTTCGTCGATCTGGCCGAGGCGCCGATCGAAGCGATCTTCAAGCTGTACCCGTGGGAGTGGGCGCTCGACGACGATTTCGGCAAGCGTGTGGTCGCGAGCCTGCCGCAGACGATGTGGATCGAGCCGCTCTGGAAGACGTTGCTGAGCAACAAGGCGATCCTCGCGGTGCTGTGGGAGATGTACCCGGGTCACCCGAACCTGTTGCCCGCCTACCTCGATCAGCCCAACGAGCTCACCGAGTACATCCGCAAGCCGAAGCTCGGCCGCGAGGGCGCCAACATGACCATCGTCGGCGCCGGGCTGGAGACCGCCACCGGCGGTGTCTACGGCGAAGAAGGTTACGTCTACCAACTACTCGATCCGCTACCGGAATTCGACGACATGCGCCCCGTGCTCGGCGCCTGGATCGTCGGCGACACCGCGGCGGGCCTCGGCATCCGGGAGACCGCCGGCTTGATCACCGACGACGGCTCCGCCTTCGTCCCGCACCGCATCGTCAACTCGTAGCCAATTCACCTGGTAGTCAATACACCTCGGAAGGATCATGATGACCGCAGTCGCCCTCGAATCGGGGTACTGGAGCTCGCTCGGCGAGGGTGTCGGAGCGATCATCCTCTACGCCCTCATCGGTCTGGTGCTGATGCTCGTCGGCTTCTACGCCATCGACCTGACCACGCCGGGCAAGCTGCGCGCGCTGGTCGTCGAGGGCAAGCCCAACGCGATCATCGTCACCGCCGCGGGCATGATCAGCATGGCGTTCATCGTGGTGCTCGCCATCCTGGCCGTCGGCAGCGGCGGCAAGCTGTCCGAGGGGCTCATCGCCGCGTTGGTGTTCGGCCTCGTCGGCATTGTCGCGCAGGTCATTTCGGTGCGAGTGATCGAGAAGGCGCTGGGCATCGACATCGGCGCCGCCCTGCACTCCGAGACCTACACCACCGAGGTCCTCGTCGTGGCCGCCGCCCACTTCGCGCTCGGCCTGGTCGTCGCCTTCGCCATCCTCTGATCCGGCCGCGCGCTCTTTACGCGGTCGGCCGGTCGGCAGGCGCCAGGCCGAGGACGCGGCTGAGGTCGCGCAGGCATTCTTCGTAGACCGGCTCGAGGTGATTCGCCCTACGGCCAGGTCCGGATGCGCGCCGCGGGACACGGTGTGCCGCAGTGGTGGTGGCCATTCCGTGGCTCGGAATGGCCGGGGCGCTGCTGTTTCCCGATACCGCTGCCTATGACCCCGAGTTCGCCGGGCGAACAGTTTTCGTGCTCGGCATGCACGGGCAGATCTTCTTGGCGCTGATCCTGCTCACCGCCCTGTTCGGCGCGACCGCGGCGGTGTGGCGGAACGCGGATTCGGCGCACTGACCCTGCGTCGCGGGTGGGTGCCGATCAGTGCGACCGCCGTTGCGGCGCAGGAGATCACCGCGCTGGTCCAGACCGCGGCGCTCGGTGTGCCGGTCCAGGTGATCGCGATGCCCGCGACCGCGGGTCCGGCGGCCGCGCCGATGTTGAGGGCGGCGGTGGCGAAAGCGCCGCTCATCCGGGGAGCCGTCGGCGTCGCGGCGCTGACGATGCGGCCGATCAGGGTGGAGCCGACCGCGAAGGACACCGCGCCGCAGACCGTGGTCATGATCAACAGGACGGCCAGGTGCCTCGCCGTCAAAGCGGTTGTTGCCCAAGCGAATATCAGCGCCGCGGAGCCGATCGTGACGACGGGATCGGCGTAACGGTCGGCGTAGCGGCCACCGACGCTGACACCGAGGAAGGAGCCGATCCCGAACAGTGCCAAAATCACCGGCACCCAAGCTTTTCCGGCACCGCCGACCTCGGTGGTCAGCACGGCCAGATAGGTGAACGAGGCGAACGTCGCGGCGTTGACCAGTGCTCCCGCGACCAGTGCCACCAGTACTGGTCGTTCGGCGGTCGCTTGCCATTCCCGCCGGATCGTCCCGCCTTCGGTGGTAGTGACTCGGCTGATCGGCACGCGTACGAGCACCCAAAGCGCCACCAGCGCAGGAATACTGGCGGCGACCACCGCCCAGAAGGCGGACCGCCACCCCCACGTCTGGCCGAGGAACGCACCCGCCGGGACGCCGACGATGCACGCCAGTGTCACCCCGGACAGGATGATCGCCGTCGCCCGGCCGACCCGCGCCGCGCCGACCAGGGCGGGCAGCGACGCGAGCGCCACGGACAGAAATCCCGCGTAAGCCACCGCTGCTACCAATCGAGTAGCAAGCAGCACAAAGAAATTCGCGGTCAGCGCGCCGACCGCATGAGCGCCGAGGAACAACGCCAAGAACCCGGTCAGCGCAGAACGCGCCGGCCACCGTCCCGCCGTCATCGCCATCAGCGGCGCACCTACGATCATCCCGACTGCGAACAGCGACGTCAGCGCCCCCGCCGCCCCGAGCGACACCCCGACATCCTGCGACAAAGGCTCCAGCAAGCCCGACAACATGAACTCCGATGTCCCCTGCGCGAACACAGCGACACCCATAACCCACACCAGAATTGGCACTACAAGACTCCCGGACTCGTTCGACACCGAGCCGCCCACCACTGAAAGTTCAGGCGGCAGAGCAGATCTCACCCACAAATGGGCAGCACTCAACGCCGCACAACCAGGTCCCGATCAACGCACCCGATCACACGACAGGCGCCTAACGTCTGGAAGCCTCCGGAGAAGTCACCCCCGCACATTAACAACGGCCCCACCCCGCCAGCCAACGGTTTTCCTACCTGCGGGCGACTGCGGTGTCGGATCGGCTCAGGCTGCCTGCAAACGGCGGGTGATCAGGGACCGGACGTCCTCTAGCGATACGCCCGTGGTTCGACCCCCGTCGGCTTCGATTCGGACTGCCTTCTCCACCATTCGCTGGTAGGAGCCGGGCTCACGCTTCTCCATGACCGCTGTGTGCTGCCATTTGTTCAGCAGTCCATGAATCTCTTCGAGGGTGTTCGACTTCTTGGCCTGCTCTAGGACCAGGTCCCATTCGCGATCGAACTCGGCCCGCAGTTCGGGGCTGAGGGCGGCCCGCAGCGCTTTCGGCTCCGCAGTCGGTGCGGAAGACCCGGGGAGAGCGGGAGTGACCATGGGTTTCACCATAGGTGGCGCGGCTGTTGTGGAAAGAGATCGCCAAACGCACCGATTGGTGAACCAGGCGATTCTGCTGCTGGAGCGAGCGGGGCCCGCGCAGGGGCGTCCGCTTGTCGACTGCATCGCTGGGTCGCGGATCGCCAACATGAAAGAGCGGCGACCTGGGTCCGCGGGGAGTAGTGAGATTCGAATACTGTTCGTCTTCGATCCGTGGCGGTCGGCCATCCTGCCGGTCGCCGGAGACAAGGCGGGAGCATGGCAGCGGTGGTATCGGGACGCGATACCGCGCGCCGAAAAGCTGTACGACGCTTACTTGATCGAGCGACGCGAGGAGTTGCACCGATGACCCACCCATCGACGCTGGCGCGACACCGGCCATCTCGAACGTGCGGTCGAGACGGCCGGCGGACCCGAGGAATTCGAGGCCGGTGTCGAACATCTGCAGGACTAGGCGCGCGGCTGGCGGCCGGCCGAGCTGCGCAAGCATCGAGGGCTCAGCCAGAAGCAAGTGGCGGAGCAGATGCGCGTGTCCGTGGCACGCGTCTCGCAGATCGAGAAGGGTGAGGTGGCCACGCGAGAGGTGTTGGACCGCTACGTATCCGCGTTGGGCGGGGTGTTGAAGCTCGTCGCCGATTTCGGCGACGAGCAGCTGCGGGTGGGCTGAGGATTCAGTGGCCGCGGGCTATCCAGTCGGCGAGGGCGGGCTTTTCGGTGCCGATGGTGGTGGAGTCGCCGTGGCCGGTGTGCACGGTGGTTTCTTCGGGGAGGGTGAGTAGGCGGTCGCGGATGGAATCGATGATGGTGTCGAAGTCGGAGTAGGAGCGGCCGGTGGCGCCGGGGCCGCCGGAGAAGAGGGTGTCGCCGGTGAAGAGGGCGGTCGCCGCCGGAACGTGCAGCGAGACCGAGCCGGGGGAGTGGCCGGGGGTGTGCAGGATGTCGATGTCGATGTCCGCCACCGTGATTCGCGGGGTCTCGGCCAGCGAACGGTAGTCGACGTCGGGGTGGGTCATCCGCCACAGCGGGTCGTCGCCGGGATGCAGCAGGATCGGCGCGTCCAGGCGGGCGCTCAATTCCGGTGCGACAGTGACGTGGTCGTTGTGCCCGTGGGTGCAGAGGATGGCGACGACGTTGCGGGTACCGACGGCCGCGGCGATCGCGTTCGCGTCGTGCGCGGCATCGACGACCAGCACGTCCCGGTCGTCGCCGATGAGCCAGACGTTGTTGTCGACGTCCCAGGTGCCGCCGTCGAGGGAGAAGGTGCCGGAGGTGACGACGCGCTCGATCATCGGACCACCACCGAACGCAGCACGTCGCCCGCATGCATCGCGGTGAACGCCTCTTCTACCTGATCGAGGGAGATCCGTTCGGTGACAAAGCGTTCCAGCGGCAGCCGGCCCTGCAGGTGCAGGTCGATCAGGGTCGGGAAATCGCGCTCGGGCAGGCAGTCGCCGTACCAGGAGGATTTCAGCGCGCCGCCGCGGGAGAACAGATCGATCAGGGGCATCTCGATGGTCATGTCGGGGGTGGGGACGCCGACGAGCACCACGGTGCCCGCCAGGTCGCGCGCATAGAACGCCTGCTTCCAGGTTTCCGGCCGGCCCACCGCCTCGATGACGACGTCGGCACCGAACTCGTCGGTGTACTCCTGGATCTTCGCGACCACATCCTCGCTGCTCGCATCGATGGTGTGGGTGGCGCCGAAGTCCTTGGCCCAGGTGAGCTTTCGCGGATCGCGATCGACCGCGATGATCGTCTTCGCGCCGGCCAGCCGGGCGCCCGCGATGGCCGCGTCGCCGACACCGCCGCAGCCGAGCACCGCGACGGTATCGCCGCGCGAGACGTTGCCGGTGTTCATCGCCGCGCCGATGCCCGCCATCACGCCGCAGCCGAGCAGTCCGGCCACCGCCGGGTCGGCGGCGGGATCGACCTTCGTGCACTGTCCTTCGTGCACGAGCGTCTTGTCGACGAACGCGCCGATGCCCAGGGCCGGGCTCAACTCGGTGCCGTCGGTGAGCGTCATCTTCTTGCTGGCGTTGTTGCTGGCGAAGCAGTACCAGGGACGGCCGCGGCGACAGGCCCGGCATTCGCCGCAGACGGCGCGCCAGTTGAGAACCACGAAGTCGCCGGGCTGCACGTGGGTGACCGCGTCGCCGACCGTTTCCACGATGCCCGCGGCCTCGTGTCCGAGCAGGAACGGGAACTCGTCGTTGATGCCGCCCTCGCGGTAGTGCAGGTCGGTGTGGCAGACGCCGCAGGCCTGGACGCGCACGACCACATCGTGCGGTCCGGGATCCGGAATCACCACGTCCACGACCTCGACCGGTGCGCCTTTGCTACGGGCGATGACACCGCGCACGGTTTCCGACACCTATGCCTCCTGGGAGTTTTCGTGGACGCGGACCGTCCGGCCGCGATCTTTCGTCCATACTGCCGCGCCCGCGATTCGGACACCAGCGGCGGACCGGCCCGGGTTGACATTCCACTATGGAAGGAGCATGATCGAGTCATATTCCACTATGGAGGGTGGAATCGCCGACAAGGACTGCTCATGGACATCTCGACCGGAACGCGCGCCTCGAACGCCGAACGCGACAAGGTGGTCCGGCTGCTCGCCAGGCACCTCGACGACGGGCGTATCGACCTCGCCGAATACGACCAGCGCACCGCCCAGGTGTACGCGACGACGACCACCGACGACCTGCAACTCGTGCTGTCGGACCTGCCCGAACTCGCGAAAGAGACTGCCGGGCAAGCGGGCTCACGCATTCCGATCTGGCAGAAGATCGAAGGCACCAGCTGGCTCGGGGTGAGCGTGCTCGTCCTGTTCATCTGGGCCGCGATCTCGCTCAGCGTCGGCGAATTCACCTACCCCTGGCCGATCTGGGTGATCGTGCCGTGGGGCGCGGTCCTCGTCTTCCGCATGCTCACCGGTTTCGAATCCGGCAAATACCCCCGCCGCACCCACTAGTCGAACGAAGTCGCAGGATCTGCCCGGCCAGCCGTCTGATTGTCGGCCAACGGAACGCCCGGCGGTGACGCTGGGAAGGACCTGCCCAAGGCGCGACGGTATGTGCGCGCGGCGTCCCGCGCGGGTGAAAGGGCCGCGGGTGATAGGGCTCAGGGCCGAGGGGGTGTCGCACCGTATGAGGTGGTGCGGCGCGGGGCTTCGGTCGAATTCGGTGGCGCGACGTACCGGCGTCGACGGGAGGGCGCCCGGTATTCCTCCGACTCCTGCTCGGGCCACGGCCCGGAGGCCTCGTTGCGCTGCCTGCCGGGGCGTTCGCTCCACACCGGCGCGGGTCCCCGCCCCAGCGCTTCCGCGCCCGGCGGCGGTCGCCGGGTCGAAAGTGGTTCACGCCGTGGAACTTCGGGACGATTTGGGGCGTGCCGCGGTTCCTCGTATCGAATTGCGGCGTCTTGCTGATAGTCCGGCTCCTCGTACGAAGGCCGAGCACCGGCGGCCTGCACGTGCCCCCGCGGATCCTCGTACGGCGCACCGACATCCTGCGCGTCCCGCCGAGCCCAATCCCGATCGGGCTCCTGTGGCCGACCACGCGCCCGCCACCGCGGCTCCTCGTACACAACGCTTTCCGGCTCTACCTCCCACACCGACCGAGCCGCCGCAGGCTCGTCCCCGCGACCACGCGACCGATGCGCCGATGCCTCGCCTTCCCAAGCTGATCTGGCCGACCTGGGTTCATACCTTCCGTCCCGTGCCGCCCACGCGGCCGGTTCGGCTTCCCACGCTGCGCGACTCGGAAGCGACTCCGCCGCGTGGTCAGGTGACCGCCGCGCACTCCAGGCCGATGCTGTGGCGGCCGATTGCTCGGCGCGGTTGCGCGCCTGTCGCGCCGAGGCTTCTGGCTCCCATGCCGATTGAGTCGACGGAGGTGATTGGCTTCGATCCCGCGCTGTCCAGGCGGATGGTTCACTCGCCCTCGTCGATGGCGCCGAAACCGGTTCGTCAGCATGGTCGTGCGACCGTCGCGCAGAAACTTCACTCTCCCATACCGATTGGGCAGACGTAGGTTCATAGCCTCGGTCGCGCGGCGTCCGCGCCGGTGATTCCCCCTCCCGCGCTGCTCGGGCGGGTTCCGTGACGCTCCTGCGGGACCGCCGCGTAGGTGGTTCCGATGGCGCCTCGACCTCGTCGGTGCGGTTGCGCGACTTGCGGGGTGGGGGTTCGGGGCCGCGTTGCGGCCAGTGGGGGGCGGGGTCGTGCGGTCGTTCAGGCGGGACGAGCCTGGGGAGGCCGGGGACGAGCAGGGGAATCTCCCTGGTGTCCTGGGTGGAGCTGACGCCCTTTTCCCGGTAGGTCGCCGGGATGTCGTGGGCCCGCAACCAGGCGCCGGGGTCGTGTCGGCCGTGCCGATCCAGCTGGGGCACAACATCTTCGAGCAGGTCGAGGATATCGCCTTCGGGATCGCCGAGGGCGTCGCGGATCGCGGGGAAGGTGTCGGGGTGGAAGATCCACATCCACTCGTACGCGGGATAGGTGCCACCGCGGTCGTGTCCGTGGAAGAGAAGATCGCCGGAGCGCCCGAGCTTGGCGCGCATCGACCATCCCTCGGATTCGACCAGGAACTCGTGAGTTTCGCTGCGCTCGTCCCGCGCCTCCTCTCGATCGGCACCGGATCTGCCCGGTTTCCACCAACTCTCGGACCCGAGGCCGGACGCTTTGCGCCCCGCGGCGCGAATCCGGGCGGCGACCGATGCACCGGTGGGCACCCGATCGTCGCGCCGAGTTTCCCGGTGCCCCATGCGAGTTGCCGCCCGCTCCGCCCGGTCCTCCGCATACTCCGAGCGAATCCCGCTGGCGCCCCGGCGAACCGAAGCATGCGGGCTTCGTGCCGCGACCGGTTCAGCCGGAATGTCCGCCTCGTCGTCGACGTACTCGCGGAAATCCGTCAGCTTGACCTCGAACCACGCCAGCCCGATTCCGACGGCCAAAAGCAGCCCCGCGCCCGCGACCTCGAGCCACCGATCGGCGAGCACCGCGCTCTTGCTGTACTCGCACGCATAGAGAAACAGCAGGCTGCCGAGCACCAGAGCCGCGATTCGGGCAAGCCGGAACGCCGTTCTGGTCCCGGTTCGAGCTGGCATCGGCGTGGCGCTCCAAATATTCCCGCTGGCGGATCGACTGGATCGTATGCGGCGTCGTCGCCGCGCGGCAGAGCGTCCGGCAAGTCGGTCCGTCTTTTGGTGTAAAGGTCGCGTCGAGGTCGACCAACAGCCCCGTATTCGTCACCTATCGTCGATACCTCGCGTCGAGACCGACGGCTCGTGCCGCGAACGCACCGGCCGGGCGCACCGGCCGCCGAAACGCGACACTCGGCTAACTCCGAGCGCATCGAAATACGCGATATCGTGGGCCGACTCGATAACCTACGGGTACCGCCGAACCGCCCTGCGGCGACGTGGCCTGTCCCACGTCGGGGCCACTCGGTCCGCGACGGATACCATGACTGGTCGCCTGCATCGATGAGCAGGCCGAACATGGCGGCGTGCACACCGGCAACGAATAACGAAAGGTCGTCGGACTTGCATCTGAAGAGCCTGACGCTGAAGGGCTTCAAGTCCTTCGCGTCCGCGACGACGCTGCGCCTGGAACCCGGCATCACGTGTGTGGTCGGTCCGAACGGATCCGGCAAGTCCAACGTGGTCGACGCGCTCACCTGGGTGATGGGTGAGCAGGGCGCCAAGGCGTTGCGCGGCGGCAAGATGCAGGACGTGATCTTCGCGGGCACCGCGGGCCGGGCCCCGCTGGGGCGCGCCGAGGTGACCTTGACCATCGACAACTCCGACGGCGCGCTGCCGATCGACTACGCCGAGGTGTCCATCACCCGGCGCATGTTCCGTGACGGCGCGGGCGAATACGAGATCAACGGCAGCACCTGCCGGCTGATGGACGTGCAGGAACTGCTCAGTGACTCCGGTATCGGCCGAGAGATGCACGTCATCGTCGGACAGGGGCAGCTCTCGGCGATTCTGGAATCGCGCCCGGAGGACCGGCGCGCGTTCATCGAAGAGGCCGCGGGCGTGCTCAAGCACCGCAAACGGAAAGAGAAGGCGGTCCGCAAGCTCGAGGCGATGCAGGCCAACCTGGCCCGGCTCACCGACCTCACCACCGAGTTGCGCCGTCAGCTCAAACCACTCGGCCGGCAGGCCGAGGTGGCGCGTCGCGCGCAGACCGTGCAGGCCGACCTGCGCGACGCCCGGATGCGTCTGGCCGCGGACGATCTGGTGACCCGCCGCGGCGAGTTGGAGAGTCAGCAGAGCAAGGAAGCCTACGCCCGCGAGCAGCACATCACCGTGCAGAGCGAACTCGACGCCGCCAACGCCGCGCTCGCCCAGCAGGAATTCCAGCTGTCCCGGCTGACGCCGAGCGCCGAAGCCGCCGCGCAGATCTGGTTCCAGTTGTCGGCGCTGGCCGAGCGGGTCAACGCGACCATCCGGATCGCGCAGGATCGGGCCCGCCATCTCGACACCGAAGCGCCGGTCGGCACGGGACGCGACCCGGAACAGTTGGAAGCCGAAGCCGAACGGGTGGAAGCCGAGGAAGCCGAACTGCGCGAGGCCGTCGAGATCGCGACCGAGACGCTCGAAGCGGCCCGGGACGCACTGGCCGAACGCGAACACTCCGCCAAAGCCGCCGAGCAGGCGCACCTCGCCGCCGTGCGCGCGATCGCGGACCGGCGCGAAGGCGTGGCGCGGCTCGCGGGCAAGGTCGACACGTTGCGCACCAGAGCGCAGTCGGTGGACGCCGAGATCTCCCGGCTCACCACCGCGATCGCCGACGCCCGGCAGCGCGGCGAGGCGGCGCAGGCCGAATTCGACACGGTGCAGGCCGAACTCACCGAGTTGGACGCCGGCGAGGCCGGTCTGGACGCCCAGCACGAGCACGCGGTGCAGGCGCTCGCCCTGGCCGACCAGCGGGTGACCGAACTGCGCGAACAGGATCGCGAGGCGAGCAAGCGGGTCGCGTCGCTCTCGGCGCGGATCGAGGCGCTCGGCATGAACCTGGCCCGCCGCGACGGCGCCGCCTGGCTGGTCGAGCACCGATCCCAGGGGCTGCTCGGCCCGCTGTCGGGGCTGCTGCGGGTGCACGGCGGTTTCGAAGCCGCGGTCGCCACCGCGCTCGGCCCGCTCGCCGACGCGGTCGCCGCCGACACCGGGGAATCCGCGCACGCCGCCATTCGCGCGCTGAAGGAAGCCGACGGCGGCCGCGCCGCACTGGTATTCGGCGCAGACGACGGCCACCGCCCGCATCCCGGACCGCTGCCCGGCGCGGCCCGCTGGCTGTCCGATGTGGTCGAGTGCCCGGACAGCGTGCGCGCGGCGATCATGGCGCTCACTGCCGGTATCGCCGTCGCCGATGATCTGGCCGCGGCCCGTGCGGTGATCGCCGCCCGCCCGGACGTGCGGGTGGTCACCCGCGACGGCGACCTCACCGGAACGGGGTGGCTGCTCGGCGGCTCCGATCGCGCGCCCAGCCAACTGGAGATCCAGGCCGATATCGACACCGCCAAGGCCGATCTGGTCGCGGCGCAACGCCGGGCCGAGGAACTGGAAGCCGCCCTCTCGGGTGCGCTGGCCGAACAGGCCGACCGCAAGGACGCCGTCGATCAGGCGCTGCTTGCGTTGCACGAATCCGATCAGTCCCTGGTCGCCATCTATGACCGGCTCGGCCGGCTCGGGCACGCGGCCCGCACCGCTCAGGCCGACAACGACCGGCTGCTCGCCCAGCGCGCGGAAACCGAAGCGAGCCGGGAAGAATCGCTCACCTCGCTCGCCGAACTCGAAGACCGGCTGCGCAACGCCGAACTGGAACAGACCGAGATCGACTCCGACGGCAGCGCGGCGGGCACCGAGACCGCGGGCCGGGAACGCGAAGAAGCCGCCGCCGCGCTGGCCGAGGCCAGGTCGATGGAGGTCGAGGCGCGCCTTGCGGTGCGCACCGCCGAGGAACGCGCGGAATCGGTACGCGGCAAGGCGGATTCGTTGCGCCGCGCCGCCCGCGCCGAACGGGAGACGCGGGCCAGGGCCGAACGGGCCCAGGCCTCGCGCAAGAAAGCCGCCGAAGTCGCCGCCGCGGTCGCCGAATCCGGGGCCAAGGTCGCCGCCGAACTGGAAAAGGTGGTGGCGGAGGCGGGCGCCCGCCGCGACGATCTGGTCCGCCGCCGCGGCGAAGCCGCCGCTCAGGTCGAGCAGGTCAAGGAGCGGGTGCGCGCGCTGTCCACCCAGCTCGCCCAGCTCACCGACGCGGTGCACCGCGACGAGGTCGCGAAAGCCCAAGCGGCCCTGCGCATCGAGCAGCTCGAGGCGACGATCTCCGAACAGTTCGGTATCGCGCTCAGCGATTTGATCGCCGAATACGGTCCCGACGTCCCGCTGCCGCCGACCGACCTGGAATGGCAGGAGTACGAGCAGGCCAAGGAACGCGGCGAACAGGTCACCGCGCCCGCGCCGATGCCCTACGACCGCCAGACCCAGGAACGGCGCGCCAAACGCGCGGAAAAGGATCTCACCACCCTCGGCAAGGTGAATCCCCTTGCGCTGGAGGAGTTCGCCGCGCTCGAAGAGCGCTACAACTTCCTCGCGACCCAGCTCGAGGATGTGAAGAGCGCGCGTAAGGACCTGCTCGATGTGGTCGCCGAGGTGGACGCGCGCATCCTGCAGGTGTTCACCGAGGCGTGGGAGGACGTGGAACGCGAATTCGTCGGTGTGTTCGCGAAACTGTTCCCAGGCGGTGAGGGCAGGCTGCTGCTCACCGACCCGTCCGACATGCTCACCACCGGTATCGAGGTGGAGGCGCGTCCGCCCGGCAAGAAGGTGAAGCGGCTCTCGCTGCTGTCCGGCGGCGAGAAGTCCCTCACCGCCGTCGCCCTGCTGGTCGCCATCTTCCGTGCCCGCCCCTCACCGTTCTATGTGATGGACGAGGTCGAGGCCGCCCTGGACGACACCAATCTGCGCCGCCTCATCGGCCTCTTCGAGCAGCTCCGCGAAAAGAGCCAGCTCATCGTCATCACCCACCAGAAACCCACCATGGAAATCGCCGACGCCCTCTACGGCGTCAGCATGCGCGGCGACGGCATCACCCAGGTCATCTCCCAACGCCTCCGCGGCGAAAACCTCACCCCCGCAGGCGCGGCGTAGACCGACAGAGTCGCCGATCGACAGTTGCTCGGGGCGTAGTTAAGCTGCCACGCATGGCCGAAGGTGGGGGAGCGCCGCGCACCTACATCCATGCGATAGATCTGAACTACTGGATGGTTGTCCGGGGGTGAGGCAGTGGGCGACGACCTGAAGTTGGATTGGCAGGTTTACTACGACGCCGCCGCGAAATGCCATGAGGTCGCGACCAATCTACGTGCTGCGGACAAGCCGCTGCACGATGCCGTCAAGAACGACTGTGCGGGCATGGCTGGGGACGCCAACGGCTGCAAACAGTGGGGCACCAAATACGACCAGGTAGCTCAGCAGACGATGCAAACCTGCACCAATCTTGCCGACGCGCTTACCAATTACGGTTACGTCCTCTCCGCGATGGGCTACAACTACGCAGTCGCGAACAACAGCAAACCGTTGCCGCAGCGTCCGGTCGTCGCTCCGCTACCGGAGTACAAGGTCACCATCGCGTCGTCGGTCGGTGACAACGGTCCCGGCGTGCACGATAAAGACGGCGCCGGCATAAAGGAGTTCTACGACAAGCTGGTCGACAAGATCGGGGAGGAGTTCGGCAAACTCCCCAACGGTGACGTCGACAAGTTGAGCAAGGCATCCACCGCATGGCGCACGTTCGCCGAGCACGCCACGATCACCGGTTCGGCAGAGCAACTCACCAGTGTCATCGGTTTGTTCGATGGTGTCGCGGACAAGAAGAACCTCGAGCTGGTCCTCGAGAACCTGACCACACTTCGAGACAGCGCCGGCCAGGTCGCTCTGGCCGCACAGAACTTGGTAACGCCGGTGGCCGAATTCCACACCGGCACCGTGGATGCTCGCAAGACGTTCGAGTCCGAGATCAATACTCTCGTCATCGGTGCCGGAATCGCCGTCGCGCTGGGAGTCGTCGCAGCCGCCTTCAGCTTTGGGGGCAGTTTGGCAGTCAGCGGCGGCGCCGTTGTCGGGCTCGTCGCCAACACCGTCAACGCCATCCGCACGGCCTATACCGCCAGCAGGCTGTATCGAATCGTCGGTCTGACCGCTGCCACCGCAACGGCTGCCGTCGTTCTGACTCATTTCGACAAAGTGCCCAGTGAAGCACTCCTGGACCTGAGTGCAAAACTCACCGCGATTATCGGTATGCGTGTGCTAATCGACGGTGCAGACGAGGTGCAGCCCGGTTCATCGAACGCCTCCAACACGCCCGGAACGACCGAGTACCAGAAGCGCGTCGAAGAACTTGCGCAAGACCCGGCGAAGAACGGGAAGGTGAGCCCCCAGTCGAAACGGGAGGCAGAGGTGGGTTTGGGTTTGGAGAACTCCGGCGCGGTCGAAGGACCGATCACCCGAGCTCCGTTGGGCGCCAACGGCGAGGACCAAGGCGAGTTCATCGATGCCTCAGGCAAACGGTGGGACGTGAAAAGCTCACCAGATGTCATTCCGGATTACAGACCGGCCCAGGTTGCGGGCAATCCGATACCCAATCCGCAAACCGATCAGGAATTCACCGAAATGATCGAGGATTCGATCGCAGACGGTGAGGGTGTCATGATCGACCAGAGCGGGATGACGCCCGCCCGGATAGCACGCCTGAAGCAACTGGTCGAGAGTCACCCCGAGTGGCAAGGAAAGGTGCTTTGGTAGAGATGACCACGGCTGATGGTCCTAGTTCGAGCAGTGTCGCCAGGTGGCCTTCGGATGCGGCGGCACATCGAGCGTTGGCCGAGTATCTGCAGGTGCTGCCAGCCGATCCCGCTGCTGAGCGGACGGCGGCTACGGTTCTCAACGGGTGGGGAGTGGATTTCACGGGTGCTGATCTGTCGGGGCTGGACCTGCTCGGTGCGGAGTTGGGCTGCGCGAACATGAGTCGGGTGGTGCTCATCGGCGCCGACCTGTACACCGCTTCGCTCGGCGAGACTCGACTGGACGGCGCCGACCTCAGCGGTGCGGATCTGCGCAAGGTCCAAGGTCGCGGTTGTAAAGCGCAGTACGCCAACCTTTCCGGCGCCAATCTACAGCGAGCGGATTTCGCTCAGTCGAACTTTCGCGGCGCGGTTCTTCGAGGCGCACAGCTCCAGCGAGTTACATTCTCAGGGGCGGACCTTCGCGAGGCAGACCTTCGAGATGGTGTTTTCGAGCGGACCAGACTGTCACGTGCGCGCATGGGGGGCTGCCGGGTCGCCGGGGCATCCGGACAGGTCATCGGGCCTGTCGACGTCGGCGTCGACACGTCGAAGCTGCTGGACGGCCCAGAGTTGCGCGAGTGGTTCAGCGCCAACGGCGCGCCGTCGGTCGAGGTTCGCCCATCCGCTTAGCTCCTAGTCAGGATTCGATGCTGATGTATCAGCCGTGCGGTGTCGAAGTGTGCTCGGCATTTGCGGCCCGACTGGTGAAATCCCGCGGAGACGTCGCCTGCGCGGGATTTCGCGGCTCGGGCCTAGGCGGTGGGGAGTCGGTCGGAGTCGAGTAGGGATTTGATTTGGGCGGCACCGGTTTCGGTGAGCCAGGTGTCGAAGGTGCGCAGGGTGGGGTGGATTGCGCGGACGGTGTCGATGTCGGCGCGCCAGCCGCCGGTTTCGCGCATCAGACGCCAGGTGTAGGCGATCGATTCGCCTAGGGAGGCGGCGTAGGCCTCGTCCAGTTCCTGGTAGCGGACGGGGTGGCCGGTGGCGGCGGCGATCGCGGCGGCGGCATCGGGTGGGGTGAGGGCGTCGCCGGCCAGCTCCAGGGTCTGGCCGTGGAAGCGATCGGGGTCGGCGAAGGCCAGGGCGGCGATCTCGGCGATGTCGCCGACCGCGATGACCTTCATCGGGCGGTCGGCGGGGAACATGTGCCGGTGGACGCCGTCGACGATGCCGTCGATCGGCAGGCCGCGCAGCAGATAGTTCTCCATGAACCGGACCGGGCGCAGCAGGGTGTAGCGCGCCCCGCTGGCCGCGACAGCGGTTTCGATGCGATGTTTGCCGCTCGCGCCCCACGAGGTGTCCTCGTTGAACGAGGCGATACCGGTGAACACGATCTGTGCCACCCCGGCCCGGCGGGCCGCGTCGACGAGCGCTTCGCCGCGTCGCGCTTCCCGCTCGACATCCCAGCCGTCCGGGTCGTAGGCGGCGGGCGGCACCGCGAAAAGGGCTGTGGCGCCGGCCAGCACGGCGGGCAGGGTGGTGGGGTCGTCGAAATCGCCGACCGCGAGTTCGGCGCCCGCGGCGGCGAGCGCTCGCGCGGCCGGCGCGTGCGGGTCGCGCACCAGCGCGCGGACCGCGTGGCCGTCCGCGAGCAGTTTGCGGGCGGTCGCGCCGCCCTGCCGACCGGTAGCGCCGGTGACCAGGATGAGGTGCTGTGAAGAAGACATGCTCGCCTTGTCTGTCGATAGAATCGGGTCGGACAACCCGTATTTCGAGACGGTACGGGTGGCTTGGCCCGCTTGCCCAGGTAGAAAACGGAAGGCCGTAACGAATTGACTGCCCCACCCACCGCCCGCAGCGACGCTGCCCGCAACCGCGCCGCGGTGCTGTCCGCCGCGCAACGCGCGTTCGCCGAGCAGGGGCCGTCGGTGTCGCTGGCGGAGGTGGCCCGGCGTGCGGGGGTCGGCGCGGGCACCGTCTACCGGCACTTCCCGACGAAAGTCGATCTGCTGGAAGCGGTGATGCAGCAGCGCGTGGACCGGCTCGCGCAACTGGCCACCGACCATCTGGGCGCGAGAGATCCGGGTGTCGCCTTCTTCGATTTCTGCACGCAGGTGGTCGTTTCGACGCCGGGCAATCAGGCGATGTGCGATCTGGTGCAGTCCGATGACGGTTGGCCGCGCGCGTTATTGATGAGTGCGGGCGCACGATTCCATCAGGCGCTGGGAGCGCTGTTGGCGGCCGCGCAGCGGCAAGGCGCGGTCCGCCCGGATCTCGAGGTCTCGGATGTGCTGGCGATTTTCACCGGTTGCGTTGCCATCCAACGACTTCGACCGACCGACGGTGTACTGGACCGGACGACCGCGTTGGTCATCGATGCGATGCGTGCCTCGGGCGTAACGAATCGCTCCGCCTCGGAGGGCGAAAGTCGTAACGAAACAGTGGACAGTAACGAAACGTGGTGTCCGGTGTGCACCCGTGCCGTCCGGCATTCGGGCACCGGCCGTCGTCCGCGATATTGCTCACCCGCCTGCCGGCAGAAGGCGCACCGCCGCCGCACGGCGACGAAGCGAACACGTGGCGCATAAGCGACACATGTCGAGCCCCGGTCACGGTCGAACGGTACGGGTGCGGGCCCGACGGCAGCCGGATCGGGCTCGGGCTGCCGTGCGCGGCATGCGGATTACAGCAGGTCGCTGACGTCGTCGGGCACGTCGACGGCGTATTTGCGCAGGATGTCCATCGAGATCACTTCCAGGGCGTTCTCGTGCGTGGCGGCCAGCACCACGGGTGCGGCGACACCGTCCTCGTGCGCGTGTAGCCATCGCACGGCGACCACACACCACCGGTCGCCCGGCTGTAATCCCGGGAAGTTGTTCTCCGGCCGCGGCGTACTCAGATCGTTGCCGATGGACGCCTGGTGCTCCAGGAATTCGGCCGTGACGACGGTGCACACGGTGTGGCTACCGAGATCCTCCGGCCCGGTGCTGCAGCAGCCGTCCCGGTAGAAGCCGGTGAGAGGATCGGCGCCGCACTCTTCCAGCGGCCCCCCAAGCACGTTTCGATCGGTCACGTCGCCGATCCTATTGGCACGTCGCGAGAAGTTCCGCAGGACAAGAAATCTCGGGGGTTGTGTGTCGGCACCGGGGCGGCGTGGTAAAGCGGGCCGGTTCGTTCTGCAAGGATGGGGCGCGTGAGTTCCGAAGCCTGGATCATTGTCGCCGTTGCCGCTGCTCTGCTGCTGGTGGTGCTTGTCGTCGGTTTTGTCCGGTACAAGCGCTCTCGGGTGTCATTGACGCAGCCCGCGGAACAGCAGCTGACCGACCGATCCGGCGGTTACACCGCCTCGGGCGGATTCAGTTTCAGTCAAGGCGGCACGGCGACCGCACCCGAACCGCAACTGGTGGAGCGCACCGATACGGACGGGCAGCCGCACATCGGCGACGACGCGGCCATCCCTCGGGACGCACCCAAGCGCGGCATCACCAACGTGCAACTGCCCGAGGGCGATGTCGCCGAAGCGCGCGCGGGTGAATCCGCTGCGCCCGAGGTCGCGCCGACCGACGTCGCGGCGAATGCACCATCGACCGACGTCGCCGGGAATGCACCGGAGATCACCGAGGCACCGGCGACCGCCGACGCGCCGACCACCGCCGACGCATCGACCACCGCTCCCGCCGACGCGTCGAACAGCGCTCCCGCCGACGCACCGACGACCGCGCCCACCGACGCAGCAATCCCCGCGACCGAGCCGACCACCTTCCCCGACACCGCCGCGGGTGCCGAAGCCCCCGCCCCGCTCGAGGAGATCGAGCCCACCGCGGGCCGCCTGGTCCGCCTACGCGGCCGCCTGTCCCGTTCGCAGAACGCGGTCGGCAAGAGCCTGCTCGGCCTGCTCGGCGGCGGCGACCTGGACGACGACTCGTGGGAAGAGGTCGAGGACACCCTGGTGCTGGCCGACCTGGGCACCGCGAGCACCGCCGCGGTGGTGGCCCGCCTGCGCGAGGAGATGGCCTCGCGCAGTGTCCGGACCACCGACGCGGCTCGTGCGGTGCTGCGGGACGTGCTGATCGAGGCGCTGCGCCCCGACCTGGACCGCTCGATCCGGGCGCTGCCACACGCCGATCACCCGTCGATCCTGCTGGTCGTCGGCGTCAACGGCACCGGAAAGACCACCACCACCGGCAAACTCGCGCGCGTGCTCGTCGCGGACGGCCGCCGCGTGCTGCTCGGCGCGGCCGACACCTTCCGGGCCGCCGCTGCCGACCAGCTGCAGACCTGGGGCGAGCGGGTCGGCGCGGAAACCGTGCGCGGCAAGGAGGCCGCCGACCCGGCCGCGGTCGCGTTCGACGCGGTGAGCGCGGGCATCGATCGCGGCGTCGACGTGGTCCTCATCGATACCGCGGGCCGCCTGCACACCAAGACCGGTCTGATGGACGAGCTGGGCAAGGTCAAGCGCGTCGTGGAGAAGAAGGCCGCCGTCGATGAGGTGCTGCTGGTGCTCGACGCCACCGTCGGTCAGAACGGCCTGATGCAGGCGCGCGTGTTCGCCGACGTGGTCGATATCAGTGGCGTGGTGCTCACCAAGCTGGACGGGACCGCCAAAGGCGGCATCGTCTTCCAGGTGCAGCACGAACTGGGGGTGCCGGTGAAGCTGGTCGGTCTCGGCGAGGGAGCCGACGATCTGGCGCCGTTCGAGCCGGGCGCCTTCGTGGACGCGCTGCTCGGCTGAGCCGCGCCGGTCGGGCCGGAAACCGCCTTACGTACCAGCATCGTCTCGGCAAACTGAGCCCGTGACCGAATTGTCCGACTCGTCCCGACATCTCGACGGGGCATCGCGGCTGACGCGGCAGTGTTTGCGGCGAAACCCGCCGAAAACCGAATGTTTGCTGTTTCTAGCGGGCCGGTAACCGGAGCCGCACCGGCGCCGGCCCGCACCGCACCGCCGCCCGAAAACTCCCGGTGTAAAGCGCGAAACGTGGCCGCAACACAACTGGCTCATCCGTTCACGCAGGTGAAACACCGCAGCTCTGTAGATGAAACACCGAGTGACCACCCTTCTGGTCAGGTCCATTTGCCGGAGTCGGCAGGGCCCGAGATGAGGAGGACATTAAGGTGGCATTTCCCCTTACCGGTGCACCGGACACCGGTGACACCGCATGGATGCTGGCGAGCTCAGCGCTCGTGTTGTTGATGACGCCCGGTCTGGCGTTCTTCTACGGCGGCATGGTCCGTTCGAAGAACGTGCTGAACATGATCATGATGAGCGTCAGCGCCATGGGCCTCGTCGGCGTGCTCTGGTCGCTGTACGGTTTCTCGACCGCCTTCGGTGACAACACCCTCGGCCTGATCGGTGACCCGACGCAGTTCTTCGGGCTGAAGGGTCTGCTCGGCGGCAACGCGGTGGCCGAGGTGAAGGACGCCACCGGCGCCGTCACCACCGCCGCCTCCGGCATTCCGCTCGCGGGCACGATTCCGATGAGCGTGTTCGTCGCGTTCCAGCTGATGTTCGCCATCATCACGGTTGCCCTCATCTCGGGTGCGGTCGCCGACCGCATGAAGTTCGGGGCCTGGCTGCTCTTCGCGGGCATCTGGGTCACGGTCGTCTACTTCCCGGTCGCGCACTGGGTCTTCGACTTCGACGCCAAGGACGCCGACGGCAATGTCGTGCACGAGGGCGGCTGGATCGCCAACAAGCTGCTCGCGGTCGACTTCGCCGGTGGCACCGCGGTGCACATCAACGCCGGTGCGGCGGCGCTCGCCCTGGTGCTGGTGCTCGGTAAGCGCAAGGGTTGGCCGACCACCGCGTTCCGCCCGCACAACCTGCCCTTCGTCATGCTCGGCGCCGGCCTGCTGTGGTTCGGCTGGTTCGGGTTCAACGCCGGCTCCGCGCTGACCTCCGGTGGTCTCGCCGGCACCACCTTCGTGACCACCGCGGTGGCGACGGCCGCGGCCATGCTGGCCTGGCTGCTGGTGGAGAAGCTGCGCGACGGGCACGCCACGTCCCTGGGCGCGGCTTCGGGCATCGTGGCCGGTCTGGTCGCGATCACCCCGTCCTGTTCGTCGGTGAACGTGCTCGGCGCGCTCGCGGTCGGCGTGGTCGCCGGTGCACTGTGCGCCCTCGCGGTCGGCCTGAAGTTCAAGTTCGGGTTCGACGACTCGCTCGACGTGGTGGGCGTGCACCTGGTCGGCGGCGTCGTCGGCACCCTGATGGTCGGTTTCGTCGCCGCGCCCGAGATGGGCGCCGCGAAGACCGGCCTGTTCTATGGCGGCGGCATCGATCAGCTGTGGCGTCAGGCGGTGGGCGCCGGTGTGGTACTTGCCTTCTCCTTCGTCGCCAGCCTGATCATTGCCTATATCGTGAAGTTCACCATTGGGCTGCGCGCGAGCGAAGAAGCGGAGTCGGTGGGCTTGGACGAGTCCGAGCACGCCGAGACCGCGTATGACTTCGCCGCCGTGGGCAGCACGGCACGTTCGGCCGTCAAGGAGGCATGACGAACATGAAACTGATCACCGCAATCGTCAAACCGTTCACCCTCGAGGACGTCAAGACCGGTCTCGAGCAGGCGGGTGTGCTCGGCATGACCGTCAGCGAAGTGCAGGGATACGGCCGCCAGAAGGGGCACACCGAGGTCTATCGAGGTGCCGAGTACTCCGTGGATTTCGTGCCGAAGGTCCGGGTCGAGGTGGTCGTCGACGACGCGTCCGTGGACAAGGTCGTCGAGGTGATCGTCGAGGCCTCGCGCACCGGCAAGATCGGCGACGGCAAGGTCTGGGTGACGCCGGTGGAGACGATCATTCGCGTCCGTACCGGCGAACGCGGTACCGACGCGCTGTAGATCTCGAATATCTGAGCTGAGCGGCGGCCCCGCTCCCACCGGAGCTCCGGTCGGGGCGGGGCCGCGACTGTTAGGGATGGGTGGTGGGTTGTGGCAGGTCAGCACGAGCACGACGGCAAGGTGTCCAACGGGGCGGCGGATCTGGTCCGCGCGCGTGGCCAACTGCTCGACGGCGGGGTGCCGCGCAATCCCCGGCTCGACGCCGAATCCCTGCGGCAGGCCCTGGTCGACCTGTTCGAGCTGTGGCTGACCAGTAAAGGCGCCGAACTCGGCATCACCCGCGACAGCGGACTCGCCGTGGTCGCGGTCGGTGGTCTCGGCCGCGGGGAGATGCTGCCGTACTCCGATCTCGACCTGGTGCTGCTGCACGACGACGTCGACCCCGCCCGGGTCGCCGAGGTGGCCGATCAGCTCTGGTATCCGCTGTGGGACGCCCACATCAAGCTCGATCACAGCGTGCGGACCGTCCCGCAGGCGCTGCGGGTCGCCTCGGACGATCTGATCGCCGCGCTCGGCATGCTGGAGGCCAGGCATATCGTCGGCGATCAAGAGCTGAGCAACTTGCTGATCGGCGGGGTGCGCCGGGAATGGCGCAACGGAATCCGTTCTCGCTTCGACGAATTGATCGCGCAGGCGCAGGCGCGCTGGGAACGCAGCGGCGAGATCGCGCACCGCGCCGAACCGGATCTGAAGAACGGGCGGGGCGGCCTGCGCGACATCCAATTGCTCGACGCGCTCGCCATCGCCCAACTGACCGACGCCATGCCGGGGCTCGGTCCCGAGGTGCCCGGTGGCGGGCTGAAACACGCCCATCGGCGCCTGCTGGATGTGCGGACCGAACTGCACCGGGTGGCGGGCCGGGCCCGCGACCAGTTGCGAGCCCAGGACGCCGACGAGATCGGCGCGGCGTTGCGCATCGGCGACCGATTCGACCTCGCGCGCACGCTCAGCGATTCCGCGCGCACGGTCAGCTATTCCGTCGACGTCGGATTGCGTACCGCGGCAAACGCTTTGCCGCGGCGCGGGCTCGCTCGGCTGCGTCGGATGCCGGTGCGTCGACCACTCGATGAGGGGGTGGTCGAGCACGGCGGCGAGGTGGTGCTGGCCAGAGACGCACGGCCGCAACGTGATCCGGGCCTGATCCTGCGGGTGGCCGCGGCCTCGGCGCAGACCGGTCTGCCGATGTCGGCCACCACGCTCAACCGGCTCTCCGAGGACGCGCCCGAACTGCGCGAGCCCTGGCCCAAGGACGCGCTGAACGATCTGCTCGTGCTGCTCGGCGCGGGCCGCGGCGTCATCGACGCGATCGAGGCGCTGGACCGAACGGGCTTGTGGGGCAGGCTGCTTCCGGAATGGGGCGCCGTGCGTGACCTGCCGCCGCGCGACGCCCTGCACACCTGGACCGTGGACCGGCACCTGATGGAGACGGTGGCCTACGCGAGCGGGATGAGCACGCGGGTGGCGCGGCCGGATCTGCTGGCGCTCGGCGCGCTGCTGCACGATATCGGCAAGGGGCGCGCGGGCGATCACAGCGTGGTCGGCGCGGAACTGGCCACCCATATCGGGCGCCGGCTCGGGCTGTGGCCGTCGGACGTGCGCACGCTCAGCGCGATGGTCCGCCACCATCTGCTGCTCCCGGACAC
This sequence comes from Nocardia brasiliensis IFM 10847, assembly GCF_000710915.1. Classification (GTDB taxonomy): domain Bacteria; phylum Actinomycetota; class Actinomycetes; order Mycobacteriales; family Mycobacteriaceae; genus Nocardia; species Nocardia brasiliensis_A. The sequence goes on from NZ_BAUA01000024.1 coordinate 60,888, forward strand.
CGCCACCCGGCGTGACTTGGCCGACCCCGCCACCGTGCAGCACGTCGTCGACACCCTCGGCGGCGATCCGGAACTGCTGGAACTGCTGCACACCCTCGCCGAAGCGGACTCGCTGGCCACCGGGCCCGGCGTGTGGGGCGACTGGAAGGCCTCGCTCATCGGCGATCTCGTGCGCCGGTGCCGGCTGGTGATGGCGGGCGGCGAACTGCCGCAACCGGAACCGATCGCACCGGAACTCATCGCGAAGGCCAAAGCGGGCGGCGTGCACGTCGAGCTGAAGCAGGGGGAGAGCAAGTACACCTACGCGGTGACGGTGATCGCGCCGGACGGCGCCGGACTGTTGTCCGACGCCGCCGGGGTGCTCGCCCTGCACTCGTTGCGGGTGCTCTCGGCCGCGCTCGGCAGCGAGGGCGAATCCGCTATCGACACCTTCGTGGTGTCGCCCAAGTTCGGTGATCCGCCGGATGCCGGACTGTTGCGCCAGGAGCTCATCCGGGCCATCGGCGGTGACCTCGATGTCGCCGCCGTACTCGCCAAACGGGAACGGGAGGCGGGCGGCGTCAAGCCGAGCGAGTACGCGCAGGCGCAGCCGCGGGTGCTGTGGTCGAGCACTTCGGTGCCGGGTCAGGTGCTGCTCGAATTGCGGGCCGAGGACCGGATCGGCGTGCTCAGCAGGCTGGCCGCCGCGCTGGAGAACTGTGGCGCCGACGTGCGCTGGGCCAAGGTGGTGACCATGGGTTCGGCGGTGGTCGACACCTTCTGCCTCGACCTCGGCGCCGCGGACGGGCCGGCCCGCCGGATGGAGATCGAGCAGGCGATCCTGGCGGTCGTGCCGCGTCCCGCGCCGAAGAAGCCGGAGGCGGGTATCCCCGGTCCGGAGATCATCGGGACCTGACACGCCACGAAGTAACCAATCTGTTGCACACGATTTGCTGTAACCCATATGTCGGCGCCTCCGGTCGTCTTAGGATCAGAGCATCCGGCTATCGCTGCATGAGGGGAGCACGTCGTTGGCAATTGAAGTTGTTTCGGCGTCGATGATGACGAGCGACGAGACCACGCATATGGCGCGGTGCGTCGGCGGGGACCGCTGGGTTGTTTCCTGGCTTCCCGGTCGCACATTGACCGGACAACAGGCCGTGACCGCGATGACCATCGCCTCGACGGTGGCCAGCTCACGGATCCCCACCACGACGGAATGGGCCGTCCTCGACGACCTGGCCCTGGAGCTGGGACTGACCGCGCGCGAGGCGGTCTACATGGTCGCCAAGGAGAACCACGACTACCGCAAGACCGCCAAACCGCGTCGCCGCTCGCTCGACTGATCGACCCGTTCCGACCTCGAAGGACGCACCGCCTGCGCGGGTGGGTCGGCTATCCCATTACCCTGGGAGGCAATTGACGTCCCCCGAGATCAGGAGCGCGATCGGTGTTCGAATCCCTGTCCGACCGGCTTACCGGTGCCCTCAAGGATCTGCGCGGTAAGGGGCGTCTGTCACCGGCCGACATCGACGCCACCTGTCGCGAGATCCGGCTGGCGCTGCTCGAAGCCGACGTCGCGTTGCCGGTGGTGCGCGGCTTCATTGCCCGAATCAAGGAGCGCGCCAAGGGCGCCGAGGTCTCCGCCGCGCTGAATCCGGCGCAGCAGGTCGTCAAGATCGTCAACGAGGAACTCGTCACGATCCTCGGCGGCGAGACCAGGCGGCTCACCCTGGCGAAGAACCCGCCGACCGTGGTCATGCTGGCCGGTCTGCAGGGCGCCGGTAAGACCACGCTCGCCGGCAAGCTCGCGAAATGGCTGAAGGGCCAGGGGCATCAGCCCTTGCTGGTGGCCTGTGACCTGCAGCGGCCCGGTGCCGTCACGCAGCTGCAGGTGGTCGGTGAGCGCGCGGGCGTGCCCGTCTTCGCGCCGCATCCCGGCACCTCCACCGGCGGCGGCGAGAACGCGCTGGGCGTCACGGCCGCCGACCCGGTCGAGGTGGCGCGCGGTGGTATCGCCGAGGCCAAGTCCAAGCAGTACGACGTGGTCATCGTCGACACCGCCGGTCGCCTCGGCATCGACGAGGAACTGATGCGCCAGGCCGCGGGCATCCGCGACGCCGTGCAGCCCGATGAGACCCTGTTCGTGCTCGACGCCATGATCGGTCAGGACGCGGTCAACACCGCCGAGGCGTTCCGCGACGGCGTCGGCTTCACCGGCGTCGTGCTGACCAAGCTCGATGGTGACGCCCGCGGTGGTGCGGCGCTCTCGGTGCGCAACGTGACCGGCGCGCCGATCATGTTCGCCTCCACCGGTGAGAAGCTCGAGGACTTCGACGTCTTCCACCCGGACCGGATGGCCAGCCGCATCCTCGGCATGGGCGACGTGCTCAGCCTGATCGAGCAGGCCGAGCAGATCTACGACGCGCAGCAGGCCGAGGAGGCCGCGCGCAAGATCGGCAGCGGCGAGCTCACGCTGGAGGACTTCCTGGAGCAGATGCTCGCGATCCGCAAGATGGGCCCGATCGGCAACCTGCTCGGCATGCTGCCCGGCGCGGGCCAGATGAAGGACGCGCTCGCCGCCGTCGACGACAAGCAGCTCGACCGGGTGCAGGCGATCATCCGCGGCATGACCCCCGCCGAACGGGACAACCCGAAGATCATCAACGCCTCCCGCAGGCTGCGCATCGCCAACGGCTCGGGCGTCCAGGTGTCCGACGTCAACCAGCTCGTCGATCGCTTCTTCGAGGCCAAGAAGATGATGGCCGCCATGGGTCGCCAGATGGGCATGCCCGGCGCCCGCCGCGGCAACAACAAGAAGGGCAAGAAGGGCAAGAAGGGCGGTCGCGGACCGACCCCGCCCAAGGCGCGCGGCGGTTTCCCCGGGATGCCCGCCGGGATGCCGGGCATGCCCGCCGGGATGCCCGACCTGTCCAACATGCCGCCCGGCCTGGACCAGCTCCCGCCCGGCCTGGAAGGTTTCGACATCTCGAAGCTGAAGTTCCCGAAGAACTGACCGCGTGCCGCGCACGAATTCGCACGCCGCGCACGAATTCGCACGCCGCGCACGAATTCGCACGCCGCGCACGAATTCGCTGACGAATTCGTGCGCGGCACGCCATTACGCGCGCGTCGGCCGAAGCGCCACCGCGACCCGCACGCAGTAGGTTGGGAGCAACCGACGCCGGCCATAGGAGGTCTCTGTGCATCTGCGTGGTGTTCTTCTCCCCGGTGACGAGGTCCGCGACCTGTGGGTTCGGGACGGAAACGTCTCGTTCGAACCCGTGCCCGGAGCGGAAACACTGTGCCGCACAGGGTGGATCGTGCCGGGTCTGGTGGACGCGCACTGCCACGTCGGGATCCGCTACGGCGGTGGTGACGAGGACCGGGCGGGGGCGATCGCGCAGGCCGAGACCGAACGGGACGTGGGCGCGCTGCTCCTGCGGGACGCCGGGTCACCGATCGACACGCGGTTCATCGACGACCATCCAGAACTGCCGAAGATCATCCGCGCCGGCCGGCACATCGCGCGCCCGCGCCGCTACATCCGGGAACTCGGCATCGAGTTGGACGACGAGCGCGACCTGCCGGAGATCGTGGCCGAGCAGGCGCGCTTCGGCGACGGCTGGGTGAAGATCGTCGGCGACTGGATCGACCGCTCGGTGGGGGATCTGCGTCCGCTGTGGAGCGACGCCATCCTGAAGGAGGCGATCGACGCGGCCCACGCCAACGGCGCCAGGGTCACCGCGCACGTGTTCGGCGAGGACGCGCTGCCCGGCCTGATCGGCGCGGGCATCGACTGCCTGGAGCACGGCACCGGCCTCACCGACGACACCATCGAGCTGATGGCGGCGCACGGCACCGCGCTGGTGCCGACCCTGGTCAATATCGACACGTTCCCCGAAATCGCCGACAGCGCGGGCAAATTCCCCGTCTACGCCGCGCACATGCGTGACCTGCACCGCCGCGTGCGCACCACCGTCGCGAACGCGCACGACGCGGGCGTGCCGATCTTCGCGGGCACCGACGCGGGCGGGTCGATCCGGCACGGCCGCATCGCGGACGAAATCGCCGCGCTCGGTGGCGCGGGCCTGTCCCCGCACGACGCACTGGGCGCGGCCTCGTGGAATGCTCGCACCTGGCTCGGCCGTCCCGGCATCGAACCCGGCGCGCCCGCGGATTTCGTTGTCTACCAGGAGGATCCCCGCCTCCACCCCGAGACCCTCGCCGCGCCGTACGCGGTGATCCTGCGTGGCCGCGTCTACGCCCAGCGGGACCCGGTCACGGGTCACCGCTGACAAGATCGCGCTTCAGGTGCGCCAGTGGCGGGTCTCGTGCGCCCAGGCCTGGAGTCCCGCCGCGAAACCCGCGCGCTGCTCGGGCGTGAGGGTGGCCATCGCGGCGAGCAGCGGTTCGGCGCGGCGGGCGAGGAAGGTCTCCATGTGCTCGCGCCACTGCGGCAGCAGCGCGACCAGGGTCCGGCGGCGGTTGGCCGGATCGGGTTGTCTGCTCACCCACCCCGCGCGGTCGAGGTCGCCGACGAGCTCGCTGACCGTGGACAGGGCCAGTCCCATCCGCCGGGCCAGCTCGCTGACGCTGAGCGCCGCCTCGGGCACCAGCTGTACGCAGACCGCGCCGTGCCGGGCGGTGAGACCGTGGGTGGCGAACGAATCCTGGTGCGCGACAGGCATATCGGAGCGCGCCCGGTCGAAGAAGTTGGCGATCAGCGGTACGTAACCGATCACCTCGGTGATCTCCGCGCGGCTCGGCAACCGGGGTGCGCTGGGCTTGTCGGGCATGGGTACAGCATATATATTCGGATTCACGAACTATTCGTGTATCCAAACCATTGGGGGTTGGGGTGTCCAGCTATCAGGACGCGGTCGTCGACGCACTCGAGCGCCTCGACGACCTCGGTTACGAACGCAACCTCGGGGGCGGCGATCTCGCCAACCACGGACCGATGGGCGCCGAGGCGCTGGCGGTGCTCGGGCACGGCGACGCGATTCCGGCTTGGGTCGCGACCTACCGCAAGGCGGCGCCGCACCACGAACCGCCGGTGCCGTACCAGCGCATCGACGGCACCGACGAGTCGGATTGGCGGGCCGCGCTGGGTGATATCGGTCGCGCGGGCGATTTCGAGGAACTGTTCCTGCGCGAGATCGCCGAGGAAGGCTGGCAGGCCGTGCTGGTGCGCTGGTGGCCGCGGTTGCTCCCGGGGCCGATGACCGGACTGACGCACGGACTGATCCGAACCGCGCATGCGGTGCGCGGGCTCACCGCCGCGCAACCGACTCCGGTGCAGCTGCGCGAACTGTCCCGCGGGCTGGGCTACTGGGCCGCCCGGTTCGTCGACGCCACGTGGGCGGGCACGTTGACCGGACAGCTGCCGGTGCCCGCCGCGCTGGCCGCGGTGCCGCGCCTGCCCGAACGGCCGCGCAGCCCGCAGGAGGGGTTGGCCCGGATGCGGAATCCACAGGCGATGCCGGGCTACATCGACGCGCTCACCGCGCTCGCCGCCGACCACACGGACCGGCTGATCTCGGAGATGACCGCGACGTATGCCGGGGTGTGCGTCGCGCACTCGGGCGCCGGGTTCCCGATCCCGCTGCTGCACGGCGTCACCGCACCCGCTGCGGCCCGGCTCGTGCTGCCGCAGTTGCCGCCGGAACTACACGGGCCTACCGTGGCCGCGCTGTGGCAGGCCCAGGTGACGCTGCTGATGATGGTCACCAACGGCCGCGACGGTGAAGACAGCGCGCTGGCCCGTGCGCAACGGGCCGAGGTGCCGGCCTGGGACGAACTGGTCGGCCGGGCCGTCGAGCACGGCGACGAGCATGTCATCAAGTTCACCGAGGCCTGCCTGCGCGAACACGCCCTGCGTCCGGACCCGCGGTATGCGTGGGCGGTCGATATCGCGCAGCGCCGGATCGAACGTCCCGACGCCGAAGGCGGTTCCGCGGTCGCGGTGCGTTTCGCCCGTCCGGCCGGCTGAGCGCCCCGCGACCGGCGGTGCACCGCCGCCGGTCGCCCGCGAGCGGCGCGCGTAGGGTCGGCTCTCATGAGCATTCGCCTCGGCTATCAAATGCCCAACTTCACTTACGGACAACCGGTGCGTGAGCTGTTCCCGACCGTGGTCGCGCAGGCCAGGGCGGCCGAGGCCGCCGGTTTCGACACCGTGTTCGTGATGGACCACTTCTATCAACTGCCGGGGCTGGGCACGCCCGACGATCCGATGCTGGAGTCCTACACCGCGCTGTCCGCACTTGCCGCCTCGACCGAGCGAATCCAGTTGTCGGCGTTGGTGACCGGCAACACCTACCGCAATCCCGCGTTACTCGCCAAGACCGTCACCACGCTGGACCTGGTCAGCGGCGCTCGCGCGGTGCTCGGCATCGGCGCGGGCTGGTACGAACTCGAGCACACGTCCTACGGTTTCCAGTTCGGCACGTTCACCGAGCGTTTCGAGCGGCTCGACGAGGCGCTGCAGATCATCCGGCCGATGCTGCGCGGCGAACACGCCACCTTCGACGGCAAGTGGTACAAGGCCGATCAGGCCATGAACGAGCCGCGGCTGCGCGACGATCTGCCGATCATGCTCGGCGGTTCCGGAGAGAAGAAGACCTTCGCCCTGGCCGCGCGGTACGCCGATCACCTCAATATCGTGTGCAACGCTTCGGAATTGCCGCGGAAGATGGCGGCGCTGCGCCAGCGCTGCGCCGAGATCGGCCGCGACCCGGCGACCCTGGAGGTCAGCTACCTGTGCATGCTGTTCCTCGACGAGGACGGGGACCAGGCGCGCAAGCAGCAGCGAGACTTCCTGCGAGGCAATGGCATCGAGCTGTCCGGGATGTCCGAGACGGAGCTGGCGCAGTCCGTCGCGGACCGCCAGTTCGCCGGCGACGCCGACGAGGTCGCCGACCAATTGCAGCGCCGCGTCCTCGATCACGGCGTACAGGGCCTCGTCGTCAACATGCTCACCAACGGCCATCGGCCGGGTGCGGTCGAGCTCGCGGGACATGCCCTTGCGCCGCTGGTGCGTTGAGCAGACGTGCCCTGAAAACCGTTGGGAGTACGGAAACTTTTCCGGTCGATAGAATCGGCAACGTGACAGCGTCCACACCGGAGCGGCGGGGTTCTTACGGATTCGACGCGCCACCGATCATGGTCCTGCTAGGCGTGCTCGCGCTCGGATCCCTGATCGGTGCGGTGGTCGACGTGCTGGTCGGCGAACTCGCGTCGGCGGCGGTGCTGGTGTTGATCGGGCTCGCGATGGCCGCGCAGTTCGGCCTGTTCCTGCACGCCACCCGGCGGGGCAAGTTCCGCGCCTGGGACGGACTGCTGGACGACCTGCGGCTGCGCGGCGACGAGCGGCTGCTCGATCTCGGCTGCGGGCGTGGTGCGGTGCTGCTCGCCGCGGCCAAGCGCCTGCCCGAGGGTAAGGCCGTCGGCATCGATCTGTGGCGTTCGGTCGACCAATCCGGCAACAATTCCGCGACCACCGAGCAGAACGCGGTCGCCGAGCAGGTCGCGGACCGGATCGAACTGCACACCGGCGACATCACCTCGTTGCCGTTCCGGACCGGCGAGTTCGATGTCGTCGTCTCCAGCCTGGCCATCCACAACATCAAATCCTCGGCGGGGCGCGCCGCCGCCGTGCGGGAGGCGCTGCGCGTGCTGCGCCCCGGCGGACACCTCGTCCTCGTCGATATCGGCCGGACCGGCGAATACGAGACCACCCTCGTCGCCAACGGCGCGCAAGCCCTGCGCGCCCGAACCCTCGGCTGGCAGCTCTGGTGGGGCGGCCCATGGATGCCGACCCGCACCCTGAGCGCCACCGCCCCACCCGCCGCCGTCTGAACGCCCGCGTGGCCTCAGTTGAAGAGGTTCGCGATGCCGGAGGCGATGGCGCGCAGCAGGCGGAAGCCGCCCGCGGTGGCGTATTCCACGGCGACGTCCTGGCCGATGTCGGTGACTGTCTCGCGGGCGGTGTCGCGGGCGGTGCTACGTCTGCGTCGGCGGCGGCGGAAGATCCCCATGACCTGTTATACCGGCGGGCCGCGGCGGCGCAACAAGTCCAGGCGATTTCAGGTGCTCGCGGTCCATCTGGCACAATGAACCACCGTCCTTCCGGACGAAGTGTCAGCCCGTCTCCGGTTACGTACCGCGCGGCGGTCACACACTCCAAGCGCTAAACCGGGCTCGCAGACCATGCGGGTCGCTGAATTGCGCCGTGACCAACCTATGAAAGAGGCAGAACAAGCATGGCTGTTCGCATCAAGCTCACCCGTATGGGCAAGATCCGCAACCCGCAGTACCGCATCGTCGTCGCGGACGCCCGCACCCGCCGGGACGGCCGGTCCATCGAGTCCATCGGCAAGTACCACCCGAAGGAAGAGCCGTCGCTCATCGAGATCGATTCCGAGCGCGCTCAGTACTGGCTGGGTGTCGGCGCGCAGCCGACCGAGCCCGTCCAGCGCCTGCTGGAGATCACCGGTGACTGGCAGAAGTTCAAGGGCCTGCCGGGCGCCGAGGGCACGCTGAAGGTCAAGGCCGCCAAGGCGTCCAAACTGGACCTGTTCAACGCCGCGCTGGCCGCCGCCGACAACGCCCCGACCACCGAGGCCGTCACCCCGAAGAAGAAGGCCGCCAAGAAGGACGAGGCCGCCGTGGCCGAGACCGAGGCTGCTGAGTAATGAGCGCAGTCGTCGCCGATGCTGTGGAACATTTGGTTCGCGGCATCGTCGCGAATCCGGATGACGTCCGCGTCGAGCTGATCACCGGCCGTCGCGGACGCACCGTCGAGGTGCACGTTCACCCTGATGACCTGGGCAAGGTGATCGGTCGCGGCGGTCGTACCGCGACCGCGCTGCGCACCCTGGTCGCCGGCATCGGCGGCCGGGGCATCCGGGTCGACGTGGTCGACACCGACCAGTAGATGGAACTTGTCGTAGGACGGGTCGCCAAGTCGCACGGCGTGCGTGGCGAGTTGGTCGTCGAGATACGCACCGACGAGCCGCAGGCCCGGTTCGCGCCGGGCAGCACGCTGCGCGGACGGCTGGCGCGGTCCAAGGAAGTTCGTGAGTTCACCGTGGAGTCGGCCCGAGAGCACTCGGGCCGGCTTCTGGTGTTTCTCGACGGCGTCAGCGGTCGCGAGGCGGCCGACGCGTTGCGCGGCATGCTGTTCGTGGTGGACAGCGCCGACCTGCCGCCCTCGGCGGATCCGGACGAGTACTACGACCACGAACTCGAGGGACTGACCGTCCAGCTCACCGACGAGACCGTGGTCGGCACCGTGCGCGAGGTCCTGCATTCGGCTGCGGGAGAACTGCTTTCGGTGCGGGCCGCCGCGGACGGCCGGGAGATCCTGATCCCGTTCGTCACCGCGATCGTGCCCACCGTCTCGCTGGCGGACCGGCTGATCGTCATCGATCCGCCCGAGGGACTGCTCGATCCGGAATAGGGGATGAGCGCATGAAACTCGACGTCGTCACGATCTTCCCCGAGTACCTCGAGCCGCTGCGGACCGCGCTGCTCGGCAAGGCCATCGACAAGGGCCTGATCTCGGTCGCCGTGCACGATCTGCGCGACTGGACGCACGACGTGCACAAGTCCGTCGACGATTCCCCGTACGGCGGCGGCCCCGGCATGGTCATGAAGCCGACGGTGTGGGGCGACGCGCTGGACGCGGTCTGTCCCGACGACGCGTTGCTCGTCGTCCCGACGCCCGCGGGCGTCCCGTTCACCCAGGCGACCGCGCAGCGCTGGGCCACCGAGGACCATCTCGTCTTCGCCTGCGGCCGGTACGAGGGCATCGATCAACGCGTCTTCGACGATGCCGCCCGTCGGGTGCGCGTCGAAGAGGTGAGCATCGGCGACTACGTCCTGATCGGCGGGGAGGCCGCCGTGCTGGTGATGGCCGAGGCCGTGGTCCGGCTGATCCCCGGTGTGCTCGGCAATCAGCAATCCCACCAAGAGGATTCGTTCTCGGACGGTCTGCTCGAGGGCCCCAGCTACACCCGTCCGGTCACCTGGCGCGAGCTCGAGGTCCCGCCGATCCTGCTCTCGGGCGACCACGCCAAGGTGGCCGCCTGGCGCCGCGAGCAGTCCCTCGCGCGCACCCGTGAGCGCCGTCCCGATCTCCTGCCCTGACGCGCCGGGTCTAGGGCAGCAGCCCGTGCCGCCGCGCCGCGACCACCGCCTCGTGGCGTGAGTGCGCGTCCAGTTTCGTCATCGCGTTGCGCAGATAGCTCTTGACCGTTTCCGCGGCGAGCGAGAGTCGTTGCGCCGTCTCCTGATTCGTGCATCCCAGGGCGACCTGGGAGAGCACGTCCAACTCCCGCCGGGACAACTGGGGCGCGTCGGCGGCAGGTTCGCCGGCCATGACGCGGGTGAGGCGTTCGCACACCGTGTGCAGCCGGCCGCGCAGGTTGTCGTCGTCGGCCGAGCGGGCCATGCCGCGCAGCTCGGCGTGGATGTCGCGGAGTTCCTCGGCGACCGCGGGCGCGGTGTCGGAGGCGGGCGCGGTCATCTCCAGCAGGCGCAGCCTGCGGTCCACCTCGTCCCGGATGGCGATCTCGGTGGCCAGCCTGCGACCCGCCTGCACGACCAGATCGGCGGTGCGGTCGCCGATCGGACTCGCGCCGCGGGTGGCGGCGTAGAGCACGGCCCGTGAACACTGGCCGACCACCACCGGCACGGCGACGATCGAGCGCAACCCTTCGCCGGACACCGGCCCGTCGTAGTGATGGGTGATCGTGGAGGTGTTGACGTAGTCGGCGACCGACGCCGGGCGGCCGGACTCCATCACCCGCCCGCCCAGCCCCGAGGTGCGCAGCACGGACAGACCGCGCAGTCCATTGGTCAGCGTGCCGACGAATTCCGATAGCAGCAGCGCATCGCCGTGTACCTCGCCGCCGAACGCCACCGGTACCCCGGCCGTGCCCGCTACCCAGCGGATTTCGGCGCGCAGCGCGTCTGAGTCGCGCGGGCGGAGCAGCGCGGTGTGGGTCATGGGACTCACCCTTTTCGGGGAGTGGCGAACTAGGTGTGACCCACATCCTATTAGGACCAACGGGACGTAGTGCGTGTTCGGTCACGCCTGGCGCGCGGCGGGGACGCGCCAGTGCGTGACCCGAACACTGAGGAGTGACGAGATGGGTATCGACTTGAATCCACGCGTGCGGGAGTTGCTGGACATGTACGACCGGCCGACGGCCTCGGCCGCCGACGTACTGTGCGACCGGCATCCCGCGAACGGGATCGCGTTCACCATCGTCGAGAGCGACCTGTCGTCGACCGATCTCACCTATGGCGAACTGCGGGAGCGCTCGTCCCGGTTCGCCGCGGCGCTGGCCGACCTCGGGATCGGGCCCGGCGATCGGGTCGCGACCTTGATGGCGAAGTCCGCGGACCTGGTGGTCGCCCTGCTGGCCATCTGGCGTCGCGGGGCGGTGCACGTCCCGCTGTTCACCGCGTTCGCGCCGCCCGCCATCGCGTTCCGGCTCGAGGCGAGCCGGACCACGGTCGTCATCGCCGACGCCGACCAGGCGAGCAAGCTCGCGCCCGGGCCGGACATGCCCGCGAACGCACCGTGGCAGGTCATCGTCAGCGGTGCGGCGCCGAGCGGCACGCTGAGCATGGCGCAGCTGCTGGCCGGCAAGTCCGCGAACGATCCGAACGCCGCCGCGGTCGCGGTCGGCGGCGACGGGCTGCTGATCCAGCTGTTCACCAGCGGCACCACCGGCACGCCGAAGGGGGTGCCGATTCCGTTGCGCGCCTTGGCTTCCTTCCAGGCGTACCAGGAGTTCGCGCTCGACGTCCGCACGGACGACGTGTACTGGAACGCGGCCGATCCGGGCTGGGCCTACGGTCTCTACTGGGCGATTCTGTCGCCGCTGTCCAGCGGCATCCGCAGCCTGCTGCTGCACGCGGGTTTCTCCGCGCCGCTCACCTGGCAGGTGCTCGAACACTTCGGCGTCACGAATTTCACCGCCGCGCCGACGGTGTACCGCGCGCTGCGGGCGGCGGGCGGCACGCCGCCGCGGATCAGGTTGCGCCGCGCGTCGTCGGCGGGTGAACCGCTCACGCCGGAGGTCGTGGCCTGGTCGCTGGAGAATCTCGGCGTCGCGGTGCGCGATCACTACGGCCAGACCGAGCACGGCATGCTCATCTGCAATGCCTGGCACGAGGCGCTCGACGCGGAGGTGCCCGCGGGGTCGATGGGACGCACACTGCCGGGCTGGACCTGCGCGGTGCTGGCCGACAACGCGGACACCGTCGCGCCCGTCGGCGAACTCGGCCGCGTCGCGATCGACACGGCCAACAGTCCGCTGCTGTGGTTCCTCGGCTATCTGGACGCGCCCGAACGCACCGCGCAGCGCTTCACGCCGGACGGCCGCTGGTACATCACCGGTGACGCGGGCTCGCAGGACGAGAACGGCTGCTTCCGCTTCTCCGCCCGGGACGACGACGTGATCATCATGGCCGGGTACCGGATCGGCCCTTTCGAGGTGGAAAGCGTACTGGTGCTGCACGATCAGGTCGCCGAGGCCGCCGTGGTCGGCATGCCCGACGAACTGCGCGGCGAGGTGCTGGAGGCGTTCGTGGTGTTGCGCAACGGTTCCGGGGGCAGCGACGAGCTCGCGGCGGAGTTGCAGGATCTGGTGAAGCGGAAGTTCGCCGCACACGCCTATCCGCGCACCGTGCATTTCGTGCCGGAGCTGCCGAAGACGCCCAGCGGCAAAGTGCAGCGATTCGTGCTGCGGCAGAAGGGAAACAAGTGATGTCGCAGCCCAGCTACGCTTCGGGGACCTCGCAGACTCCACTGCTCGGCGACACCATCGGCGGCAATCTCGACCGCGCGGTGGCGGCGCATCCGGATCGGGAAGCGTTGGTGGACAAGACCTCCGATCGTCGTTGGACCTATCGGGAGCTGGGCGCGGCGATCGACGCGCTGGCCACCGGGTTGGCCGCGCGCGGCATCGCGAAGGGGGACCGGGTCGGCATCTGGGCGCCGAACTGTGCGGAATGGTTCTTCGCGCAGTACGCGACGGCGAAGATCGGCGCGATCCTGGTGAACATCAACCCCGCCTACCGCACCAGCGAGCTGGAGTACGTCCTGCGGCAGGCGGGCGTGCGGGTGCTGATCGCGGCCGCGGAGTTCAAGACGTCGAACTATGTCGCGATGATCGACGAGGTCCGCCCGAACTGCCCGGCGCTGGAACAGGTGCTGATCCTCGGCACGCCGGAGTGGGATGAGCTGGCGCGGACCGCGATCGATCCGGATCGGCTGGCGGCGCGCGCCGCGGAACTGTCCATCGACGATCCGATCAACATCCAGTACACCTCGGGCACAACAGGTTTCCCCAAAGGGGCGACGCTGAGCCATCACAACATCCTGAACAACGGGTTCTTCGTCGGGGAGCTGTGCGGCTACACCGAGCAGGACCGGATCTGCGTGCCGGTGCCGTTCTATCACTGCTTCGGCATGGTGATGGGGAATCTGGCCGCCACCAGTCACGCGGCGACGGTGGTGATTCCGGCGCCCGCGTTCGATCCGGCGGCGACACTGGCCGCGGTCGAAGCCGAGCGTTGCACCTCGCTCTACGGCGTGCCGACCATGTTCATCGCCCTGCTCACCGAACTCGATACCGCCACACCGGATCTGTCCAGTCTGCGCACCGGCATCATGGCGGGCTCGCCGTGTCCGGTGGAGGTGATGAAGCGGGTGATCGATCGGATGGGCATGCACGAGGTGTGCATCTGCTACGGCATGACCGAGACCTCGCCGGTCTCCACCCAGACCCGCCGCGACGACGGCATCGACCGCCGCACCGCCACCGTCGGCCGGGTCGGTCCGCATCTCGAGGTCAAAATCGTCGATCCCGCAACGGGTCTCACCGTGCCCCGCGGCGAGCCGGGTGAATTGTGCACCCGCGGTTACTCGGTGATGCTCGGCTACTGGAGCGACCCCGGCAAGACCGCCGAGGCGATCGACGCCGCCCGCTGGATGCACACCGGCGATATCGGCGTGATGGACGACGACGGCTACCTGGCGATCACCGGGCGGATCAAGGACATGGTGATCCGCGGCGGCGAGAACATCTATCCGCGGGAGATCGAGGAGTTCCTCTACACCCACCCGGACATCCTGGATGCCCAGGTCATCGGCGTGCCCGACCCCAAGTACGGCGAGGAGCTGATGGCCTGGGTCCGGATGCGCGAGGGCGCGGCGCCGTTGGACGCGACGACGGTTCGCGAGTTCTGCGCCGGCAAACTGGCGCACTTCAAGATTCCGCGCTACGTGCACGTGGTGGACGAGTTCCCGATGACCGTCACCGGCAAGATCCGCAAGGCCGAAATGCGTGAATTGTCCCGTGCGCTACTCGCTTTGCCGGACCAGACCTGAGATGAGGTGCCCCGATTACTACGGTCATGTGACCTGGAGGCGGCGACCATAAGGTGGGATGAGTTCGACTGTCGGGGGGATCTGACACATCTGATATCGAGAGGCCTTGCATGTCCATCGGTTCGTTGTCCCGTGTCCTGTCTTGTGTTTTCGCCACCGCGGCGCCACTGCTGGTGTTCGCGCCGGAGGCTGTCGCCGCGCCGGACGGCCAGTACAGCTGCTCGGGTGTCTTCCTGCTGGGCGACGGCACAGGGGAAGTCGAGTCGTGCATCTACGCCGAGAACGGAGTACCGCGCGCCTTCGGCGGCCTCACCATCAAGAACACCATCACGCCGGACAACTGCACGATGGAGGTGACCGTCGTGGACCGTGGCGGCGCTCCCGACGGTTCCGACGCGCACGTCGCGACCAGCGAGTTCAACTGCTTCAACGGACGGTACCCGTCCCCGCCGCTGACCGTGGACGCCGCCGACGCGAAGCCGGGGCATCGCTACGTCACCGTCACCAAGGTCACCGTGAACGGTAACGTCAACTCGCCCATCTTCAGCCCGGAACTGGTCCTGTAGTAGATGATTCGCGGCTGCGCGCCGAAATCGCCGAACCGGGCCGGGCATCCTCGGCCCCGTTCGGCGTGCTCGCGTGCAGGCCGGACGCCCGCGGCGCGGTCGGTCGGGCAGGCCGGTTCACCTGGGTGCGGGCCCCGTGTCGGGCGACGGAGGTAGTGTCTCCGGCGTGACGACAGCGCCCGAGACCACCAGTGCAGAGTCCCAGCCCGTGTCCGCCCCCGCGACGATCGTGAGCCAGGCCAGCGTGAATCGCCGCATCGCCGACGAGCTCGCGGTGCGCGAGACCCAGGTGCGTGCCGCCGTCGAGCTGCTCGACGCCGGCTCGACCGTGCCGTTCATCGCGCGGTACCGCAAGGAGGTCACCGGCGGTCTCGACGACGCGCAACTGCGGCAGCTGGACGAGCGCCTGCATTACCTGCGCGAACTCGACGAGCGCCGCGGCGCGATCCTCGAATCCATCCGGGGCCAGGGCAAACTGGACGACGCCCTGCACCAGCAGATCATGCTCGCCGAAACCAAGGCCCGGCTCGAGGACATCTACCTGCCCTACAAGCCGAAGCGGCGCACCAAGGCCCAGATCGCCCGCGAGGCGGGGCACGAGCCCGTCGCCGACGCGCTCATCTCCGATCCGACCACCGATCCGGCGCAGTACAACGCAGAGCAGCTGGACGGCGCGCGCTCGATCCTGGTGGAGCGGTTCGCCGAGGACGCCGACCTGGTCGGCGAGCTGCGCGAACTGATGTGGAACCGGGGCCAGGTCACCTCGACGGTGCGCGCGGGCAAAGAGGAAGCCGGCGCCAAGTTCGCCGACTACTTCGAGTTCAGCGAGCCGTTCACCAAACTGCCCTCCCATCGCATCCTCGCGCTGCTGCGCGGCGAGAAAGAAGAGGTGCTGACACTGCACCTCGAGCCCGACACCGAGGAGCCCGAGCCCGGCGAACGGACCATCTACGAAGGCCGCATCGCGGTGAAATTCGGCATCGCGGACAAGGGCCGCGCCGCCGACAGCTGGTTGCTGGACACGGTGCGCTGGGCTTGGCGGACCAAACTTCAGGTGAGCCTCGGCATCGATACCCGCATGCGGCTGCGGCAGGCTGCCGAAAAGGACGCGGTCGACGTGTTCGCGGCGAACCTGCGCGATCTGCTGCTGGCCGCGCCCGCGGGCACCCGCACCACCATGGGCCTGGACCCGGGCTACCGGACCGGCGTGAAGGTGGCCGTGGTCGACGCCACCGGCAAGGTCGTCGCCACCGAGGTGATCTACCCGCACAAGCCGCAGGGACAGACCGAGAAGTCGCTGGCCGTGCTCGGCGCGCTCGTCGCCCGGTTCGGCGTCGAGCTCATCGCCATCGGCAACGGCACCGCCTCGCGCGAGACCGATGCCCTTGCCGCCGAGCTGATCTCGCGCATCCCGGAGAACAAGCCGACCAAGATCGTGGTGTCCGAGGCGGGGGCCTCGGTGTACTCGGCCTCGGCGTACGCCAGCCAGGAACTGCCGGACATGGACGTGTCGCTGCGCGGCGCGGTGTCGATCGCGCGCCGGTTGCAGGACCCGCTCGCCGAGTTGGTGAAGATCGACCCGAAGTCGATCGGTGTCGGTCAGTACCAGCACGACGTGTCCGAGACGCTGCTGGCGCGCTCGCTGGGCGCGGTGGTCGAAGACGCGGTGAACGCGGTCGGCGTCGACGTGAACACCGCCTCGGTGCCGCTGCTGTCCCGGGTGTCGGGTATCGCCGGTTCGGTCGCGGAAAGCATTGTCGCGCACCGGGACCAGCACGGACCGTTCCGCAGCCGGACCGCGCTGCTCGACGTGCCGCGTCTCGGCCCGAAGGCGTTCGAGCAGTGCGCGGGCTTCCTGCGTATCCGCGGCGGCGACGACCCGCTCGACACCTCCTCCGTGCACCCCGAGGCCTACCCGGTGGTGCGCCGGATCATGGAATCGACCGGCCGCGACATCACCGAGGTCATCGGCAACACCACCGTGCTGCGCGGGCTGCGCGCCGACGACTTCACCGACGAACGCTTCGGTGTGCCCACCGTGACCGACATCATCACCGAGCTCGAGAAGCCCGGCCGCGACCCGCGCCCCGAGTTCAAGACCGCCGAATTCGCCGCGGGCGTAGAGAAAGTGGCCGACCTGGAGCCCGGCATGGTGCTCGAAGGAGTCGTCACGAACGTCGCCGCGTTCGGCGCGTTCGTCGACATCGGCGTGCACCAGGACGGCCTCGTGCACGTCTCGGCGATGTCGCACAACTTCGTCAAGGATCCGCGCGAGGTGGTGAAGTCCGGCGACGTGGTCAAGGTGAAGGTGCTCGAGGTCGACGTCGCCCGCCAGCGCATCGGGTTGTCGCTGCGCTTGGACGACGAGCCGGGGGCGCCCGCCAAGGGCGAGAACCGGCAGCGCGGTCAGGGTGGCGACCGCAAGGGCGGTCCCGAGCGGCAGAATGGGCAGGGCCGAAACCAGGGGCGTAACCAGGGTCAGGGTCGCAACCAAGGCCAGGGGCAGTCGCGCGGCGGCGGCAACCAGCGCCGCAACGCGCCCGCGCCGAGCGGTTCCATGGCCGACGCGTTGCGCCGCGCCGGTTTCGGCCAGTAGGACCCCTATCGCGGACGGAGGATGCGGGAAGCCATGCGACGGTGGCTCGACGAAGATGTGATCGCGCAGGGCAGGCTTCCGCTGCTGTGCTTCCTGCTCGGGTTCATCGTCGGCTTCCTGCTCATCCGGCTCAGCGTCCGGCTGATCCGCAAACAGGTGCGGTGGTGGCCGGGCAACCTGCGCTCCGGCGGGGTGCACATCCACCACATGGTGTTCGGGGTGATCCTGGTGCTGGCCTCCGGCATCGGCATGGTCACCCTCTACCAGAGTGCCGACACCGCAACGGCTTCCGCGTTGGCGGCCGCCTTCGGCGTCGGGGCGGCGCTGGTGCTCGACGAGTTCGCGCTGATCTTCTACCTGCGTGACGTGTACTGGGAGGAGCAGGGGCGGACCTCGGTGGACGCGGTGTTCGTCGCACTCGCGGTCACCGGTCTGCTGCTGCTCGGCTTCCATCCGCTGTGGATGCTGGACATCAACGATTTCCGCAGCGACCCCAATATGGAGGTCCGGATCTTCGTCGTCGCGTTCTCCCTGGTGAACCTCGCACTCGCCGCCATCGTGATCGCGAAGGGCAAGATCTGGACCGGCTTGTTCGGCATGTTCTTCCTGCCGTTGCTCGTGGTCGGTGCGCTGCGGTTGAGCAGGCCGGGTGCGCCGTGGGCACGCTGGCGCTACGCCGACCGCCGCCGCCTGATGTACCGCGCGATCGTGCGCGAGCGGCGGTACCGGCGTCCGGTGATCCGCGCCAAGATCTTCGTGCAAGACCTGGTCGCCGGCAAACCGGATGTCGAACACGTCCGTACCGCCACCGAAGCCGAACTCACCAGAACGGTCGTCCCCGCCCCACCTGCCCCCCACCGCCACCACCTCTCCCTCTTCTCCCACGACCACGAACCCGACCACCCCGACCCCGAACTGGAACCAGTACCCCCCGACCGCCCCACGCCTTGACCCGTCCACCGGCCGTCCACAGCCGCGCCCGACCAGCCCGCTAGCAGCGCACGGCCCACAGCCGCACCGAACGAGCCCGCCCGTCGTCCCGAAGTCGCCTTGCCGCGCACGGATTGGCGTGCCGCGCACAAGTTCGCGTGCCGCGCGTGTATTCGCCGACGAATCGGCGCGCGGGACGCGAATTGATACGCGGAGCTGGCACCACCTGGGCGCGTGACTGTACGGCGCGTACGGATTTGTCTAGCGCGCAGAGGTTCGCCTGGCTCGCAGCGGTGCGCATGACGTGGCAAAACTGCCCGCCGCGGCACAGGGGCTTCTCTGCCGCGCACATGTTCGCGTGCCGCGCGCGTATTCGCCGACGAATTGGTGCGCGGGACGCGAATTGGTGCGCGGGGTGCGTGCTTTGCGCGGCGCGCGTATTCGCCGACGAGTTGGTGCGCGGGGCCGGTGCTTCGTGGCCTCGGCTAGTGGGTGGTGGGTAGAGGGAGGGTGGCGAGGCGTTCGGGGTGGGCGATCAGGTCGATGGCGGTGATTCGATCGTCGGCGACGGTGAAGGCGAGCACCGACTTCGGTGCGCCGTCGACGGTACTCAGCAGGCCCGCGACACCGTTGACGATCGCGGGCGCGACGTCGTACCGGTTGGCGAAGGTGTGGAAGGTGTCCAGCAGCCCGGCCACCGCCGACGCGCCGCGGATGATCTGGAGGCCGCCGGAGCCGCTGTCCGCGCGCAGCACCACCTCGGGATCGAGCAGGGCGAGCAGCGCGTCGAAGCTGCCCTCGCGCGCGGCGGAGAGGAACGCCGCGACCGCGCGGCGCTGGCGGGGCAGATCCGGGTCGAGGCGCGGCGCGCCGGCCTGCACGCGCCGCCGGGCTCGGCTGGCGATGGTTTTGGCCGCCGTCGACGACTTGCCCAGGATCGGCCCGATCTCATCGAACGGCAGCGCGAACATGTCGTGCAGCACGAACGCCAGCCGCTCTGCCGGATTCAACGAGTCGAGGACCACCAGCAACGCCAGGCCGACCGAATCCGCCAGCACCGCTTGCTGTTCCGGGTCGGCACTGTCGTCGAGGCGGACCACCGGGTCCGGCAGTTGTTCCTCGAACGAGTCCTCGCGCCGCATCCGCCGCGAGCGCAGCATGTCCAGGCACACCCGGCTCACGGCAGTGGTCAGCCAGCCGCCCAGATTGTCGATCGTGGCCGGGTTCACGCGGGCCAGCCGCAGCCACGCCTCCTGCACCGCATCGTCGGCCTCGGTCAGCGAGCCGAGCATCCGGTAGGCCACCGCCGTCAGATGCGCGCGGTGCGCTTCGAACCGGCCGGCCAGATGTTCGTCCACGTGTTCTCCTCCGCCTCGTCCCATACTTATGACGGTGCGCGCGGGCAGAGTGTGACAAGGCTCGTTACCTTTTCGTTCCGCCATCCGTCAGAGGAGCAGCAAACTCGACGGAAGGACTCCTCATGCACACCCGCGCGAAGGACCTCGCTTATCTGGGCGCCTCAGGTCTGCTGCTCACCGAATCGGTGGTCGGCGCCTACTGGGATCTCGCTCGAATCCCCCACGTCCGTACAGCTTTCGAGCATCTGGGCTATCCGATGTATTTCGCGAGCATCCTCGGTGCCGCGAAAACGGCGGCGGCGGCCGCGATCGTGCTGCCGGGGCCGCCGCGGGCCGAGGAATGGGCCTATGCCGGGCTGACTTTCGTCTTCGTGGGCGCGGCGGCCTCGCATCTCGCGGTCGGCGACAAACCGAAAGCGTGGGTCGGGCCGCTGGTCTTCGCGGGGCTCACCCTCGTGTCCTGGCGGCTGCGTCCGCCCGTGGGGCGACGAAATCCCGTGGCGCTGTTGCCTCGCCTGGGGCGATCCGCATGAGCATCGACGTACAGGGCACTGTCGCACCGGGATTCGAAAGCGTACGCACCGAATTCGCGGCGGTCGTCGCCGCGGATAACGGCGAATCCGGCGCGCAGCCGGCCGCTTTCGTGCACGGCACACCGGTGGTCGACCTGTGGGCCGGGCCGCAGGTGACCGGAGACACGCTGACGGGTCTCCTCTCCGCTACCAAAGGCGCGGCGACGGTGGTGGTCCCGTTGCCGGTGCAGGAGGGCAGGTTGAAACTGGATCAGCCGGTCGCCGCCTACTGGCCGGAGTTCGCCGAGCGCGGGCAAGGCGGGGATCACCCTGCGGCAGTTCACCACCATTCAGACGGACGGCCGGGATCTCGTCCGCGGCGATCACACCCCCTACTCGGTCGGTTTCGAGGCGAAAGGTCTGATCTATCCTTTTCTCGGCGCGCAGGCGTTCGGTCACACCGGCGCGGCAGGCTCGGACGGCTTCGCCGACCCGCACACCGGCCTGAGCTACGGCTACACCCGTAGACGTGCCGCGTTCGGTTTTCAGGCGGGCGAAAACGAGAGATTGGCCGCAGTGTTGCACCGTGCGGTGCGGAACCTGAGCCGGTGAGCGGGGGGCGATTTTTCTCGCGACCTGCCGATCTGGCACAATGCTCAGGTTGCCCTGGGTGCGTATCGGCCCGGCGCACCCCCTTAATCGGAGCATGAACCGGTCGAGCACGTCCCGTGCCGCCAGGGTCCTCTGTTCGCGCGAACCCAGAAGGATGGAAATGAACACCCTTGACTTCGTCGACGAGAAGTCGCTGCGCAGCGACGTCCCCGACTTCCGGCCGGGCGACACCCTCAATGTGCACGTGAAGGTCATCGAAGGCTCGAAGGAGCGCATCCAGGTCTTCAAGGGCGTCGTCATCCGACGCCAGGGCGGTGGCATCCGCGAGACCTTCACGGTCCGCAAGGTGTCGTTCGGTGTCGGCGTGGAGCGCACCTTCCCGGTGCACACCCCCAACATCGACCACATCGAGGTCGTCACCCGCGGTGACGTCCGCCGTGCCAAGCTCTACTACCTGCGTGATCTGCGCGGCAAGGCCGCCAAGATCAAGGAAAAGCGCTGACCTGACCGTTCAGCACCAAGCTTTTTTCCTAGCCCGGCCCCGGACCCCAGTTCCGGTGCCGGGCTACTGTTTTCGATGTGACCGACGAGGGAGCGTCAGCATCGGCTGACGAGGGGGTACGTCGCGCCGAGCGACGGGGTAAGCGCAAACAGCGACCGTTCTGGCAGGAGCTGCCGGTCTTGATCGTGATCGCGGCGGTGATCGCCGCGCTGATGGTCAACTTTGTGGGTCGGCCGTACATGATCCCGTCCGAATCCATGGAGCCGACCCTGCACGGTTGTGCGGGCTGCACCGGCGATCGAATCTACGTGCAGAAGCTGGGCTACTACTGGGGTGAGCCGAGACCTGGGGATGTAGTCGTCTTCGTCGGTCCGGAATCCTGGAACGATACCTACGTCTCGCACCGCTCGGACAATTCGGTCCTGCGTACTGTGCAGAACTTCTTCTCGTTCTTCGGCCTGGTGCCGCCCGACGAGAACGATGTGGTGAAGCGGGTCATCGCGGTCGGCGGTCAAACTGTCGAATGCTGTGACGCGCAGGGCCGGGTCGAGGTGGACGGCAAGCCGCTCGACGAGCCGTATGCGCGCTACCTCTTCCCCTATGTGCCAGGTCGGCCGTACGCCGCCGGCGGCGGTCGGGAGTTCGCGCCGGTCACGGTGCCCGAGGGAAATCTATGGGTGATGGGCGACAACCGCGACAACTCACGGGACTCCCGCGCGCACACCCGAGACGAGTTGCACGGCACCGTCCCGGTGGACAATGTCCGGGGCAAGGCGGTGTTCAAGATCTGGCCGCCGAGCCGGATCGGTCCCGTGCGTGCGCAGAATCCTCAGACAACTGACGGGACGTCGTAGCCCGGCGTCGGACGCGTCACAGGATGCCGGGCTAATCTGTTCGGCGTGGCAGACGAAAGTGGGTCGGTGTCGGTGTCCGATTCGGGCGACGAAGGGGTATCGCGGCGTCGCGGGAAGCGGCGGCGGGAGAAGAAGCAGCGGCCGTTCTGGCAGGAGCTGCCCATCCTCATCGTGATCGCCGCGGTGATCGCCGCGCTGATGGTGACTTTCGTCGGGCGGCCGTACGTGATCCCGTCGCAGTCGATGGAGACCACGCTGCACGGCTGCGCCGGGTGCACGGGCGACCGTATCTACGTGCAGAAGTTGAGCTACTACTGGGGCGATCCGCAGCCGGGTGACGTGGTCGTCTTCGTCGGCCCGCCCTCGTGGAACACGCACTACCAGTCGATCCGCTCGGACAACGCCGCGGTGCGCGGGGTGCAGAACTTCTTCTCGTTCTTCGGCCTGGTGCCGCCGGACGAGAACGATCTGGTGAAGCGGGTCATCGCGGTCGGCGGTCAAACTGTCGAATGCTGTGACGCGCAGGGCCGGGTCAAGGTGGACGGCAAGCCGCTCGACGAGCCGTATGCGCGCTACATCTTCCCGTACGTCCCCGGCCAGCCGTACGGTCCGGGCGGCGGCCGGGAATTCAAGCCGGTCAAGGTGCCCGAGGGGGCACCTGTGGGTGATGGGCGACAACCGCAACGAGTCCGCCGATTCGCGCGCGCACATCAGCGACGAACTGCAGGGCACCGTCCCGGTGGACAACGTCCGGGGCAAGGCCGTGTTCAAGATCTGGCCGCCGAACCGGATCGGTCCGGTGCGTTCTGAGAACGCCCAAGCGAACTGATCATCAGCGGCCGCAGCATAATTGGACGGTGGGGCAAAGCCGAGTGGTACACAGCAGTGGGTGGCCGCCGCGCGTGGTGATGCGCAAGGCCGGTGGCCTGCGCACGCTCGAAGCAGCGCTGATCCGGAGCGGACTGGGTCCCGTCGCGGGTGTCGACGAGGCCGGCCGCGGACCGTGCGCCGGGCCGCTGGTGGTGGCGGCCTGTCTACTGGCGCCGAAGGCCTACGACAAGCTGGCCGGGTTGGACGACTCCAAGAAGCTCACCGAGTCCGTCCGCGAAGAGCTGTATCCGGTGATCCTGCGCCTGTCGCTGGCCTGGAACGTGGTGGTCATCCCGGCCTGGGAGATCGACTCGATCGGCATCCACGTCGCCAATATCGAAGGCATGCGGCGCGCGGTGGCCGGGCTCGGGGAGCGACCGGGGTACGTGCTCACCGACGGCTTCCGGGTGCCCGGCATCCCGGTGCCGTCGCTGCCGGTGATCGGCGGTGACGCCGCCGCGGCCTGTATCGCCGCCGCCAGCATCCTGGCTAAGGTGACCAGGGACCGGATGATGGTCGAGCTGGACGAGCAATTTCCCGGCTACGGTTTCGCGTCGCACAAGGGCTACAACACGCCCGACCATATCGCCGCCCTGCACCGGCTCGGCCCCAGCGACGAGCATCGGCGCTCATGGCGAAATGTGCGGGAGATGGCCGGTCTCCGGCCGGTCGACGCCGTAGCCGAGGCCGCTGACGCGGTGCTCGCGGGCGAGGTCGACCCGATGCTGTCCGATGAGTCAGAAGCCATGCGTCCGGATAGCCGAGTGGCTACCGGCGCGACCCATGCGCGATGATGTCAGCAACTGACGCAACGCGGCGAGAAGGAGGACGTCCCACCCGATGAGTGCCGAGGACCTCGAGAAGTACGAAACCGAGATGGAACTCTCGCTGTATCGCGAGTACAAGGACATCGTCGGTCAGTTCTCGTACGTGGTGGAGACCGAACGCCGCTTCTACCTGGCCAACTCCGTCGAGTTGCGCCCGCAGAACGCCGACGGTGAGGTGTATTTCGAGGTGCGGATGAGCGATGCCTGGGTCTGGGACATGTATCGTCCCGCCCGCTTCGTCAAGCACGTCCGCGTGATCACCTTCAAGGACGTGAACATCGAAGAGCTCGAGAAGCCGGATCTGCGGCTGCCGGAGTAACCGGCGGCCTGTGCACGGCGAGTTGTGCACAGGGCGACCGCTCTCCACAGCCTTTGTATTTTCCCAGGTCAGCGTCCAGGCCCGCAGCGCGGCGCCGAGCACGCTGACCGGGTGACAGACAAACAGGCACTCGGTGCGCACGGAGAAGAACTGGCCGCGCAATTCCTGCGCACGGCGGGCATGGAGATCGTCGCCAGGAATTGGCGCTGCCGCTACGGCGAACTGGACCTGATCGCCCAGGACGCCGAGGTCACCGCCTTCGTCGAGGTGAAGACCCGGTCCGGGCTCGGTTTCGGGGTACCCGCCGAATCGGTCACCTTCGCCAAACGGCAACGCATCCGGCGCCTCGCGCTGCTGTGGCTGGCCGAACAGGAAGGGCCCTGGCGGCGGATCCGCTTCGATGTCGTCTCGGTGCTGCTGACCCGTGGCCACAAACCGGTGATCGACCATCTCGAGGCGGTGTTCTGATGGCGCTCGGCCGGGCCCACTCGGTCGCGGTCACCGGTGTCGACGGACTGCTCGTCGAGATCGAGGCCGATATCGGGCAGGGCCTGCCCTCGGTCCATCTGGTCGGGCTGCCCGACACCGCGCTGCAGGAGTCACGCAACCGGGTGCGCTCCGCCGTGGCGAACTCGGGGGAGAAGTGGCCGGACGGCCGGGTCATCCTGGCGCTCTCACCCGCGACGCTGCCGAAGATCGGCAGCGTCTACGACCTGGCCTTGGCCGTCTCGGTGCTGGACGCGGCCGGGGCGGTGCCGTCGGAGCCGCTG
The DNA here is from genome assembly GCF_000710915.1 of Nocardia brasiliensis IFM 10847. Taxonomy (GTDB): domain Bacteria; phylum Actinomycetota; class Actinomycetes; order Mycobacteriales; family Mycobacteriaceae; genus Nocardia; species Nocardia brasiliensis_A. The sequence goes on from NZ_BAUA01000024.1 coordinate 85,993, forward strand.
GCGAAGACGGTGCTGCTCGGGGAGCTCGCACTGGACGGCCGGGTGCGCCGGGTCCGCGGCATCCTGCCCGCGGTGATCGCCGCGCGTAACGCCGGCTGGCCCGCGGTCGTGGTGCCGGAAGCGGCGCTGGCGGAGGCCGGACTCGTCGACGGCATAACGGTTTTCGGCGCGGCGAGCCTGCGCACGGTGATCGCCTGGCTGCGCGGCGAAGCTTCGCTGCCCGAACCCGACGGCGACCTGCCCGCCCCGGTGCACCAGGGCGGCGATCTCAGCGAAGTGGTCGGGCAGGACGAAGCGCGATGGGCGCTGGAGGTGGCCGCCGCGGGCGGGCACCACCTGTTGCTCACCGGGCCGCCCGGCATCGGCAAAACGATGCTTGCGCAGCGTCTTCCGGGCTTGTTACCGCCGCTGTCGGAAACCGAGTCGCTGGAGGTGACCGCCATCCACTCGATGGCGGGCGTGCTGTCCGGCGACCATCCGCTGATCACCATGCCGCCGTTCGTCGCGCCGCATCATTCGACCTCGGTGACCGCGATGATCGGCGGCGGCTCGGGCACCGCGCGTCCCGGTGCGGTGAGCCGGGCGCATCGCGGCGTGCTCTTTCTCGACGAGTGCGCCGAGATCGGTACCAAGGTGCTGGAGGCGATGCGAACTCCGTTGGAGGAGGGCGAAGTTCGGATCGCGCGTCGTGACGGCGTCGCTCGTTATCCGGCGCGTTTCCAGCTGGTGCTGGCGGCGAACCCCTGTCCGTGCGCCCCCGCCCGCGATATCGACTGCATCTGCGCGCCGCTGGCCCGTCGCCGCTATCTCGGCAAGCTCTCGGGCCCGCTGATGGACCGAATCGACATCTGGGTACAGATGCGCGGCCAATCCGGGGCCGCGTTCAGCACGGACCAGTCCGAGAGCAGCGCGGTGGTGCGGGAGCGAGTGGCAGCGGCCCGTCAGGCGGCAGCACATCGCTGGCGCGAATACGGCTGGCTGACGAACGCCGAAGTCCCGGGTCACATTCTGCGGCAACGCTTCCGCCTACCACCCGAGGCGATCGCGCCTGTTGAAACCGCCCTGCGCCTGGGTCGCATGTCCGCCCGCGGCGCGGACCGGGCCATCCGCGTGGCCTGGACCATCGCCGACCTTCGCGCCGCGGCACTGCCCACCGACCGAGATGTGCTGGCCGCCCTGAACTTCCGCCAGCGAGGTGCGCCGTGAAGCCGAGCTACTGGACGCGGTGCGGCACCGCTTGGTCACCACGCGGTGAAAGAGCGGTGTGCACGCCCGTGCTGCGGTGTGGCGGCGCCCGCGCACAGGCCGACGGTTGCGGACTCGTGCGGGGTCGCGCCGAACGGCACGGTCCAGCACGGTCGACGGGTCGTGAGGCGCTGAGTTCTCCGCCGGGAGGTGTGCGGTGAGCGGCGCAGCAGGGCCGAGTGAGCGCCCTGCGGGGTCGGTGGCCGAGGACCACGAGCGACGGTTGGCGTGGGTGTACCTGTCGCGGGTGGTCGGCGGGCCCTGCGCGGCGCTGTCGGCACTGATCGAGTCGGTGGGGGTGGTGGAGGCGGCGAGGGCGGTACGCGAATGCGTGCTGCCGGAATCGTTGCGTGGGCCTACCGAGCGGCGACGTGGAACAGATTCGGCGGCAAGGGATCTGGAGTGGATGACGCGCATCGGCGGCCGGGTCGTGACACCCGACGATCCGGAGTGGCCAGCCTGGCGGCTGCTCGGCCTGGCGCAGCTCGATCCCGCACGGGATCGGGACAGCGCGGTGCCGCTCGTGCTGTGGGTGCGTGGCCCCCGCTCGTTGCGGCAGGCGAGCGAGCGTGCGCTCGCGGTAGTGGGCGCTCGATGCAGTACCGGGTACGGCAACCACGCCACCGCGGAGATCGCGGGGGAGCTCGCGGCGCAGGGATGGACGATCGTGTCCGGTGCGGCCTTCGGCATCGACGGGACGGCCCATCGTGCGGCCCTGGCGGCAGGCGGCGGCACCATCGCGATCCTCGCCTGCGGCATAGACCGTCCGTACCCCGCACAGCACGATCGTCTGCTGGCGGAGATCGCCGAAACCGGTGCGGTGGTCAGTGAATACGCACCGGGAACCACGGCACACAAACATCAGTTCCTGGCCAGGAACCGCTTGATCGCCGCCTTGGCGGACGGTGTCCTCGTAGTGGAGGCGGGCGCGCGCAGCGGTGCCCGCAACACGGCGAAATGGGCTCGGCGCCTGGGCCGTCCGGCGTTGGCGCTGCCGGGCCCCGTCACCTCGGCCGCCTCCGTGGGCTGTCACCGCATGATTCGTGACGGCGAAGCGAGACTGGTCACCTGTGCCGAGGAGGCGATCGAGGAGGCTGGTCCGCTCCGCCTGCCGCTACCCGGCGCAGCGAACCCGACCGCCGAAACCCTGTCCGGCGACGAGGCCGTCGTCTTCGCCGCACTACCGCAGAGCGGTTCCCGGACACCGCGTGAGCTCGCCGAGGCATCGGGCCTGTCGCTGGCGGCGGTGCGGGCCGCACTGCCGGCCCTGGAACTCGCCGGATCGGTCGGCACCGGCGCGGGCGGTTGGTTCCGCACGCCGGCCGATCGCCCAACTACCGAGAAAGCCTGACCACATGCACACAACCCCGATAAAAGAGGCAGGTCACAATGTATGGCACTGGTACCATAACCACCATGCTGAAAAAGACGACGGTCATGGTCGACGAGGAGGACTTGGCCCTGATCAAAGCCGCTGCCGCGCGGGAGGGCCGCCCGGAATCGGAGATTTTCCGCGAGGCGTTCCACATCGCCGCACTGCGTACGAAGCGGTGGAGCAAGGACTGGGACATCCCGACGTTCCGTTCCGGCCGCGCACGGACGCACGACGAACTCAAACAAATAGTGCACGAGGAGATCATCCGGCGGAATACGTGATCGTCGTCGCGGACACCTCGGGGCTCTTCGCCGCCTTCGATGTCAGCGCACCCGAGCACGACCGGGCGCGGTCCGCGTTGGCCGCCGCTGCGCTGACGGTGGTCTGCCCGCTGGTCTTTCTCGAGCTGGAGCACCTCGCGAAACGAGACTTCGACTGGTCGACGGCGGGTGTGATCAACGACTGGCTGCTCGAACACGAGCCGGCGGGCCGGGTTGCCGTGCCCGCCTTGCTCAGTGACTACCTGCGTAAGGCGCGCGCGGTGCAAAACATATACGCCGACCTGCGGCTCGATCTCGCCGACGCGGTGAACGTTGTGCTGGCCGCCGAATTCGAGACCGACGTGATCCTGACCCTCGACCAGCGGGACTTCCGGGCGATCCGCCCGCTGACGGGCGCCGAGGCCTTCCGCATCCTGCCGGAAGACCTGTGACGGCCGCCGCGCAGCGCCGCCACCCGAACCGGCGCGGTGGCTTGCCAATCGGGGGGACGGTGGGGACGGTGGTGTGATGGACGAACTACCCGAAGACCTGGAAGCACTGCTGACGGAGTACGGCAGGCATCTGCGTCTCGGGCGGAATCGCTCGGCGCATACGGTGCGCGCCTACCTCGGTGACGCGCGCGCACTGCTGGGCCACCTGTACGCCCGGTCCGCGGATTCCGCGGTGCGAGAACTGGATCTGCTGCTCCTGCGCTCCTGGCTCGCGCAGCAGTCCGCGGCGGGTGTGGCTCGGACGACGATGGCGCGGCGCGCCTCGTCGGCACGGACGTTCACCGCATGGCTCACCCAGACCGGCCGCCTGACCGTCGACCCGGGCCTGCGCCTCGGCTCACCCAAGGCGCACCGAGTGCTGCCCGCGGTGCTCGGCCGTCAGCAGGCGGTGGGCGCCATGGACGCGGCGGAATCAGGTGCCGCCCAGCACGAGCCGATGGCGCTACGCGACCGGTTGATCGTAGAACTCTTGTACTCCACCGGGATTCGAGTGAGCGAGCTGTGCGGCCTGGACATCGAGGATGTCGATCGGGAACGCCGCGTGGTGCGCGTGCTCGGTAAAGGCAACAAGGAACGGTCCGTGCCGTTCGGTGTTCCGGCGGACGAGGCGATCGGCGCCTGGCTCCGGCACGGTCGCCCCGCGTTCGCGACGACGGAGTCCGGCCGTGCGCTGCTGCTCGGCCGCCGCGGTAAGCGCCTAGATCAGCGACAAGCCAGAACCGTTGTGCACGAGGTGGTTTCGTCCATCCCCGGCGCGCCGGACATGGGTCCGCACGGTCTGCGGCACACGGCCGCCACCCACCTGCTGGAGGGCGGTGCCGATCTGCGCGTGGTCCAGGAACTTCTCGGCCACGCCAGCATGGCCACCACACAGCTCTACACGCACGTCTCGATCGAACGCCTCAAGAAGGTGCACGATCAGGCGCACCCCCGCGCCTGATCTCGGCAACGGTCCAGGTCCGGCATTCGCTGAACGTGATTCAATCGTGATTAGACAGGCTTAATCCTTCCTATAGAAGCACCGGCTTTGCTGGGCTTATGCGGTCCGCCGCCCTACGCTCGCTCTCGGGAAATGAGAACTCGCGCAACATTATTGCGCCCGAAAATCACCGACCGACGTAGGAAGTTGTCTTATCTTGAGATCGACCGATCCACGCCGATCCAGCGGCTGGATAATTTCGAGTGCAATCACAATATTGGTCAGCATCACCATCATCGCCTTGGCGGTGGCCGCCGGACCGGTCGGCGCCGAACCCACCCCCGACGGCTTGGACGACGCGATCAGCGACACCCTTGTGCGCGAACAGATTCCGGAAGCCACCGAGAAGGATCCGGTCATCGATCGCATGCGCAGTGACGGTGAATGGGTATTCGGTGCGGCGACCGTCCCGCAGGACGGCGACAGCGAGGACGCACCGAAATCGACGTTATATGTCGCGAAACTCGACGATGACGACGATTGGACGGTGGCGCTGGAAGGGACGCCGGAGTTCGGCCACCTGGTGAGCGCGGCACCGGAATCGGTGGTGAGCCACGGTGAGAAGGCGGCATTGACCGCGCCGCAACCGCGTTCGGCGAACACGGCGCTTTCTCTGCCGTGGCCGCAGGGGCAAGCGTGGTACATGGGCGGCGGTCCGCACGGCGTCTCCGGTTCGAGTCGCCCTTACAATTCTTTGGATTTCAACGGCGGCGACGGCCGAGTGGTGGCTCCCGCGTCCGGCCGGGTCTACAAGACGTGCGTCCGTAACGGCAGTGCCGAGGTGAAAATTGTGCACAACAACGGACTCAGCACCACCTATTACCACATGACCAATGTGATCGACGCCGCGAATGGATCCGAGATCGCGGCGGGAACGTATCTGGGACATATCGGAACCCAGCTGCCGTGCGGCGGTTTCGCCAGCGGTCCGCACGTGCACATGTCGCTCTACCGAGGCAACGAGCCGATCAGCTTGAACGGTACGACCATGGGCGGCTGGACTTTCCGCGAAGGTCCGGAAGCCTACGGCGGTTTCGCCGAGCGCGCGGGCAAGCAGGTCCGGGCCGGTGGCCGGTTGATGAACTATGGCGGCGGCGACGATTCGAATCCTGCGCCGCCGACCGCGACCCCCACACCGCCGCCGACATCGAAACCACCGATCACTCCGAAGCCGCCGACACCGGCACCGCCGACCCCCAAGCCGCCGACAACACCCCCGACGCCCGAACCCGATCCCACGCTGGCCAACGGCATCGTGCGCCCTTATCCGGACCGGAACCGAAAGGTCAACCTGCGCTCCGGCCCTGGCACTCGCAACGCGATCGTCGGCACGGTCCGCGACGGCGATTCCGTGACGATCGTCTGCACCGCTCGCGGTGACCGGCTCGACGGCAAGTGGGGCCCCACCGACCTGTGGAACAAGCTCGACACCGGCAAGTGGATCAGCGACGGCTTCCTCTACACCGGCAGCAACGGCCCGGTCGCCCCCGACTGCGCCGAGCCCGCGCCGCATCGCCCTCCCCCGGGGACCGGCACCGACGGCGAGGAGAACCCGACCGAGGACGAGTGGCCGGACAGCGAGTGGCCGGAGCCCGAATCGCCCGGTGACGACTGGCCGGACGACGGGTGGACCTGGGACTGGTGGCAGTACGACTGGTGAGACCCTCGCGCCCGGACCCACCTTCGAGGTGGGTCCGGGCGGGTGGCTAAACGACGTCGACCGGATCCGTTTGCGGCTGTTCGGCCGGTTTCCGCGGCGCGCGCAGCAGCGCCAGGCCGAGCAGCGCGGCCGCGAGGCTGAAGCCCGCGCTGATCCAGGAACCGGTGGACATCGCCGCGGTGAACGCCTCCTTGGCGGGTTCGGCGAAGCCGAGTTGGAAAGCGGCGCCGATGGATTCGCGCGCGGCCTCGGGTGCGTCCGCGGGCATGTGCTCGGTGAACACGCCCGCCAGCACGCTACCCAGCATTGCGATGCTGATCGCCATGCCGACCTGCTGCAGCGTGTCGTTCATCGCCGAGCCGACGCCCGCGTGTTCGAGCGGGATGGCGCTCATGATCGCCGCGTACGCAGCGGGTCCGGCCAGGCCGCCGCCGATGCCCATGACCAGCATGCTGACCAGCACCCACAGGTAGCCCTCGCCGACCGCCAGGATCGCGAAGGCACCGCTCATCACCAGCAGACCGGAGACGATCAGCGTCTTGTTGCTGAGCGTCTTGCCCAGGGTGGCACCGAGTCCGTTGCACACGGCGGCCGCCACCGCGTAGGGCAGGAGGGCCAGACCCGCTTTCATCGGTCCGTACCCGAGCACGAACTGCAGGTACTGGGTGAGCATCAGCATGACCGCGCCCATCCCGAACACCATCAGCAGCAGGGTCAGGCAGGTGCCGGTGAAGTCGCGGTTGCGAAACACCGCCAGCGGCAGCATCGGATGTTCGGATCGGCTCTCCCACACCACGAATCCGATCGCGGCGAGCGCGGCGAGCGCGATCATCCCGATGTTCCACTCGCGCTCGATGATCACGTAGACGGTCGAGACGAGTGCGACGATGGACAGCAGCACGCCGACGAGGTCGACCGGCCGCTGCTCACCGGTGGTTTCGGGCATCAACACCACCGCGGCGACGATCGCGAGGATCGCGACCGGGATGTTGAGCAGGAACACCGAGCCCCACCAATAGTGCTGCAGTAGAAAGCCGCCCAGGGTGGGTCCGGCCACGATGCCGACCATCGACACCGTCGACCAGGCCGCCATCGCCTTACGGCGTTCGTCCTCGGCGAAGGTGGTCATCAGGATGGACAGCGTGGACGGCATCAGCAGCGAGCCGCCGACGCCCATCGCCACGCGCGCGCCGACCACCTGCCACGGTTCGGTCGCGAGCACGGCGGCCAGCGACGCCACGCCGAACACGGCCAAGCCGAGGATCAGCATCCGGCGCCGGCCGAACCGGTCGGACAGGCTGCCCGCGGTGAGCAGTAGTCCGGCGAAGACCAGGACGTAGGCGTCCAGGATCCACTGGATGTCCGAGGGCGTGGCGTTCAGTTCCCGGATCAGGGACGGGATAGCGAGATTGAGCACGGTGCCGTCGAGCATCAGCACCAGCAAGGACAGACAGAGGACCCCCAGAATCCACCAACGGCGAGGATCTCGTACAACGTTCGATTCCACTCGCACAGCGTACGATGAACTGGAACAGTGTGCGAGTCAATATAGGATTGGGCTTGTGACCAAGCAGTTCGATTCGGTATGGCTCCGCGAACCGCGCCGGCCCAAGGCGTCGGGCTTACATCGCGAGCAGATCGTCGCCGCGGCGGTGGAAATCCTCGATGCCGAGGGGCTCGAGGCGTTGAGCATGCGCAAGCTCGGCGCCAAGCTCGGCGCGGGCGCGACCAGCCTCTACTGGTATGTCGCCAACAAGAACGAACTGCTGGAACTGGCACTCGACGAGTTCTGGGGGATGGCGGACACGCCGGAGTCCGACGACGTGCCGTGGCGAGAGCTGCTCTCCGCCTTCGCCTACAACTTCCGCGCGGTGCTGCGGGCGCACCCGTGGGGCGCGATGCTCATCGGCCGCCTGCCGAGCATGGGGCCGAACGCGCTGCGCGTCACCGATCGTTTGCGCCGCGCCTACGTCGGTGCCGGCTTCCGCGGCACCGACATCTATCTCGCCAGCGGAACGGTGATGTCGTATGTGCTCGGCGTGGTGCTGCCGGAGATCGCCTGGCGAAACTCCTACGGCCAGCTGGAGTTCGATCGTGAGTCCGTGGTGGAGATGATGGACCACGCGGCCCGCGACTACCCCGAACTACAAGCGGACTTCCGGGCCACGACACCCACCAATCCCGAGTTCGCCCGGGCCATGGCCTTCGACTTCGGCCTGCTCTGCGTGCTGGACGGCCTCGAGGCGCGGCTGGGTGACGACATGGAATTCCAGCAGAGCTACACCCCGCCGGGGTAAAGCGTGGCCTCCGGAGTGATCGCGCCGTCCGGCTCGTCGAGGTATTCGCCAGCGAGGGCCCGCCGAACCTGTTGCCGGACAGCCGGGTTGGCCGGTTCGAGGCCGCCGTTGCCGAGCGGCCTCGGCGGTGGTCGGGTGCGCCGCGGATCTTGTTTGCTCCACTATTGCCGCAATCGCGGCGTCGCAGGGAGCGCTGACACGTGTTCCTTTTCGTATTCCGCCCTTTCCGTCGAAGGTGGGTTGATAAACTAGAACGCGTTCTAGATTCATGGGCGATGCCGCCGCACGTCGCGCGGTGCACGGGAAGGCGTTCGAGTGAGCACCCACACGGTCCTCGGCCAGGAAGTTCGCATGCCCGTGCGGATCCGGCTGGCACACGCGTTCATGGCGAGCTATCTGGTGCCCGCCGACGCCGCGCAACGACTGATCGACTACTCCGGTCTGCGGGTGCTGCGGCTGCCCGCCGGGCGAGCGATGTGCTCACTCGTCTTCGTCGAATACGTGGACGGTGATCTCGGTCCCTACAACGAGTTCGGTGTCTCGTTCATGGTCCGCCACCATCGGGCCGATCGGGGCCGCGGCGATCTCCGCGCGCTCGTGGCGAACCAGGCGGGGGTGTTCATCCATCAACTCCCGGTCGACGGCGACTTCACGCTGGCCGCCGGGCGCGGCATCTGGGGATTTCCCAAGCAACTCGCCGACTTCGACGTGCACCACGGCGGTCCGCTCCGGCACGGCACGCTCCATCAGGACGGCGATCTCATTGTCGATCTGACCGTTCGGCAGGGTGTCGCCACGCCGCGTCGCACGAGTGCGGCCACCTCCTTCGAGGCCTACTCGCACATCGACGGCGTAACCCGGTGCACACCTTGGCGAATGGAACCGTCCGGCGTGCGCGGCCGCCCTGGCGGTGCCACGCTGACCCTCGGCGATCATCCCATCGCCGCCGAATTGCGCGCACTGCGTCTGCCGCATCGCGCGATCATGACCTCGACCATCGCCGGACTGGCCATGACGTTCGAGGACGCCGTCCCCGTCTGAGGCGGGATAACCGCATGGTCACGGCGTCGCGCGGTGCATGGATTCCCCACGCGCGCCCGGTTAGGGTGACTTAGCCGAGCGTTTGCCTGTGTGGGAAGGTGCCCAGTGGATTCCGATGACCAGTGCCGTGCGTCGATGACGGTGCTGTTCGGCGCGACATGACGCTGCCGAGCCCGGACGCCGAATCCGAGGACGGGGAAGCGGACCTCGACTACCGGTTCACCCTCGCCAACGAACGCACCTTCCTGGCCTGGATGCGCACCGCGCTCGGCTTGCTCGCCGGCGGCGTCGCGGTACACACGCTGGTGCAACCCTTCCGGATGGGCGGCGTGCGGCGGGCGCTCGCGCTGAGCTGTCTGGTGCTCGCCGTGGTCGTCGCGATCGGTGCGTACGCGCATTGGCGACGAGTCGGCGTGGCGATGCGGCAGGGGCAGCCGCTGCCCGAAACCGTGCTGGTGCCGATCCTTTCGGCCGGGATCGCCGTGGTCTCGATCCTCGCGACGGTCGCGGTGTTGCTCCGATGAGCCGCGCCGGACTTGCCGCCGAACGCACCGCGCTGGCTTGGCGGCGCACGGCGGTCGCCGCGATGCTCACCGGCGCGCTGTTCTTGAATCACGCGGTGACCAGCGGATGGCGTCCCGCGATGCTCGCACCGATCGGTGCCGCGCTCACCATGACGGCGTTGGCCTGCGCCTGTTTCGCACGCAACCGCAGTTTGCATTCGGGCCACTACGGCCACGGCAGAACCGTTGTCGCCGTGGCGGCCACGGTCGTCGTCGCGGTGGCCGTGCTTGCCGTGGTCATCACGTTGACCGATCCATGGCCCTAGTACATCCACGGCACAGCATCTTTCGGCACTCGACTTCCAGGAGGATGACATGAGCACAGCGACCGAGCCGAGCGATTTCATCGTCGCGGAGCAACAGCGTGCGGCCGCCTCGATGCCGTTCGCAGACACCACCGACTTCGCCGACGCGGACCGCGGTTTCGTCGCCGCGCTGGAACCCGGCGTGGTGACCGCCGCCGACGGAACCGTGCTGTGGGACAACGACTCCTACGAGTTCCTGCGCGAACCCTGCCCAGCCTCGGTCAACCCGAGCCTGTGGCGGCAGTCCGGGCTGGTGATGAAACAGGGGCTGTTCGAGGTCACCGAAGGGATCTACCAGATTCGCGGGCTCGACCTGTCCAACATGACTTTGGTCGAAGGCGAGACCGGGGTGCTCGTGATCGACCCGCTGATCTCGGCCGAAACCGCCGCGGCCGGGCTCGCGCTGTATCGCGCGCAGCGCGGAGATCGTCCGGTGACCGGGCTGATCTACACCCACTCGCACGTCGACCACTTCGGTGGTGCGCTGGGGGTGACCACCGTCGAGGAGGTCGCGGCGGGCCGCTGTCCGGTGCTCGCGCCGGCCGGTTTCATGGAACACGCGGTGGCCGAGAACATTTACGCGGGCACGGCGATGGCACGCCGGGCCGGGTACATGTACGGGGCGGTGCTGCCGCGCGGGCCGCTCGGCGCGGTCGGAGCCGGGCTCGGACAGACCACCTCGGTGGGTACGGTCACCTTGATTCCGCCGACCATCGATATCACCGCGACGGGTCAAACGGAGACCGTCGACGGCATTCGCATCGTCTTCCAGGTCACGCCCGGCACCGAAGCACCGGCCGAGATGAACTTCTACTTCCCGGACCGGCGTGCGCTGTGCATGGCCGAAAACGCCACGCACACACTGCACAATCTGCTCACGCTGCGCGGTGCGCTGGTCCGCGACCCCTACGTCTGGGCCAAATATCTGACCGAGGCGATCAACTTGTTCGCCCGGGAGTCGGACGTAGTGTTCGCCTCCCATCACTGGCCCACCTGGGGGACCGAGCGGCTGGTGGAATACCTTGCGCTGCAACGAGATCTATACGGGTACCTGAACGACCAGACTTTGCGGCTGCTGAACCAGGGTTACGTCGGCGCGGAAATCGCCGAAATGCTCACGCTGCCACCGGCGGTCGACGGCGCCTGGCACACCCGCGGGTACTACGGATCGGTCAGTCACAACGTCAAGGCCATCTATCAGCGATACATGGGGTGGTTCGACGGCAACCCCGCTCACCTCTGGGAGCATCCACCGGTCGAATCCGCGAAGCGGCACGTGGAATTCATGGGCGGGGCCGAGGAAGTGCTGCGCAAAGCGCGGAAGTCCTATGACGCCGGGGACTTTCGGTGGGTCGCCGAGGTGGTCAACTACGTCATCTTCGCCGATCCGGCGAACGACGCCGCCAAAGCGTTGCAGGCCAGCACCTTCGAACAACTCGGCTACGGGGCGGAGAACGCCACCTGGCGCAACTTCTATCTCAGCGGGGCCTACGAACTGCGCTACGGCTCGTTCGGCACTCCGACCAAACCCAACTCGCCGACGATGCTCGCCGCCATGACCGTGGAGCAGATATTCGACGCGATGGCGCTGCGCGTCGACGGTCCGAAGGCGTGGAATCAGCGGGCGCTGACGGACTGGGAGCTCAGCGACGAAAAGCGCACGCACCGGCTCGAACTGCGCAACGGACGCCTGACCCATTACGAAGTGCCCGACGGTGTCGGTCTCCCGGAGCCCGACGCGACGTTCACGTTGACCAAGGCGACGCTGGTCCGGGTCCTGTTGCTCGGCGAGGATTTCGGGGTCGCGGCCGCTGCGGGCGATATCCAGATCGAAGGCGATGTCACCAAGCTGGCCGAGCTGGTCGGCGTGTTCGACGCACCTGACCCGGACTTCACGATCGTCACGCCGCGCGGAAGTATCGGATAGTCCGCCTGCGAAAACCGTTCGACGCCGATAGCCCCTCTCCTTACGGTGGTGATCATGTCAACCGAACGACCCCCGCTGCGGACGCGGCTGCGCGACGCGCTGTCCGTGGCGATGAAGGCGCGCGATCGCCAAGCGATCTCCGCACTGCGGTCCACCCTCGGCGCTATCGACAACGCGGAGGCCGTCGATGTCGGCGAGCACCGCGCAGGTTCGGTGGAAAACTCCCCGGTCGGACTCGGCGTCGCCGAGGTGGCGCGTCGCGAGCTCACCGAATCCGACGTCGAGCAGATCGTCCGCGCGGAAATCGCCGAACGTCGCACTGTCGCAGCTCAGTACGAGGCGCACGGGCGCACCGAGCAAGCCTCGGATCTGCGTGCGCAAGCGGAAGCGCTGGAGGCGCAGCTGTAGGGGTGTCGTGCCGGTTGCCCGGGTTACGGCTCAGTGTGTGCCAGAGCCGGTTTCGCAGGCAGAGGTGCGTAGATTCTGCCAACCGGGACGTATCGCGGGCGTATCGAAAACTGCATACACGCCCGTAACGCCGCACTGCCTTCACTGGAGACATGAATCAGTGTCAACCGGCCGAGTTCGACCGATTCGGGGCGGCCGTACCCAGGGGTGTCGGGGCGCGATCCTTCGAATGCGAAGCGAGCCAGATCGAACCCGGATACTACGAGCGGCGCCGGGCAGCCGGAGATCGTGGTTGCCCGGTTCGCAACGCCCACCACTGGGGGGTGCGGCGGTGACGGATCAGCAACTCGCCGAGACTTCGCCTGCCACCGAAACCGCTACCACGCAAGATGATTGGCATCCGGCGACACAGATCGCTTTCCGTTTCTGCGTCGTCTATTTCGGCCTGTACAACCTGCTCCTGAATTTCGTTCCCTTCACAGTGATCGGACTCTTCGGGCCGTGGTTCCGCCGATACAGCGGGTGGTGGATCCCGTCCCATACGGATCCGGTCACCGGTTGGGTGGGCCGAATGGTCTTCGGGGTCGACACCGCGCTGCACCAGGACTCCGGCGCCGGCGATCAGACGGCTGCCTGGGTGCTGATGTTCTGCGTCCTTGTCGTCGCCGTGGTCGCTGCCGCGGTGTGGACGGTCTTCGACCCGCGTGCCTCGCACCCCCGGCTGATGGCGTGGTTCACGCTGTTCCTGCGGGTGTCTTTGGGCGCGACGATGCTGGGCTTCGGGTTCGCCAAGCTGATCCCCACTCAGATGCCCGGCCCCGGGCTGGCCCAGCTGCTACAACCGTACGGCGACCTGAGTCCGGCCTCGGTGCTGTGGTTGCAGGTCGGCAGCTCTTACCCGTACGAGATGGCGCTCGGCGCAGTGGAAGTCGTGGCCGGGCTGTTGGTGTTCGTGCCGCGGACCGCGGTACTCGGTACCGCGCTGAGTCTGGCGAGCACCGCGCAGATCCTGCTGATGAACATGACCTTCGACATCCCGGAGAAGTTGCTCGCCTCGCACCTGCTCATGATCTGCCTGATCCTGCTCGCGCCGTATCTGCGCCGACTGGTCGATGTCTTTGTCCGCCACCGTGCGTGCGAGCCGTTGACACAACCCGTGCTGTTCGCCGACGACCGGAAGAACCGCGTCGCACTGTGGCTCACGGTGTGCCTCGGTATCTGGATCGCGCTGGTCAGCGGCACCGATCGTTGGCGGGTCTGGCAGGAGCAGTACGGTGCCGCCAGCCCGAAATCCGAGCTGTACGGTATTTGGGACGTCCGCGAGTTCAGCCTCGACGGCCGCACCCTCCCGCCCCTGACCACCGACGAAACCCGCTGGCAGCGGTTGGTTTTCGATGATCCGCAGCAGGCGACCTATCAAGAGATGGACGGCGACCTCATCCCCGTCGGTGCGAACTTCTCGCCCAACGAAATCGTCGAACTCGGCAAAGTTGAAACCACTGGCACAACAACACCTTTGGCAACGCTGTCCTACGAGCAACCCACCCCGAACCAGCTGCTTCTCCGCGGCACCCTCCGCGGTAGTCCGGTAGTGATCACCCTCGAACACGTCGACCTGAACAGTTTCACCCTCCGCAGCCGTGGGTTCCACTGGGTCCAGGACTACATCTACTTCGGATGAATTCTTCGGCCGAGCGGCGGCCCAGGCGGCCCCGGGGCGGGCACAGAGCGACCAGGTGAGTGTTGCCGGACAACCACTGTGGGCGCACGCGCGCACTCCTGGAGAGGCGAGCGTGCGCCCTGGACGTGTGCTTACACGCTGGTGGACAGGGTGCGGATGTATCGACCCGCGAAGAACCGCTGAATCCCGCGGACCACCGGACCGCCGAGGCGGGTGTACCAGGTGCCTGGGCGGGAGAACGCGGTGACCACGCCGTAGACGCTGTCGTCGGCCGGGTCGTATTCGACGGCGAACAGTTCCTCGCCGATCTCCGGATGTCCGGGCAGCGTGCCGTAGGCGAAGCCGCGCTGGTTCGGCGCGGCCAGCACGTACACCACCTGGCATGGCGCGATGATGCTCAACGGTCCGATGCCGAGACGTACCGTGAGCCTGGTACCCGGCTCGGCCGTCGGCGTGGTCGCGGTGTGAAAGATATGGGTTCCCTTCTGCATTCGATACCCGAGAACCTCCACCGCCGCATGTTCGAACAGCGCCCGCCCCTGCCCGATCCGCCGCCGTAACCGAAAATGGTGGTACCCCTGCGGCGGTTCACCACTGGTGGCACCGACTTCCGGATAGGTGAACGAAGGCTCGCCCGGCGCATACTCCATCCCCTGATCTTCACCCCCTATCCCCGATCGCGGAACAATTCCGCCCCGTCTCCTCCGACACACCGCCCGCCTCGCAGACGAATCCAACCGACAGCTTCCCCGAGTACCCGGCCGTCAGTGGTGCGCATCATTTGCGGAGCGGCCGGAAAAAGTCGCAGACGTCGCCGACGAACAGGTCCGGAACCTCGAACGCGGGGAAGTGACCGCCTTCGCGGTGCGCTCGGAAGAAGGCAACACTGTCGCCGGGGTCGAGAACTTTGCGAACGAGCGGATCGCTGTAGAACACCGAAACCCCGTGTGGCACATCCGACGGCGCGCCCCAGCCCGTGTTCTCGGCGTGCGCCATCTCCCAGTAGAAGTCGGCTGCCGCCGGTCCGGTTCGGGTGAACCAGTAGAGGCTGGCGGTGATCAGCACATTCTCGCGGCTGATCGGAGTAGCCGGGTTGGCCCACGCGGCGAGCTTCTCGGCGATCCAGGCCAGTTGCAGGATGGGGGAGTCGGCCAAGCCTGCCGCAACGGCGTTGGGCTGGGTGGACTGCAACACGCGATAGCCCTTCCCCTGAGCCCAGCTTCGTTGCGCTGCTTCGAGTTCGGTGCGTTCCGCCGGGCTCAGGCCGTCCGGTACCGGAAAATCCTCGCCCGCCATACCGAGTTGGAGCCGATCGCCGTGGGTGAGTGCGCCGATCACGCGATCGGGCAGCAGCGCGGCCAGCCGGCCCGTCACGCCGGCGCCGAGATCGCCGCCTTCGACACCGAAGCGCTCGTAACCGAGTCGGGTCATCAGCTCCCCGAACGCGAGCGCGGTTCGTTCGAGGTGCCAACCGCGCGCGGAGAGCGGGCTGGAGAAGACGAAGCCGGGCAGCGAGGGGATGACGAGGTGGAAGGCGTCGGCCGGGTCGCCGCCGTATGCGCGCGGGTCGGTCAGCGGTCCGGCGGCTGCGAGGAATTCCACGAATGAGGTGGGGTAACTGTGATTGAGCAGGAGTGGGACCGCGTTCGGCTCCGGCGAGCGCAGATGTAGGAAATGGATTGTCTGGCCGTCGATTTCGGTGCGGAACTGGGCGTAGGTATTCAACTGTGCCTCATGGGCTCGCCAGTCGAACTCCTCCGCCCAGTGGGCGGCCAGTTCGTGCAGGTAGCGCGGAGGGATGCCACGGTCCCCCTGCGTGTCGGCACCGGGCACCGGGTACGGCGATCGGGTCCGGGCCAGGCGGGTACGCAGATCATCGAGCTCGACCTGCGGAATCTGAATCCGGAAGGGAATGATGTCAGCGTCCATGCTCAGCAACCTAGGGACCGACTAGGCCACAACCTGTCCTAGATCGCCGGGGCAAGACCGTGTCGCGTGCCACTCCGGTCGCGTGCGCTCTCCGTAGTCCGGTGTGGATCGTCATCAAGAAGCCGCCGCGACCGCTCTCGGCGAGCTGTCGCACCCTTTCGGCGCGGGTCGTCATCGTCCGATACGGGCGGGAGCTGAGGGCGAGGTGGGTTTCAGGCGTAGGGGAGTGAGGTGGAGTAGGCCGAGGGGGTCGAGATATTCGCGTTTGCGTCTGCCGGACCCTTCGCTGCGCAGACCCCAGTGCAGGCAGGCTCCGCAGCCTTCGTGTCCGGGTTCGAGTGTGCCGATCGGTGTGCCGCGCGTGACTCGGCGGCCCACCGACACCTCGGCTCTGACCGGTTCGTAGGTGGTCCGCAGGCCGCCGGGGTGATCGATCGAGATCACGGGTTTGCCGGCGACGATTCCCGCGAACACCACGATCCCGTCACCTGCGGCCAGCACCGCTTGGCCCGCCGCGCCCGCGAGGTCGACGCCGCGATGTCCAGGCAGCCAGGCTTGCGCGGGTTTGTCGAACCGCCGCACCACGGCAGGCCGCGGTTGCAGCGGCCAGCCGAACGGCCCGACGGGTTCGGCGACCGCGAGCGATTCGCCACCGACGACAAGCGCCAGCCCCATCCCCACCACCGTCGCGAACCTGAGCGCGCCAGCCCATTTCATTTCGCCGGTCGTCCCGCGCCCACCGACGGCGACGACAGCGGCGCAGGCGAGACGAGCCCACAGAACTCGGAATCACTCGGCGACATGAAAAACGGTGCGGGACCGACATACTCGCAATACTCGCGATCCAGTGGCGTGCGCTCGAACGGATCCGCGCCACCGGCCGCGCAGTCGGGCGCGGGTGCCGGAATCAACGTGATCTGCCCCAGCGACGCACACCAGGCAGGCACCGGCGCCCCCGCTGGGCCAGTTGGCAAGTTTCCGCCGAACCCCTCGTCCACCGTCCGCGGCGTCGGCCGCCGCAACTCACAAGCCGAACCCGAACACTCCCGGCCGACCGCACCGGCACCGTGCGACGCAGGACCACCATCCGCCTCGACCGGACCGTGCGTGCCGTCGTTGCGCGGCGATCCCACTGCATCGAAAACACTTGCCGCGCTCGGCGCATCAGCCGGGCTGGGCTTCCCGTCCAGCGCGGTCGCACCGGATGACCGGGTCGCTGTGCGCTGTGCGGCGGCAGCGGATGGTTCCGCCCGGTCATCGACCACGGCATCCGCACCTGGCCGCCCGGCAAAACCGAGCGATCCTCCCGCAAAGCTCGCACCAACAGCGCGACCCGGCCCGGACCCATCGGGAGACCAGGACGTATCAGTGGGAGCAGTCACGCCGCTCGTGCTCAGCGGCACTGCCGTACCGGGCGGCGCATTCACCACGCCCAGCACGAAGAACAGGGGGATGACCAGTGTCGTCAGCGTCGAGATCGGATGTGGAGGCATACCGAAAAGCCTCATCGCCCGGACGAGATCCCGGTACCCCCACCACCTCGAATGTGCACAACTTTCCGACTTGTGGACATCGCCCGTTCCACCTCGCGTGCACCCCATTTCACCCCGTTGACAGGCCGATTTAGCAGCGGGCGACGGACCCGATAGACTGGTCGAGCGGTCTGTGCCTGCATGGACCGACTTCGCGCGCCACCCCGTGCTTGTTCGCAACGGCGCTGTTCGAACCAGTCACATCCTCGGGTTCGCGGCAGCTCCTGTGCGGAGCAGGGAGTCGTCGGCTGGTCCCCACCCTCGCGGTCGGGTCCGACGATTCGGAGGCGCCAGGGCAACGAATCACCGATTCGCTGCGTCAACCGGCAACGAAAGAGAGATACGAGAGCCATGGCTGTCGTAACAATGAAGCAGCTGCTCGACAGCGGCGCACATTTCGGGCACCAGACTCGGCGCTGGAACCCGAAGATGAAGCGGTTCATCTTCACCGACCGCAACGGCATCTACATCATCGACCTGCAGCAGACGCTGACCTACATCGATAAGGCCTACGAGTTCGTCAAGGAGACCGTCGCCCACGGTGGCACCGTCCTCTTCGTCGGCACCAAGAAGCAGGCCCAGGAGTCGATCGCGGCCGAGGCGACTCGCGTCGGGATGCCCTATGTCAACCAGCGCTGGCTGGGTGGCATGCTCACCAACTTCTCCACCGTGCACAAGCGTCTGCAGCGCCTCAAGGAGCTCGAGGCGATGGAGCAGACCGGTGGTTTCGAGGGTCGCACCAAGAAGGAAATCCTCATGCTCACGCGTGAGATGAACAAGCTGGAGCGCACCCTCGGCGGTATCCGCGACATGGCCAAGGTGCCCTCGGCCATCTGGGTCGTCGACACCAACAAGGAGCACATCGCCGTCGGCGAGGCGCGCAAGTTGAACATCCCGGTCATCGCGATCCTGGACACCAACTGCGACCCCGACCTGGTCGACTACCCGATCCCGGGTAACGACGACGCGATCCGTTCCGCCGCGCTGCTGACCAAGGTCGTCGCCTCCGCGGTGGCCGAGGGCGTGCAGGCGCGGGCCGGCCTGTCCTCCGGTGACGACAAGCCGGAAGCCGGCGCGGGCGAGCCGCTCGCCGAGTGGGAGCAGGAGCTCCTCGCGTCGGCCGCCCCGGCCGCCGAGGCGCCTGCCGAAGCTCCGGCCGAGGCTGCTGCCGTGGAGACCCCGGCCGAGGCCTGAGTCTCGTAACTCGCTGTTCCAGCGGTGATCACCAACGCGTGCGATGGTGATCACCGCTGCCCAGTACTCGAAGAACTTTCTCCGAAGGAGGCTCGCCACCGATGGCGAACTACACCGCTGCCGATGTGAAGCGGCTCCGCGAGCTCACCGGCTCCGGAATGATGGATTGTAAGAACGCGCTGGCCGAGACCGACGGCGACTTCGACAAGGCCGTCGAGATCCTGCGCATCAAGGGCGCGAAGGACGTCGGCAAGCGTGCCGAGCGGACCACCGCCGAAGGCCTGGTCGCCGCCAAGGGCGGCGTGATGGTCGAGCTCAACTCCGAGACCGACTTCGTCGCCAAGAACGCGGAGTTCCAGGAGCTGGCCGACCAGATCGTGACCGCCGCCGCGGCCGCCAAGCCCGCCGACCTGGACGCGCTGAAGGCCCTCGACCTCGGCGGCAAGACCGCCGACGAGGCCGTGCAGGCGCTCGCCGCGAAGATCGGCGAGAAGCTCGAGCTGCGTCGCGTGATCTCGCTCGACGGCCCGGTCGCCACCTACCTGCACAAGCGGGCCTCGGATCTGCCGCCGGCCGTCGGCGTGCTGATCGAGTACCAGGGTGAAGGTGACGCGGCCGCCGAGGCTGCCCGTGCCGCCGCCATGCAGGTCGCCGCGCTCAAGGCGAAGTACGTGACCCGCGACGAGGTTCCGGCCGATGTCGTGGAGAACGAGCGTCGTATCGCCGAGCAGACCGCGCGCGAGGAGGGCAAGCCCGAGGCCGCCCTCCCGAAGATCACCGAAGGCCGCGTCAACGGCTTCTTCAAGGACGTCGTGCTGCTGGAGCAGTCGTCGGTCACCGATTCGAAGAAGACCGTCAAGGCCCTGCTGGACGAGGCCGGTGTCACCGTGACCCGCTTCGCCCGCTTCGAGGTCGGCTCCAACTGATCGTGCCCCGCACGGTCAGCCCGACCTGGTCTGACAACCGCCCTATGGCTATATCGAGCAGACCCCTCGTCGACCCGTTTCGCCGGTTGACGGGGGGTCTTCTCATGCCGCCGAACCCGTATGAGGCAGGATAGGAGCCGCTCCGTGTTGAGGAGCCTTTCCGAGCTGCCGAATTCTTTGACGCACTTGCCTGCCGAGAACAACGTTGACCGCCGAAGGAGAAGAACACCCATGACGGACCCGGGGAACGACCGCCCAGGATATCGCCGGGTACTTCTCAAATTGGGTGGCGAGATGTTCGGCGGCGGCAGGGTGGGACTCGACCCGGACGTCGTGGAGGCGGTCGCCGAGCAGATCGCCGAGGTCGTCGCGACCGGCGTGCAGGTGGCCGTGGTGATCGGCGGCGGCAACTTCTTCCGCGGCGCCGAGCTCGAGGAGCGCGGCATGGAGCGGGCCCGCTCGGACTACATGGGCATGCTCGGTACCGTGATGAACAGCCTTGCGCTGCAAGACTTTCTGCAGAAGCAGGGGATCGAGACCCGGGTGCAGACCGCGATCACCATGGGTCAGGTCGCCGAGCCCTACCTCCCGTTGCGCGCCAAGCGGCACCTGGAGAAGGGGCGCGTGGTGATCTTCGGTGCGGGCATGGGCATGCCGTACTTCTCCACCGATACGACCGCCGCGCAGCGTGCGCTGGAGATCGGCGCCGAGGTGGTGCTGATGGCGAAGGCGGTCGACGGGGTGTTCACCGCCGACCCGAAGGTCGACGAGAACGCCACCATGTTCTCCGAGATCACCCACAAAGAGGTCATCGAACAAGGTCTCAAGGTGGCCGACGCGACCGCCTTCAGCCTCTGTATGGACAACCAGATGCCGATGCTGGTGTTCAATTTGTTGACCAAGGGCAATATCGCCCGAGCGGTCGCCGGTGAGAAGATCGGCACATTGGTTCGGTCCTGACCCCGCGACCCGCGGACGATGACGATGACGACGCTGTGGAGCCGGTGTCTAAGGAAGGACATGGTCGTGATTGAAGAAGCGCTCTTCGACGCCGAGGAGAAGATGGAAAAGGCTGTCACGGTGGCGAAGGACGATCTCGGATCCATTCGCACCGGACGCGCCAACCCGGGCATGTTCTCCCGGATCGTGGTCGACTACTACGGTTCGCCGACGCCCATCACCCAGATATCCAGCATCACCGTGCCCGAGCCGCGCATGGTCGTGATCAAGCCCTACGAGCAGGCTCAGCTCGGCGCGATCGAAACCGCCATCCGCAACTCGGATCTCGGCGTGAACCCCACGAACAACGGTGACATCATTCGGATTTCGGTGCCGCAGCTGACCGAGGAGCGCCGCCGCGAGCTGGCCAAGCAGGCCAAGGGCAAGGGCGAGGACGCAAAGGTGTCAATCCGCAATGTCCGCCGCAAAGCCATGGACGAACTGTCGCGCATCCAGAAAGATGGCGAGGCGGGGGAAGACGAGGTCGGGCGCGCCGAGAAGGACCTCGACAAGACCACCGCCAAATATGTCGGCCAGGTCGACGAACTGGTCAAGCACAAGGAAGCGGAACTGCTCGAGGTCTGACGCCACGGCGTGCGCACCGGGGCAGGCGCCGCGGGTTCGAACGCAGCCGAAGGCCCGCTCGGGCGGAGGACGAACGGAACGACGAGTTGAGCGACGGGACAATCGTGGCCGAGAACGCCGCCGCGACCGGTGCGGCAGAGGAGCCGATGCCGGTGGACGGTACAGCTGAAGCGAGGCAGGAGCACGTGCGCGATGCGGGAGCATCTGGTCACGAGGCTCTAGCCGACGCGACGGTCGGCTCGACGGTCCCGGGGTCCGAATGGTCCGCGGCCGGGGGCGACGCTGACGTGGTCGCCGCCGATGAGCACGACCCCGAGGCGCACGGCCCGCAGGCCGTGGTCGCCGGCGCTCCGGCGTCCGGCTCGCGGGCAGGCCGGAACCTGCCCGCGGCACTGGCGGTCGGGTTCGGACTCGGCCTCTCGCTCATCGCGATCCTGCTGTTCGTGCCGAAGGTGTTCATCGGTGTCGTCGGCGTCGCGGTCGGCGTCGCCACCTGGGAGGTTGCCAAACGACTGCGCGAGGCCGACGTGCTGGTCCCGCGCATCCCGCTCATCGTGGGCGGGCAGGCGGTGTTCTGGCTGGGCTGGCCATACGGGGCCAGCGGTGTCGCCGGTGCGTTCGCGGCGACGACGCTGACCTGCATGGTGTGGCGGCTGTTCGATCACGGCTTGCAGACCGCGCCACGAAACTTCCTGCGCGACACCGCCATCACGATCTTCACGCTGGCCTGGATCCCGCTGCTCGCCTCCTTCGCCACCCTGCTGCTGCTCGAAGACGACGGCAACCTGCGGGTGCTGACCTTCATGATCCTGGTCGTCTGCTCCGACGTCGGCGGCTACGTCGCCGGCGTCCTGTTCGGCAGGCATCCGATGGTGCCGTCGATCAGTCCGAAGAAATCCTGGGAAGGTTTCGGCGGGTCGCTCGTCTTCAGCGTCATCGGCGGCCTGCTCACCGTCACCCTGCTGCTCGACGCCAACTCGATGATCGGCGTCGTGCTCGGTGTGGGCCTCGTGCTCGTCGCCACCTGCGGTGACCTGATCGAATCCCAGATCAAACGCGAACTCGGCATCAAGGACATGGGCACCCTGCTCCCCGGGCACGGCGGCATCATGGATCGCCTCGACTCGATGCTCCCCTCCGCCTTCGTCTCCTGGTTGGTGCTCAGCACGCTGCTGTGAAACGGGTTCACCTGGGAGTATGAATTCTCCAGGTCCGACGTCCCCGGGAACCCTACTCGCGTCCGTGCACTGGTTCGGTGACCTATTTCTTGGCCGCGCGGCGCAATTGGAGGATGCGGACACCGCCGACGAGGGCCATGACGAGTGCACCGCCGATCACCGACAGCAGCACCGCGACACCGAGCGGCAGCGAGAAGTGCCAGAAGAACAGGCCCACGTTCACCTGGTCGAGGTTCTGCAGGATGAAGACCAGCAGGACGATCAGGATCAGTGCGCCGGCGATCAAGGCCACCCAGGTGTTGCCCGTGCGTGACGACAGGGACTGGCGGTGCTTGGTCGGAACCGTGGTCGTCGGCCCGGTTGTCGCAGGTGGAGCGAGCGGTTCGGGGGTGGGAGCGGTGCGCTCGTCCGTCAGATCGGGATCGGGCTCCGGCAGGTGGTCAGGATTGGTCGACATGGGTCGATCATTACCCACTGCTATCACAACCACACGTATTTCCCGGCAACGAACCGGGCATGTCGTCCGGCTGGAGCGGGCGAGTGTGCGGCGCATTCGCCCAGATGGGAGAATGGGGGAACTATGACCGTCTCCCTGCCCCTCGTTTTCGATGCCCCGCGCCGTGGCATGCCGCCCCGGCACCTCGCCGACCTCGATGCCGAGGGCAGGCGGGCGGCCGTCGAGGAGCTGGGACTCCCGAAGTTCCGCGCCGACCAGATCGCCCGCCAGTACTACGGCAGGCTGCAAGCCGACCCGGAACAGATGACCGACCTGCCCGCGCAGGTGCGCGAGAAGATCGGCGAGGCACTGTTCCCGCCGCTGATGTCGGTCGTCAAACACGTCGCCTGTGATGCGGGCGAAACCCGAAAGACGTTGTGGCGCGCGGGCGATGGCACGCTGCTCGAAAGCGTGCTGATGCGCTACCCCGACCGGGCGACGCTGTGCATCTCCAGTCAAGCGGGCTGCGGTATGGCGTGCCCGTTCTGCGCGACCGGCCAGGGCGGCCTGAACCGCAACCTGTCCACCGCCGAAATCGTCGACCAGGTCCGCGCCGCGGCCGCCGCCATGCGCGACGGCGAAGTCACCGGCGGCCCCGGCCGACTCTCCAACATCGTCTTCATGGGCATGGGTGAGCCCCTGGCGAACTACAAGCGGGTCGTCGCCGCGGTTCGCCGGATCACGTCGCCGTCGCCGGACGGTTTCGGTATCTCGCAGCGCAACGTCGTCGTCTCCACCGTCGGCTTGGCCCCCGCCATCCGCAAACTCGCCGACGAAGACCTTTCGGTCACTCTCGCCGTCTCCCTGCACACCCCCGACGACGAACTCCGCGACACCCTCGTCCCGGTCAACAACCGTTGGCCGGTCGCCGAGGTTCTCGACGCCGCCCGTTACTACGCCGACAAGTCCGGTCGCCGCGTGTCCATCGAGTATGCGTTGATTCGTGACATCAACGACCAGCCCTGGCGGGCCGACATGCTCGGCTCCAAATTGCACAAGGCGCTCGGCTCCCGCGTACACGTCAATGTCATCCCGCTCAACCCCACCCCGGGCAGCAAGTGGGATGCTTCGCCGAAACCCGTTGAAGCGGAGTTCGTTCGGCGTGTGAACGCCCAGGGTGTGCCGTGCACGGTGCGTGATACCCGCGGTCAGGAGATCGCTGCGGCTTGTGGGCAGTTGGCGGCTGAAGGCTGACGCGCCCGTCGTCCGCCTACATTGGAGAATGCTATAAGCGGAGCTGGCCTGGGGTCTATGCGGTTGTCGCGGTGCTGTTTTCCGTAGGTTGCTATTGCGTGTCATTGGCCAGGTATACGCAAGGCGATAAAGACTATTCGGTCGCTTTATTTGCCTGTCTGCTTAGGTGTCGATGTAAAACGGGCAATGTGGCCAATGGGCTCTCCGGTGGAACCGTTCTGAGGTATGGTCTTCAAGTTCCGGCGCGCTCCGGATTGTTGCTCTACTAGTGCGGAGCGTGCAATTAGGTGGAGGAACGGCTGAGACAATCTTAGAAGAGGGGTTTCGAGGAGATGGGCGTGATATTTTCAAAGGAGGAGCTGGAAGGTTTTCGAGAGGCCGCACAATCTCTAAAGCTTTATCGACGCGCCGAATTGAGTGGGGCGGCAGGCGCTGAAGGATTGATCGAACAACTTTATGTCGATCCTCTTCCTAACGACCATGTCTTGAATACTATGCTCAAGGAAAGTACAACCTTTATCGTTGGGCGAAAAGGCACTGGAAAATCGACGGTATTTCAGCGCGCACAACACGAGCTTAGAAAAAGAACTGATGTAACTTCTGCGTACATAGATATAAAGACTGTATTCGAAGCATCTCAGGTAGACCCTGAGCTCGCCACGCAAGCGGCGGCTATAACCGGAGCTATGCCGGAGGGTGCATTAGAGAGGCTGCTGCTGCATAAGGCCTTTTTGACGGCCATAATCAAGTCGATTCGCGATGAGATTCGCCGGCGCATCGATCCGACGATATGGAGAAAGTTCAAAAGGGTTCTGATTGGTAGGAGTCTGGACGAGCTGTTCGAGGGGCTGGATGAGATTCTTGCTGAGGCGGAGCACTGCAACTTCGAGAGCGTGCTGGGTTCTTATGCCCAGAAGGGAAGACTGTCATCGAGCCAGCAAGTCGGTAGTAATACCTCGGTCTCCGCAAAGGCTGGAGTTGCAACCTCTCCATCGCTCACGGCGAATGTAGACGCCTCACGTAGTTATACGAAAAGTTCTGCGGATGAGTCTGAGTATGTAGACGTTTTGATGCGTACCTTCGATGTAAAGAAGTACATCCTGCAGCTAAAGGAATTGTTGCAGAACTTCAGGATCGACAAGCTGTACATTTTTATTGATGACTTCTCGGAGTTGCCGCCTGAGGCTATGCAGATAGTAGTAGATGTTTTGTTGGGGCCTCTTAATAACTGGTCCGATGAGCTCGTAAAATTCAAGATCGCGGCATATCCTGGTAGAATCTATTACGGGCAGATCGATAAATCTAAGATAGACGAGATTAATCTGGACCTTTATGCCTTGTATGGAACGGGCGACATCGTAGGAATGGAAGAAAAGGCGATCGACTTCACGCGAAGATTGATCGAGCGCAGGATCGAGCATTACGTCCGAACGCCTGCGTCGACTTTCATCATATCGCGTGGACAGTCAGAGCTGTGGCGCCAACTTTTCTATGCCACGATGGCTAACCCGCGCAACCTTGGATATCTGTTGTTCTTTGCATACGAGGCTGCGATTATATATAATCGTCCAATTAGTCCAAGGATAGTCCGTGACGCTGCTCGTCGATACTATGAAGAGAAGGTGAATGCCTATTTTGAGATGAATAGATTCCTTCTTGAGAGCTTCGATGAGCGGTCGTCTATTTTTAGTCTCAAGGAGTTGCTTGAGAATATCGTTTCTCGCGCCAGATCTCTTCGTCGACATTCGTCGACAATAATTGATGAACTGCAAGGCCGGGCGCCTACCAGTCATTTCTACATGGGACTCGAGTTGGAGTCGTTGCTAGGAACTCTGGAGCTGAATTTCTTCGTAACAAAGTACTATGTTATGGCGGACCGTGACGGCCGGAAAGTGTCGGTATACGCTTTGAACTATGGGCTTTGTGAGCAGAGCAAGATTGAGTTCGGTCGTCCTGTGGGCTCGAGGGATCAGCGTTATCGGCAGTATTATGTAGAACGAATATTCGACTACTCGTTGATTCTTCGGGACTATCTTTCTTCTAATCAGGAGATCGTCTGCGGGCATTGTAATGGACGGCATGATTACTCAGAGTTGGATATGTTGCGTCGATATTCTATGTTGTGCCCTACATGTCGCGTGGGAACGTGTGCCGTCATAAACCTGTCGAGAAAGTACGAGGATACCCTCCGGAGTATCGATAATGACCTTCTACTGCCGCGGATCGAGCTGGGGATATTGCATACGATTAGCAGCGAAGGTAGACCTCTAAACGCGAGTGAAGTGGCTGGCGACCTGGACTGCTCTTATCAGCTTATTGGTAAGCGTGCCAAAGCGCTTGCGGAGCGAGGCTTGGTGAATAGGGATAATTTCGTCCAGAATCGGCGACAGTTTACGACCACGCCCCTGGCTGAGAGGATCTACTTGCAAGGCTTGTAGTGTAGGCATTATGAGTATACGTGTTTTGAACACGTTACATCGCTGAGCGCGCCGAGAGCGGGCGAACACCCGCGACTCTGCCTCTTGTGCCCAACTAGCCAGCGACGATATCGCCTACGTCTTCGGTCTGCGAAAGGTATCGATACTCAGACAACGACTGCGCGGAAGAGCATGCGCCACCGCCATTTTGGGAAGGTTTGTGCTGCGGGGGAGGAGTGGCCCCGCCCGCACCACGGCTGTGGGATCAGACTAGAGTTCGCGGCCACAGCGGATGCGGCCGGTAACGCATCGAGCCGTCGTTGTGGCGCATGCCTCTACCCAAGATGCTCTGATCCGAATGGATGCCGAAACGTGTGAGACCGAACACGTGTCGCCTCACATCGTGCCGAGGGTGCCGGCGAGGAGGATGCCGCCGATGATGATGGCGGGGACGCCGAAGGCGATGGTGCCGACTATGGCGCCGAGGGCGGCGCCGGGGATGGCGGTGACGATGCAGCCGCCGAGGAAGCCGGGGATGGTGAGGACGCCGAAGGTGGGGAGGGTGGCGGCGCCGCCGACGAGCAGACCGCCGAGGAGGCAGCCGAGGGAGGCGCCGACGAGGGTGCCGATGATGGTGCCCAGGGCGGTGCCGATGCCGACGACGGTGGAGAAGGTCGACAGGGCGGCGCCGAACGCGGGGGAGGTCGGGTCCAGGGCGACGTCGTGCAACTGGTCGGTGGTGCCGGGGGCGGGTGTCGCGGTCGCGGGGTCGACGCTCGGGGTCAGGGTCGCGGTGTTGCCGTCGATGACGGCGGCGATCGGGTAGCGCTGGTTGTCCCGGTAGTAGCCGAGCGGGAAGGCAGCCATCAGGTTGCCGTCGTTGTCACGGATCTCCAGGCGGTCGTCGGCGGTGTCGAGCGAGCCGGTGTCCGTGGTGAGGGTCATCGAACTGCCGACGGCCTGCGCGGTGTACCGCAGGCCCGCGGGTTCCGGGTCGGCCTGCGCCGACGTGACCGAGCCTGCTACGATGGCAGCCGTACTTGCCACCACGGCAACGAGTTTCGTCGATCGGTTCATGCGCACTCATCCTCGGTTTCGGCCTGTCGGCACGGCGGTACCGCGCATCGGTTCGGGATTGCGGACTTGTCCCGCGACGGCGTGGGCGTCGCGCAGCCCCGCTGACGATAGCGATTCCGCATGAATGTATGACTTCAACGGTAGTCGGCGAGTCGTCATAAGCAAGACTTGCTGAGTGTTAACCGCAGCACATTATTGGACCATCGTCCAGTCTGTCGGAGCTAAGCCTCTACCTGCGGAGTCGGCCGATTCTCGAACAGCTGCCAGGCGGGCAGGCGATACCCTTTCCGCTGCGTACCGGGTGCTGTCAGCAGCGCCGCACGCCGCTGTTGAAGCCGGAGATGGCGGGCGAACTCTTGCGCCGTAGCGGCACCGGTATCGAGGACGACCGCGGTTTCCGCCCCGGCCTCGGTCGTGACCAGTGCGTCCATGACGTACCCGGACCGGCGCACCGCCAAGTCGACCTGGCGCCCGTGCAGGCGAACCGGCGGGCAAACAACCTGAAATCTGTTGCATGGGAGCTTTTTTCGGCGCCGAGGGACCTGAAGTGCGCAGGTCTGCGTTTGCGCCGGATTCGTGAACATCGGCTCGAGGGGGCCGACGATTTCGCTACCCTCAGAGGACCAACTCGTGCGGAGGCTCCCTTGAGCGATGTCGGATCGTTGTGGAAGGCATTGGACGAGCAGTTGCTGCCGTTGCTCGGCGGGTATCGGAAGAATCTCGCATCGTTGCACGTAGATCGGAAGGCCGATGACACGTTGTTGTCGGAGGCGGATCTCGCGACGCAGACGGCGATCATCGAGACCATTCAACGGCACTATCCCGGGTCTCGGTTCGTCGCGGAGGAGGACGAGGTCGAACTGCCGAGTTCGGGCGAGCCGACCTGGATCATCGATCCGATAGACGGCACCAGCGAGTTCGTCTCGCCGGACGGACGTGAATTCTGCAGTGTCGTGTGCCTTCTCGACGCGGGCGTGCCTGCGGCCGCCTATGTGCTCGCGCCCGAACTGGGTGCCGGCCGGACGCCGATCGCGATCCACTGGTCCGGGGAGGTCCTCGTGAACGGGCATCCGGCCCAGCAGTTGACGGGGGCGGCGAAACCGCGACGCGCGTCCGTCACCCGCAGTAAAGGTTCGGAGCCCCGGAGGTTCGAGGCCGCGCTCGCGGATATCGGGTGCGCGATGAAGCTCCGCACCACCTCTCAGACGCTGGACATGGTTCGCACCTGCATCGACCTGTCCGCGTGGACACAGACGCCGGACCAGCAATTCGACCTGTTCTACCGGCCGAACCAGAAGGTCTGGGACGGGGCGGCGGGCATCGGGTTGGCTACGGCCATGGGCCGCACGGCGACCGGCGGCGACGGGCGGAGTCAACTACCGCTGCAGGCGCAGTTCCTCGCGCAGCGCGAGCCGACGTTCGCCGAAACCATTGCGGGCGAACCGGATTCGGTCCAGTGGTTCATCCAGGTACTGGCGGAGTCGCGGAGCGGTTGATGTCGAATCGTGTCATGGTGGACGTCACGACGTTCATCAGCGCGGAGGAATTCATTCTTTCGCAGAATTCCCGGCAGCCGGCAAGGCCGCGCGATCCTTTTGCGCAGCAGTGTTATGCGGAACTCGTACAGTCCCTGATCTACTTCGACGAAGTGCTGGTGCCGCACCCGACAAAACTGAACCCGGTGGCCGCCGACTACGGTGCGTTTCCGCGAATCCTGCGTCATCTTTTCGACCTTCGAATCGCGGTGCCGATGGCGATCGGTCCGCAGGATCGGCCCGCGCTCGACGCCGCCGAAGCCGCGGCGATGGAGACGCTGAAGACGACCGGTGTCGAGACCATGCTGCGGTTCATCGACAAGACCCGCAGAGCGGATCGTGAGGTGCAGGAACGCGGCGGTGGACAGCGCATGCTGGCGAACATCGCGGCATGGGCGGACTACCAGTGGGAAAACGTCAGGATCGACGACCATCACCGCGCTCGGATCGGTGGCGTGGACGGTGTCGAACTCGACGCGTTCGGTCAATGGGCGCGGGCCTCGTCGTTCGCGATGGAGGGACAATTCCGCAACCTGATCGCGGACACACATCAGCAACTCTGGCTGATTGCCACACTGGTGCGTTCGCTGCGTTACTCGGCGCGGGCGAAGGTGAATGGTGTTGCGTACACGCCGCATCCGTTGCGGCGTGATTTCTCGGTCCGGCCCGAGGGAGGGGCGACGCCTGCAACTGCTCGAATATCAGCTTCCACTGCTAGGCGGGCGGCTGTGGTCTTTGCAGGATCGCGGGCGGTCGAGCCCGGACCGCTGGCTGGCGATGGTGTGCGGGCGGATCGATGAATATCGTTCTCGTGCGGTGGATTTCCGTAGAGCGCTGTCTCGTTGTGATACCGAGGAGGAAGCACGGCGGCTGGAGCTCGACGTGGAAGGAGTGCAGGATCAGTTGCTGCGGCATCTCGGGTTGGCATCCGCTGAGCGGAACGCGACCGAGGACGGGTTGATCGAAACGGTCGCTTCGGTGGCGGAGTGGGGGACGGGGGTGCCGGTTACGCGGCCGTTGCGGCTGGCGATGGTGCCGTTTCGGCGGCATGCGGGGAATCTCCAGGGGTTGCATCAGAAGTTTCTGTACCGCGAGTTCGTTCGGGAGATGCGGGCGGGGTAGTGGATTGGCTGGTTGTTGTCAGGACGGAGCGTCCCCATGGCGGCGGCGGGCTGTGTAAGCTGCACTCGTGCAAAGGCTTCTGCTGACCAGTGACCGGGTCGTCGACCTGGTTCGTGTCGCGGCCTGTGCGTGTCGTCGGTGACGTAACCCGACCTTGCACGCCACACCTCTGCCAGGAGCGCACTGTGACCACGTCACTTCCGGTGAAATTGAAGCACGCCAAAGACCTGCACCCTGATCTCGATCTGCCGCTGCTCGACGATCTCGTCCGAGCGGATTGCACCCTGTGGACCCCCGATGAACTGCACGAGCTCACCAGCGTGGTGACGCGTGAGCTGACCGTGCCGCTGCTCGACATGGTGCGGTTCGATCCGGCGCAACGCTGGTGGGTGCGGCTGGCGCTGACGATGGGTGTCGAGTTGTGGCTGCTGTCCTGGATGCCGGGGCAGGGGACCGAACCACACGATCACGGTGGCGCGTCGGGTTCGTTCACGGTCCTGCACGGCGAATTGGACGAGGAGTTCGCGTTTCCGAACAGTCCGGTCCGTGCCGCTCAGCGCCGGGCCGGGAGCACGGTGGCGTTCGGTCCGGAGCGGGCGCACCGGCTGCGCAACACCAGCACCCACGACGCCGCGACGGTGCACGCCTATTCGCCGCCGTTGCGGCCGATGCGCGAATACCGCACTCTCGCAGATGTTTCCGGCACATGAGCGCCGAGGAGTTGCTCGCGCGGGCACGGGCGAACCTGGTGCGCGTCAGTCCCGAGCAGGCTGAATCGTTGCGCACCACGGGCGCCCTGCTGGTCGACATCCGGCCCTACGCGAACCGGGCGGAAGAGGGCGAGATTCCCGGTGCGGTCGTGGTCGAACGCATCGTCCTGGAATGGCGCCTCGACCCGCACGGCGACCATCGGCTCCCCGACCTCACCCCGGATACGCCGGTCGTGATCTTCTGCAATGAGGGCTACGCCTCCAGCTTCGCCGCCCGCGACGCCCGCGAACTAGGCGTTCGCGACGCCACCGATCTAGTGGGCGGCTTCCGCGCATGGAAAGCCGCCGGATTGCCAGTGGTAGCAGGCGGCTCCCCGGCCGTGCCGTAGCCGCGCGCGGAAGGTCAGAAGCGGTTCTTGGCAGGCCGGTTGGTGGCGGCGCGGCGCTCGGCTTCCTTGGCGGCGATCCGCTCGTTTTCTTTGCGGACTTCGGCGTAGGTCTCGCGTTCGCGGGTCAGCCATTCCGGCGGGTCGGCGAGGAGGGCGGCGATCTCGTCGGCGGTGAGGGCGTCGGCGACGCCGGCGCGGGAGAGGCCGGAGTTGGAGATGCCGAGTTTGCGGGCGGTGATGTCGCGCGGGAAGGGACCGGTGCGGCGGAGTTCGGTGAGCCACTCGGGGGGATCGGTGCGCAAGGCCTCGAGGTCGGCGCGCGAAAGCGGAGTGGTTCGGAAAGATTCGGGAGCCGCGGGGAGGTAAATGCCGAGCTTGCCGGCTGCGGTCAGTGGCTTCATCTTCTGCTCGCTCATTGCTGCCAGCTTATCCGGTACGGATACGCTTGCCTGCATGAGCCGGTTCGAGTCGATCGATGTCGCGCGCCTGCGGTGGTTTGTCGCGGTTGCCGAGGAATTGCACTTCGCGCGGGCGGCGAAAGGGCTGAACATTTCGCGGCAGCGGTTGAGTCAGACGGTGATCGATCTGGAAACGGAACTCGGCACGAAACTGTTCGTGCCGGGCGCGCAACCGACGCAGTTGACGGCGGACGGGGCGGAACTACTGGAGGCGGCGCGGGAATCGATCGCGCGGGCGCAGGAGGCGGCGGCGGTCGAGACCCCGGCGGTGGCGCCCGCGTTGCGGGTGGGGTTCGTGCCCGGCGTCACGGTGTCGAAGTGGACGCGGATCTGGGGTGAGCGGTTTCCGGACGTCCCGCTCGAGGTGGTGGCGCTGCCGATGGCTGCGCAGGAGTCGGCGTTGCGCGACGAGCGGGTGGATCTGTGCTTCGTCCGGCTGCCGATCGATCGGGACGGGATGAGCGCGATTCCGCTCTACCGTGAGGTGCCGGTCGTCGTGGTGCCGAAGGATCACCCGATTTCGGCTTTCGACCAGGTCGGGATGGCGGACCTGTCCGGTGAGTGGATGCAGGACGCCACCGATATCGACGCGGCGGCGGACGCGATCGAACTGGTGGCCGCGGGCGTCGGGGTGACCGTGGTGCCGCATTCGATCGCGCGGCTGCATGCCCGCAAGGACGTCGTCTATCGCACCGTCATGGACCGTGCGGACACCGAGATCGCCCTGGCTTGGCCCGCCGCCCGCACCACGGACCTGGTCGAGGAATTCGTCGGCGTCGTGCGGGGCCGCTCCGAACGCAGCTCCCGCTCACCGGCGACGCGTGCGAAAAGCCCTGCGCCGCAAAAGAAGACACCGGTCAAGCGGACGAATGCCGGGAAGGCGCAACCCAAGAAGAAGCCGGCGAAGCGCCGCGGACGCTGAGCGAGCGGGGCACGACCCGGCCTACTCGCCATTTCACGCGTTGCAACCGGGACCAAGCCCCGCGTCACGCCGTGCATTCACAGAGGCCGTGACGTGCCTTGCCCGCACCCGTGGCGATGACCGAAGTCAGTGGTGATGTGGTGCCCGAACCGCGGCGCCGTCGAGCCGGCGTCGATCGCGGCACCGCACGCCTGCGGGCGGACCCGTGGCGCGCGAGACGAACTTCCCTACCGCGGCTTGCGCTTGAGGATCGAGTCGCGGATCAGGATGGCGACGATGGCGGCGGCGAAGCCGATCAGGAAGATGTCCTCGACATGTCCCTTGTGGTTGCCGATCACCATCGCGATCAGGATGAGCGCGGTGATCCAGCCCGCGACGCGGAAGGTCTTGGGCGATTCGCCGCTCCAACCCCAGGCGGCGGAGGGAACCTCGGCGGTGTCCACGTGAGTGACGATGCCGCGCTCGGTGCTGGCGGGTTCGAGTTCCGTGGCGGCCACGATCGCTCCTTAGCTGGTTCGGGTACCGCGGGTTCCGGTACGACCTCGAAGGGACTGCTGCTCGATATCGTGACATACGACGGGGCGTCGTTGACAGTCGGGCCACGCCCGTCGCGCGAACTTTTCTGTGCGCCACAATGAACGGGTGTCCGACATCGTGAAAGTCCTGCTCCTCGGCAGCACCGGATCCATTGGTACCCAAGCGCTCGAGGTGATCGCCGCCAATCCCGACCGGTTCGAGGTGGTCGGCCTGGCCGCGCGCGGCGGCAATACGGCGCTGCTGGCGCAGCAGATGGCGGCCACCGGGACGCGCAATGTCGCGGTCGCCGACCCGGCCGCCGCCGCGCAATTGGATCTGGAGCTCGCCGGCGCCGCGGCGGTGACCGAACTGGTCCGCCGCACCGAGGCCGACGTCGTGCTCAACGCGTTGGTCGGTTCGCTCGGG
>NZ_BAUA01000023.1 GCF_000710915.1 Nocardia brasiliensis IFM 10847
CGGTCGACAGTCTCGTCAGCAGCCTTGCCATGGAGCCGCTCACCGTGGTCGCCGGCGCCCGTTTCGCCGAGCGGCAGGTCTCGACCATCGAGTTCTACGATCCGGTGCGCGGCCTTCCCCGAGACGGGGCGTTCATTCTGGTCGCCGCTGATCTCGGCGCGAACTGCCTGCACGACGTGGTCTACGACGCGGCGCGCCACGATGCCGCGGCGGTGGCCGTCAAAGGCGAGATACCGCCGCTGCCCGCCTCGCTGCCGCTGACGATCGTGCGGGTCCGGTCCGACGTTTCCTGGATGGATCTGGCCAGTGCGTTACGCGAGCAGTTGCTCGAGCACGTGCAAAGACAATGGTCCCCCGCCGAAGCCGACGCCGATCTGTTCGCGGTCGCCGACACCATCAGCGCCGCGGTGCACGCGCCGGTGACGATCGAGGACTGGCGCTCCAACGTGCTCGCCTGGTCCGCGCAGCAGACGACGGCCGACCCGATGCGCACCGAATCGATCTTCGCGCGCACCGTCCCCGGCAAACACCTGCGCGCGCTGGAACGGCACGGCATCTTCGAGCGGCTGCGGACGAGCCCCGATCCCGTTTTCGTCCCCCAGGGCGTCGCGGGCGACGGCGCCGCGGCACGGGTGGCGCTAGCGGTCCGCGGCGGCGGGTCCGTTCTGGGCTACGTCTGGCTCGTCGTGCCGGAGCCGCTGTCCGCCCGGGTGTCCCAGCGCTTGACCGCGGCCGGTGAGCTGGTCGCCGCGCATCTACTGGCGGCGGGACACGACACGTGCGGACGAGCGCAGCGACGTCGTCGCGAGCTGGCCGAGGCCTTGATCGCCGGCGGGCCGACCCGAATCGCCACAGCGGAAAAGCTGGGCCTGTCCGATGGCCCGGTGTCGGTGCTGGCGCTCGGCTTCGCTCGGTCCGCGACGGCGCGCCGCACGAGGCCTTCCGCCGGTGTCTCCGCGGAAACAGCCGAACTGCGACGCATCGAGGATTCACTCGCCCACTACCTGGCCGCGGTGCACACTTCGGGCGTGGCAATCAGGTCGGACCATACGGTCTACGGAATACTCGCCTGGCCGCACCGGACGCGTAAGCAGGCATGCGCCGCAGCGCAATCCTTGGCTGCCGACTTCGCCGGACGAACCCCGCTTCCCGTTTCCTGCAGAATAGCGGTGAGCCCGCCCGCCCAGTCCGTTTCGGATTTGAGCCAGGCCCGCATCCAGGCCGAGGAAATATTGCGGACGATGTGCCACCCCGCTGTCGCATCCGATGCCGTGGCGAATCTCGACGGCACGTTGCTGTCGCTGGCCTTACTACAGCTGGCCGATTACGCCGATTCCATCGCGCTTCCCGAATTCGTCGGCGCGCTGCGGGTGCTGGCAGATCAGGACGGCGAGCAAGGGCCGCTCCTGGCCACCCTGCGGGCCTACCTCGACAGCGCGGGCCGGGCCGAGGTCGCAGCGGAGACGCTGGGGCTCCACGTCAACACCGTGCGATATCGCATGCGGCGGATCAGGGAGGTCTGCGGCTTGGACCCCGAGGACAACGACGCGATGCTGCTCGCCCAGCTCCAACTCCGCGTACTCGAGCTACGCCGCCGCAACCATCCGGCGCCGCACTGAACGGCTCGCCCGTTGACCCACTCGATCGGCGGAACCCATTGCGCTGGAGCGAAAGTCGCGCGAGCGGTAGGACGACGCAGGAACCCGCCTGCCGACTTCGCACTCGACGCGGCCTTCGCGGCGAACAATTCCGTCGCGTCGCCGTTCGGCGCTGCTATCGCGTAAAGCGTTCCGCCGCAAGTCCGAACAGATAACAGTTCAGTGTGTCGCCGTCCGCACCACGACGCGGATCAGGCGGTCACGGTGATCCGAACGACGTGGCCGAGGTGGCGACGATCGCAGTAGGACAAACGTTTTCGCTTGTCGCCCCCGCCGTCAGGGAAATCCGAGCTAAGGTAACGTGTTGATCGGCAACGGGCCTCAGCGACAGCGGTCGGATCCGCCGAAGTCCGCGACCTTGGACCTACCGAAAGAAAGGGCAAGACACAGTGGACCTTCGTGACGTCCCGTGCGGTCCCGGACGTTTGCCTGTTGTCGGACACGGTTGGCGGATCGCGCGTGATCCGGTCCAGTTCATGGTGGATCTGTCCAGCGTCGGCAAGATAGCCCGGGTCGATATCGGCAGCCTCGTCATCTATGTGATCACCGATTTCGAACTCCTGCACCGGGTGTTGATCGAGAATTCCGACTTCTACGAGCGCGGCCTCCTTTTCGAACGCATTCGTGTCATCTTCGGGGAATCGTTCATCGTCGCGGACGGCACGGAACACAACGATATTCGTCGCATGCTCCAGCCGGCGTTCCACCACGCCGAGCTGGAAAGCTACGCGCACATCATGAAGCGTAACGCGGATGCGTTGGCGAGTTCGTGGCAGCCGGGCCAGGTCGTCGAATTCACGCCAGTGCTGTTGCGCCTGGTCATCACCGACCTGTTGGGTTCCCTGTTCTCGCACGAACCCAGCGACGAAGACATACAGCTCATTTCGGGTGTGATCAACGATATCGGCGCAGGCGCCATCGTCGGCAGCATCTTGCCGAAACGGGTGGCCAGCCTGCCATTGCCGGTGAACCGCAACTTCCGGTCAGCGGGCGCACGACTGCGGGGCTTCTGCCGGGAGCTGCTGGTCGCGCGCCGGGTCAGTGGCGTCCGCCGCGGCGACCTGATCGATATCCTGCTCGACTCGCCAGAGGCCGCACAGCGTGGTGACGAGTTCCTGGTGGAGCAGGCGGTGACCGTGCTCTTCGGCGGGATCGACGCCCTGACCGCCACACTGACCTGGACGATGTACGAGCTGGCACAGCATCCCGCTATGGCGGCGAGACTGCAGGAAGAAATCTCCGCCGCAGGCGATTTCAGCCCCGGCAGCCTCGACAAACTCGACTACCTGAACCAGTTCCTGAACGAGGTCACCCGATCCCATTCGGCCCTGCTGCAGACCAGGCGCAGCGTCACCAAGGTCGAACTCGACGGTTTCGAATTCCCCGCCGGAACCGATATCGGCTACAGCCTCGCGGCTATACACCGTAACCCGAACATCTTCCCCGATCCGGACGTCTTCGACCCCGATCGGTGGTCGACCGACGGGGTGAGACACCGGAGCTTCGCTCCGTTCAGCATGGGCAAGCAGATGTGCATCGGCAATAATCTCGCCTGGATAGCCCTGCAAACCACGCTTTTCAGTCTGCTGTCGAAGTGGGAGTTCCAGGCCGTCCCGATCAAGAAGCCCGGGCGAGCCATGGGACCGATCCCGGTGATGAAAAGGCTTCCGCTCGAACTTCGTCCGGTCTCCGGCTAGGTTCTGTCTCGGTGCAGATGTGCGGTCTTCGCGTGTCGGCACGGGGGCTATCTGTCGCTTGGTTTGCTTGCGTTTGGGCTTGTTGGCTGGCTACCGAAGCGTGACTTTCCCAGTGTGGTCTGCCTGCCACGGGAGTTACCGGGATAGTGCTGAGCACGTCAGGTGGGGTTCCCGACTTTAGGCGCACGTCAGGTGCATGAAGGTAGGTTCCGGCGTAGTCGTCTGGCTGTGGTGCCGATTTCGAGAGTTCCTTGACGAGATGACAGCGGTTTCGAGCGAGTGGCGTTGTGGCTCGGCGTGTTTCACTGGGCGAGTCGCAGGGTCACAGACCTTCCCTACGATTCACAGCAGCTATAACCCCTGTGAACCGTAGAAAACCTCTGTGACTCCCAACCTATCTGTCGCTTGGTACAGACCAACCGGCCCGCTACCCAACCGCCCCCTCTCTTCCCAAGCCGCTTGAGACGCAACCACAGCCAGACGACCACGCCGGAACACGACACCGCGCACCTGACCTGCATCTACAGCCGGGTACGGCACACGACGTGCTCAGCACCATCCTTGTAACTCCCGCGGCAGGTATACCCAACTAGGCAGGCGCGGAAGGGACTTCGAGACAGAGCCGGTCGAACAATCGACGCCGTAGCCGCCACGTCCGGCTCAGGGTGTACCCGATTTGGTGAGCGTCGTTCTGCGCTGGCCGGATACGCGGCGAAGCAGGATCGGCAGGGCGGCGGTGACGACGAAAAGGGTCACGGCGACGACGACGAAATAGAGCAGCGATCCGTTGCGGCCGAAGCGCGGGAGGAAGGCGACCTCCTGACCGGAGGCGGCGACGGCGTTGAGAAACGGAGCGTACGCCTGCAGGGTGAGGCCGTGCGGTAGCAGATTGACGGAGTTCTCCGCGACATAGACCCAGAACAGCAGGACGGCGATGGCGGCGGACGGGGTGCGGATCACCGACCCGACCGCGATCCCCACGCCACATGCGGCGAACGCGTAGCTCGGGACGGTCCAGAGGAAACGGATCCCGGCGGCATCCGTGATGTCCACCGCCCCATAGATTTTGGGGAATTGAGCAGGCAGCGTGACCATGACGACGACGAGCAGGACAGTCGTCGCAATCGCGGTGATGACGCCGTAGTACATCCACCGCGCCAACGCGACGGTCCAGGACCGGGGAAACAGGAAAGCGTTGAGATCGCTTGTCTGACCGCGCCATTGGGTGGCGTGGGCGTAGGCGGCGGTGACCATCATGACCGACACGGACAGGGTGATCACCCAGTACACGGAGTTGGTGGTGGAGACCGTGGCCACGTAACTCTGCCCGGGGAGGTCGGCGAGTCGTTCCGCGACAGCGGCGATCGCGAACGTGACGATCAGCGGCAGCGCGAAGGTGAGCGGGACGGACACGGTCCACAGGAAGCTGCGGCCCGCGGTGCGGGTCCATTCGGCGGCGATGCCGCGGCGGATCAGGGTGGCCGGGCCGGGGCCGCTCATGGCGTCACTCCCGACGGGAGCTGGGTGGGCAATCCGGCGATGCGCAAGTACGCGTCTTCCAGACCGGCCTCCCCGGGCTCCAGGGTGTTCATGAGGTGAGCGAACGGCTGGTCGGCCAAAACGCGTCCATTTCCGATGATGACGATGTGATCGGCGTTGCGTTCGACCTCATCGAGCAGGTGGGTGGCGACCAGGACGCACGTCCCCGCATCGGCGAGGTCGCGCAGCAGTCCGCGGATCCAGCGAATACCCGCGATGTCGAGGCCGTTGAGCGGTTCGTCGAGCAGCAGGGTCTGCGGCTCGGACAGCAACGCGGCCGCGATGCCGACCCGTTGCAGCATGCCGAGCGAATAGTGCCCCAGCCGGCGATCGGCGACCCGGACGAGATCGACGATCTCGAGGACGTCGTCGACCCGGCCGGTGCGCAGGCCACGGGCCCGGGCGATCCAGCGCAGGTGCCGGCGTGCGGTGTGGCGCGGGTCGAAAGCTCGGTAGTTGAGGTGCATGCCGAGCGAGGCCGGTGTGCTGTGGTGGGCCCGGACGACGGTGTCGTCGACCCGGACCGTACCGACAGCGGGCGTGATGACGCCGCAGATGCACCGCAGCAGCGTGGTTTTGCCGGTGCCGTTGAGACCGATGAGGTAGGTGAGTGCCCCGTCTGCCACGCTCAGTTCGGGGACCTCGAGGACGGTGACGCCTGGATAGCCCAGGGTGAGGTCACGGATTTCGATCACGGCGCGCGGCGGCCGGTCAGAAGTCGCAGCCCATGGCCAGCCCGACGGCCTTGACGCCCTCGCAGACGGAACTATTGGACAGCTTCCAGACACCGTCGATCCGCTTCCAGACCACGCGCGCAACAAGATCCGGCTGACCCGCCGACTTGCTGCGCAACATGGCGGTGTGCACATTGCCCTCGTGGGTTTCCGGACCGGTGATCTCGTTCGATCCGCGCGGAGCCCGGTACCAGCCGATGTTGTACAGGGTGCGGGCGACCACGACCGCCCGCATACCGCCTTCCATGTGGGCGGCCTTGGCCTCGTCGGAGCCGGGCAGCTCGATCAGGAACGCGACCTGATCGTCGAGTTCGTTCACGGTCGGGACATCGGCGGTGATGAGATCACCGGGGGAGGCGGCGGCGAGAGGGGCATTGACAACCGAGGCACCGGTCGTGACCACGGCGACCGTCATGATCGACGACACGACACCAGCGACAGTTGTGAGGGTCTTCATTATTTCATCCTCTTGATCGACTGGGACAGCACCTGATGCACGCTCGAATGTGCAGGCGGCCAACAACAAATTGGCGTACCCGACATTACTCCTGTTGCTGCCGGATTCTCAGGGTTTGCGGCCGATGACGGCGTCCATGATCATCCGAGTTTTCGGCAAGTCGGGACGCAACCACTCCTGCACCGGGACCACACCGGGTTCGAGCAGCTCGAAGCCCTCCATGAAGGCCTCCGTCTGCGCCGTGGGCCGGAAGG
>NZ_BAUA01000022.1 GCF_000710915.1 Nocardia brasiliensis IFM 10847
GGCTCGGCGCCGTCGGCGATGAGGGCGTTCCGCTCGGGCCGGTGCGCGATGGGGGTGAGCCACCCGGCGCCGTCGGCGATGAGGGCGATCCGCTCGGGCCGGTGCGCGGTGAGGGTGAGCGGCTCGGCGCCGTCCGCGATGAGGGTGATCCGCCCGGGCGGGTGCGCGATGGGGGTGAGCCACCCGGCGCCGTCGGCGATGAGGGCGATCCCCCTGGACCGGTGCGCGATGGGGATGAGTCGCCTGGCGCCGTCCGCGATGAGGGTGAGCCGCCTGGGTCGGCTCGCGATGAGGGCGAGCCGCCAGACACGTTCCGGGCCTAGGGCGGCCCGTCTGGAACGGTCTGCGATGAGGGTGACTCGCCAGGGTGGGTGCGTGATGGGGATGCGCGGACCGGCACGTTCCAGGGTGCGGACGGCGCGCCTGGCACGGTCCGCGATGATGGGGAGCAGGGTTCGGCCCGCGCCGAGGGTGCGCCGGGGTCGGTGAAAGTTCCTCGGGATCAGGGGGATTGGGGTGCGGGTAGTGGGCCGTTGTCTGGGATCTGAACTCGGCTGCCGATGTTGCCGCGCAGGGGCAGGAAAGTTCCTTCGCGCAAGGACTGTTCGATGTCCTCGAGGGAATGCCCCTTTGTCTCCGGGACGAAGAAGAACACGAAAATCAGTGACAGTAGGTTGAATCCGGCGTACATGACGAATGCGGGGCCGAGGCCGAGAGCGTCGATGGTGCTCAGCGCGGTGAGGGTGAGCACCAGGTTCGAACCCCAGAGCGCCACGGCGTGCAGGCTGGTCGCGCGATCACGGATGCTCAGCGGGTAGAGCTCGGAGCCGAGCAGCCAGCCGACCGCCTGGAGCCCGGCAGCGTTGCACGCCATGTAGGCGAGCATCAACCCGACCGTGAGATAGCGGTTGGGGTGGTCGGTGAGCACGAACATCAGCCCGAAGCAGAGCAGGAACACGGTGGAACCGGGGATCAGCGTGAGCATGAGCCGGCGGCGCCCCACCACGTCGACCAATCGTTCGCCGACCGCGGTGAAGATCAGATAGACGGTCGCGATACCCAAACCGGACCAGACCACCAGGCCGGTACCGAAACCCGCAGCACTGCCGAGGATGGTGTGCGAGTAGTAGATCATCATCTCGAGCCCGGACAGCTGGGTGAAGGCGGCGATGCCGAGGCCTGCGACGAGCGCTGGCCGCACCCAGCGCTGGGACAAATTGGACCAGCCGCCCCGCGCCTCCCGCTGCTCCTGCTGGGAGATCGCCCAGATCTGCAAGGTCTCGTCGACCGCAGCGGACCGATTGGGCCGCAGCCAGCGCAGCACGACGCGGGCTTTGCCGACCGTCCCGTTCTCGATCAGCCAGCGCGGGGTCTCCGGCAGCCGCAGCATCGCCGCGCCGAGCACCAGGGCGGGGATCACCGCGATACCGATCATCCAGCGCCAATCGCCGCTGGGCTCGGCGGTGTCGCCCGCCGCCGCGAGCAGGCTGACCAGGTTCGCCAAGAAGATTCCGACGCCGATCGCGATATTGAAGAACGTCACCATGGCGCCGCGGCGGTGCGGCGGAGCCAACTCGGCGATATAGGTCGGGACGATCTGCGAACAGCCTCCCACCGCGAGGCCGAGGAACAGCCGGGCGGCGGTCATCATCCACTCGTCCACCGCGAGCGAACACGCGACGACCCCGACGGCGAAGACGCAGGCGATGAGGAAGATGACCTTGCGCCTGCCCAGTGTCTTGGACAGCGATCCGCCGATCAGTGCGCCGATCACCGCGCCGGCCAGGATCGCGGCGGTCACGATCTCCTGCCGGGTGTGGTCGATACCCCATTCGGCGGACATCTTGGGCAGGGCCCCGGAGATGATGCCGGTGTCGTAGCCGTAGAGCATGCCGCCCAGCGCGGCGAACAATGCGACGACCACGACATTGCGGTCCGCAATGTGCCTTTCGTCCTTTGTCGGTTTCTCCGGCGCGGAAACGACCATTTCGTAGCCGTCGAGATTGCGGCGGCGCAGCCGCGGCAGAAAAGCCCGGCGTCTGATCGTCGTCGAATTCTCGGTCGGCATCCTTCCAGTTGATAGTGTTCGTCGGCGGCGCGCAAATCAGCGGCGCCGCTTTGTGAACAGAATTACCCTTGGGTTTAATGAATTGTTTTCCGGGAAACGCCCGATTCGCCGGAATCCGTTGGCGGTGACCGGCCTCCGTTCCCGTGGCACTTCCTCGGCCGGACCTCGCGGGATCCTGATCGGGGGACGGAATCGGCAGCGACCCAATAGGATCGCGGCGTGGGAGTTGACGAACTGAACGGTGGGGCATCCAATCGGCGAGCGCTCATCGCCGGAGCCGCGGCCGCGGTGACCGGGATAGGCATCGGTGTCGGTGCGACGAAAATCGTTGATTCGGAAGAGGATTCGACAGAAGGCTCGTTCACGATCGTGGACCGGCGCGGTCAGCAGCGATTCCGGTTCGATACGAGTAAGGCGCCGCTCGTCATGGGCGGCAAAACGTACCCGGCGACCGGGCGGGGCGGCCCCGACGAAGGGTCGTATCTGGTCTTCAACGACGAGAACGGTGACGAGAAAGGCGGCATCGTCGCGCACAGCGGCGGCACCCTGATCGCGCTGGACTATCCCAACGGTGACGCCATCCATCTGCAGACCCGGACCGAGGGCGACCGGGGACGCGCCTCGTTTTCGCTGAATCGAATGGGTGATCCGAAGAAGCCGATCGAGGAAGCCGAACATCCCGTGGGAGTAAAGCTTTTCGCGGACACCGAGGAAGGAGCGGGGCTCACACTGCATGACGCGCAGGGGCGTCCGCGAATTCGGTTGCACGTCGCCGCCGACGGCACCCCCTCGATCGCCGTGCTCGACGAGAACGGGAACGTCGTCAAACAGCTCTGAAATGCCTGACAGACCCGAGGCGGGCCGACGGAGGCCATGAATTCAATTGTGGCGCTCACGTTCCCAGGTCAAGCGATCGATCGCTTTTCTGATCAGGGTCGTCCGGTCCGCTCCCGGGGTCCTGCTGCGTTCGTGCTCGATGAGGCGTTCGGCGGTGCCGGTGCTGCCCATTACGAGGGTCAGGAGAGCTCGGTAATCGTCGGCGGCGGGCGGCGGCGGGACCGGGCTGGGCGGTGCCTGCGGGCGTGCCGGCTGTGCGGGCATGCGAGGCGGCTGTGCAGGCGGGAGAGATTCGGGGGCAGTCGGTTTCGCGTCGACATCGAGGATGGGCAGCAGGAACCGGCAGGCCATGACCGTCGCGAGGCCGCCGACGATCAGCACGCCGCTCACAATCACCGGGCCCGGCCCGTTGTCCTCGTGACGGTGTAATGCCGCGAGCTTGTCTTCGTAGGTTTCCCTGGTGGCTTTACCGCCCTGGAACGTTATGCACAGGTCGTCGGGATCCATTGGTTTGTCGTCACAGAGCGGAACATCCGAGACCGGCGGATCGTCCGCCTGGGCCCACTCGACGCTGCCGACGATCACCCCGATGATACCGCCGAGAATGGCCAGGAGTGCGGCGATCCCGACCAAAGCGGTTGCGGCATAACCGGCTTGCCGGAGCACGCGCCGTCCTCGGTTCGATTCGCCCGTGTCGCTCGGCTCCGTGGTCGTGGCGTGCTCTGTCGTGTGTTCGGCGGCTGCCCGCGACCAATAGTCCGCTTCGGACGAGTTTCCGCCTCGCTCGCGCAGCAGTACGGCCAGGTTGTGCATGGAGTCGGCGTCGCCTTTGGTCGCGGCTCGGCGATACCACTGCTCCGCTTCGGCGGGATCGGTCTCGTGTAGTAGCGCACCGAGGTTGAACATCGCGTTGACGTGACCCATCGCCGCGGATCGCCGGTACCACCGTTCGGCCCCGGCGTGGTCGCCTTCGTTCTGCAACCGCACGCCGCGATCGTTCATCGAGCCCGGTTCATACGGTTCGAACTCAGTCACCTGTTACCCCACGATCGCCGCAATCGGTCCGGCGTCCAACCAGATTCGAGCCCGCCCCCGGCCGGAAACATCGGCACACCCGGTGCCAAACCTTAGAAGGTCCGGGCAGCGCACGCGTGCCCTCGTT
The DNA here is from genome assembly GCF_000710915.1 of Nocardia brasiliensis IFM 10847. Lineage (GTDB taxonomy): Bacteria > Actinomycetota > Actinomycetes > Mycobacteriales > Mycobacteriaceae > Nocardia > Nocardia brasiliensis_A. The sequence continues at coordinate 4,068 of NZ_BAUA01000022.1, forward strand.
TCCGGGGGCAGCCCGCGGAGTCCTCCGGATGTCGACAGGCAGGTCGTTCCATCGGAGGACGCGTCGACGCCGCCGGGCGACTTACGTTGATCAGGCAGGGCGGGTCGGCGCCGGAAAGGCGTCCTACCTGCTCGAACTGTTCGACGATTCGGCGGGAGACGGAAATGTTTGATCTTGTTCGCGACAACCCGGTCGCGACGATGATCGTGGTGTCGGAGGTCGGGCTGTGGGTGCTGCTGGCCGCGGGGCTGGTGGCCCGGTATCTGCTGCGGTTGCGGGGGCTGGGTGCGGCGCTGCTGTGGGGGATTCCGCTGCTCGATGTCGCGCTGATCGTGGCGGCGGCCATCGACCTGCATCAAGGAGCGAAGCCCGGGACGATCCACGGCATCGCCGCGCTCTACCTGGGCGTGAGCGTCGCGTTCGGGCCGACGATAGTGCGCTGGGCCGATGTCCGGTTCGCGCATCGCTTCGCGGGCGGCCCGGCACCGGTGAAACCGGCGAAGGGCTCACCGGAAAAGGCGGCGGCGCTGTGGCGAGAATGGAACCGGGTGGTGCTCGCCGCCGCGATCGCCTCGCTGACGCTGGGTCTGATCATTCTCACCATCGCTCGCGGCGATCAGGCGGACGCACTCTGGTGGTGGATCGGTCGCGCCTGGGCGATCGTCGGCCTGTGGCTGGTGTTCGGTCCGCTGTGGGAGGAAGTATCGGCGCGGACCACCGGGTCATCTTCTGTGGCCAAAAAGTAAGCAAGAAACCGCCCCCGAGACCCTGCCGTCCGGTGTAGCCTCGCTACCGAGGCCCCCGAACAGATCCTTGTTCGGGGGCCATCGCCATTTTCGTAGGGGTCCACACCGCACCGGGATTCACCGGGGCCTGCGGTCGGCGACGAGCGCGGTGGCGTTGTCGGTGCCGCCCGCGTGCAGTGCGGACTGGACCAGGGTGTCGGCGGCGAGGGCGGCCGAGGCGGAGTTCGCGAGGACGGCCTTGATCGTGGCGATCTCTAGTCGCTTGTGCACGCCGTCGGTGCTGAGCAGTAGTCGCCCGCTGCTGGAGCCCGTACCGGCCTGGCCGATATCGCCGGGATGGACGGTGCGGGCCGAGGTGGTCACCAGATGATTCAGCCGCGGTGGCGGTTGCAGGCCGCGGATCCGCCAGAATTCGGCGACGGTGTGGTCGACGGTGATCTGGTGCAGCACCCGGCCGTTCCAGCGGTAGGCCCGGCAGTCGCCGACCCAGGCGATATCGGCGGGACCGTCGCCGGCGGGCAGCACCGCGACGACGAGCACACTGTCCGCCTCGGACTGCGGGAATTCGCGGAGCAGTTCCGCTTGGGCGGCAAGGATTCCCGCGCGGGCGCCGTCGGCGGTGGCGACACGGGCCGCGACCGCGGCGACCATGCGCGCGGCACGGACCGCGAGCAGATGGTTGCCGATGCCGTCGGCCACGACGAACGCGAGGCGCCCCGTGCGCGGGTCGGTGTGGGTGGCGGCCGCGTCGGCGTTGAGCGAGCGCGCGCCGCGCCTGCTCACCGATTCCCATGCGGCGCCGGTGAGGCGGACCTCCTCGGGATCGGTGTCATCGCTGACAGGTGCCGAGCACATGGGCCGGACCTCCTCGTGCAGACCTGCTCGTGCCGATCGGCACCCTTCCAGTTGACCACCCCAGGCCGTGAACGGAGCTAACGTTTTCCGTGCTGATCCTGTGAAGTCGGTTACGGTTTGATCTCCGTACTCGTCGATGCCGACAATGGCACGGCCAGTTGCGCTTTCACGCGTTCGTAGGTGGGCAGGGTCTCATAACGCTGGACCGATTTGTCGCCGACGAACAGTTCGTTGGAGATCCTGCGGTAGTCCGCCAGGTCGGCGGTGACCATCACCACGACGTAGTCCCACTGCCCGCCTACCGAATAACACTGCTGCACAGCGGGTTCGGCGAGCATGCGGGCGCAGAACGCGGCGTACTGGTCGGCGTCGTCCTCGGTCAGTTCGACGAGCACCACGGCGGTCAGCGTCATCCCGACCGCTTTCGGATCGACCACGGCGACCTGTGCGGTGATCACCCCGTTGGCCCGGAGCCTGCCGAGTCTGCGTTGAACGGCGCTGGGGGACAGGGCAACCCGCTCGCCGAGTTCGTGCAGGGAGAGGGTGGCGTCGGCCTGTACCAGCGCGAGCAGCCGGTGGTCGATATCGTCGAGGGGTAGCACCGTCACGCAAGAAATTTGCGCCGGGCCGCGAAAATTGTCAATCGCGTCCCGTGCCGTTACTTCTAGGGTTCTCGACATGGAGCTTGTCGATATCGGTGACCTGCGGCGACGTGCCGGTGTGAAGTGGGCGCGGGCCGGCGCCGAGGTGCTGCCGGGCTGGATCGCGGATATGGATTTCCCGGTGCCCGACGCGGTGCGCGAGGTGCTGCAGCGGGCCGCCGTGGGCGATCTCGGGTATCCGGCCTGGGATGAACAACCCGAACTGAATCCGCTGCCGCACGCCTTCGCCACCCGCATGCGCGACCGCTACGACTTCGCGATCGATCCGGCGCAGGTGCACGTGTTCACCGAGCTGATCCAGGTGGTGCAGATCGTGCTACAGCTCACGACCCGCCCCGGTGACGCGGTGGCGGTGCACACGCCGACCTATCCGCCGTTCCTGGAGACACTGCGCGTCATGGGCCGGCGGCTGGTGCCGATCCCGATGATCGAAACGGCCGACGGGTGGAGCTTCGACGCCGAGCGGATGGCCGCGGATGTCCGCGAATCCGGTTGCCGCGCCCTGATCATGGTGAATCCGAACAATCCGACGGGTCACGTCTTCGACCGCGCCGAACTGACCGCGATCGCGCAGATCGCGTGCAAGCACGATCTGGTGGTGCTCGCCGACGAGATCCACGCCGAACTCACCCACGACCCGCACCGGCATCTGCCGATCGGCTCGCTCGGGCCGGAGATCGCTTCTCGCACAGTCACACTGAACTCGGCGAGCAAGGCGTTCAACCTGGCCGGGCTGCGTTGCTGTGTCGCGCACGTCGGCGACCACCGGGTGCGCGAGGCGTTGGCCGCACAACCGCCGAAGCTCTACGGCCAGGTCAGCGCGCCGAGCGTGCTGGCGACCCAGTCGGCCTGGCAGGAGGGCGACGAGTGGCTGGCGCGCACCCGCGCGGTCTTGACCGCCAACCGCGACCTGGTCGCCGCGTCGCTACCCCCGCAGCTGCGATTTCGTCCGCCCCGTGCGAGCTATCTGGCCTGGATCGACTGTCGCGCACTGGAACTGGACCAGGATCCGGCCGCGTTCTTCCTCGATGAGGCCAAGGTCATGCTGCTGTCCGGCCCCGATTTCGGCCCCGGCGGAACAGGTTTCGCGCGCTTGAACTTCGCGACCTACCCTCCGGTGCTGACCGAGCTGCTGGACAGGATGCGCGAGGCCACGCAGAAACACCTGAACCGATGATCGCGCAACGTCGTTCGAGGGCGGCGTCGTGAGCGTGCCGACGGCCCTCGTGTCGTTCGCGGTCGTCGCGGGACTGCTCACCCTGGTTCCGGGACTGGACACCGCGCTGGTGCTGCGTGCGGCCGTGGTGCGCGGTAGCCGGACGGCCTGTGCGACCGTGGCCGGGGTGGTCACCGGGCTGCTGGTGTGGGGGACGGCGGCCACCGCGGGGTTGTCGGTGTTGCTCACCACCTCACAGGTGGCGTACACGGTGTTACGCGTCGCGGGCGCCCTGTATCTGGTCTGGTTGGGTCTGGCCGGTTTGCGTGCGATGTTGCGCTACGACGGCACCGACACCGCGGGCGAGGGCACGGACACGGGCGGCGGCATCCTGCGGGCATGGGGCCGGGGCGCGCTGTCGAATCTGCTCAACCCGAAAGTGGGTGTGTTCTATCTGGCGATACTGCCGCAATTCATGCCGCCGCAGGCACCGCATCTGCTGATGGGCCTCGCGCTCACCATGATTCACATCATCGAGGGGTTGGTGTGGTTGTCGGTGTTGATCGGGACGGTCCGGGTTGCACGGGCGTGGTTGAGCCGGGCGTCGGTGAAACGCGCGATGGAGGGGATCACCGGCTCGGTGCTGCTCGTCCTCGGCGCGAAACTAGCCCTGGACGCGCCGTGACGGTGCAGCCGATTTCGATCAGCGTGATGCGGATCCTGCGGGCATCGGGATCGGGACCGTACGCTGTGCCGTCCGGTGTCGCCGGGGGAGGTGGGCGCAGGGACGCCGACGGTGCCGTAGGGGCCAGGTGGTAGGAAAGGGTACGTGTCCACATCTGTCGAAGGTTCGGTTCCCAACAGCGGCTCTCGTGCGGTAGACGAGGTGGTGGACCTGGTCAGCGCGCTGATCCGGTTCGACACCTCCAACACCGGCGAGCTGGCCACCACCAAGGGCGAGCGCGAGTGCGCCGAATGGGTGGCCGAGCAGTTGCACGAGGCGGGGTATACGACCGAGTACGTGGAGTCCGGCGCGCCCGGCCGCGGCAACGTCTTCGCGCGGTTGGCCGGCGCCGACCCGAGCCGGGGCGCGCTGATGATGCACGGGCATCTGGACGTGGTGCCCGCGCAGGCCGCGGACTGGAGCGTGCACCCGTTCTCGGGCGCGGTGCGCGACGGCTACGTGTGGGGGCGCGGCGCCATCGACATGAAGGACATGGTCGGCATGATGCTGGCCATCGCGCGCCAGTTCAAGATCGAGGGCACGGTGCCGCCGCGCGATATCGTCTTCGCCTTCCTGGCCGACGAGGAGAACGGCGGCAAATGGGGATCGCAATGGCTGGTGGACAATCGGCCGGATCTGTTCGAAGGGGTCACCGAGGCGGTCGGTGAGGTCGGCGGGTTCTCGCTGACCGTGCCGCGCCCGGACGGCACCGAGCGACGGCTGTATCTGGTGGAGACCGCCGAGAAGGGCCTGGGCTGGATGCGGTTGCGCGCCAAGGCCCGGGCGGGCCACGGCTCGTTCTTGCACGACGACAACGCGGTCACCATCCTCGCCGACGCGGTGGCCCGGCTCGGCAAACACACCTTCCCCCTGGTGATGTCGGACTCGGTGGCGGAATTCCTGGCCGCCGTCGCCGAGGAGACCGGGCTCGAATTCGACCCGGAAAGCCCCGATATCGAAGGCCAGCTGGCCAAGCTGGGCACCATTTCGCGGATCATCGGTGCGACACTGCGGGATACGGCGAATCCGACCATGCTGCAAGCCGGGTACAAGGCCAACGTCATCCCGCAGACCGCCGAGGCCGTGGTCGACTGCCGGGTGGTGCCGGGACGGCAGGCGGCGTTCGAGCGGGAGGTCGACGAGCTGATCGGCCCGGACGTCGAGCGGGAGTGGATCACCAAACTCGACTCGTACGAAACGACATTCGACGGTCACCTGGTGGACGCGATGAACGACGCGATCCTCGCCCACGACCCGCAGGGCCGTACCGTGCCCTACATGCTCTCCGGCGGCACCGACGCGAAGGCGTTCGCCCGCTTGGGCATTCGCTGCTTCGGTTTCGCGCCGCTGCAGCTGCCGCCGGAGCTCGACTTCACCGCGCTGTTCCACGGTGTGGACGAGCGGGTTCCGGTGCAAGCGCTCGAATTCGGCACCCGCGTGCTGGAGCATTTCCTCCTGAACAGCTGACGATCGACGAAAGGACACCACGTGCCCGATTACTCCTACAACCCCTACGACGCGCTGCCGCAGCTGCCGTCGTTCACGCTGACCTCCGAGGACGTCACCGACGGTGCGCCGTTCGGCAACGATCAGGTCAGCGGCGTGTTCGGCGCGGGCGGCAAGGATATCTCGCCGCAGCTGTCCTGGTCCGGATTCCCCGCCGAGACAAAGAGTTTCGCGGTCACCGTATTCGATCCGGACGCGCCGACCGCGTCCGGGTTCTGGCACTGGGCCCTCGCCGATATCCCGGTGAGCGTGACCTCGCTGCCCAGCGGCGCGGGCAGTGGCGAGGAGGGCGGCGCGCTGCCCACCGGCGCGATCTCGCTGCGCAACGACGGCGGGTTCGCCGGCTTCGTCGGCGCCGGCCCGCCGCCCGGGCACGGCTACCACCGGTACTTCATCGCGGTGCACGCGGTGGACGTGGAGAGCCTGGGCATCGACGCGAGCGCCAGCCCGGCCTACCTCGGCTTCAACCTGTTCTCGCATGCCATCGCGCGTGCGGTGATCGTGGCGACCTACGAGCAGAAGTAGGCCTGTGAACGACTGTGGCCCTGGGTTGAAACCCCAGGGCCACAGTCGTGTTCGCGTTTCTACTTGACCGAGATCACGTGCTCGGGCGGCTGCTCGGCGTAGAGGGCGGCGATCTCGGCGGCGTACTTGGCCGCGATCGGGCTGCGCTTGAGCGACATCTTCGGGGTCAGCTCGTCGCCGCCGGGCTCCCACACCGCGCCGATGATGGTGAAGCGCTTGATCTGCTCGACCCGGGAGAGTTTGACGTTGCCCTGCAGCACCGCCGCGCGCACCTCGTCGACGATCTCCTGGCGGCGCGCCAGGGTCGGCAGGTCGGCGTCGGTCGCGCCCAGATCCTTGGCGCGCAACGCGGCCACATCGGGATCGAGCACGATCAACGCGCCGATATAGGCCCGCGCGTCACCGATCGCGACGACCTGACCGACGAGCGAAGAGGCGGCCTTGACGGCGTTCTCGACGTTGCTGGGCGCGATGTTCTTGCCCGCCTCGTTGATGATCAGTTCCTTCTTGCGATCGATGACCCGCACGTAACCATCGGGGTCGAGAGTGCCGACGTCGCCGGTGTGCAGCCAGCCGTCCGCGTCGATGGTGTCGGCGGTCTGCTCCGGCATGTTGCGGTAGCCGCTGGTGACCATGGGTCCGCGCACCAGGATCTCGCCGTCGGTGTCGAGCCGCAGTTCGATGCCGTCGAGGGGACGGCCGACCGAGCCGGGCCGCGGCTTGTCCAGTTCGGTGAAGGTGCCGACGCCGGTGGTCTCCGACATGCCCCACACCTCGCTCACGGTGAAGCCGAGGCCGAGGAAGTATTCGAGGGTCTCCGGCGGGATCGGGGCGGCGCCGGAGGCGGCGATGTTCAGCGCGTCGAGGCCCATCGCGTGCCGCAGCTTCGCCAGCACCAGCGTTTCGGCCAGCCGGTGCTGCACCGCGAGCACCGGACCGCGGCTCTTGCCCGCAAGATCGGCTCGGGCCGCGGCGATTCCGGTGTCGATGGCCCACAGCGCGAGGGTCTTCTTCACCTGGCTGGGCTCGGCCGCCAGCTTGGTCTCGATGCCGGCCTTGATCTTCTGCCACACCCGGGGCACGCCGAAGAAGCTGGTCGGGCGGGCGTCGGGCAGCGCGGCGGCGACCTCGCGCGGGTCGGTGACGGTGGTCAGCTGGATGCCGGTGAGCAGGTTCATGGCGTGCGCGGAGATGCGGTCGGCGACGTGCGCGGCGGGCAGATAGGACACCGCGCGGTCGTCGAGGCCGACCGGCAGCGGCCCGGCCACCAGCCCGATCACCTGGGCGAGCACGTTGCGGTGGGTGACCTCGACGCCCTTGGACGGGCCGGTGGTGCCGGAGGTGTAGATCAGGGTGGCGAGGTCGTCGGGCTGTACGGCCCGCCACGTGGCCTCGAAATCGAAGTCGGCGGCCGGGTCGGCCTCTACCTCGTCCAGGGTGATCGTGCCGGTCGCGGGTCCGTCGACCAGGATGATGTGGGCGAGCTCGACCCCGGCCGCGGTCACCTTGTCGAGGAAGACCTGTTCTGTCACAACGACTTTGTTCGCGGCATTGGTGAACAGGTGGGTGATCTGCTCGGGTGAGCTGGTGTTGTAGATCGAGAACGGGGTGGCGCCCAGATGCAGGGCGGCCGTGTCGACCAGGTTGAATTCCGGCCGGTTGGTGAGCATGATGCCGACGGTGTCGCCGCGGCCGACGCCGAGCCGGGCCAGGCCCGCCGCGATGGTCCGCACGCGCCGGCCGTACTCACGCCAGGTGATCTCCTGCGTCGCGCCGACGGTCCGCAACGCGACCTGCTCGGGTCGCATGCTCATGGTCTCTTGAAACGCTTCCGGGATGGTGTAGACCGTTTTGCCCGATTTGTGCGAATAGCCGATGTCTGTAGTCGTCATAACCCTGTTCCCGATAGCTGTGCCATGAACCGCGCCTCGCGGCATCCGCACGCGGGCGATTCGAGACCCGATCCTGACAGAATGCGGCAGCTCAACTGTCAGTTTCTCACGAGTCGATGCGCCAGGAGTGGCGCGGCTCACTCATGGTAGCCAGATCCGCAGGTAGTGGTACGGCTAACTCGGGAAGTTATGGACGCGCGACCTACCGTGCCTCGAATCGTCGGACGACCCGACCCCAGCGAGCGCGCAGTGCGGCGATCCGTCCACCACGGGCGGTTGCCGCGGGGCTGCGCACGATGACCCTGATCCCGCCCGCGCGTACGGCACGGACCTTGTCGGGGTTGTCGGTCAGCAGTCGCACCGACCGCAGGCCCAGCCGTTGCAGCGCGGCCACGGCGTGCCGATAGGACCGGGCATCCGCGGCAGGATTGCAGGGCGTGCCGATTTCGTGGCGTTGCGCGGCCCGGAGTCCGCGGGCCTTGCCGACCAGTCCCGCGCCGCGACCCTCCTGCTCCAGATAGATCAGCACACCCGCGCCTGCCGCCTGGATCCGGTCCATCGCGTCGTCGAGGGCGACACCGCAGCGGCAGTGGTCGGCGCGCAACGCGTCACCGTAGAGGCACCGGGAGTGGATCCGGACCAGGCAGCCGTCGGCGATCTCGCCGAACACCAGGACATGTCCGCCGTCGCGGTCGCCGGGCAGTTCGTGCACCCGGACCTGGAGGTCGCGGCCCTTGCGCAGCAACCGATGTCCGGTATCGGCGGGCGCCGAGTCGAGGACGGTCACCGCGGACCTCCGGTGTGCGTCATGAGCAGCACTCCGGGTGCGAAGCCGCGATCACGGTGTCCACGCCCGCCGGATCGTCGGCAAGGGGCAGCGGCGGGGCGGGCAGCGGCGTCAGTTCGAGCCGGCCGGTCTCGGCGTGCCGCTCGTGCCGGGTCCGCAGCTCGGCGATGAGATCGCTGGATCGCAACGCGTGAGCGCCGAGCAGCAGCACGCCGAGCAGCGCCGCGGTCACCGCCACGCTGATATGACCGAACGACACGAGCAGCACGGCCAGCACCGCGATCGGCGCCATCACCACGACCTCGCGGCTCGGGAGCAGCGAACGCAGCCGAGGTGCGGGCAGCAGGGGTGGAGGCGGGTCGAACGGGGCCAGATCGGCGGGCAGGGTGTGCCCGCGGTACAGCCGCTTGGCCTCGAGATAGGCCCGGGCCCGGTCGCTGCGTACCGGCGTGATCAGCGGCGCGGCAATGACATGCACGCCCGCGGCGCGCACCGTCTCGATCTTGATGGGGTTGTTGGTGAGCAACGTGACCGACCGCAGGCCGAGCCCGGCCAGCCCACGGGCCGCCGCCTCGAAGGTGCGCGCGTCCACGGGGTAGCCCAGCTGTGCGTAGCTGGTGAAGCTGTCGGTGCGATGCTGCTCGCTGTGCCGGTAGCCGCGGGCCTTCGCGACCAGTCCGAGCCCGCGCCCCTCCTGCTCCAGATAGACCAGGACGCCGCAGCCGGCCGCCTGGATGAGATCGAGCGCGGCGTCGAGCTCCGGACCGCAGTCGCAGTCGTCGGAGCGCAGGGTCTCGCCGTACAGGCAGCGCGAATGGATCCGGACCAGGCATCCGTCGGTGAGTTCACCGAAGATCAGCAGATGTCCTCGTTCGGTCGCGTCGTCGAGTTCGAGCACCCTGACCGGCAGGGTGCTCTCCTTGCGCGTGAACCGGTGCTCGGTCTCGGCAAGGCCGGACAGCGACGTGGTCAATGCTCCTCCGAAGCAAGTCTGACGATGCGGTCGATATCGCTGACCGGTGGCATCGCCCCGGGGACGTCCCCGAACGACTGCGTTGCCACCATCGCCGCGGTCGCCCAGATGTAGTCGTTCTCATCGGCCGGTCGGCGGGTCGAGACGAGACGGTATACCAGCGCCGCCGCGAAGGCCGCCTGAGCTCCCGGTGAATCCGCCATCGCGGCGGGGAACGGCGGAATCTGGGTGCTCACGCGGTCGGACCAGACGGTGCAGCGGAAGTCCTCGATCGCGCAGACCGACCGGACCCCGAGCGCGCGCAGGCGCTGGGCGGTCGCGGCGGGGGAGGCGGCGGCGCCGTCGGGCACCATCGCGGCCAGATCCTTGCTGGTGCCCGCGAGATAGTCGACGGCGCCGAGGTATTGGTAGAGGTACTGCGGCACACCGATCGAGGGCGCCGGATGGACCACGAGCAGCGGCCGCGGAGACAGTCGCTGTACCAACGACATCACGCGTTCGAGCACCGGGCTCGGTTGTTCGAAGGTGAGCAGCACCGCGTCCGAGGAAGCGAGCGCGGCGTTGATCATCGGACTGCGTAAGTCCTGGGCGCTCAGGCGGATCCGGTCGTCGCGGCAGCCGATGAAGCCCGCGGCGCCGGTGCTCGTGATCAGCACGGCGGTCACCGGCGTCGGTGCGTCGGGCACCACCTTCACCAGATCGGTGTCCACGCCCTGGGAGCGCAGATATTCCAGCACGCGGCGGCCCGCGGCGTCGTCGCCGACCGCGGAGATCAGCCGGACCTGCAGGCCGAGCCGGGCGGCGGCCACCGCGCGACTGAGCCCCTTGCCGCCGGGATGCTCCTCGAAACTGCTGCCCTGCGTCGACGCGCCCGCCACCGGGATGTGGTCGACGAAGTAGAGATGGTCGATCACGGCGTCGCCGATCACCGTGACCACGCCCGGAACTGTCGGTGTGGCAGGGGGTTTCGTGGTCGGCGGGGCGCGGAAGATCGGCGTGGTGTGCGCCGCGGCGGCGTCGTAGACCGATTCGTTGACGAGCAGGTTCGCCAGTGCGGTGAACGCGCGGCGTTCGGGGGTGGCGCGCAGCGAGCGCACGGTCGGCGCCGGCGGGATGTCCTCGGCGGCAAGGGCTTCGTGCAGCAGGTGCCACTGCTCGGTCAGGTACTCCCGGCGCTCGCCGAGGTCGGCGGCGTAGAGCCGATCGAGATCCACTGCGGCGGCGGCGTTGTCGTCGCGGAGCAGACCCAGCACGAGCTCGGCGTCGGCGATGAGCCGGTTCGTCGGCGGCAATTGCGCGGCCAGATCGCGCACGACCGGCAGCACCGCCTCTTCGGCGGAGATCCCGTTGCGGTGCGCGTGCTGGCGCACGGCCAGCAGATCCAGTAGCGGCGCGACATCTATCTCGGTGGTGCGCAGGCGGTCCAGGCTGAGTCCGGACCGTTTGCACAGTCGCGTGAGGATGTTGCGCACGGCAACCACTCCCGAGTCCTGCGGGACCATGGCGGGCTCGACCTCTCTCGTCGTCGTTGCTGAGGGGTATACCCGCGTCCGCCGAAAATCGGCGTTTAGCCCGCGGGCGAACTGTCAATTACCAACCTACAACGGCAATTGACGGTCCGATACGGCAAATGCCACACTGGGTTCGGCGAGGCATCGCCTCCCAGCCACCTCGGGAGGGGACCCGGAGATGAAGACAGTTCTCCTGATTCGGCACAACCGGCGGCGCAGGCCGCACCGGCACCTCGGTACCGACACCGAGCTCGAGCCGAACATGGTCGGAGCCTAGGCGGGGCGCGGCACAGTTCTCGCAGCCCCCTGCGCACGCCGGCCACGCTCGGCATTCGCATCGCTTCCGCGAGGAAGCCGCACCGGTTCGCGCGCTGCGCCGACCGGGCTCACCGACCCCGAGTGCAGCAGCACGCGCCCGTGCGACGACCCACCTGGAGGAGGCCGCCGTGACGATTTTCGAGAACAGCCGATCGATGACGAGCAGTGTCTGCGGCGAATGGGCGGAACGGGTAACCGGACGCGCCGAACCGGCCTGGCTCGTGAGCTGGCTACCGCACCGGCTCGACCGCGAACAGGCCAGGGCGGCAATGGAATTGGGCGAGCTGCTGAGCCGCCCCGACTTCGCGTCGGACCGTCCGGCGCAGATCCGGGCCGAGGCCTCGGCCCGGATCCTCGGCATCACCGTGCGGCAGGCCCTGGAGCTGCTGCACCGGCGGATGCGGGACAGACATTCGTGAACCACGTTCGATTTGTTGGACCGGAGGCAGTCATGACTGTGCACATCACCTTCTGGACTATGACCAGCGATATCACCCCCGAATGGGCGTACCGCGAAGCGGACGGCACGGACCGGTGGCGGTTGAGCTGGCTGCCTGATCGTCTGCTCAGCGCCGAGCAGGCGCAGCTCGGTATGGAACTCGACGAACTGCTGAGCGACCTGAGCGCGGTGCACGACCGCACGGTGCAGGATCGGATCGATGCCTGCGCCGAGCAGATCGGCATACCGCGCAACGGCGCACTGTTGCTGCTGGCCCGCCGGATGGCGGTGCGGCTGCACCAGGAACGCGGCGCGGGTGCGGCCGCCGCGCCGGGACGCGGCCCGCGGTCGCTCCCGCTGCGCGGGCACCTCGTCGAACCGCCGTACGTCCTCGGCTGAGAGCGAGCCGGCTCAGGCGTTGGCAGTGTGCTCGGCGCCGACCGCGTCGGCCAGGCTCCGATAGCCGTTGGCGCGCAGGCGTTCGGCGAGACCGCGATGGATCTTGCGGGTCCAGAACGGGCCGCCGTAGATGAAGCCGGTGTAGCCCTGCAGCAGGGTCGCGCCGGCCAGGATGCGTTCCCAGGCCTGGTCGGCGGTTTCGATGCCGCCGACCGAGATGAGGACGAGGCGGTCGCCGACGCGGCGGTACAGGCGGCGCAGCACGTCGAGCGAACGATCGGCGACGGGCGCGCCGGACAAACCGCCCGCGCCCATCGCGGCCACCTCGTCGGCGGCCGTGGCCAGACCGTCGCGGCGGATGGTGGTGTTGGTCGCGACGATGCCCGCCAGGCCGAGTTCCACGGCGAGGTCGGCTACGGCGTCGATGTCCTCGTCGGACAGGTCGGGGGCGATCTTCACCAGCACCGGTACCCGCACGCTGTCCAGCACCGCCTGCAACAGGGGGCGCAGCGATTCGACGGCCTGCAGGTCGCGCAGGCCCGGGGTGTTGGGGGAGCTGACGTTGACGACGACGAAGTCGGCGAGCGGGCCCAGCAGAGCCGCGCTGATCGCGTAATCGTCTGCGGCGTCGGCGGCTTCGACGATCTTCGTCTTGCCGATGTTCGCACCGATCGGCACCCCGCCGCGCCGGTCGCGCAGCCGTCCGGCGGCCGCCGCGGCACCGAAGTTGTTGAAGCCCATACGATTGATGAGCGCGCGATCGGCGGGCAGCCGGAACAGGCGCGGCGCGGGGTTACCCGGCTGGGCCTGGGCGGTGACGGTGCCGATCTCGGCGAAGCCGAAACCCAGTGGCGCCCACGCGTCGACGCCGTCGGCGTTCTTGTCGAAGCCGGCGGCCAGGCCGAGTGGGGCGGGGAATTCGACGCCGAACGCGGTGTTGCGCAGGATCGGATCGTCGGTGACGAAGAGTTTGGTCATCAGCCAGCGGGTCGGCGCGAGCCGGCCGCACACCCGCATCGTGGCGAAGACCAGGTGGTGGATCCGCTCCGGCGGGACCAGGAACATCAGGCGTAATAACAGGGCGTACATCGGCTCACATTCCCGGTTCGGGCTGGGGTAGTGCGGTTTTACGGCGGCGCAGCAGCACCCGGCGGCTGCCGTCGGTGTAAGCCCGCACGCGGGACAACTCCCAGCCCCCGAATTCGGCCTGGATGGCCAGCCGCATCGAGGCCGTCACCCGGGTCACCTCGGGTGGCAGCCGCAGCGGCACGTATTCGTAATCGTCACTGGTGGTCTCCCACCCGGCAGGCAGGGCGCGCGGGCGCACCGTCCGCCTGCCGGAATGATGTGCTGAGGCTGGTTCGTCCGCTGCCCGAGTCATCAGTGCCCTCTCTTCCGATCGTCCGCGCGGATCCGCTGCAGACCGTCGCCGGTCGCGGAGCCCACGAACATGTCACCGGTGCGCTGTTCGATGGTCACCGAGTTCGGCTGCCGGACGGTGGCGTACCGCCCCACCTCTTTCGGTATACCCGTCGACAGATCGAAGCCGACGACCTCGTTGGTCTGTGTGCACGTCACCCAGACCGTGTCGGACCGCTGGTCGTAGGCAATCGCGTAAGGCGAAGAGTTTACCGGGAATCGCTGGTGCAGGACGAGAGGTCCGGCGCTGAACACCAGCAGTTCGCCCCCGTCGGTGTCGGTGACCAGCACCCGGCCGAACCGATCGGAGATCATGTTCGTGGCCCCGTCACCGGCGCGAAGAGCCAGGCCGAGGGACTTTTTGCCGAGTTCGATCTCGGTCACCGAGGTCTGTTCGCGGTCCAGAACTGTGACGTGATCGTCGGTCAGCGCCAGCGCGTCGGCCGAGGCGAGTCCCGAGACGGTGCGGGTGTTCTCGCCCTCGGGTGAGAGCGTGCGCACCTTGCCGTCGGCGGTGCCGACGATCAGCGTGTCGTCCGCGCGGCGCTGCACCGAGCGGGCGTCGCCGTCGACCGCGACCTCGGTCAGCGCGCCGCTCGCGACGTCGACGCGCAGGACGCGCTCGGGGGCGGGGATCAGGACTTCACCGGACTTGCCCTGGACGAGCGCGGCCCCCCGGGCGGGCAGCGAAATCGTGCGCGGGTTCGGCGTGTCGGGGTCGATGAGCAGCGTGTCGCCGTTCGTGCCGAGTGCCGCGATCCGGCCGGTGGACTCCTCGGCGAGCAGTGCGCCGATCGGTGTGGTCACGCCGACGACATCGCCTGTGGGGCGGGCACTCTGGGCGGGTGCGACCGCCGCGGTGGCGGGATCGCGGGTGGCCAGATCCTCCCCGTCGGAACTCGAGGAGCATCCGGTCAGCAGCAGCACGGCCGCCACGCCGGAGATCGCCGCCGATTCCACCCAACCGCGAGGGGGCATCCTCCGAACTCCTTCTACCGACGAATCAACCGCAACCCAACCATCTGACCATGTCGGTATACCGGCATGGCGTACCGGGGTGTCGGGGGACGGTGAATGTCGGTGACGCGGGTTACCGTTGAGTTGAAACAGTGTCCAAATCAGGGAGAGCCGGTTGATAGCCGACCACACGTCGGGGTTTGCCATCGATGACATCACCGTTGGTCCGTTCGCGCACGGGTTCGGGACCACCGCCGACGGCAGGCCGTATGCGTTTCGCACGGTCCGCGCCACGCTCACGCTGGAGATCTACCGGGCCGACCTCGCCGACGACATGCCCGGCCCGGACGATGTCGTCGCCGTCGCGCAGGCCCGCGTCACCGATATCGACCTCGACGACGAACGCAGCGTCGTCGCCCTCGTCCGCGACACCATCCCCGCCGCCGTGCCCACCGCCGCCATCCCGGATCGGGAAATGACCACGGTGCGCGCGTTGCTGGGACGAATCAGTTCCGTCATAGATGGTATGTAGATGGTGATGCCCTCCACACGATTCGCCCGCACCGCGCTGTTCGCGGCCGCCCTGCTCACCGTCGCCGCGACCGGGGCATGCAGCACCGGCCCGGACGAGGCCGCCGTCGACGCCGCCCGGTCCTCGGCCAATGCGTCGCTGTCCGCCTCGATCACCACGTCCTCGCTGGCCGCCCACCCGCCGCTGCCGAGCGCCGCACAACTGGACGCGCAGATCAAACGCGCGCTCGATCCGGCCCTGCCCGACAGCGAACGCACCGATCTGATCGAGGACGGCGACGCGTTCCGCACCGCGATCCCCGACATGTACAAAGCGCTGCAAGACAATCCG
The DNA here is from genome assembly GCF_000710915.1 of Nocardia brasiliensis IFM 10847. Lineage (GTDB taxonomy): Bacteria > Actinomycetota > Actinomycetes > Mycobacteriales > Mycobacteriaceae > Nocardia > Nocardia brasiliensis_A. The sequence goes on from NZ_BAUA01000022.1 coordinate 19,799, forward strand.
CGCGCGATCTACGGCGTCACCGACCCGGTGTTCGACAACCACGACGGCACGCTCACCGCGACCATGCGGCTGGACAAGGACGGCACCGGCACGGCGGTGCGCACCACCGTCGTGCACTTCGTGCTGCTCGACGGCAAATGGAAGATCTCGCGCACCGACCTGTGCGGCATCCTGCGTTCGGCCGACTACCGCACGCCGGCCTGCGGCTGACCCGGCCCGATCGTGTCGGATCTGCGCAGCGGGCGCGTCGAGGCGGGGCCACGCGCCGCGCAAGGGGAATCGAAGCTGCACAGCGGGCTGCTGCGCTGGGGGCGGTGCGTCCATCGGCATCGCTATGTGGTGCTCGCGGTGTTCGCGTTGGCGGTGGTGCTGTCGGGGCTGTTCGGCCGTGACCTCGCGGGCCGGTTGACCCAGGAGGGCTGGTTCGACGAATCGAGCGAATCGGTGGCCGCCTCGAAGATCGCCGACGCCACCTTCGGCCGCGATACCGACAGCGACCTGATCCTGCTCTACACGGTGCCCGCGGGCACCACGGTCGACGATCCCGCGATCCGGTCGGCCGTGACCGGCGCGCTGAGCGATCTGCTGGCCAGGTTTCCCGAGCGCATCCTGAAGATCGACAGCTACTGGGACAGCCCGTTCGCCGCCAACGCCACCGACGCCTCGCGCACGCACGCGTTCGCCAGTGTCGGACTGCGCGGTGAAGGCACCGCGACCGTGGAGAACTACGCCGCGATCAAAGACCACCTCGGCGCCGGGCGCGACGGCGGCGGTCCCGGCGGTACGACGGTCCAGCTGGCCGGCTTGCAGCCGGTGCTGGCCGGGCTGAACACCGGCATGCAGAACGACATCCACCGGGCCGAACTGATCGCGCTGCCGCTGGTGGCGATCCTGCTGTACTTCGTGTTCGGCGGCGTGGTGGGCGCGTTGCTGCCGGTGCTGATCGGCGGGATGACGATCATGGGGACGGCGGGCATCATGCGGGTGCTCACCGGCTTCATCGACGTGAACGTCTTCGCGAGCACCGTGATGACGCTGGTCAGTCTCGGGCTCGCCATCGACTACGGGCTGTTCACCGTCACCCGGTTCCGGGAGGAACTCGCGGCCGGGCACACCGTCGAGGAGGCGACCGCGCGCACCGTAGCCACGGCCGGACGCACCGTGCTGTTCTCCGCGGCGATCATCGCGGTCAGCCTGGCCGCGCTGTTCATCTTCCCGAACGGAGTGCTGCGCTCGGTGCCCTACGGCGGTATCAGTTCGGTGCTGCTCGCCGCGCTGCTCTCGGTGACGGCGCTGCCCGCCGCGCTGAGCATCGCGGGCCGGCGCATCGACTTGCTGGGCTGGAAACGGTTCTCCCGCACCAAAACCGAGGCGCAGATCGACGCGGGCTTCTTCTCCCGCCTCGCGCAATGGTCGATGCGCAGGCCCTGGGCCGTCGCGGTGCCGATCGTGCTCGCTCTGCTGGCGCTGAGCATTCCGTTCCGGCACATCGAATTCGGCGGGATCAGTGAGAAATATCTCGGCGCGCAGAACCCGGCCCGAGTGGCCCAGGAACGATTCGACGAACTGTTCCCCAGTTTCCGCACCGAACCGCTGAAGCTGCTGGTGCTCGGTGCGAATCCGCAGCAGCTCAGCGATATTCGCTACGAAGCCAGTCGGATACCGGGACTCACCGGACGATTCGAGCCGTCGGCGGCGACCAAGGACGGCATCAATGTGTTGCAAGCCGGGCTGGTGGACAAACAGGACTCCGATCGGGTGATCGATGCGCTGCGCGCGATACCGGAGCCGCCCGGCGTGCGTGTCATGGTGGCGGGGGTGCCCGCGCTCGAACGCGACAGCATCAACGGGTTGTTGCGCGGGCTGCCGGTGCTGGTGGCGTTGCTCGCGGCCGCGGCACTGGCGCTGATGTACGCGGCGTTCCGGTCGATCGTGCTGGCGGTCAAGGCCGTGGTGATGAGCGCGCTGAGCCTGGTGTCCACCCTCGGTGTGCTCACCTGGGTGTTCGTCGAGGGGCACGGGTCGGGGATCTTCCATTTCACGCCCGGGCCGTTGATGTTCGCGGTCCTCGCGTTGATCGTGACGGTGGTGTTCGGACTGTCCACCGACTACGAGGTGTTCTTGCTGTCCCGGGTGGCCGAAGCCCGCGCCGGCGGCGCCGACCCGCCCGAGGCGATCCGGTACGGCATCGCGCACACCGGCGGCGTGATCACCTCTGCCGCAGCGATTCTCATCGTCGTCACCGGTGCGTTCGGCTTCTCCGATCTGGTGCTGATGAAATACATCGCCTACGGGATGATCGCCGCGCTCATCCTCGACGCCACCGTCATCCGCATGCTGTTGACACCCGCGGTGTTGAAGATCGTCTGGCGCTGAGGGGGATTCGTGCGTGCGGTCAACCTTGTCGTGATGTTCCTGCTGGAGTTGGGAGTCATTGCGGGCGCTGCTGTTTGGGGATTCTCGGTATCCGGCGGGCTGGTGGTGCGGGTGATCGCGGGTGTGCTGGCGCCGCTGCTGTTCATCCTCATGTGGGCGATGTTCGGTGCGGCCGCCGACGCGCGGTTCCCGCTCACGGGCGCGTGGCGTGTTGCGCTGGAGCTGATCTGGTTCGGCGGTGGCGCGCTCGCCTGGGCCACGGCCGTCGGCCCGCTGGTCGGAGTGCTGTTCTTGGCCGTCTGGGCGGTGAATGCCGTTCTGCGCGTGCTGATCCAGGGCGGGCTGAACGTCGACCCCGCGCCGACCGTCGGCGAGTAGCCGGCTATTTCAGGAGTTCGATCACCGGGGCGAAGGCATCCATGTCCGGCTCCGGCATCGTGAAGCACGTGATGCCGATGAGATCCGTTGGAGGCCAAGGCGTCTGCGGATGCTGACGATTCGGCGCGTCCTGGGGGTGGTGGGCTGAGCGGTATTACCTCGCAGGTAATCGACGTGGTCCGGGTGGCGGGGGAGAGTGGACGGGTGGATGTTGTGGAGGCGAATACGACGCGTGCCGTCGTGGCAGAGCTGCTCGGTCGGATCGGGACGGGTGATGCGGAGGCGATCGCCGCGCTCTACGCGCCGGTGAGCGATTGGAAACTGGATTGGCCCGAGCACGAGCACGGGCGCACGGCGACACCGTGGATCCGGCACAAGGCGACGCGTGCGGACGCCGCCGAGCACTTTCGCGAGATCGCCCGCCACCACGTGCCCGAGGAAGTCGGCACTGTCATCGAACGCATCCTCGTCGACGGTCCCGACGCGGTGATCCTCGGCGAGATCCGCCAAACGGCCCGCACCACCCGCCGCGCCTACCGATCCCGCTTCGCCCTGCACGTCACCGTCGAGAACGGTCTCATCACAAGGCATCACGTCTACGAGGACAGCCTCGCCGTAGCCCAAGCCTTCGAGCCGTCGCCCGAAGGCTGACGGGTGTAGCTCCTCTCGCCCGCCGATAAACCTGGCGACAGCGGCTGACGTGGCCGACGATAATCGCCCGTGTGGGAAACGTCGAGGTTGTGGTGGCGCATCACGACTGTGCGACCTTGCGGGTCGGGGAGATGTTCCTGAAAGTCGACGAAGATCAGGGGCGGACCGACGTCGAGGTCGCGGCGATGGAGTTGGCGCCGATTCCGACGCCGGAAGTGCTGTGGCGCAAGCCGCCTGTGCTCGCGCTCGCCGCTCTTCGTGGCACGCCGCTCGGTCGACTCGGTCGAGCTTCGAGCGCATCGCGAGCGGCCTGGACTGCGGCGGGTGCGGTGGTACGCAGACTGCACGATGCGCCGCTGCCGCCGTGGCCCGGTCGCACCGTTGACGGGCTCGCTGCGGAACTGGACGGCGAATGCGAGTGGATCGTCGCCAACGGTGTCCTTCCTGTGGAGGTGGTCGTGCGCAATCGCCGGATCGCCGAGGCCGCGTTGCGACCGTGGACGCCGGTGTTCACGCACAGCGACCTCCAGGTCGCGCACGTGTTCGTCGAGGGTGACGAGGTCACCGGTGTGCTCGACTGGACCGAGGCGGCCTGCGGTGACGCCCTGTTCGACCTCGCCACCCTGACACTCGGGCACCCCGAGCGTCTCGATGACGTGCTGGCCGGTTACGGCACCGAGGTCGACCGCGAGGTGATCCGCGCGTGGTGGTCCCTGCGCAGCCTGCGCGGCATCCGCTGGCTCACCGAACACGGCTTCGACCCGACCGCCCCGGGCGGCGAGATCGACATCCTGCGCCGCGCGACGCTGCCCGGCTGAGTGCGCCTCGCAGGGTTCAGCGGCGGACGGGCAGGACGAGTTGGGCGCCGGTTTCGGGGTGATCGAGGACTTCGACGGGGTGCTGGTAGACGCGGGTGAGGAGGTCGGTGGTGAGGACCTTGCGGGGTGGGCCGTCGGCGGCGATGCGGCCGGCTTCGAGGACGGCTACTCGGTCGGCGTAGGCGGCGGCGATGCCGAGATCGTGCAGGACGATCACGACGGCGGCGCCGGCGCGGGCGCGGGCGGTGGCCAGGTGCAGCACGGCTTCCTGGTGGCCGAGGTCGAGGGCGGCGGTGGGTTCGTCCAGCAGCAGGGTGCCGGTGTCCTGGGCGAGCACCCTGGCCAGCGCGACGCGGGCGCGTTCGCCGCCGGACAGGGTCGGAAACGACCGAGCGGCAAGGTGTTCCACGTCGGCGGCGGCCAGCGCGGCGGCGATCCGTTCGTCGTCG
>NZ_BAUA01000021.1 GCF_000710915.1 Nocardia brasiliensis IFM 10847
CCGCCAACGCATGCCAACACCTGGGCTGCCTTCGTGCAGGAGCGCGAGCGCGTCATCCGCCAGCAGCAGGAGGCGATCCGCGAGCTGTCCACCCCTGTTCTGCAGGTGCGCGAACAGCTGCTCATTCTCCCGATCATCGGCGTGCTGGACAGCCAGCGCGCCCGCCAGCTCACCGAACAGCTGCTACGCGCCATCCGCGCCAATCGCGCCAAGGTCGTGGTCATCGACATCACCGGTGTGCCGCAGATCGACTCCACCGTGGCCAACCACCTGGTGCAGACCGTGGACGCGTCCGGCCTGATGGGCGCGAACGTGATCATCACCGGCCTGTCCTCGGAGATCGCGCTCACCCTGGTGACCATCGGATTGGACCTGTCCAAGATGAACGCGGTCGGCGACCTCCAGGGCGGTATCGAGGAAGCGGAACGGCTGCTGGGCTACGAGGTTTCCCGGGTCGCCGAGCGGGTCACCGAACGCGACGGCCGCTAGATCAGGGCGGGCACATGCCGGTACCGATTCTCAAACAGGGCACCTATCTCATCGCTTCGGTCCAGTCCGCACTGACCGACGCCGATACCGAACGGCTACAGGACGACCTGATGAAACAGGTCAGCAAATACCGGGCACACGGCATCATCGTCGACGTCACCGCGATCGACATCATGGATTCCTTCGCGGCGAGATCGTTGCGTACCATCGCGCACATGACGCAGCTGCGCGGCGCCGAAACGGTGATCGTCGGGCTGCAACCGGAAGTCGCGTTCGCCATGGTGCAACTCGGGCTCACGTTCGAAGACATGCACACCGCCCTCGATCTGGAAGAGGGCCTGGCCTGGTTGAACCGCAAGACCACCACCCGACGCCAGCGAGACGGTCGTGACAGTGGCCGCTGAGAACCTGGTGATCGCGGTCAGAGTGTCGGGCGACATCGTGATCGCACGTCAGGCCGGACACGAACTGGCCGCCAAGCTCGGATTCTCTCTGACAGACCGCACCATGATCTCAACGGCGATCTCCGAAATCGCCCGCAACATCACCAGTTACGCCGGCAGCGGCGAGATCCGCCTGACGGTGGACGAACGAGAAGGCAGGCAGGCGCTCGTGGTGCAGGCCGAAGACCAAGGCCCCGGCATCATCGACATTCCCCGCGCACTCGAAGACGGCTACTCCACCGGTCGCGGACTGGGCCTGGGTCTCCCCGGCGCCCGCAGACTGATGGACCGGCTCACCATCGACTCCGCACCCGGCCGCGGCACGTTGGTCGAGATGTGGAAGTGGGTACCCAACGGTGCATGACGATGGGTTCATCGGCCGAATCGAGTGGGCGGTGGCCGGTCGCGCGCTGCCGGGTCAGCGGGTTTCCGGGGACCGCAGCGTCGTGCTGGACACCGGCGGCGGCACAGTCCTTTTCGCAGTGCTCGACGGCCTCGGTCACGGCGCACCGGCCGCCGACGCCGCCGATCGGGCCGCCCAGGTGCTCGCCGAGAACCGCGCCGAACCGCTGGACGTGCTGATGGTGCTCTGTCATCGGGCCATGGCCGACACCCGCGGCGCGGCGGTCTCGCTCGCGCTGTTCGATCCCAGCGACACGGTGCGCTGGCTCGGCGTCGGCAATGTCGAATCGCGGGTGCTCACCGTGAGCCCCGGTGGGCTCACCGTGCGCGCCACCGTATTGCTGACCGCGGGCATCGTCGGCTACCGCTTACCGCAGAACCTGCAACCGCAGACCATCCAGGTGCGCCCGGGCGATCTGCTGCTGATGTCCACCGACGGCATCGTCAGCGAGTCCGCCGACGGCATCGACCTGTCCAAATCCACCGCGGAGATCACCGCCGACATCCTGGCCAGACACGCCAAGGACACCGACGACGCGCTGGTACTCGCCGCGCGGCACCGCGGCGCAGCCCACGGACCGACGACATGAGCCATACCGCTACCCCGACCGTGCGCAGCGAGGCGTCGAGATGACCGCCCTGCTGGCCGAATTCCTCGACGCCTACGCGAAAGCGCTACGGCGACATCTCGATTCGACCGCACAGGACAGCCTCGCCGAGGGCTACGAACTCGGCAGGCGGGCGCTGGTCGAGGGCGTCAGCCTGCTCGACCTCACCGAGCATCATTTCCGAGTGGTGCAGGCCGCCGAGAAAGCCGCGCAGACGAAGGAGAACCGGCTCGAAGAGTCCGGGCTGGAGTTCTTGCTGCAAACCCTTGCGGCACTGGACATCGCGACCCGCGGCTACCTGGACGGCGTCGGCCGCTACGAGCAACAGCGTTCGCGCGCAGACGATCTCGCCGGGCGCGACGCCTTCCGCACCGCACTGGTCGAGTCGCTGCAGGACGGCTTCTTCGTCGCCGACGCGCAGGGCACCATTGTCGAGGTCAACTCCGCGTTCGGCGCGCTGACCGGGTACGGCGCCGCCGATGTGCCCTATCCCCTGCCGCATCCGTGGTCGATCTCGGACGGCCCGCGCTATCCCGATCTCGGCACGGCGGCACAGCGTTTCGTCATTCCGGTGCGCCATCGCGACGGTCGCTCGGTCTGGCTCGCGGTCAGCACCAGCACACTGGTGAAACCGGAGAACGACGAAAGGATCTTCGTCGGCACCATCCGCGACGTCACCGCCGAGCACGACGCGCAGGCGCGCGACCAGGCGGCCTCCCGGCTCGCCACCGCCGTCGGCGCGGCGACCAGCGTGGTCGAGGTGCTCGCCGTGGGCTTGGACGAATTGCGGCGCACGGTCGGCGCGCAGACCGCGGTGGTCGCGGTGTGGCCGAACCGGCAGAGCGCACCGGAGGTGTACGTCTCCGGCGGCGAAGGCGCACCGGACGGACCCGAACGGACCGAACTCGACGCGCGCGCACAGGCCCTGCTGGATCGAGCCAGACGGCGGCCGGGCCGCAGCCTGTTCGCCATCCCCGAAGGCACCGAGAGTTCCGAGGGAATCGTCGCCCCGCTCGGCGAAACCGGGGACGCCGCGATCTGGTTGCGCTTCGCCGCGCCGCGCGCGATCAGCGCCGCCGATTGGACGCTGTTCTCCCTGCTCATCGGCCACCTCAGCCTCGCTGTGCAGCGGGCGCGCAACTTCGACCAGGCCCGCTCGACCTCGCTGACCCTGCAGCGGGCCATGCTCGGGCCGATCGAACTGCCGCCCCGGTTCTCGGTGCACTACGAGCCCGCGCTGCCGCCGCTGGAGATCGGCGGCGACTGGTACGACGTGGTTCCGCTGCGCGACGGCACCATCGGCGTCGTGGTCGGCGACTGCGTCGGCCGCGGTTTGTCCGCCGCCGTCGTGATGGGCCAATTGCGCTCGGCCGCACGGGCTTTGCTGTTACGCGGGGCGGGCCCCGCGCAGCTGCTCGCCGAACTCGACACGGTGGCCGGACGGATCCCCGGCGCGATGTGCACCACCGTGTGCGCCGCCGTGCTCGACCCGGTGCGCGGACTGGTCCGCTACAGCAGCGCCGGGCACATGCCGCCGATACTCGCCGACGTCGACACCGTCGGACGCCTGCTGGAGGGTGGCCGCTCGGTGCCGCTGGCCACCTTCGATCCGCCGCGGCGACCGGAGGCGACCACCGCGTTGACCCCGGGCTCGACCCTGGTGCTGTTCACCGACGGACTGGTCGAACAGCGCGGCATCGATATCGACGACAGCTTCGCCAAGATCGCCGACGTGCTCGCGGGCACCGCGGCCAAACTGCCGCGCGAGGTGGCCGACGCGGTGCTGTCCCGGCTGCGCCCCGCCGCGGGCTACGACGACGACGTCGCCATGGTGGTGTACCGGCAACCGCCCGCGCCGCTGCGGCTCGAGGTGCCCGCGCACCCGGATGAGCTTGCGGCACTGCGCCGTACGCTCAAAGCGTGGCTGGCGGCCGCCGCGGTCCCGCACGATCTGGCCTCGGATCTGGTGGCCGCCGCCAACGAGGCGTGCAGCAACAGCATCGAGCACGCCTACCGCAACGGCGCGCCACCCACCGGCCGACCGGCCAGCACGGACCTGTCCATGGGCCGCGCCGGCGCCACCGCACCGCGCGATCCCGCCGCCGAGGCCGATCGCGTCGTCCTCACCGCCACCTGCAATGTCGAGACCGTGGTGATCACCGTGACCGACACCGGCAGCTGGAAACCGCGCGCCGCCGACCCCGGCTACCGCGGCCGCGGCATCGACATGATGCGCGCCCTCACCGAAGAACTCGACATCGACCACTCCGGCCCCGGCACCCACGTCCGCATGTCGGTGACCCTGCCCGCCATCACTTTCCCTGTCGCCAACCCCCTGCGCGGCACCCACCCCCGCATCACCAGCTAGCGGAGATGCCGCCGCGCCCCACGCGGACCGGGCACCGTCACGGGCGGATCGGCCGCCGTCTCGGGGCAGATCGGGCACCGTCACGGGCAGACCGGTCGCCGTCACGAGCAGAACGGGCACAATCGCGAGCAGATCGGCCGCCATCGCGAGCAGAACGGGCACAATCGCGAGCAGAACGGCCGCCATCGCGAGCAGAACGGGCACCGCCACAAGCAGATCAGGGGCCGCCCCAAGCAGACCGCCCGCCATCATGGACGGATCGGGCACCGCCGCAGGCAGATCCGCCGCCACCGCGGACGGACCGACCATCGTCACGGACGGACCGGCCGCCATCACGCCCGAACCCGAAGGCTCCGAAGCACTTCCGTGCACGCCGAGACTCTCGGACGCGGTGTCCGTTTGCCGCCAGCACCGGCGGATCTGATTCGGGAGGGTGATGGGATGCATCGAGTCGTTGATCTGAAGGTGTTGTACTTCGGGACGCCGGTGGTCTTGGTCGGCACCCGAAACCCCGATGGGACAGCCAATCTCGCGCCGATGTCGTCGGCGTGGTGGCTCGGCGACCATTGCATGCTCGGGATGAGCACATCGTCGCGCACCACCCGGAACATGGTGCGCGAGCGCGAGTGTGTGCTGAACTTGCCGTCCGCAGCGCTGGTGCAGGCGGTGGACCGGCTGGCGCTGCTGACCGGCGCGCCCGAGCTGACCGCGCACCGGATCGAGAAGGGGTATCGCTACGAGCCGGACAAGTTCGGCGCGGCCGGCCTCACCGAGGTCGCCGCGGATCTCGTACGCGCGCCGCGGGTGGCCGAGTGCCCGATCCAGCTCGAGGGCGAGCTGGTCTCGGCCGTGCCGTTCGGGGTCGGTACCGGCGCGGTCGCGCACACCGTGCGGGTGGTTCGTGCCCATGTCGCCGAGGAACTGCTCATTCCGGGCACCGCCTACGTCGACCCGGCGGGCTGGGATCCGCTCATCATGAAGTTCTGCGAGTTCTTCGGCGGCGGAACCGGCGTGCATTCGTCCCGGCTGGCCGCGGGGTGGCGGATGCCGCATCCGGCGCTCGGTCAGCGCGGGTAACCGGTGGCAGCGCGAGCCCAGACGGGCGAATCCGATAGCGCCACAACGGCAACTTCGGTATGCGTCCTACGGTAGGGTTGACAGCTATGGACACGCCGAGGTTGCGAATTCGCCGCTACTTGTGTGTTGTGATCGCGTGAGCAATACATCCGGAGACGCGTACCCCGTGGCGGACACGATGACCACCACCGTCGCCTCGCAGGACGGTGCGACGGTGCTGACCGTGGCCGGTGAGGTCGATCTGGCGACCGCACCGGCGCTGGAAAGCTCGATCGAGGCCATCCTCGACGGCAAGCCCGCGGCCCTGATCATCGACCTGACCGCCGTCAGCTTCCTGGCCTCGGCCGGGATGGCCGTCCTGGTGGCTACCCACCAACGGGCCGGTTCGGCCACCGCGATCGCGGTCGTCGCCGACGGCCCCGCCACCAGCAGACAGCTCCGCATGACCAACCTCGATCAGGTGTTCGCCGTCCACTCCACCCTCCAGGCGGCACTCACCGGCTTGCAGAACCGCTGACCTCAGCGCCTTCAGGGCGTGCAGTCAGACACCGCACCCTGATCCGCCGTCCACGCTCGAGTTCTGTGTTCACACACGGGTTCTGTGACGTGGCACAGCGGGTGCGTGAACACAGCAGGGGTGCGTGAACCGGCGGCGGCCTATCTGTCGCTTGGTTCGGACCGGACGGTCTCTCAATGGTGGCCAGGGGCGCTGGGTGCGCCCGTGGTTGCCGCGGGGCGAGAGCGACGGGGTCGCGGGGCGGCGGACGTTCCCTCGTTCAGCGACTAGGCGTCGGGTGGATGGCGGGAGCGGCCACGCGACAGGTGGGCGAGGCCGGCGCGGAACGGCGGACGTCCCCCAATCCGCGACTCGACGTCGAGTCGTATGGGCGGCCACGCGACTGGGCTCGCAGATCGTCTGGGCCGCGTACACGCACGCGTCCAACGGCGACATCGACATGAAAGACAGCTCCCCCCGAATCGGACACCCTCGGTGTATCACAAGGAGCTCTTAATCCGGATGGGTACGCAAGTACTACCCTGCAACACTGCAACGAGAAGGTGGGGACTTCGATCGCATGGTGTGCGTCAGGGGCCGTTGGGCGGCAGGCACGGTGGCGTTGTTGCTGGCTTCGACGGTTTCCTGCGCGGACCGGCCCGGGTATCCGGGGAATGAGCTGACGGCGATGCCCGGCGGGGCGGTCGGGGCGGTGGTGGTCGGGCCGCTCGCGCTGGAATCCGTTGGCCGCGAGGATCGGACGATGCTTTTCGTGTTCGATCAGGGAGGGCAGGTGGTGGGGAAGGCGCTCGGGCCCGCGGTCAGCAACAATCGGGTGCTCGCCGACGCCGGACGGATCGTCACCTCGTTCGCCGATTCGGTGTCGGCGCTGGCCGGGAACGGCCGCGAGCAGTTCGAGATCGAGCGGGAATCCATTGTGCAGGCCGCGGCCGGGCAACCCGGTAGCGGCGCGGCCACGATCTGGTACAACACCGGAGTTGTCAACGGCGAGTACGTCAATCGGTTCGTGTCGGTCGGGCCGGACAACGCGATGCGGACGGGGCAGGTCGCGGGGATCGTCGGAACCACCTCGTACTGTGGGGAATCCAACTTCGCGGTGGTGCGGCAATCGTTCGTCGGCACCGAGCAGAACCCGACGAAGAACTGGCTCTACGCACTCGGTGACGACAGCGCTCCGGTGGTGCGCGGTCAGTGGGATTACGACCCGGAATTCCGGCCGGTGACAACGACTTCCGCGTGCACCGAGGACGGCGGCGAGCTGGTCGCGCTCTATGCGTCCCAGCAGACCGCGACCGGCGCGGGTACCGGCCTGACGTTGGTGAAATTTCGCACGGCCGACGGCGCACGGTCCGAAACCCCTTTGCACATGCCCGATCTCGGCTGGGAAACGCATCGCGCTTCATTGACGGTGGCGCACGGCAAGCTGTACTGGATCACCAGAAACGGTGAAGTGCTGTCGGTGCCATTGGACGGCACGAACACCGTGACGAAGGAGTGGACCGTGCACGGACCGCGCGACAAGGTCGCATTGTCGGTGCACGGATCCACCGTGTCGGCGCTCAGCTATCGCGGCAAAGCCGAATACTCCCGATACGAACTCGCGACAGGCCACCGCCTCGCCGGACCGGTCGCGCTCCCCTGGCTCGACGACATCGAGGGGAGCGAGACCGAAAGCGGCGGCAGCATCTACTCTGTCGCCGATATGACGGGGCTCGGCTGAGGCGGGTTCAGTCGCAGAGGCCGCGCAACTGCTCGATCAGCTTGACCCGCTCGGCCGGAGTGGCCGCCATCGGGACCACGTTCAGCACGGTCGCCCCCGCCTCGGCGAACGCGGCGATTCGCTCCTTGACGTAGCCCGCCGGGCCGACCAACGAGACGTCGCGTACCAGCGCGTCGGGGACCGCCTTGGCCGCCTCTTCCTTCTTGCCCGCCAGGTAGAGCTCCTGGATGCGGTCGGCTTCGGCGCCGTAGCCGTACTTGGTGGCCAGCGTGTGATAGAAGTTTTTGCCCTTCGCGCCCATGCCACCGATGTAGAGGGCCAGATGCGGTTTGACGAATTCGAGCAGCGGTTCGACGTTGTCGCCGATGGCCAGCGCCGGGCCCGCGTAGACCTGCAGGTCGCCGAGTTGCGGGTCGCGCTTGGCCAGTCCGGCGGCCAGGGCATCGCCCCACACGTCCTTCGCCTTCTCCGGCAGGAAGAACACCGGCTGCCAGCCTTCGGCGATCTCCGCGGTCAGCTCGACGTTCTTCGGGCCGAGCGAGGCGAGCAGCACCGGAATGCGTTCGCGTACCGGGTGATTGATGAGCTTGAGCGCCTTGCCGAGCCCGGTGCCCTGCCCTTCGGGCAGCGGGATCTGGTAGTACTTGCCGTGATATTCGAGCCGCTCGCGCCGCCACACCTTGCGGCAGATCTCCACCAGTTCCCGGGTGCGGCCGATCGGCGCGTCGTAGGGGACGCCGTGGAAGCCCTCGATCACCTGCGGGCCCGAGGCGCCGAGGCCGAGGATGTAGCGGCCGTCGGAGACGAAGTCGAGACCGGCCGCGGTCATCGCGGTCAGGCTGGGCGTGCGGGTGTAGATCTGCAGGATGCCGGAGGCCAGCTCCAGCCGTGACGTCTTGGCCGCGAGATAACCGAGCGCGCTCACCGCGTCGTAGGAGTAGGCCTCGGGCACGAACACGATGTCCAGACCGGCCCGTTCGAGGTCCACGACCTCGGCGGCCGCCTCTTTGAAACCGCCCGAGTAGTTGATGCTCAATCCGATCCGCATGGCACTCAACATAACGCCGTTTACGGGTGAGCGGTGCAGTGGGCCGGGTGCGACGGCCAACCGGTAGCGTTGACCGCGCACCGCTCCCCCTCG
>NZ_BAUA01000020.1 GCF_000710915.1 Nocardia brasiliensis IFM 10847
CATGGAAGGTCTGTGACCCCGCGACTCGCCCAGCGAAACACGCCGAGCCACAACCTCACCCGCTCGAAACCGCTGTTACCTCGTCAAGGAACTCTCGAAATCGGCACCACAGCCAGACGACCACGCCGGAACTCACCTTCATGCACCTGACGTGCGCCTAAAGTCGGGAACCCCACCTGACGTGCTCAGCACCATCCCTGTAACTCCCGCGGCAGGCAGACCACACTGGGAAAGTCACCCTTCGGCAGCCAGCCAACAAGCCCAAACGCAAGTAAACCAAGCGACAGATGCCCCGTGCCGACACGTGAAAGCCGCACACCTGCGAAGCGGGAGCGATTACGTCAGCGGTACTCGCACAGATACGCCGTATCGACCGCCACCTGAACGTCGAACTTGCTGTCCGCGGGCACCTCGAACCGCTCACCGGCCGAGTAGGTCACGAACTCGTCGGCACCGGGCAGCTTGACGGTCAACGCGCCCGAAACCACGTGCATGATCTCCCGCTGCGCGGTCCCGAACTGGTACTTCCCCGCCGCCATCACCCCGATGGTCGCCGGCCCGTCGGCCGCCTCGAACGCCAGCGACTTGACCGTGCCGTCGAAGTACTCGTTGACCTTGAACACCCACACTCCTCGATTCCGATGAACGGCCAGATTACCGGCTAAGCGGCGCCGGGCTTCTCGGGCTCACCGTGACCGGGGACGATCAGGCGGGGCGCGGAGTCGAGCAGGGACTGCGCCGTGCGGCGGGTGAGGTCTTCGTCATGGTTGAAGACGGTGGGCAGCGGCTGCGGGCCGACGGTGGCGAGCAGCGGGTGGCCGGTGACGAGGGCGTCACCGCTGAACAGGATCTGCTGTCCGGGCAGGAAGTAGGCGGTGTGACCGGTGGTGTGGCCCGGCGCCGGCACAGCGGTGAACCCACCCGGCAACGCACGCAGAGCGTCGTCGTCGTAAGCGGTGGCGGTGGGAACTGTCATTTTGATGTGCCCCGCCACCGCCCGCACCGTCTGGGCGACCCAGCGTGGGCCGCCCGGCGTCCGTAGTTGACCGACCATCTCGACGGGAGTGATCTGCTCCAAATACTCGCGACGCGCATGCGCCGCCTCCGCCGCGCCGGTGTAGACGGGGACGCCGGTGCGACGCACCAGAGTCGGAATCGCGCCGATGTGGTCGAGGTGCGCGTGGGTGACCAGGACCGCCGCCAGATCGCCGAGGTCGTGGCCGATCTGCCGAATGGAATCGAGCACATCGTCGGTGTCCCGCGGATACCCCGCGTCGACGAGAGTGACGCCGGAACCGTCGGTCACCAGCGACCAGTTGACGTTGGTACCCGCCACGACGTAGACGGAGTCGGCGACCTGTGTGATGCGCATATCAGTGGTTCGCCTCTCCGATGTGCTGTTCGATCACGCCGACCTCATCGATCTCCAGGCGCAGCCGGTCGCCCGGTCGCAGCCATTGTCCCAGTTCCATGCCACTGCCTCCGGGTAGCGTCCCCGGCGCGATCAGGCATGCACGATCGCTTCGGGCACCGAGTATCCCATGGCGCGAGTGCTCGTGCGCGCCACGGTTTCCCGCTGACCTGCACGACGGCCGCCGTCGCTGCGCGGACGGTCGCATCGCGGCCTATTGCTGTGCGGGACCGGACATTCCGCTGGCGGCGACCGGGCAAGAAGGTGCCGCCCGCATGAGTTCGGCGTCCAAGGATTTGTCGTGATCGCGAATCCGGTCACCGAGTTCGGGAGACAAAGCACTCTTCGAATAGACACCGAACCAGTTATCGGTTGGGCCGGTGCCGAAATAACTGCCGCACACCGACTTGGCTGCGCTCGACGCTGACCTTGGCCGGTGGCGCGGGTTTGAGCCAGTAGTAACCCAACGCGACGGCGGCGAGCACGATGACGCTGGTAAGCGCTGCCAGAATGTAGCGGCGTCGCCGCGGTGCGGTGCCGGGTTGTGCGGTGGGAGACGGTGTCATAGCGGACGCTCGAAAAGGTCTCCCATGCCCAGACGGTACGCCCACAAATCTATTCGCGGATGAGCGCTGTTCTAGATCGAAACCTCTCCAGAAAATAGAAAACCCCCTGTTCAGAGGGGGTTTGTGGGGCGGGTGGGGCTCGAACCCACGACCAATGGATTATGAGTCCACGGCTCTAACCGACTGAGCTACCGCCCCCGGGCTGCGGGCAGGTACCGCAGCTTCGGGGATGGTACCGGCTCGGGTGGGGCGGACACCACTTCGACCCGCGGGTGGTAGGTGTAACCAGAGGTGGCGGTTAGGGTGGGGTGTCCCGCGACCGTATGGAGGGTTGGACCATGGCCGGTGTGTTCGCGAATGTGCTGAAGGTGCACCAGTGGGTGTACGAGAACAGTGGCGGGCTGGTCGGCCACCGGATCTTGTTCGGGAATCCGACTTTGCTGCTGCGCACGGTGGGGCGCAAGACGGGGCAGGCGCGGACGTCGGCGCTGACCTATGCGCGTGATGGTGCGGATTATCTGATCACGGCGTCCAATGGCGGGTCGCCGCGGCCGCCGGGCTGGCTGGCGAATCTGAAAGCGCGGCCGGAGTGTGAGATTCAGGTCGGGCGACGCACCATGCGGGTGACGGCGCGGGCCACGTATCCCGAGGATTCGGAGTATGCGCGCCGGTTCGCCCTCGTGGACAAGGTGAACCAGGGTCGCTACACCGAATACCAGAAGCAGACGAAGCGGCCTATTGCTGTGGTGGTGCTGACGCCTATCGGCTGAGCGCGGTCAGTCGCGGCGGTAATCGTCGTAGTCGTCGTCCTCGGGGTAGCCGTCGCGCCGGTCGTCCCATTCGGCTTCGTACTCGTCTGGATCGTCCCGCTCCCAACGGTTCCCGTCGGCCGGGGGTCTGCTGGCGATTTGCACGACAGCGACCACGACGGCGAGCACCAGCACGACCACACCCACAACGATCAGAGTCTCCACGCAGGGCACCCTAGCGCCGAGCCAGGGTGCCCGCCAGACCGTCGAACCGACCGGTCTCAGACAGTGGATTCGATGGTCAGCAGCGTACGTCCGAGCGCGGTCCGCGATTCGATGGCGGCGTGTGCGCGTGCGGCCTCGTCGAGCGAAAACGTTTGTCCGATCACCACTTCCAGCCGCCCGGCGACCGCCTCGGCGAGCGAACGTTCGGCAAGTTCCTGCCAGTCGGTGTCGCTGTTGGTCAGATCGAACAAGCCGTAGACGGTGATGTCGTGCGCCGCCACAACATCGGCGTCGGGGACCGCGAATTCGCCTGCGGAACCGCCGTATCCGAGGAACCGGCCGTGCGCCGCAACGGCCGCGAGGGCGGCTTCTCCCAGCGCGCCACCCGCACCGTCGAGGACCACCTGCGCACCGGTGCCGCCGGTGGCCGCGCGAGCGGCGGCCACCCAGCCGGGTTCGCTGTAGTCGACCACCACGTCGGCGCCGAGCCGTTGCGCCAGTTCGAGTTTGGCGCGGCCACGCGCGGCGGCGATCACGTGCGCACCCGCGGCCCGGACGAGCTGGATCAGCAACGTTCCGAGTCCGCCCCCCGCAGCGGTGATCAGCACCCATTCGCCCGGCTGGACGGCGGCGCGATCGAACAACGCGAGCGCGGTCTTGCCGTCATGGGTGAGCGCGACGGCCTGCTCGGAACTCAGGCCCTCGGGCACCTCGGTGAGCGAATCTACATTGGCCAGCGCCTTTTCGGCATACCCGCCGATCGGCTTACCGCCGCCGACCCGGCTGGCCGCGGTGGCGGTGGCGACCCGGCGCCCGACCCAGGACGGGTCCACGTCGGCGCCGACGGCCCGCACGACGCCGGCCACCGCACCGCCGGGCACATAGGGCGGCTCCAGTGGGAAGAAGTCACTGCCCCAACCGCTGCGCAACCGGGTGTCGAGGAACATCACATCGGCGGCGGCCACCTCGACGACCACCTGTCCGGCTCCGGCGACAGGCTCGGGCACCTCACGCACCGTGAGTACTTCCGGCCCACCGAATTCCACTGCTTGCACGGCCCGCATGACATCCTCCATCGCTGTTCTCGCCGGTTTCGACAGAGCCCAGCTTGGAACCTCGAGCTTTATTGAGGTCAAGTCGACGGAACGTGATTATGCTCAGCGCGTAATAGTCAGGAGCTGCTGCCGCCCCCGCAACTACTGCCGCCGCCACTGCTACCCCCGTCGGAACCGCCGCCACCCCAATCGTTTCCGCCGTCTCCCGCAGATCCGGAGTCACCGGCGGACCATGACTGATCGCCACCGCCGAGCCACCCACGCCCACGCCGGCGCGGCCTCCTCGACCACTCGGTCAGCACATGGACGAACAGGAACAGGCCGCCCAGAATCACGGCGACCACCACCAAGAGCTCGACCAGCGCCAGCACGGAAACCACGCTATCGCCGGTCAGGAACTGCCGCCACCACAGCTGCTACTGCTGCTGCCGCCGCCGCAACTACTGCCACCGCCACAGCTGCTGCTGCCCCCGCCACAGCTGCTGCCACTCCCCCCGCTGTCGTGATGTCCCCCGTGATGGTGGTGGTGCTGACCGCCGTGCCCGGGATCCCACCCACCACCGCAACCACTCCCCGAATCGGTCCCGGCGAATCCGGCGGCACCGGCGGCCCAGAACGGGTCGGAGTTCTCGTATCCCCCGCTGTGCCGCCGCGGATCGCCGCCGCGCTGCACGCCGAACGGTGGAACACGCATATTCCGAGTCGAATTGCGAACCACACGGATGATGACGAGCGGCACCACAACGATCATCACCAGGAAGAAGATGACCATCCCGAGGATGATCAGGCCGACGATCGCACTCATTCATGAACGGTAGCGTTCCCGGCCCGCTGCGTACAGTGAACTGTGCTGTCTTTCGGATTTCGCAGATCGCGGCAGCGCGGTATCGACCTGGCCGAGGTCGGCGCCGCGGTCGCCGCGCTGGAATTGCCCGATGCCGTGTTCAAGACCTGCCCGTGGGAACCACGCGAATTGGTGGCGACCGGATTGCGGCAGTGGTTGCGCTGCTGCGGGGCGGCGATGCGGGACGGGCAGGTGATCGGCATGCCGTCGCACGCGGTCGACGAGGCGTGGCACGGCTTCATCCTGTGCACCGAACGCTATGCCGCGTTCTGCGCCGGCGCCTACGGACGCTTCCTGCACCATTTCCCAGAAGGCGCCGGACCGCCGAACCCCGCGCACGGCTCGATGGGTCAGCAGCTCGGTCGCACCGTGGTGGCCTGGACGCTGGTGGCCGAACCCGGCGAGACCTGCGTGCTGTGGGATCTGGACCGCAGGGTCGGCGTCGAGCACCCGTGGGGTGTCGACACCGAGCGCGTCGCGGCCGTGGAGGCCGAACTGCGCACCCTGCCCTGAGGAACGCCTGACCTAGGTGAGCTTCACCCGCGCCGCGACGAACCGGCCGACGGCAGGCGCGAGCCTGCTGAAGTGGTACTGCAACCGTGCCTCCGGCGTCACCGGGACGATGCTGCGGTCCTTCTCCACGGCGCGCACGATCTGCTCGGCCACCTTCTCCGGCCCGTAGCCGCGCTTGCGGTAGAGGTTGTCGTACCTCTGCTGCTTGCGCTTCTCCTCTTCGGCGCTGACTCCCGAAAACGTGGTGTTGGCAACGATATTGGTGTGCACGATGCCAGGGCAGATGGTGTGCACGGAGATCCCGCGCCCGGCCAGTTCCGCGCGCAGGCAGTCGGAGAACATGAAGACGGCCGACTTGCTGGTGGAGTAGGCGCTGAAGTTCTGCTGCGGACTGTAGGCCGCCATGCTGGACAGGTTGACGATGTGCCCGCCCAGGCCCCGCTCGGCCATGGCGGACCCGAAGGCCCGGCAACCGTTCACCACTCCGCCGAGGTTGATCCGCATGACGCGGTCGAACTCCGCGGCCGAGGTGTCGAAGAACCCGCCCGCCTGGCCGATTCCGGCATTGTTGATCAGAATGTCGGGCACGCCATGGGTTTCCAGCACGACCGCGGCATGCTCCTGCACCGCGGCCTGATCCGCGACGTCGAGCTGATAGGCATGGGCCACACCGCGTTCGGCGGCGATCAACTCCGCGGTCTCTTTGGCGGCGACGAGATCGAGGTCCGACAGCACGATTTCGGCGCCGCGCCGCGCGAGCGCCAATGCGGTCTCGCGGCCGATGCCGCTGCCACCCCCGGTGATGACCACCAGTTGATCCTCGAATCGCTTTGCGCTGCGGCCGACTTCGGCACGGCGAAGGCCGCGCGGCGCGGAACCGCCGTTGACCGTATCGATCAGCTCGGTCGCCGCGGTGGCGAGCAATTCGGGGTGCGAGAACGGCATCCAGTGTCCGGCGGGCACGTCACGCCGCCACAGCCGCCGCACCCACTTGTTCTCGTCGTCGTAGCCGGCGGGCCGGACGGCGACGTCGCGCCCGGCCACGATCAGCTGCACCGGCACCTCGGTGTGCCGCTCGCGCGGTGAAAGGATGCGCTGCACGATGTTCGCGCGGTAGATGAGCAGGCCGTCGACGGAATCCTGCCGGAACGTCGGGCCCAGCTTCACATTCGACGGCGCGGTCTCGTTCATGATCGAGACGATCCGCTGCCAGCGCTGCTCGGTGCCGAGCAGGCCGAAGACCGCCCGCGGCAATCCCGGCGTCATGAAGAAGAAGGTGTAGGCCGAGGACAGCAGCTGAGTGAACGGCTGCCAGATATTGCGCGGTGTCGGCCGGGACAGCCGGTTGCGCATCCAGTGCCCCATGTGGTCGAGGTTCGGCCCGGACACCGAGGTGAACGACGCGACGCGGGTGGCGGCCTGCGGTTCGCAGACGGCCTCCCACACCTGAACCGAGCCCCAGTCATGGGCGAGCACGTGCACCGGCCGGTCGGGGCTGACCGCGTCGGCGACAGCGTAGAAGTCGGCCGCCAGGTGATCGAGCCGGAAGTCCTGGGTGCGCTTGGTCCGAGTGGACCGACCGTGCCCCCTGGTGTCGTAGGTGACAACGTGGAAACGATCGGCCAGCAACGGCACCACCGCGTCCCACAGGTGGTTGGTGTCGGGCCAGCCGTGCACGAGGAGCACGGTGTCCGCGGCCGGATCGCCGTATTCGTAGACAGCGAGCTCGAATTCGCCGCTGCGCACAGTGCGCTCGGCGGCCACGAGCTCCGGCCGATCGATGGTCGTCATCGGGTTTCTCCTTGGTGACCGGGGTCGTGGTTACAGGTCGAGCACGAGTCGCCCGCCGGCCGCACGCGAGACGCAGACGAGCATTTCGCCTGCCTCGTGTTCGGCCGGGGTGAGGACGGTTTCGCGATGTTCCGGTGCGCCGGCGAGCACCCGCACCTTGCAGGTGCGGCAGAAGCCCTGACGGCACGAGTACGGCCGATCCGGCTGGGTTTCCAGGATGGTGTCCAGGGCCGTGCGGTCCGCGGCGACCTCGACCACCGCGCCGGTCGAGGCGAACTCGATCTCGAAGGGCACGCCGTTCACGATCGGCGGCGGCGAGAAACGTTCGGAATGCAGTTCCACACCGGGCATTTCGCGCACCGCTGCGGCGACCGCGGCCGTCATCGGCACCGGACCGCAGCAGTAGACCGCGGTGTCGGCGCCGACACCCGGCAGCAGCGCGGCGGCGTCGGGCAGGCCGTGCTCGTCGTCGGTGCGCACGGTGACGCGGTCACCGAATCCGGCGATCTCGTCCAGGAACGGAATGGTGTCGCGACTGCGGCCGGTGTACACCATCGACCAGTCGATACCGAGCCGATGCGCAAGCCGCGCCATCGGCAGGATCGGCGTGATGCCGATGCCACCGGCGACGAAATGCAAACGCGCGGCCGGTGATCCGTAGCCGGGCACGGCGAACGGGAAGGCGTTGCGCGGCCCGCGCACGGTGATCCGCGCGCCGACCGGCAGCGCGTCGTGCACCTCCACCGATCCACCGAGCCCCGCCGGAATTCGACGCACCGCAACGCGATACGCGCGGGTGTCGGCCGGATCGCCGCACAGCGAGTACTGGCGCAGCCGCCCTGACGGCAGCTCGAGATCCAGATGCGCGCCGGGCCGCCACGGCGGCAGCTCACGCTGATCCGGCGCGGCCAGGCGCAGGCTCACCACGTCTTGGTCGTAGGCCTCGATCCGGCGTTCGGTGACCACCAGCGCCAGCCGCCGATCGTCCACCTGCGGCGTCAGATCGCGCCGGTTGATCAGTGTGGTCCAGCGCAGCCGGGCCGAGGCGACCGCGTCGAGCACCCGCACCGCGCGGTCCTGGCCGGGCTTGCCGAACAGGTCCGCGGGCAGTTGCGCGGGCACGCGCCGCCGACTCACCACCGCACCCGTCACGACGCGATCGCTTGCGCGGCGGGCGATTTCGCCAGGTACGCCACCGCCTGCGCGGTCGAGCCGACCGAGCCGGGGTTGTAGCCCGGCTTGAAGGTGGTCAGCGCGCTCCACAGCAGCGACGGAACACCCGGCAGGGCACCGCGCCACATCGCGCCGAACACGCGCTTGAGCAGGCGCGGATAACCGAGGTCGGGCAGCGCGGGATCCTGGTGCACCATGTATTTCGTGCCGCGCACCACCAGGGTGAGGAAGGTCGGGAAGACGAACATCATGATCGCCGCGCGCCGCAGATAGCCCGCGCCGAAGTAGACGGCGACATCATGAGCGACGTGCCGGTGCTCGACCTCCTCCGCGCCGTGCCAGCGGAACAGGTCGGCGATGCGCGGCTCGGCGTCGAACTTCTCCAGATCGGCGTTGAGTACCCAGTCGCCGAGGTAGGCGAAGAAGTGTTCCAGGCAGGCGATCACCGTGAGGCGTTCGACCAGCGTCTGGCGGGCCGCGACGCCCTCGATGTCCCGGGGTCCCAGCGTCTTGCGGAACAGGTATTCGGCTTGGCGCACATAGGGTTGCGGGTCGATGCCGTGCGCGGCCAGCACCTCGTGCAACACCTTGTCGTGCGTCTCGGCGTGCATGGATTCCTGACCGATGAACCCGAGCATGGCTTCGCGCAGCTTCTCGTCCTTCACGAACGGCAACGCCTCGCCGTAGGCGGCGCAGAACATGCGCTCCCCCTCGGGCAGCAGCAGGTTCAGCGAATTGATCAGATGCGAGGCGATCGGCTCGTCGGGCATCCAATGCAGCGGGGTATCGGCCCAGTCGAATTGCACATTGCGCGCATGCAGCGCGACCTCGCCCGGATCGATGTCCGGCCGCCGCTCTCCCCTACGAAGTAGCTTCATCGATACTCCTCGTCCTCGCTCATCCCGCGGCGAAGCCCGGGCCCGGCCGCCTCGCTGCGCACCTTCCTGCATGGCCGTAGCAATCATCATACACATACATAGAACTTCGGGTTACATATAGAAGACTCAGCACATTTCCGCAGGCAGCGACCACAACCCGGGAGCGACCGGTTGCGCCCAATACCGTTAGCCCACTTGACAATAACGACCGTCACTGTGACCCATCTCCCCCCGGTTCGAGCAAAAACTAGAACGCGTTCTAGTAGTCTTTCGCTATGGAACGACTCACCGGATTGGACGCCAGCTTTCTCTACCTGGAAACCGGGACCCAGCACCTGCACGTCTGCGCACTGCTTCTCCTGGACCCCACGTCAGGGGACTATTCCTTCGACCGATTCAAGGCCGAGCTCGGCCGGCGACTACCGCTGATCCCGCAGATGCGCCGCCGGGTATACCAGGTGCCTTTCAATCTGGACCACCCGGTGTGGGTCGAGGACCAGAACTTCGACCTGGACTATCACATCCGGCGCATCGGCATCGCCGCGCCGGCCGGGCGACGCGAACTGGCCGAGCTGATCGGCGACATCGCCGGCCGCCCGATGGATCGGGACCGGCCGCTGTGGGAGATGTCGGTGGTGGAGGGCCTCGACGACGGCAAGGTCGCGGTGATCTGCAAGTACCACCACGCCGCAGTGGACGGCATCACCGGCACCAACATGATGATGCACCTGTGCGATCTCGAACCGAACGCGGCCAAGACGCCGCCCGCACAGCAGTGGCGACCGGAGCCGAGCCCCAACGATTGGCAGCTGCTGGCCAAAGCCGTGATCAAGTTTCCGACCAAGGCGGGCATCGTCGGCATGGTGCCGAAAACTCTCGGCATGGTGGCCGGTTTCGCGCAGCGCCGACGAAAAGACAAGGCGGGCATGGCTTTACCGTTCTCTGCACCGCGCACCCCGTTCAATCTGGCGATCACGCCGCACCGCGCGGTCGCGTTCACCGAGGCGGAACTCGGTGCGGTCAAGGAGATCAAGTCCGCCTTCGGCGTGAAGATCAACGATGTGGTGCTGACGATTGTCGCGGGTGTCCTGCGCGCCTATCTCGACAAGCACGACGAACTGCCGGACCGCTCACTGGTCGCCTCGGTGCCGGTCTCCGTGCACGAATCCTCGCGGCACACCGCGGGGATCAACAAGGTATCCACGCTGTTCGCGCGGCTCGGCACCGATATCGCGGACCCGGTACAACGCCTGCGGCAGGTCGCCGAGGAGAACCGCGGCGCGAAAGAGGAACACGACCTCATCGGCGCCGACTTCCTCCAGGATTGGTCGAAGTACGCGCCGCCGAACACCTTTCAGCTCGCGGCCCGGGTGTACTCGTCGCTGAAGCTCGCCGAGCGCCATCCGGTGGTGCACAACCTGGTGGTGTCGAACGTGCCGGGTCCGCCGATGCCGCTGTATTTCCTCGGCGTGCGCGTCGAGGGTATGTATCCGTTCGGACCGGTTTTTCACGGCGCCGGGCTGACGGTGACGGTCCTGTCGAACAACGACGACCTCGATTTCGGCTTCATCGCCTGCAAAGAGCTGGTGCCCGACATCGCCGAACTCGCCGACGCGGTACCCGAGGTCGTCGCCGAATTGCTCACCGCGGCACGAAAACTGGGCTGACTCGCCGACCGCCCCTGTTCGCCACCGCCGCCGAACAGGGTGAGCCGCCTACAATCTCGCGGCGACCGCCGCACAGGCGTCGAGCAGCACCGGCACGAACCGGTCGGCCTCCAGCACACAGGCCGCGTGCCCGGCCTTGACCAGGTGGATGCTCGCCTTCGGAATCAGCGTCGCCAGTTCCAACTGCCGATAGACCGGAATCGCCCGGTCCTGGGTCGTGATGACGACCGCGGTCGGCATAGTCAACTCGGGCAACCAGCCACTCGCGTCGAACCGGCCTACCTCCGCGACCACCTGCGCCACCGCCCATCCGCTGGTGCTGCGGAACTCGGTGAGCGCCCACCGGTCCAACCGCCCCGGCGCCCAGACGATTTCCGGCAGTTCGGGCAGCTTGCCCGCGAATTCCGCGATCTGCCGAGACGAGTAGGGCAGGATCGCGGCGGCCAGTTTGCCGAAGGCTCGATGGAACGCCCGCTCGCGCCACTTCTCCTGGAACCGGTACGGCGTCGCGCACAGCACCAGACCGCTCACCCGCTCCGGATGCCGGTGCGCGGCAGCCAGACTCACCACCCCGCCCAGCGAGAAGCCCACACATACCGCCTGTGCGGCGTCGAGCGCGTCGAGCACGGCGACCACATCGTCGGCGCAGTCGTCCACCGAGAAACGCTCGGAGCGAATCCCCCGGCCGTGCCAGCGCTGGTCGAACAGGATCACCCGATAGCGCTCGGACAGCGCGGCCAGCGAGGGGAACCATCCCAGGTAGGCGGTGCACGCCGTGCCGTGCAAGAGCACCAGCGTGGGCGCGCCCGCCGGTCCGGCGATATCGACCACATAGGTCTGCCCCCGTCCGGTTAGTTCGACCAGCCGCCCGCCGGGCACCTCGGCGATGTCGGGGACCCGCCGGGCGAACCGTCGCAGCACCGCCGAGGATCGTGGGTTCGTCATCGTGAGCCTCCCGCGCCGGTGGCAAAAACTAGAACGCGTTCTACACGATGATGCCATATCGGCGGCGGCCGCCGGTCACGCCAGCGCGCGGACGATCGATTCGGCGACACAGGCCGGCTTGTCGGCACCCTCGCATTCGACCGTCGTCGCCAGCACCACCTGCAGGCCACCCGGGACATCCTCGACGGCGACGATGCTGGTCCGCCCGCGGATCCGGGAGCCCGCGGGCACCGGCGCGGGAAAGCGGACCTTGTTCAGGCCGTAATTGATCCGCAGCCGCGCATCGCTGAGCCGGAAGAGCTGTGCGTTGATCCACGGCAGTAGCGACAAAGTCAGATATCCGTGCGCGACGGTGGCGCCGAACGGCCCGTCCGCCGCCCGGACCGGGTCCAGGTGAATCCACTGCCGATCCTCGGTGGCCTCGGCGAACGCGGTGATCCGGTCCTGGTCGACGCGGATCCAATCGCTCACGCCGAGGTCGGCACCCGCGGCATCCCGCAACGTCGCCATCGTGAAGGTGCTTGCCTCGCTCATGCGACGAACCCTAGATCGCCGCGCCCACCACCGCACCCACCCCGGAAGATTCTGGCCCGCAAAGACTTTGCCCCGCACCGCGTACGCATGTGGCACCATCGGACCCGGGAGGACCGCCGGACGGGGCGCGATTCTGTAACGTGTTCCAGACAAGCTCGCGAAAAGACGGAGGTGCCGCGATGGGGCGGTTGAGCGGCAAAGTGGCATTGATCAGCGGTGGCGCGCGGGGTATGGGCGCAGCGCATGCCCGAGCCCTGGTCGCCGAGGACGCCCGCGTGGTGCTCGGTGACGTGCTCGACGAGGAAGGCACCGCGGTCGCCAAGGAACTCGGCGACGCCGCGACCTACGTGCACCTCGACGTGCGCGAGCCGGACGCGTGGCAGGGCGCGGTCGCCGAGGCAGTGCAGCGCTATGGTGCGCTGAACGTGCTGGTGAACAACGCCGGCATCGCCAACGGGAACCTGCTGGTCGACTTCGACCTCGCCGAGTGGCAGCGGATCATCGACATCAATCTCACCGGCACGTTCCTCGGTATGCGGGCCTCGACCCCGGCGATGATCGAGGCGGGCGGCGGCTCGATCATCAATATCTCGTCCGTGGAAGGCATGCGCGGCAGCCCGGGTCTGCACGGCTATGTGGCGACCAAGTTCGCGGTGCGCGGCTTGACCAAATCGACCGCACTCGAGCTGGCGCAGTACAAGATCCGGGTCAATTCGGTGCACCCCGGCCTGATCACCACGCCCATGACCGAGAACATTCCGGCCGAATTCCTGCAGATCCCGCTGGCACGGGCCGCCGATCCGAGCGAGGTCGCCGCGTTGATCACCTTCCTGGCCAGCGACGAATCGTCGTACTCGACCGGGGCGGAGTTCGTCGTCGACGGCGGGCTCACCGTCGGCATCCCGCACAAGACCTTCGACTGAGTCAGTCCCCGTAGCTGTGGGGCAGGTCACGTGTGAGCAGCAACGCCAGTATCGGCAGCGAAACCAGTGCGACACAGGCGATCAGGTTGATCCACTTGTAGGCCACCACGACGGCGGCGAACTCGCGCAAGGTCGCCGCGGGCAGGTAGTAGAACGCGGTGCGTGCCCCGGTGACCTCGGCGTCCAAGCCGAGCCGCCGGGCCAGCATCGCTGTGCGCAGGGTGTGGAAATCGCTCGTCACCAGCACCATTCGGGTCGACTCGCCGCACTCGCCCAGTAATCGCTTGGTGAACAGCAGGTTCTCCCGCGTGGTCGCCGAACGATCCTCCTGCAGCACGCTTTCGGCCGGGATGCCCCGCTCGACCAGATACCCGGCCATGGCCTCGGCCTCCGACTTCAACTCGTCGGAACCCTTACCGCCGCTGGTGATCAGCAGCGGGCTGCGCCCGGCCGTGCGCTCGGCCCGATAGACCTCGATCGCCCGGTCCAGCCGGCCCGCGAGCAGCGGCGGCACCCGATCGCCCTTCAGCCCGGCGCCGTGCACGACGATCGCGTCCATCCCCGGTCGATACGGCAACGCCCCGTACAACAGCGAATACAGCAGAAAACTGGCGAACAGGAATCCGATATAGCTCACCGCCATGGTCAGCGACGCCAAAATCACGACGACCCAGATATCGCCGGTGAATATGGCCAGCGCGAGCAAGACATACGGCACGAGCAATGCGAGGCCGAGCGCGAGCGGCAGCAGGTTCGCCAGGCGCAGCCCTTCACGGCGTACCATCTGCCTGCCGTTGAGGATCAGCAACCCGGCGAGTACGAGCACCAGGAGCGGCGACAGCAGCACGAGCAGCCCCGCCAAGATCATCGGCAGGTCGCCCTTGACGCCCGAGCCGAGCACCCACACGCCAACGAATATCAGCCCTAGCAGTAGATACACCCCATTGCCCAACCGTCGCCGGTCCTTGCGGAAGCGCACCAGGAACACCGCGAGCAGGGCGAGGCCGATCACGAGCATGATCACCCAGCCACCGTAACGGGCCCGCGGCGGCCGCGGGCCGCGCCCGGCCGTGGATCGCCTTCGTCACTCGGCGCGGCACCCTCGGGCTTTTCCGTTTCTCCCCTAACCTTGCGCAGGTCCGAATATCTGCCAATCGCTTGTGCCCGGCCAGTTTCGGATTATTCGACTTTCAGCGTGCCCTACGTCCCTGACGATGTCGTGATGAATGGGAGCCGATCTTCGCCATGTTCTGTCGAATCAATACCGCGCTCACCGCAGCCGTCCTGCTGGTAGCGGCCGCCCAACTGGCCGTGCTGCCGGGAACCGCTGCGGCACAACCGCTCTACCCACTACCGGACCCCGACCCGTTCTACGCGGCGCCCGCGGATCTGGACCGGGCCGAACCCGGTGACGTGCTCGACACCCGGCCGATGCCCGGGTTGCTCGCCTTTCCGGGCACCACGGTCACGATGATCAAGTTCCGGTCGACCGATTCGGCGGGCGCGCCGATCGCGGCGACCACCACCGTGCTCACTCCGGCGAATCACGTGCCGGGTGGGCCGCTGCTGTCCTATCAGCACATCATCAACGGCCTCGGCACCCAGTGCGCCGTATCCCGCGTGCTCTACACCGGTGACCCGAATCTGGCTGTGCGCGAAGCGCCCGCGCTCAACACGGTGCTGCTGCGCGGCTGGTCGGTGGCGCTGCCCGATCACCTCGGCCCGACCAGCGCCTACGGGGCGGCCAGGCTCGGCGGCATGATCACGCTGGACGGCATCCGGGCGGCGCGCAAGGTCGCGCGATTGGGTGTGGCCACCAGCCCGGTCGCGATGTTCGGGTACTCCGGCGGCGGGATGGCGACCGGCTGGGCGGCAGCGCTCGCCCCGACCTACGCGCCGGAACTCGATATCGTGGGCGCGGCCGAGGGCGGGGTCCCGATGAACCTGGTCAAGATGACCGAGGGCCTGGGCTACCACCGGCATCCGGCGTTCGGGCTGGCCATGGCGGCGGCCATCGGGCTCGAACGCGAGTACCCGACCCGACTGCCGATCAGCGACAGCCTGAACCCGACCGGGCTCGCCATCCGCGAGCGAATGGCCAACGGCTGCACCAACGAGATCCTGGCCGCCGGCGCCGGGCACAGCGTCCTGGACGTCGCCTTCTCCACCTCGCTGGCCGAAGACCCCAGTGCGCGTGGCGTACTGGAGGAGAACAGCCTCGAGCTGTACGAGGGTGTCCCGGAAATGCCTATCTACCAGTGGCGTTCCCACGACGACGCACTGATCCCGGTCGCGGCGATCGACAACACGATGCGGCGCTACTGCGCGGCGGGAGTGCGCGTGCAATCGAAACTGTTCCCGAGCCCCGATCACCTCAGCACCGCGGTGCTCGGCGCGCCGGAAGCGATGGGGTGGATCGAGGCCCGGTTCCGCGGGGAAACCGCACCGCGCAACTGCTGACATCGGCGCGGGGCCGCCGATTCCCGCTGCAGTGGAATCGGCGGCCCGTAGGGTGGATTCATGGTCACGATCATCGGCGGTGGCATAGCCGGAGCGGTGCTCGCGGGAGCGCTCGGCCGTGCGGAGCGACCCGTCACCGTGTACGAAAGCCAACCGACCGGTGGCGCCGGCGCGTTCCTGGTCCTCGACGCACGCGCACACACCGCACTGGTGGGGCTGGGTGTGTCGGCCGATCGACTGCACGCGGCCTCACATCCGGTGGAAGCGCTACGCGCGGACGGGGTTTCGGGACCCGCCCGCGGCAACTCGGCGGCGCAGCGGCGACTCTATCTGCGAGCCGAGCTGATGCGGGTGCTCACCGAATTCGCCGCGGACAGTTCCGCGGTCCTGCGGTTCGACACACCCATCACCGAAGTGGACTGCACCGCGGGCACCCTCGGCAGCGGCGGACGACCGGTGCCCGCCGACGAGCTGATCGTCGCCGCCGACGGCATCGACTCCGTCGCGCGCCGCGCCCTGGAACCCGGGCGAACCGCCGAATACGCCGGGCAGATCGTCATTTACGGCGTCACCCGGCAACCGGTCCGGCCCGGCACCGACCCGGCCGTCCTGCATTTCGATCGCACCCTCGGACCCGACGGCCGTCCCGTGACCACCTTCGGGCACCTGTGGAACGACACGGTCTCGGTGTGGTTCACCCGGTTGACCCGGCCGCCCCTGGACCGGCAGCACAAGGGCGCTCAGCCGATGGATCAGTGGACAGACGCCGTACTGGCGGCCTCGCCCGCGGTGCGCGACGTCATCGAACCGCTACTGGCGCACACCGATTCGGTGCACGTCTCGAACGCGCGCACTGTGCCGCTCGCCGGCGCTCGAGCTCCGCAGAACCCCGTGCTGCTCTGCGGCGACGCCGATCACGCGATCACACCGGCCGCGGGCGTCGGCGCCCGCGACGCCATCGAGGACGCGGCCGCGCTCTATGAGGCGATCGTTACCGGCGGAGCACCGGCCGCCGCGATGGCCGAGCGACGGCGACGCATCCTCGCCGAACGGGAGCGCGCCGCCCAAATGTTCCGCGCCGCAACGTAAAAAGCGGCGCGGGAACGAAAACCCGTTCCCGCGCCGCCGAAGTGACGCAATCAGGAGTCGGCTTCCTTGCCGCTCTGGTAGGCGCTCTGGCGCGCCTCGTCGAGTTTGGCTTCGGCCCGCGCCTTTTCGGCTTCGGCCTCCTTCTTCGCGGCGTCGCGCTCGGATTCGGCCTTGTCCTGTTGAGCGCGACCCTCGCTCTTCAGGCTTTCGTCTCCGGTGACGATGCCCGCGGCTTCCTTGGCCTTGCCCTTGACGTCCTCGACGATGCCCTCGACGGCCTCGAGCGGTCCGCTGTCGTGCTTGGTCATGGCAACTCCTACATGCTGGGTATGGGCTGTCACTCCGACGCATACCCGGCACTTCGGGCGCCAATCGGAACCGCACGGCTCGGCGGCTGTGTCTCCCGTCACCCCGAGCAGACCAGTCCCACGGCAAGCACTGTCATCATCACCGCGATGCCGGAGTCGAGCACTCGCCAAGCGACCGGGCGCGCGAAGATCGGGCCGAGCAGGCGCGCGCCGTAACCGAGCGCGGCGAACCAGACCACGCTGCCGAGCATCGCGCCCGCGCCGAGGAACCAGCGGTCGGGTGTGGCATAGGTATTGGCGAACGAACCGAGCAGCACCACGGTGTCGAGATACACGTGCGGGTTGAGCCAGGTCAGCGCCAAGCAGGTCGCGATGGTGGCGCCGAGCGCGACGGTCGCGCCGGCTGTGTCCATGGTCAGCGCCGCGGACGCAAAGGCCCGACGTGCGGCGAGGAACGCGTAGCCGAGCAAGAAAGCCGCGCCCGCGTAGCGCACCACCGTGACAACGGCGGGCACCGATTCGACGACCACACCGAAGCCGCCCACACCCGCGGCGATCAACAGGATGTCCGACAGCGCGCACACCGCCACCACCGCGAAGATGTGCTGCCCACGCACGCCTTGGCGCAGGACGAACGCGTTCTGCGCGCCGATCGCCACGATCAGCGAGAGTCCGAAACCGAGACCGGAAAGAGCTGCGAGAGCCGCCGAAGACAGTGTCACTTCTTCGACGCTAAGCACGGCATTATCCACTGGCAAACTAAAGTTTCTACACTACCATTACGATTCCTTAACATGGACCTGCAGCTCGACCAGCTCCGCGCGTTGCACGCGGCGGTCACCGAGGGCACCTTCGACGCCGCGGCGAAGAGCCTGCGGATCACCCCGTCCGCGATCAGCCAGCGCATCAAGGCCTTGGAGGACGCCGCGGGTCGCGTCCTGCTGCAACGCACGAAACCGGTGCGTCCCACCGAATCCGGGCTCGCCGTGCTGCGGCTGGCGCGGCAGATCGAACTGCTGGCCGGCGACACCGCGCGCGAACTCGGCGACGCGCACCGCGCCACCGACCGGCCGCTGCGGCTGCCGATCGCGATCAACGCGGACTCGCTGGAGACCTGGGCGTTGCCCGCGCTGGCCGCGGCCCCGCCGGGCGTCTGCTTCGAAATCCACCGGGAGGACGAGGAACACACCACCCGACTGCTCCGCGACGGCACGGTGATGGCGGCCATCACCTCGACCGCGACGCCGGTGCAGGGCTGCCGGGTGGAGCGACTGGGCGCGATGCGCTACCGGCCGATGGCACAACCGGGCTTCGCCCGCACCTGGTTTCCCGACGGACCCACCGCGAAAGCCTATGCGGTGGCGCCGGTGGTGCTGTTCGACCGCAAAGACGATCTCCAAGACCGGCAGTTACGCAAACGCAGTCGGCAACCGCTCGACCCGCCGCGCCATTACGTTCCCTCCTCCTCCGGTTTCGCCGAAGCGGTACGACTCGGACTCGGCTGGGGTATGTTGCCCGATCTGCAAACCCGGAATTTCGGGCGTGCCGAACTCGTTCCGATCGATGGCGCGGCATTCATCGATGTCCCGCTGTACTGGCAGCAATGGCGGCTGGACTCACCGGCATTGAGTGCGGTGGCCACGGCGATTGCTGCGGCCGCGGCCGATTCCCTGCGCTGAATGCCGCGCTCGATACCCGCCCGAATGCAGCACTATTTCTCATAACCGAGTTCGATGCGATACGGTATTAGTATTTCGTAGCGATACCCGTGACTACGCAAAGGACGCACCGATGGCCAAGAAAGTCACCGTCACCCTCGTCGACGACTACGACGGCAAGTCGAAAGCGAATGAAACAGTTCAGTTTTCGATTGATGGGGTGGCCTACGAGATCGATCTGTCCACCAAGAACGCGGGTAAGCTGCGCGTGACCCTGGAGCCCTGGGCGGAAAAGGCGCGCAAGATTGGCCGGGCGAAGCGCAAAGGCACCGGGAAAGCCACTTCCGCGACCGATCGCGAGCAAACAGCCGCGATCCGGGAATGGGCCAGGAAGAACGGGCACAACGTATCCACCCGTGGCCGGATCCCGGCCGACATTGTCGCGGCATATAACAACGCGAACTAGCGACGAATCCCCCTCGACCTGCATCGCGACACCGGCACGCGACGACCGCCGAGTACTCGGCGCGAGCGATGGCTTGCGACGGGAGCGACGGACTCGTCGGTAGAATTCCGGTTTCGGATGGCCTGAATCGGCCGACGGTAACTCGGGTAGGACGGGGTGTGTGGGGATGCGCATGCGGAAGCTGACCGCGCGGTCGGCGATTCTGAGCGCGTTGCTCGGTGCACACCCGGCCCAGGCGCCGGTCAGCTGGATCGTTTCGGTGGCCGAGGAACTCGGGCTGCAGCAGTCGGCCGTGCGCGTCGCGCTGACCAGGATGGTCGCCATGGGCGACCTGGAACGCGGGCAGGGCGTGTACCGGCTCTCCGACCGGCTGATCGAACGACAGCGCAGGCAGGACGCCGCGGTCAGTCCGGTGTTGAAAACCTGGGACGGGGGATGGTATTTGGCGGTGGTGACCGCCGTCGGCGACGACGCGCCCGCACGCACCGCGTTCCGTGACACCATGCGCGCACGCAAACTCGGCGAATTGCGGGAAGGCGTCTGGACCCGGCCCGCGAACGTCGAGATCGCGCTCGGGCCGGATGCGAGCAGGCGCGTTTCCGTGTTCACCGCGGCACCGCACGATTCACCGGTCGAGCTCGCGGAAACCCTTTTCGCGCCGCAACTCTGGGCGCGCGACGCACAGCGGCTGCTGCGCGCCTTCACGGATTCGACCTCGCTGCGCGAGCGGTTCGAAGTGGCCGCGGCGGCGGTGCGGCATATTCTCGACGATCCGTTGCTGCCCGAGCCGCTGCTGCCCGCCGACTGGCCTGGTGCGCAGCTGCGCGCCGAATATGCCGCTTTCCGTACGGAATTCATGGCATTCGCCGAGCAGCTGCTCGCCCCCTCGCAGGCTTAGGGTTCAGTGCGCCGTCTTCGGCGTCACGCGCTGAATGATCGCGGCAGTATCGATACCGGTCGGTAGCGTGCCGAACACATCGCCGTGTTCCCCACCGAGCCGGCTGACCGTGAAAGCGTCGGCCACCGCGGGATGGCCGTAGCGGACGAGCAACGACGCCTGTAGCACCTGTGCCATCGCACCGACGATCCGCCGGGCCCGGTGCTGAATTGTGTCGAAGTCCGCGAATTGTGTTTTCAGCCGCGCGATCGCGGCATCGAGATGACGATCCGCGCCCGCGGCGCGTTCGACTTCGGCAAAGAACGCGCCGAGGGTTTCCGGTTGTTTGGCCATGGCGCGCAGCGTGTCGAGTGCAGCGACATTGCCCGAACCTTCCCAGATCGACATCAGCGGCGCTTCCCGGTAGAGCCGTGGCATCCGCGACTCCTCGACATATCCGTTGCCGCCCAGGCATTCCAGCGCCTCGGCGGCGTGGATCGGGCCGCGCTTGCACACATAGTATTTGCTCACCGCGAGCGAGATCCGGCGCAATTCGTCGGCGCCGTCCACCCCGGCCGTCGCCCGGTCGGTGAGTTCGGCGAGCCACAGCGCGACCGTGGTCGCGGCCTCGGCCTCGATCGCGAGATCGGCGAGCACATTGCGCATCAGCGGCTGATCGGCGAGGGTCGCGCCGAACGCGCTGCGGTACGCCCCGTGATGCGCGGCGGCGGCGACGCCGGTGCGCATCGCCGTCGCGGTGCCCAGGGTGCAGTCGAGCCTGGTCAGGTTGACCATCTCGATAATCGTGGGCACACCGCGCCCCTCGTCGCCGACCAGCCAGCCGACCGTGTTGTCGTACTCGACCTCGCTGCTCGCGTTGGAGCGGTTACCCAGCTTGTCCTTGAGCCGTTGCAGCGCAAAGGGATTGTGCGTGCCGTCGGGCAGCACCCGGGGCACGAAGAAGCAGGACAGGCCGCCCGGCGCCTGAGCCAGGACGAGGAACACATCCGACATCGGCGCGGAGGTGAACCACTTGTGCCCGGTGATCCGATAGGTGCCGTCCGACATCGGTGTGGCGGTGGTCGTGTTGGCCCGGACGTCGGAGCCGCCCTGCTTCTCGGTCATCGACATCCCGGCGATCAGCCCACGCTTGGTCAGCGGAGCACGCAGGCCGGGGTCGTATTCCCGTGCGCACAACAGTGGTTCGTACTGCGCGGCGAGCTCCGGTGCTGCGCGCAGAGCGGGCACCACCGCGTAGGTCATCGAGATCGGGCAGCCGTGCCCGGCGTCGACTGGACCCCACACGCTCAATTTCACGGCTCGCGTCAGGTGCGGATTCGGCCGCGGATCGGTCCATACCGCACCGTGCAAGCCGAACTCGATCGCGTAGGTCATCAGCCGGTGATAGCTCGGGTCGTAGACGACCTCGTCGACGCGATTGCCGAACCGATCGTGCGTCCGCAGCGTGGGCGGGTGCGCTTCGGCGAGATCACCGAGTTCGATGGCCGCGGCGCTGCCCGCGAGCCGCCCGATCGTGTGCAGCTCGTCGAGCGCGTGCTCCGCTCCAGCCCGCTGCAACGCCTCGAGCAGCACCGGCTGTTCGGCAGCGTCGTAGTCAACAAGCGGAGGTACCTGATTGGTCACCGAATGAGTGGGCATGGGAGGTCCTTTCGCAGGCTCCGGATACTCGCCAGTATTACAGTGTTCCGTCGATTGATACAAGTATGTAATATGGGAATCGGTTCTGCCGCGCACGCACCGAATACTCCGACATAGTCAGGAAACCCGTTGCCCGACTTCGACAATCACTCCGGCACCCGCCCGGCCGCCTGGTACGAGG
The DNA here is from genome assembly GCF_000710915.1 of Nocardia brasiliensis IFM 10847. Lineage (GTDB taxonomy): Bacteria > Actinomycetota > Actinomycetes > Mycobacteriales > Mycobacteriaceae > Nocardia > Nocardia brasiliensis_A. The sequence continues at coordinate 21,973 of NZ_BAUA01000020.1, forward strand.
GACTCACCGAGTCGCCCGACTCCCCCTGGTCGGACCGTCCGCTCCCGCCCGCCGAGGCCACCTACCGCACACTGACCTACGAGGTCACCGGCCGGATCGCCCGGATCACGTTCAACCGTCCCGAACACGGCAACGCCATCACCTCCGACACACCCGTCGAGCTGGCGCACGCGGTCGAACGCGCCGACCTCGACCCCCGGGTGCACGTGATGGTGGTGTCCGGGCGCGGCAAAGGATTCTGCGGCGGGTACGACCTGTCGATCTTCGCGGAGAACTCCTTCGGCCCCGCCGAGGCGGCGGATTCACCGGCCGGCACCGTGCTCGATCCCGTCGTGCAGGCGCGCAACCACAACCCTCGGGACACTTGGGATCCCATGGTCGACTACGCGATGATGAGCCGGTTCAACCGCGGCTTCGCCAGCCTGCTGTACGCCAACAAACCGACCGTGGCGAAGCTGCACGGCTTCGCCGTCGCGGGCGGCACCGATATCGCGCTCTACGCCGACCAGATCATCTGCGCCGACGACACCAAGATCGGCTACCCGCCCACCCGGGTCTGGGGCATCCCGGCCGCGGGCATGTGGGCGCACCGGCTCGGCGATCAACGCGCGAAACGGTTGCTGTTCACCGGTGACTGCCTGTCCGGCAAGCAGGCCGAGGAATGGGGCCTCGCGGTCGAGGCGCCACCGGCCGATGAACTCGACGCACGCACCGAGGCCCTGCTCGAGCGCATCGCCCGGATGCCGGTCAATCAGCTGATCATGGCGAAACTGGCACTCAACAGCGCACTGCTGGCCCAGGGCGTGGCCAACTCCGGCATGATCAGCACGGTCTTCGACGGCATCTCCCGGCACACCCGCGAGGGCTACGCCTTCCAATTGCGCGCGGCCACCGAAGGTTTCCGCGAGGCCGTCCGGGAACGCGACGAACCGTACGGCGACTGGAAGCGAGCCCAGTTCGAAAAATAGGCGACCCGTTCAGTTCGGCCGGTACGCCCCCGGCGTGTGGCCGAGTGAGCGGCGATAGACCTCGATGAACGCGCTCGCCGACGACCAGCCGCACCGATGCGCGACGACGGTCACCGGCACCCGCTCGGCGAGCAACTGCACGGCATGATGCAGGCGCAGCTGCGTGCGCCACTGCGGATAGGTCATCGCCAGTTCGGTGCGGAACAATCGGGTCAACGTCCGCTCGGCCGCACCGACCTGGCGCCCGAGCTCGGCCAGCGTCCGCACCTCGGTCAGGTCGGATTCGACCAGCGCGCAAGCCTTTCGGAGACGTTCGTCCCGCGCGGCGGGCAACCGCAACGGCTGTTCGGGGCTGCGCCGCAACTGATCGAGCAGGACCCGGCGCAGGGGAACGAGTTCGTCGTCGGGCAGGTCGGTCGCGGTCGAACAGGTGATGATGAGCTCGCGGACCAGCGGTACCGCGGCGACTACCGAGGGCGTGGTCCAGTCGGGAGCCAGATCGAACGGAAAGCCGACGGTGTGGAATCGCGTCGGCCCATAGAAGTGATGCTCGTGCGCACACCCGGCGGGAATCCAGATCGCCCGGTCCGCGGGCGCGATCCAGTTCCCCGCGTCGGTGCGGACCTCGGCCACCCCGGAACTCGGATACACCACCTGGTGCTCGGCATGCCGGTGCCGATCGATGCGCGCGCCACCGTTCAGCGTCTTCGCCACCGTCGAATCTTGGCTGAATATCGGCACAGCTGGGCATTTTATCGGAAGTCGGCAACCCCATTCCGTTCATAGGCTGCTGGTCGGTACGGATGGAGGAGGACTTTCGATGGTGAGCGCCGAGCTCGAACAGACCTTGCGGACCGAGCACCTGTCGCCGTGGAAACGGATGCGGTACTGGATGGTCGCGCACGCGGTCGACGACTTCTACCAGGGCCTCGTGCCCGCCAGCATCTCGTTCTTCGTGCTGGAGCGGCACTACAGCTATGTGGCCGCGTCGGGGCTGGCGCTCGCCGCGACCCTGGGCAGTTCGCTGCCGCAGCCGATCCTCGGGGTGCTCGCCGACCGGTGGCGGCTGCTGTGGCTGGCGCCCGCGGGGCTGGCGGTCGCAGGCGTCGGGGCCGGTCTCGCAGGGCTGGCACCGGCCTACTGGCTGGTGTGGACGCTGCTGCTCATCTCGGGCCTCGGCATCGCGGCCTTCCATCCAGCGGCCGGCCGAGACGCCCGCCGCGACGCGGGCCACAGCGCTTCCGCGATGAGCCTGTTCGCGGCCGGCGGCAGCGTCGGGTTCTTCCTCGCCCCCGCACTCGCGACACCGGCCCTGGTGGCCTACGGCGTGGGGGCGACCGCGTTGTTCATCCCGCCCGCGGTGTTGATGGGATTCGTGCTGTGGCGCTACCAGTTACGGCGCACGGCGGGTGCGCGCGGCATGGTCGTCGCCGCCGGACACGATCGCTGGCGGCCGTTTTTCGTGCTCACCGCCGTCGCGGTGGTGCGCTCGATCATCTCTTTCGGCCTGAACACATTTCTCGCGCTGTACTGGATCAAGGCGCTGGGCAGCTCGCCCACCCTGGGCGGCGTCGCTTTGGCGGCCTTCCTGATCGGCGGCGTCGCGGGCACCCTGCTCGGCGGCCGCATCGCGGACCGTATCGGCATGACCCGCACGATCCAGATCGGCAGTGCCGCAGCGATTCCCGCGATCACCGCACTGCGGATCGTGCCGAGCCCGCACCTCGCGCTCGCCCTGGCCGCGCTCACCGGTGTGATCGTGAACATCCCGTTCGCGGTGCTGGTCAAGCTAGGCCAGGACTACCTGCCCAGCCGTCCCGGCACCGCCGCCGGCGTCACCCTGGGGCTCGCGGTGAGCGTGGGCGGGCTCTTCGTGCCGCTGCTCGGCCTCATCGCCGATCATGAAGGGCCACAGGCGGTTCTCACCACGCTGTGCTTCGTGCCGGTCGCCGCGATCGGGCTCAGTCTGTTGCTGCCACCAATCGATCGGACCAGAGCGGCTGGCGAACCTGTTATTGCGCAGCGGAATTCGTGAAGTCGACCACGCTGCCCTCGACCCAGCGGGGCAGCCGTTCGGCCACGAAACTCGCCAGGTCGCGGCCGTCGGACTCCACCGCACGGATCTCGTCGAGGTAAGCCTTCATCGCACGCTTGGCCGCCGGAGTGGAACTCGTCTCCAGGAAACCGGCGCGCTCATAGTGCAGGCCCTTCTCGAGCGGCTCCGAACCGCCTTCGTAGATGGCGCGTTTCAGCGCGCCGACCGCCACCGGCGAGCGACGAGCGAGCCGGGCTGCGGTCGCCCGCGCTTCGGCGAGCAGGCCGGACGGCTCGACCAGGCGGTGCACCAAACCGATCTCGAGTGCACGGGCGGGTGTGATCGGCGCACCCTCCAGGCACAGTTCCATCGCCCGGCCCACGCCGAGCACCCGGGTCAGCATCTGCGTGCCGCCGCCCCCGGGGATGATGCCCACCAGGATCTCCGGCTGGCCGATCTCGAACGGACCATCGGCCATCAGCCGCAGATCACACGACAAGGCCAGCTCACAGCCGCCGCCCAAGGTGCGTCCGTTGAGTGCGGCGATGAATACCTTGTCCGCGTTGCGCATTCGTCGGCAGACCTCGTGGTACTGCCGCAGATCGGCGACGCCGCTCGCGCCGGCCCGAGCCAATACGGCCTGCCCGCCCGGGATCCGGTCGGCGGCGCGACTCGCGTGCAGGGCCGCCGATGCCGTGCGCTGGGTGAGGGTGACCGGCGCGGCTTGCGCGCCCGCCAGAATCTCGGCCACGTCGTAGTGGCTGACGAACACGTCCTCGACCGCGCTGGTCAGCACCACGGCGCGAACTTCGGCGTCACTGTCGAGCTCGGTCAGCAGCGCCGCGAGCTCGGACATGATCGCGCTGGTCAGGAAGTTGTAGGGCGGATTGTCCAGCCATACGGTGAGAACGGCACCGTCTCGGTCGGTACGAATCAGGCTCATGGTTCCTCTTCTGCCGATGGACTTCTCCCGCGACAACCAGGATAGAAAACAACCGCTCCCTATTGGGTGGTTCGACGGGATCGCGGAGAAGACTGTCCGCGTGCACGACCCGGCCGGTCGCCGGTGGACCGTACGCACAGAGTCGGCTCACTGCCCGGCGAGATGGCGCCCGAGCCAGTAGCCCGTCCGGCTGGCGGCCACCGCGGCGATCTCGGCGGGCGTGCCGGTGGCGACGATCCGCCCGCCGTCCGGACCCCCGCCGGGTCCCAGGTCGATGATGTGGTCGGCGTTGGCGATCACGTCCAGATCGTGATCGATGACGAGAACCGTTGCGCCCGCGTCGATCAGCCGATCCAGCACGGCGAGCAGGGTACGAACATCGTTGGGGTGCAGTCCGATCGAAGGTTCATCGAAGACATACAACGTGTCGGCCTGCTCGGAACGCAGCGCGGTAGCCAGGCGCAGTCGCTGGGCCTCACCACCGGACAAGCTCGGCGTGGGCTCGCCGAGGCACAGGTAGCCGAGGCCCACATCGCGCACCGCACGAAGGGGCGCAACGATCTTCGGGTGCGCGGCGAACCGGTCGACCGCCTCGGCCACCGTCAGCGACAGCACATCGGCGATGGTCAAACCGTCGACCGTGACGGCGCGCACCTCCGGGTTGTAGCGGGCACCGTGGCAGTCCGGGCAGCTGACAGTGAGATCTGGCAGATACTGGATGTCGAGGTCCAGCTCGCCCAGACCCAGGCAGGTCGGGCACTGTCCCGCCGCGGTGTTGTAGGAGAACTGCGCGGCGGTGCGGCCGGATTCCTTCGCGAACCAGCGGCGGATCGGGTCGAGTGCGCCGCAGTAGGTGACCGGGGTCGATCGGGAGTTGTTGCCGATCGGGGTCGCGTCCACCTCGACCACGGCGCGGATGCCCGCGCGGTCGAGTCGCCGCACATGCGCGGGCGGTACGTCCGCGGTGAGCGCGGGAACGAGGCTGTCCAATACCAGCGCGGTCTTGCCCGATCCCGACACACCGGTCACTACGGTCAAGCGCCGCAGCGGGATTCGCGCACTGACGTGGCGGAGGGTGTACAGCTCGTCGACGGTGATCTCCAATGCGGCGGCGGTGTCGATCGGGTGCGGGGCGCGCAAGCGCGTGTCGGCACTGCCGGAAAGGTACGGTCCGGTCACCGACTCCGCACAGGCCGCGAGATCGGCGGCGCTCCCCTGCGCGACCACCGTCCCGCCCTGCCTGCCCGCCCCCGGCCCCATCTCGATCAGGTGATCGGCCTCGCGCAGCAACGCGACGTCGTGGTCGACCACCACCACCGAATTGCCTGCCGCGACAAGGCCGCGCAGCACCGCGCGTAATCCGTCGACATTGGCCGGATGCAGGCCGACCGACGGTTCGTCCAGCACATAGAGCATGCCCGTGGAACGCGCCTGCAACGTCGACGACAACTCGATCCGTTGCCGCTCCCCCGTCGACAGCGACGCCCCGGCCCGATCCAAGCTGAGATATCCGATACCCAACCGGCGCAGCGGTTCCACGGCCGCGGTCAGCTCCTCGACGAGCCGGTCCGACAGCGGCCGCATCTCGGCGGGCAGGGTCGCCGGTACCTGTCTCGCGAAATCTGCCAGCGCGTCCAGGCTTTCGGTACTCACCTGCGCGATGTCGAGGTTCGAGAGCGTCGTCGTCCGCGCCTCGGGCCGCAACCTGCTGCCCTGACAGATCGGACAGGCGTGCGTGGTGAAAAACCTGCTCAGTCGCTGACGGGTGGTTTCACTCGTAGTCTTCGCCGCCGCGTTCTGCACTGCGCGACGGGCACTTTCGTAGATCATGGTCGCGCTCACCGCGCGCCCCGCCTTGCTGGTGAGGGTAACCTGGCGCGGTTCGGGCGGGCCGTCGAGCAGAATCGCCCGCTCCGCGTCGGTCAGTTCCGCCACCGGCACCTCGATCCGCACCCCGAGATCCGCGGCCACCTGCGGCATGTAGCTGCGGCCCGCCAGATTCCACGGTGCTACCGCGCCTTCGACGACGCTCAGGCTTTCGTCGGGAATCAGGGTCGCCGTGTCGATTTCGTCGCGCACGCCGAGGCCGTCACAGCCGGGGCAACGGCCCAGCGTGTTGAACGAGAACGATTCCGCACTCGGATGCTCGAAATGCACCCCGCACACCGGGCAGTCCAACCACAGCTGCGCACTGCCTGCCAGAGTCGGCTCGATCCGATGCCCGTTCGGGCACACATGCCGGCCGAGCCGGGAAAACATCAGCCGCACCACGTTGAGCACCTCGGTCATCGTCCCGACCGTGCTGCGCCGCCCCGGCACCGGCGGCCGCTGCCGCAGCGCCAAAGCTGACGGCAGAAAATCCACCCGATCCACATCCGGGCGAGCCACCTGCCCGATCCGGCGCCGCGTATACGCGGACAACCCGTCCAGGTACCGCCGCGACCCCTCCCCGTACAGCACCCCCATCGCCAACGACGACTTCCCCGACCCCGACAGTCCGGTCAGCATCACCAACGACCAAAGAGGGACGTCCACATCGACATTTCGGAGGTTGTGCGTACGCGCACCGACCACCTCGACAGCTTTCGGCAACCGCACTTCGGACATCGACACCCCTCTTCAGCACAACCGAGTGAGTCAAACCGACCGCACGGTCACCTATCCGGTCGAATGTTCGGAATCGCTGAGCGCGGCGCAGGGTTGGTTCCTGCCTACGTATTGCACCGGTGCCACACAAGGCCTCGGACTCGGATGAGTGCTAGCCGTGCGGGCTGGTGTGCGTCACTGCTCCAGGTCGTTGTCGGGGAAGTTGTTGCCGGTGAGTTCGTCGGCGCGTTCCTCGGCGTCGGTTTCGCCGTCCAGGTCGGCGGAGGCCGCGTTGAGGAACCAGGTGAGTCCCTCGTCGGTGCGGCCGGCGGCGACCAGAGCGTCGGCATAAGCGTAGAAGAGGCGGGCCGCGGCCGAGCCGGTGCGTGCCGGGTCCAGTTCCGAGGTCTGCAAAGTGACCACGGCCTGGTCGTATTCGCCGAGATCCATGCGGGCGCCGGCGACGACGATGCGCAGCTCGGTGGCCTCATCGCCGGTGAGGGCGCGGGCCTCATCGCTACGGCCGAGCTCGATCGCGCGCTCGGGACGGCCGAGACCACGTTCGCAGTCCGCCATGACCGCGAGCAGACCGGAACCACCGGACATCCGGCGCGCGGTCCGCAACTCGGCCAGGGCCTCCGCCCATTCACCCGCGTGATACGCCGTGACGCCGGCAGTCTCCCGGACCACCGCGATACGGCCCGCACGCTGACGTGCGGCGCGCGCATGCGCAAGCGCCAGGCGGGGATCGTCGTCGATGAGCCGAGCCGCCATCACCAGATGCCGGGCCACGGCCTCCGCATTCGACTTGTCCAGGCTCAGCAGATCACGGCGGACCGCAGGCTCGAGATCGGCGGCCTGCACGTCATCGGGGAGATCAGGCTCCTCCGGGCGGGGCGCGCGCCGGTCCTGCGACCGATCGCCACCACCGACGCGGGCGCCTTCACCACCGCGCCGACGATCGTCCGGCCCACTACCCCGCGATTCGCCACCCCGATCGAAGCCACGGCCACCGGAATCGCCGGCACGGCGGAAGTTCCCGCGGTCGGAGTCTCCTCGGTTGGAGCCGCCACGATCGCCCGAGCCACCGCGCTTGAAACCGCCACGCTCACCGGCATCACCACCACGGTTGAAGCCGCGATCGTTCGAAGTGCCGCCCCGGTTGTCACCGCCGCGCCCGCCGGAATCGCGGTTGTAGCCGCCGCGATCGTCGGAATCGCCACGCTTGAAACCGCCCCGTTCACCGGAGCCACCGCCGCGGTTGAACCCGCCACGGCTGTCGGAATCGCCACCGCGGTTGAAGCCCTGACGGTCTCCGGAGCCGCCGCGGTTGAAGCCGGCGCGCTCGTTCGAATCATCGCTGCGCTTGAAACCACCGCGGTTGGCAGAGTCGCCGCTGCGGTTGAACCCGCGGTCTCCGGAACCGCCGCGGTTGAAACCACCACGTTCGCCGGAGTCGCCGCTGCGCTTGAAACCACCGCGGCTGCCTGCATCGCCGCCACGATCGTCCGAACGACGATTGAAACCGCCGGAGCCGCCGCGCTGCTCGGAGCCGCGGTCGCGATCGAAACCACCACGGCCCGAGTCGGCGCCACGGTTGTAACCACCGCGCTCGCCCGAGTCGCTTCGGTTGAAGCCCCCGCGACCGGAATCGCCGCCACGATTGAATCCGCCGCGCTCGCCGGAGCGATTGAACCCGCCGCGGTCGCCAGAACTGCCGCGGTTCGATCCGCCGCGCTCGCTGGACTCGCTGTTGCGGTTGAACCCGCCGCGCTCGCTGGAACGGTTGAATCCGCCACCGCTACTGCCGCGTTCGCCCGAGCCGCCGCTACGGTTGCCCGAATCGCGGTTGTAGCCGCCGGAACCCTCGCGGCGCTGGTATCCACCGCGCTCACTCGAGTTGTTCCGGTCGCCGGAGTCGCTGTTGCGCCGGAAACCGCCGCGCTGGCCGCTATCGCGGTCGGGACGGTTCCTCGACGAGTCGCCGGCCCCACTGCCCTGAGAGGGGCGATCGGATCCCTCGCCGCGCCGGAAGGAGTTCCGGTCGTCGTTCTGTTCCGACACGGTGATCCCTTTCTGAGGTCCGCAAGAGTTGGTCGGGGGCCCCACAAATTGAATCACGTGTCCTGGTGGGGGCCTGACACGGCGATGTCGTCCTGGCACTTCAAGGTGCTGAAACGACGATAGGGGACCCAGAATCTGGGTCCCCTATCGTGAA
>NZ_BAUA01000019.1 GCF_000710915.1 Nocardia brasiliensis IFM 10847
CTGGACTCGCCGGGGTGGTGCTCGGCGGCGCGGGCGTGGTCGCGTGTGTGGGTGCCGAGGTCGTGGGCGTGGGTGAAGGGGTTGTGGGAGAAGCCGATTGCGGAGCGCGGGTAGTCGGATCCGGAGTCTTTCCCGGTGACGGTGGTGGTGTTGCCGGTGTGGTGCTCGGTGTCGTTGCCGATGATGAGGATGGCGGCGGGCTGGTGGTGGGGTCCGCGGTCCCGGATTGCGCTCCTGCTACCAGCAGCAACACCGCGACACCAGCTATACCGGCACGCAACGGAATTCGACGACCTATCCGTTGTTGCCAACGGCTCGACATAGATGGACGCCTCATTAATGCCCCCTCCGCAATCGGATTGCCAGTTCATTGCTGACGCGGGTTCAGGGTCTCATACCGTTCCGCCGTTGTCACCAGGTAACCGCAACTGGGGACCCCAGTCTGTCGTCCACCGAAGGACCGGGAATCCTACGTCGTAGCGGCCATTCACTGAGCGGAGCCCGGACTGGGCAGCAGTAGCCGAGCTCGAGGAGTGGGAACTGCCCCGCCCTTCTTTGCCCTGGCTCAGGTGTGAACATCGCGTCCTCGTCGCGAGTCGTTGTCGCCGTCGCCGGTGTTGTTGCGCCAGTCCTCCGGGGCGAGCTGGCTTCTCCATGCCGTTGCTGCCGCTCGTTCTGCGGCGATTCTGCTCTGATTCCACACGGTGCGTCCTCCCCTTTGCGCTGGGTGAGCAGGACGTCATGCCGCTTTCGCCGGGGACGTTTCCATTCGGGGACGATTATGTGGTTCAGTGAAAAGCTTGGAAGGGTAACGTTATTCAACCACGCGCAGCGGTCGATGGTTGTCAACGGTGTTTCGGTCATGCAGGCTCGACGACTGTGCCGACGGGGATGGTTACGGATGTTGTCGTTGCGCCTTGCTCGGAGCCGCGCTGGTCAAAGTGGCGGCGACTATCGGTATGCTCGTAGCCCTATCGGGTGTAGACGTCCCTAGTGGCCTACCCGATAGGCGCGCGGCGTAGGTCAGGCCGTCGGTGATCGTTCGTGTTGCCTCGGCGTCGGTGAACTCGTCGACCCCGACGTGAACCTGCGCGGCTGCTAGCAAGGCTGTGCAGGCGTCGGTGTAGTCGAGCAATTCGGCGCCGACGAGTCTGCCCAGGCTGTTGGCGGCCAGCAGGACCGCGCGGTGGCGGGTGCCGGTGCGGGCGTGCCGGATTCGGGCGCACTGGTGCGAAATCGCGGCCGCGACATAGCCCTCGGGATGACGCACGGTGGTGTTGGTGCGCGAGAGAGCGGCCGGTGCGGTAGCTACGCGTTGGATCAACCAGTCCGGCAGGGGGATTGGCGTGCGATCGTCGAGGATGAGGTAGCTACCGGTGGGAAGCACTGAGCCTGCGGCGACGACGTAGCCGCCGGTGCCGCGGCTGTCGATGCGCCATCCCAGCCGCCCGACGGTGTTGCGCAGCACTGGTGTTGACGGTGCCTGGTAGTACAGGTGCAGCCCGCCCGACGGTGTCGCCACGGCGAAGGTCGGGACAGGTATCGGCTGGCCGGTGCGAGAAGCGAGGTCGGCCAGGACATCACGGCCGTCGCGAGCATGACGCCGCGGCAGTGGCGCAGACTGGTGGTTGCTGGTGTCGAGGTCGAGCACATGCAGCCCGGAGGGGCCGCACGCGACGGCGATGTTATCGGCGGGCCGTCGACGCCACCACTGGCTGATCTGATCGGTGTCGGGTGTGGCGTTGTCCTCCCATCGTTTGACGGCCGGGACTTTGGTCCCGGGGTGCAGAGGGAAGACGTGAAAACCGCGCTCGGCGTGGCGGATCGCGGTGTAGCGCAGGTCGAGCTCGGGCGCGGGGATCGGGCGGGTCACGCTGCGGTGCGGCCGCCGGCGCGCAGGGCAGCGATGGCCTGGGCGAGTTCGAGCGCGGCCGGGTGGGCGAGGGTGAGGTCGAATGTCACTGTGCTGCCGGGCATGACGCGGATGTTGCCGCGGATACCCTCGCCGGTGTCGCCGAAGTCGATCAGATCGTCGTAGACCAGGCGGGCGGGTTGCAGTGTTTGGTGCAGGGCGTGGCGTGTGGTTTGACGCGCGGATTCGAGTTCGGCTGCCGCGCGAGCACGGGTGCGGCACAGCCCGAGGGTTGTGGTGTAGTCGGGCAGGAGGCGGCGGGTGATCTCGGCCGCGATCGTGGTGGCGCTGCGGTCGGCGGCGACGGTGATCGTGGTCCAGCCTTCACCGGAGTTGAGATGGCGGTTCAGTTCGCCGTAGTCGGGGCTGATCTTGAGGCGTCCGTGGTCGGTGCGGCGGTGGGAGGCGTCACCGTGGCGGATGGACAGCGCCTGATCGCCGGGGCCGTGCAGTATGGCGTGGGCGTGGATCATGTAGCCACGCTCGGCGCTCCAGCCCGGGCCCAGCGCCGCGGCGATCTGGTGCGCCAGTTCGAGCAGATTCGTCATCAAGCCTCCTTCGTGGGTAAAGCGGTAGCGGTACGGTCTGGCGCCGCGAGTCCAGTTGTCGAGCCAGCCACCTGAACGGGTGGCCATGCATCCTCGGACCCGGGTATCAGAGCGGCGAGATCGCAGCAGGCGCGATAGAATTCGGGTCCGAGCCCGCCGGAGACCGGCGGGCCGCTGCTGGTGGCCAGCTTGCAGGTTCAGCATTTCGATATCCGAGGGCGTGGAGATCGGTTGCGCAGCAGGGGTCATTGGGGATCGTCTGGTTCGCCGAAGAGCTGGCGGACGACGATGATGTCGGCGAGCAGATCCCGGGATGTGTCGGCGCCGGGGGCGGCGTCACGGATTCGGCGGAGTTTGCGTAATCGCACGTTGCGCAGGTCGACCCCGGTCCGCAGTGGGGTGGTGGGGTGGCCGTGGTCGGTGACGACGGTGTAGTCCGAGATCGGTAGCCATGCTTCGTACCAGGCTTCGGCGGGTGCGCCGGTGCGGTGCGAGGGTTCGTCGGTGACCCGGGCCCACCGCCGGCACCCGCAGTCAGGATCACCGCAGGCGGTGAGCTGACGGTCGGGGTCGGGGTGGTAGCGGTCGAGGCGGCCGGTGAGTACCGGGCATGCCGCCGCGGAGTAGTGGGCGCAGTCGGGGTGCATGCCGGGTTCGAGGGCCATGCCTTGCCGGTAATCGACGGGGCGCAGGTAGATCGCGACCCAATCGGTGAGTGGTTGCCCGCAGATCTGGCAGAGCTTGTGCCGCCAGACCCGCTGCGCGGTGGGCGCGTGCATCGTGCCCCACACTGGACGGGTCCGGTCTCGATGGGTGAGCGTGATGTAGGGGACGACCATGCCACCCGAGCGCGGCGCGCCAAGGAGACGGTCAGGGATCGGCGTACGCCCGGCACCGGGGTCGGGATCGTGCTCGGTCAGGGTCACCTCGAATCAGAGTGCAGGGAAAGGGGTTCCGGCAGCTTCGGTGCGGACGGGGTGCCGCTCAGTGGTGCAGCCGACAACAGGACGACGGCGTGCCGGTCGCGGACGCCGCGACTACGGATGCGCACATCGACGCGTGCCGAGATCGCGCCGGGCCGGGCTGGGTGGGGTTGCCACGGCCCGAAGCGGTCCTCGTCGAGGGCGGGCAGGTTCGATTCGATCCAGGCCAGCAGTTGCGTGCTGTCGCCGATCATGCGGGGGCCCAACGGTTTCCGGTGCGCGGGTCGTGATCGTGGATGTCGACGACGGTCGGCACCCCGGGCACCAGGTCGGAGACCGAGCGTGGCAGCACTGCCTGGCGACCACCGGCGGCCCACCACTCCGCGGCGATCACGCACCGCCGCTGCCGATCGAGGACGGTCGGTGCCAGATACCAGTGCATCCCGGTGACCGCCGCGTCGAATACGCCGTCTTCCCAACGGATCCGGCGGGTACTTCCCGGGCCTGGCGTGAGGACCTGGGTGGCGTTTTCGACCCGGATCAGCGCCATGACCGGAGTCCCCTGAGCGCGAGCTGTGGCCAGATCGAACCCGGGGAACATCGCCACGTCGGTGTCCGGGCGCGGTGCGGTGGCGAAGGCGGCGTGGTATCCGGCGATCACGACGTGCTCGGCGCCCGGCTCGGACGCCGGGAGGTAGGGCGCGTGGTCGGGGTGGATGCGGGTCCGCGCGGTGTAGGGGTACAGCTCAGCGTCCATCGGAGCCGTCCTGGGTGGTGGCGGGCCGCGACGGGCACGACAGCGGAGCCTTCTCGAGTGCCGGAGTCGGCACGGTGGGCGGGGCCGGCTGGGTGTGGACTGATTCGATGTAGGCCAGCGGGAGCAGAAATCCTGGGCCGTCGTTGTGCCCGCTGTCACGCACGAGGACGCAGTGGCGGCGTACGGCAACGACGTGCAGGTCGTGGTGAGTGAACCCGCCGCGGGTGCGGAAGGTGACGGTGGCCTGGTCGCGGCGTAGCCGGTGCAACTCGACGGTGAGCAGTTCGAGCCAGCCGTCCGCGGGCTCGCTGCCCGCATCGTGTGCGGGCTGGTTGTCGAGCGCGCACAGCCGGTCGGTGAGTTGTTCGGACAGCACGTCAATAGGGGTGCGATCGGGCGGGCGGGTGTTGATGCCGGTGAGCACGCGCGTGAGGAACTCGGTTTCGGATTCGGTGTCCGCTGTTGCGGGTGGCCAGGGACCGGTCATCGTCGTCTCCCAGAGGGCGGGCCGGGGCGAACCAGCATGGATCGCCGCGACGGGGATGGGTTGGGGGTCAGGCTGTTTCGAGGCCGAGGAGTTCGGCGTAGCGTTCTTGGCCGTCGAGTGTGGGGCAGCTGCAGCGGGGGAACGGGGTGCTGCAATCGACGCAGAACCCGCACATGCTGCAGAGTGGGTTGTCGGGGTCGGTGTTGAACTCGCCGCACTCCTCACACCACCCGTAGTAGGAGGTCGACCGGTCCTCGGCCGCGCCGGCCCACAGCGCCTCGCGGTAGGAGTGGTTGGAATACCAGCTGCCCTGGTCCCAGTGCCCGTAGCGCTCGTTGAACACATACCCCTGGTGTGTGTAGGCGGGATCGACGGTGAGCAACACCATTTTGTCGGTGCCCAGCCAATACTCGAATTTCCAGCGACCGGTCGCGGTGTCCAGCGTCCCGGCCGGGAGCAGCGGCATGAGCTCCTCGGCGGCGATGCGGGTGTCCGAGCGAGGGTCATCGGCGACGGGGTGTACCTCTGGCGGCAGGACTCCGTTGTGCGCGAGCACAGTTCGTGCGTCGCCGCCGACAAGGAATGGGTGGCAGTTGTCGACGGTGCGCGGTCCGTGGGTGGCCAGGCGGGAGTGGAACAGTGCGTGCCCGTCGGGGTATCGGGTTCGCACGGTGGCGAATTCGGTGAGCACGGTTTCGGCGTCGAGGCCGTGTCCGACGGTGATCGTCTCCCCGGTGATCACGGCGTAGCCGTGCCCGTGTGGGTTGGCTTTCGCGCCGGCGCGCAGCCGGTCGAGGTCGGGGCTGGTGCCGGGCTCGAGGAAGGTCAGGATGCACATGCGAGGTCCTCCAGTTCGGCGAGCAGGGGCGAGTACTGCGGGCGGGTCCGCAGCCAGGTGGTGAACGCGCTCCATTCCCAGCCGCGGCGGCGCGTGATATCGGCGGCGGTGAGCGTGCGGGTGTATTCGACCGAGCCCGCCGCGAAGCCCAGCGCGGCCTGAACCTGCTGGGGTTTGAGGGAACTGGCGAAGATCCGCATCTCGAAGGTGTCGGTGGGGCGGACGTTGATCGCTTGATAGCGGGGGCAGCAGCGTTCACCGTGGGCGGCGTCGAAGGCCATCGCGCGCGCGTCCTCGGAGAACACCGCCCAGGTCGAGCGACGGCGCGCGAGCCGGGTGACGGGGTTTTCGTTGCGGTAGACGAACTTCAGCCACCGGTAGATGTGGGCGGGGGAGTCGAACCCGGCACGCGAGAGATGGACGTGGATGCCGACCTCGGAGTCGGTGTGGCAGCCCAGTAACCGCAGCCGGTTCAACAACGGCCACGGGAAGCGGGTGAGCGCGTAATCCAGCGACATCGGATGGGTGACCAGTTCGAAACCGCAGTCGATCGAGCCGTCCTCTTTCAGGTAGCCGAGGTCGCCGAGGTGATCGAGCGCGGTGTCGGCGGCCTGGGCCAGGACGCGGCTGGGGGTATTGATCTCGAGTTCCATACCCACAAACAGCGGCCCGGTGCCGTGGAAGCGCGGGGTGGGCCTGTAGGAGCAGCGGTGGATCTGGTCGTGGGGGCTGGTGCAGTCGGTGCAGTAGTCGTCGTCGTAGTGGATGACGGTGTCGCAGGCGGGGCACTCTCGATAGCACTCGTCACGGCAGCGCTGGCACACGTGGTGACCGCCTTGGACGTAGACGCTGTCGTCGTCGAGCCGGCCGCAGTCGTGGCAACGGTCATAGAGATCGACGCAGCTCTCACAGACCGGATCTCCGCGGAAAGTGGCGGTGATCTCGGGGTAGTAGGTGCCGCAGTCGCGGCAACGGGTCATCCCTGCGACGCAGTGGACGCACAGCAGCTCATCGTGGCCGCTGCGGTGCAAGGTGGTGGCGGGTCCAGAGCAGTGGTCGCAGGTCAGGACGGTGCAGGCGGCGCATCCGGGGCACAGCCGCTCGCCCTCGACCGTGGTGCATATCTCGGAGGTCGAGACCGGCTGTTCGCACCGCCAGCACAGGGGATCGAGCAGCGTGAGCGTGGAATCTGGCATAGCACAACGCCTTTCGAAGAATCGACAAAGCCCCACCCGGGGATCGCGGGTGGGGCCTTCTGGACAGGAGTTCAGCGAGAGGGATCGACCGGGAGCAGGATGGGCCGCGGTGGCGCGGCTGCGGCCAGAGCCCGACGGCCCGACGGTGCGGGGTGCGTTCGGGTGCGGGATTCGAGGCAGGCGCAATCGGGAAAGGCGTATTCGCACTCGAAGCACCACCCGCACTGCCCGCAGTGCCGGTCCGAGCTGTCGAGGTTGAGCAGTCCGCAGTAGTCGCACAGATATCGCCGCGGTGGCCTCGGGCGTGGCAGGTAGCTGGTGTTGGAGTACCAGATCCCGCCATCCCAGCGCCCGGCGTCGCTACCGAACAGGTAGGCGCTGTAGTGGTAGGCGGGGTCGACGGTGAGGATGAGCAGTTTGCTCGAACCCAGCCACGACGCGAGCCCCCGCGCACCGCGCACGGTGTCGATCGACCCGAACGGCGCACGGGGCAGGTAGTCCTCGGCGGCGATACGGGTATCCGAACGCGGATCGAACGGACCGGGATGGACCCGTTTGGGCAGCACACCGTTGTGCGCGAGCACGGTCCGCGCGTCGGAGCCGAGCCGGAACGGATGACAGTTGGCCGGTATCCGGTCGCCGTGGGTGGCGTAGCGGGAATGAAACAACGCCTCCCGCTTCGGATACCGGGCCCGCACGGCACCGAATTCGTCGAGGACCTCCTGCGCGTTCATGCCATGCCCGACCACGATCTGTCCCTCGGCGATAACAGCGAAGCCGTGCCCGTGCGGGTTGGCGCTCGCGCCGAGCGACAACGCCGACAGATCAGGACTGATCCCGGGCGGAAAGTAGGTCAGCAGGCACATGCGAGTTCCTCCATCTGCGCCCACAGCGGCGCGTAGTCGGCCCGAGTGCGCACCCATGCGGCGAAGTGCGACCATTCCCACGCCCCGGCCCGCACCGCGGCCACATCCAGGCCGCGGGTGTAGTCGATGGAGGCGGCGGTGAACGCCAGCGCCGCCTGAACCTGCTGGACCTGTAGCGAGCTGGCGAACACACGCAGCTCCAAGGTCTTTCGGGGATAAGGGTTGATCGCCTGATACCGGTCGAGCCCCAACGCGTACTGGTGGCTCTTGGCGGTCTCCTTGACCCGGGCACGGGCCTGGCGGTCGAACGGCGCGAAATGCGAACGCCGGCGCGCGATCGTCGAGACCGCGGACTCGTTGCGGTAGAGCAGCTTCATCCACCGGTAGATGTGCGCGGGGGAATCGAAGCCGTCGCGGCTGGCGTGCACGTGCAACCCGACGCTGGAGTCGGTCACACAACCGAGCTCGTCGAGCTCGCCGAGCAACCGCCACGGGAATTGCTCGATCGCGTAGCGATAGGACATGGGGTGGGTGACGATCTCGAACCCGCGAGGTCGGATCGAGGAATCGTGTTTGAGGTAGCCCAGCGAGGCCAGTTCGTCGCAGGCGGTCCGCACCGATTCGTCGTAATTGTGGGCGACGATGACTTCGAGTTCCATGCCCAGAAACAGCGGCCCGGTGCCGTGAAAGTGTGGGTCGGGTTTGTAGCTGTAGTTCCAGACGTGGTGCGGCCGCTCGCAGTGGTCGCAGTCGTCGTAACTGCGAACCAGACCACCGCAATCGCCACAGCTCGGGTAGTTGGCCGCGCAGCGGCCGCACACACGCATACCGCCGGACAGATAGCGAGTGCTGGCACTGAAGCGACCGCAATGCCCGCACAGGTCGAAGAACACCCCCGCGCAACTGGCGCACACCACCTCGTTGAGATCGGTCCGGAAGTTCGGGCTGGTCAGCATGCGGCACGACACACACGCCGACCAGCTGCTCGTGCAACGTGCACAGCGCAAGTGCCCCTCGGCGGTGCTACGCAGCGACAAGGCAGGTTCGTAGCAGCCGTCGCAGCGTGGCGTCCGCAACGCACAACGCTCACAAACCGATCGGCCCTCGATCCGGACGCCTCGGCCCAGATCGGTGGACTGACACAACACACAGGACGGTTCGGGCGGACTGTAGACGGGCATGGCAGTGTCACCTTCCAGGAATGAAACAACGCCAGGACCGGCGCGAATGCGCGGTCCTGGCGTTGGCAGACGAATGAGAAGGGAGGAATCAGCGCAGCACCGCGCCGGTAGTCGATGAACTTCCGGATCCGCGCGGGCAGTAGCCGAGGTTCAGTGACTCGACCGGCGCTCTGACATCGGATGGATGGCCGGGGTGCGGACTGAACGCGAGGATCGTTGGAGCCGTTAGTATTTCGGCTCTCTTCAATTGCCGATAGCTAGACTGTGAGCCGCTGTGGGGAGGGTCGCGACTCAACTTGCTCAGGACAGGACACCTCCTGACAACGACGAGGCCGAATCTCATTGTCGGACTCGGTCTTTGACGGGGCGCGGGACCTTTGGCGCGCCGGGCACCGGTGCGATGACCCGTCTGGAGGAGTCCCTCAGTCCCTCAGTCCATCGCTGGCGCCGGGCCGGTCGGAAGTGTGGTGGTTCCACGCAGCCAGGCGAGGACTCCGGCGAGGGTCCGCGCGCCCACAACAGTGATCTGGTCGGTTGGTGCCAGTTCCGCGCCGTTGTCCGCGGCGACGACCACGATCGCGAATCCCAGGGTGGCCGCGGTGTCGACGGCCTCGGCGACCCCGTTCACCGGGCGCAGAGCGCCGTCGAGCCCGACCTCGGCGACAAAGGCGATGCCACCGAAGTACGTGTATTCCAGGCTGAAATCGGTGAGGCGAGCGATCGCGACAGCGGTCGCGAGATCAGCGGCCGCACACGCTCGCGGCGCACCGAGTTGATAAAAATCAAAGTCGGTGCGCGGGTAGGTTTCACCGGCATTGAGCAACCCGGCCCGCACACGGTCACGCACCGTCTGCTCGACCGCTGGCCCGATGCGGGCGTACACATCCGGGACCGTCACGGGGACGGCGAGAACCAGCACTGGCGTAGGGCGATCGCCGCCGGTGGCGACGGTCCACGCGAACGACTCGATCACGATGCCACGCCCTGATCCTGGTGATCGGACCAATGCGCCAGCGGCGCGACGTCGGCGTCAGCGTCGGTGAACGGACAGCTGTGCAGATTGGACAGCCGTGCAGCGGGCCATTCGGGGTTCTCGGGCGTGACCAGGCGATCAAGCAAACCGGTGAGGGTCTCGAGGTCGCGGGCAGCGAGCTCACGATCGCCGTGCGCGAGAACGTCCGCGGCCACCGCGACCGGGACATCTCCGGCGTGCACCGCCGCGCCGGCGTCCTCGACACCGAGTTCATCGACCAGCCGCCACAAACCCGGTGACGTGCCCTCGGACAGCGTTCCCTCCTCCGCGGTGTGCGTGATCCGCAAAGACATCCCACCACCTCCTAAATGTCGACATGCATACACGCATGTCATTGCGAGTAGTTGTCGCGCGATCAGGGCTGCGCCGCGCGGGAGACGCCGAAGCTGGGGCGGACCTAGCTGGTGTGGCTGGCGCGCCGATCAGTGCAGCGAAGGATTCCCGGCGCCGCTCAGAGCACGACGATGTCGGCGGGCAGCGCTGTCTGCGACGAGGTATGGCTGACCAACGCGAGAAGTTGGGCCGCAGTCAGCCCGGCCGCGGTGGTGAGCTGATCGTGCAGCGAGCCCGTCGCGATGTAGGCCAGTTGTTCGTCGACGTGATAGAGCCCCAGTGTCCAGCCGGGACCGTCGTGTCCTTCCATCTCGGCATTGGAGGCCAGCACGTTGAGCCCGTTGTCCAGCAGGCGTCCGCCGATACCCCAGCAGCCACCGCCGGTGCAGCCGACCACTGCCGGCTCGACACAGAATCGAGAAACCAGCGCCAGCTCTGCGTGGTACTTTTCGGTCAAGTAGTTCCAATCCATGGCGACTCCTATTCTGGTAGCGGGTTTTCCGGAGGGATGCAGGCGTTCACGAGGTGACGCGCGACGGCGATCTCGGCGGGCGTGCAGTGCTCGAGCGGGACTTCGCGCCAGCAGGCTTTGCAGCACAGCTGCTCGTCGTGAAATGTGGCGAACGCGTTGCAGCACCGCGTCAATGCCGTCTTGATCCCGTCGTCATCGACGACCAGGCAACCGGACTCGGTGAGCCCCGCGAAACGGTCATAGATGTCCCGCGTCATCATGACCACGGGTAGATTCACCCTCACCACGCGCCGCGGTGGATCGAAACACACATGCCGATCGCGGCAGACCCGCTCGATCGTGGTCGGTCCGAACCCGCAACGGCAGTAATAGATCTCACCATCACACTCGGGTGGGTGTTCTGCGAAGAATTGCATCCGATGCACGGCGCGCTCGGAGGCTGCGCGTGGGAGATCGGTTGTCATCGTGCGTGACTCAAACTGGCGCAGCGCTTTTGAGCTGGACGATTGCTCTCGGCTTGCATCTGATGCATGATTCTCTCATTCCTTGATGGGAGATAGATGGTTGATCGCGGTCGTGAACCGTGGGGGTCCGCGCGACTGGAGTTGGTCGACGGAGTGGCACTGCTGCGTCCGGAAGACGTTGTCCTGGAGGCGATGTTGCGCGGCTGGCAGGCCCAGCAGGTCGGCGGGCGCGGATTGCGCAAAGCTACGGTGACGGCCCGGCTCGGGGTCGTGAAGCGGTTCCTCGCCTACACCAACGAGTACCCGTGGCACTGGTCGCCAGCGCATCTGGACGAGTGGATGGTCGATCAGATCAGCCGCGCCGGCCTCGCGAAGTCGACTATGCGCAGCTATCAGGATGCGCTGAATTCATTCTGCGACTACTTGATTCGCCCCGAGTACCACTGGGTAGCCGAGTGTCTGGAGCGGTTCGGTACCCACCCGGTGCAGATCTGCTTCGAATGGAACACCCGTGCGCATCTGGCCAATTACGAAGGCAATCCGGACCGGCGCCCGATGACGCGGGAGGAGGTACAGCAGCTATTCGACTACGCCGACGATCAGGTAGACGTCGTGTTGCGTCGCCACCGCAAAGGCGCGCTGTCCGCCTACCGAGACGCAACCCTGCTCAAGGTGATCTACGCCTACGGCCTGCGAGCGACAGAAGCGGCGAAACTCGATGAGCCCGACTGGTATCGGAATCCGAAAGCGCCCGAACTCGGCAGATACGGAAACCTCGAGGTCCGGTGGGGTAAGAGCTCACGGGGCAGTCCGCCGCGACGGCGGACCGTGCACACAGTAATGCCCTGGATCGTCGAAGTGATCGAGGACTACGTGCACAACATCCGGCCCCGTTATGGATTCCCGGGTTCGGCTGCGATGTGGCTGACCGAGCGAGGCGGTCGGATCACGCCCCGCCACATCGAAGCCCGTTTCGCCGAATATCGTCGTGCTCTTGGGCTAGACGAGACGCTCGTGCCGCATTGCCTGCGTCACAGCTACGTCACCCACCAGATCGAGGACGGGGTCGACCCGCGGTTCGTGCAGGAACAGGTAGGTCACCGGTTCGCGTCGACAACGGCGATCTACACCGGAGTGAGCGGGGATTTCATGAACACGATGATGGCTGTGGCCCTGGCGAAAGCATTCGAGACGGAGGCGTGATGAGCGCGAAGTTGGATTACCGGTGGCATCTGCGTGAGCTGATGGCACGGCACCAAATGTTCCAGACCACCCAGCTACGGCCCAAACTGGCTGAACGCGGAATCGAGCTGTCCGACAGCCAGGTCTATCGGCTGGTGGTTGACAAACCCGAGAGGTTGAGCGTGAAAACCCTTGTCGCGCTGGTAGATATCTTGGGATGCTCGATGGAGGAGCTGATCGAGCCGGTAGCGATGGCTCCGCGCCGGCGGGCAGTGGTCGGCCAAGCCGGTGAGGACGGCGGTGTCGGAGAGTTCCGGCCCAAGCGGGCACGGGTCGTCCGCGAGCAACGGTGACCAATTCGAAAGCGGCACCGCGGTTCATGGCTGATCCGGTGGCGGTGATCGTCGAGGTAGTCGAGCAGGTGGAGCCCGAGCTCGATCCGGCGGTGATCGTGGCGGTGGCCGAAGATGTCGCAAAGTCGCGCGCCGGTCGGCGCCGACTGGCCAAGGCGCTGACCGAACAGCCGACGCTGCTCACCTCCGGGCGTGCCGCCGGGCCACCGTTGCTGGATCGCCTGATCCGGGAACTGCGCGCCCGCGGCGCCACCGAGGTGGTGCTGGTGTGCTGCGCTTCCTGCGGCAAATCCGCCACGAAAATGACCACCCGTGACAACAACGGACTGAGAATCTGCGGCACCTGCCTCCACCGCGTCAAGGGAACGTTCACACCACATCCGTGCGCGAGGTGCGGGGCAGTGGTGATCCCGTGTTTCTACGACCGCGACGGACGTCCGCGTTGTGGACGATGTCCGCCCGATCCTGGGGTCGATCACGTGCAAGTGATCAGTGAGATCGTCATCGCGCTGAGCCCGCGCACCGACCGGGCGCTGCTGTCTGGTGTTATCGCCGCGACTGTGCGTCAAGGGGCCAAGCGCCGACAACTGGCGTGGGCGCTGCAGGATCACCCCGAGCTGTTGACCGGCGCCGGAGCCGAGGGGCCGGCGATCGTGCGGCGGCTGGTGGCGGCCTTGATCGCCGCCGGTGTCGAGAATGTCCTCGCACCTGCGTGCCCCCGCTGTGCCAAAACCAACGCGATCACATCCTTGCTGGAAGGCTCACCGTGCTGCACGTCGTGCTACCAGCGCGCCCGCGCCGCCGAATGTGTCCGATGCCGAGCCGTGCGCCAGATCCGGACCCGGACCTCCAGCGGGGCTCCGCTCTGTGATCGATGCCGACGAGAAGAGCCGTGCAACAAAGAGGTGTGCTCGGTATGCGGGGAACTCGCCGCGATCGCCACCCACGGCGGTGGCGCGCCGGTCTGTGTGAGCTGCCACCAGTTGCCCTCAGCGATGTGTTCGCAGTGCGGTCGGAAGCAGCCCTGTCATTTCGCTGGCAGTGACGCACCACGATGCCTGGCCTGCTACCGACGAGCCCGCGCGGCAGCTTGCGTGCGCTGCGGCAACGTCCATCCGATCAACGCCCGCGACGGGGCGGGTAATCCGTTGTGTGCCAACTGTTCCCGTACTCGTGGGGCGTGCTGCCGGTGTGGACGAACCCGTATTGCCGCTGCACGGATAGCCGAAGGCTCGGTGTGTCGGCCCTGCGCCAAAGCCGAACCGGAGTGCTGGCGCGACTGCACAGCATGCGGCAACCTCGCCTGGCTACATCACCGTGGTCTCTGTGAAGTCTGCGCGGCCCCCAGACTGCTCGACGCGGCTTTGTCGGGCCCGGACGGGAAATTGGCAACCGATGTCGAGCCGGTCCGTGACGCCTTGGCCGCCAGCCGCCCACGTACCCTGCTGAACTGGCTCTCGCGGCCGCGCGCCGCGCCGATGCTGACCCAGCTGGCCGTGCTCGTCGCCGCACACGGGGCGCTGACTCACGAGACAATCGACCAACTCACCCCGGCCGGGCCTGCCCGCTACCTGCGTCAAGTCCTGATCGCGCACAACGTTTTGACTCCTCGCGACCGCCACCTGACTTACCTGACGCAATGGCTCGCACAGAAACTCCACGAGGTCCCAGACCCTGGGCACCAGGCGATCCTGCGTCGCTATGTGCGCTGGACCCACCTGCGGCGCCTGCGCACCGCGTCGGAAACGACGTCGCCGTCGGCGGCCGCGAGTATCCGGTACGAGGTCAAAAGCATTGTCCAACTTCTGCATTGGTTGGATGAGCGAGGCCGAGACCTGCGCAGCTGCACCCAAGCCGATATCGACGACTGGTGCGCTCGAGGCGGCCCGAGACCACGACAAGCGCGCGGCTTCCTGCTGTGGTGTGCCCGCCGCGGACATACCGGCCCGCTCTGCATTGCCGCGCCGATCAAATCGCCCCACCCTGAGATCTTCGCCGATGAGGACCGCCGTTGGCGTCTGGCTCGATGGCTGTTGCACAACGACGGCCTCACCACCGCCGATCGCGTCGCCGGCCTGCTCGTGCTGCTCTACGGGCAACCAGCGAGCCGGATCGTGCAACTACGCACCGACGACCTGCTCGTCACCGGCCAGCGCGTTCAACTCCGGCTCGGTCGCGCGCCCCTAGCCGTCCCCGGCCCCCTAGACGCGCTACTACTCGAACTACGAAACACGCGCCGAGGAAAAGCCGCACTCGGCCACACCGACAACCACCCTTGGCTGTTCCCAGGCGGCCTGCCCGCCACTGCCCTCCACCCCAGTGAATTGGCGAAACGACTTCGCGCACTAGGCATCCCGGTCCGAACCGCTCGCAACACCGCCCTTATCGAACACGCCGCCACCCTGCCCGCCAAAGTGCTCTCGGAACTGCTCGGCCTCTCGATCACAGCAGCAGTCCGATGGACCACCCTGGCCGCCCCCGGCGCTGAAACCTACGCCGCAGATGTCATCCGCCGCCAACCGAAGTCTCGGCGACCCATTCGCGACGCGCCCTGGGCGCTAGAACCAGGAGCGGGGACCTGAGTACCTAAGTCGCGCGTCCAAATGCACAGAAATGCCGATTCCAGTATCGAAAGCCCACCGACCCATCGCTGTGCAGGAACGGTCTGGACAACCTGCTAACGCTGGGGATTTCCCCGGGGCCAGCATGCCTGCATGAGCCGTGGGCAGACCGGCGACCTCACAACCCAGCATTCGTCGGTCCGCCCACTAGAGCAACTTGTCGGTGCCCTGCGAGACAATGGCGCGCCAGGCCCAACCGTCTACACCTGAAAGCTGGTTCGTCTCGAATGTCTGTCGCCTTGGGCGATTTGCTCACCACGCTCGACGAGCGAGTCGCGACCGAACTGTCCTGCAAGCCCGAAGTCGTCGACTGCGGCAGTGACCTCGAGATCGACAAGCTACCGATCGTGGCGCGCAAGTGGCACAAGGCCACCGACGTCGTCGCTGTCTTCGCCGACCTGAAGAACAGCAGCCAACTCGGCGTCAACATGCACGCGGCGAGCACCGCCAGCGTGTATGAGGCCGCGGTCGGCGGTGCCGTCGAGATATTCGACGAATTCGACGTCGACTACCTCGACATACAGGGCGACGCCGCGTTCGGCGTCTTCTGGGGCGACATGCGCACCGAACGCGCGGTGTGCGCCGGCATCACCGTCAAGACCTTCAGTGCTGCCATGGCCGAACGATTCGAGGCCAAATGGCCTGACCAACCCGAAACCGGGTTTCGCGTCGGCATCGCGGCTAGCGCCGTCTTGGTCAAACGGATCGGCATCCCCCGCTCACCGGACAAGCAGAAGCCCGTCTGGGCAGGGCGTGCGGTCAACTATGCGAGCAAGGCCGCTGGCGCCGGGGATCGGCATGACCTCGTGGTCACCGGCACGATCTGGGATCGGATTCAGAACAACGAATACCTCACCGCGAGTTGCGACTGCGGGCCCGGGCCCAGTGATCTGATCTGGCAGGACGTCACCATCGAACGACTGCGCGAGGGTGACAGCGCCGACGCCGCCGGGCGCCTGCTGAAATCTCAGTGGTGCGCCGTCCACGGCGAGGAATTCTGCCAAGCCGTCCTCGACGGCGACAAGCGCCGATCCTCGGTCTCGGCAGCATTGCGCACCGCCATCCTGACCAGCCAACGCCGTGACCCGATCCGAGCAGCCGCCCAGCTCACACGAGCACGCTGGAGCCGATCAGGACAGGCGGTCCGATGAGCACCACTCGATCCAACCGGCCTTGGCGACTGGACCCTCGCCCGACCCCGCCCCCTCCAGCACCTGCTCCGGACTACATCAATGCGATCACCTTCGGCTGGCGAGCACATCAAGCCCAGGAAGCCTGGACCGCGAAAGTCGATGTCAAGGCTAGCATCGTTCTCGCCCTCGACGGTGCGGTACTGGTCGCGATCATCGCCGGGCAGAACAAGGACGGCGTGCTGACAACCCTCACCGGGTGGCGCGACCTCGCGATGGGGGCCGCAGCCGTGCTGATCCTGGCGGCCCTGGTCTTCGCTGGCCTGGTGGTACGCCCCGCGCTGGGTTCGCGCAGGCATCACAAACGTGAGCACCGCGACCACATCGTCTACTTCGGGCACCTGCGGCACTGGGACCCCGACCAACTAGCGGTCAAACTGCAGACGTTGACCCAAGCCGAGGAAACCGTCCTGCTCGCGAAACAACTCGTCTCCATGAGCAGCCGCAACTGGTGGAAACACCGGCTATTGCAGTGGGCGCTCTACGCCACCGCAGCAGCGGCACTCCTGCTGGCGGTCGCCGCACTCTGGCCACGCTGAGCGGCAAGATCGGCACATCATCAGATACTCCACCACCAGTCGGACCCGCGAACTTCCTCGGTCCTGCTGCCGAGACTTTCGATCCGCGGTGCGCTCCACATCGCGGCCTGGTCTCCCTCTCGGAACGCACTCGCGTAATCGAGTGCGTCCCAGGTGCGTTCGGTGATGGTAGTTCGGTGCTGTTTCACGTCGCTGAGCTTCGCGGCGATGTTCGGAGCGTCGCCGATCGAGACGAGATCGTTGTTGTCACGCACGCCGGCGCGCACCACCAGCGCTGTACCGATGTCGATTCCGGTCCGGTGCCGGATCCGCCACTGGTCCTCGATGTAGCAGGTGAAGTAGTCATCGATGTGATCGGACAATTGCTCGTGCACGACCTTGTCGACGACCCAGGTGATGTTCAAGGCAGTCTTGGCAGCAATCGAGGCCGCATCGTCTCCGACGAAGATCGCCATCACCCGGTCGCCGTCGAAGCTGCGAATCGCTCCGCCTCGATGCCGGATCACCCGTGAGACGGCATTGAGGTAGGCCCGGATGATCCTGGCCGCGTCATACGAGCTGAAGTGCCGGGCCAAGCCCGTCGAATCGGCCATGTCGGCGTACAGGTAGGCCGCGTCGAGTTCGACGGCGCCGTTGCGCAACACGACGTCGCTCGTCTTCGGAACCACCGAGCCGGCACGAATGTCGAACGGTGTCGTGGCGATCTCCGCAACGGCCGCAGTGCAGTCCTCCTTGAACCCCACCGGTTCACCACCTCTCGAACTCGTCGCTCGACAAGTACATCGGCCGCAGTCACACCACCGCTACATTCTCGGCCGTCGGTCTCGTCTCGGCCTCTCACAGTGGTGGAATGACCCGAAACACGATCGTTCACCATCGGATGTCGAGATCACGCACCGAAGCCGATCGCGGTCCTCGGCCGTGGACGGCTCCCACAGGTCGGACGCGGGTAACAGCATGCACTTGGTGCGGGCCTGGTAATCCACCTTGATATCGAAGCGGATCCTCCACATCCAGTCTCCTGCTTGTGTCACTACCACCTCGTCAACGCGCCAGGCACAGGTTCGGCGATTCGAATGCCCAGCGATCTCTCACCGGCTCGCCGCTGTTGCTTGACCGAAGAACGGCGACCCGGGCCCGCGGCGGACGCCGTTTCTTGTTCGGACGCCTTCTTACATCGTTGCCTCGGAACGCACGAAAATGCCGATGTGCGTGCGTTGTCCCAGGCGCTGGGCGGTATACGCCGATGGCCCGGCGTACGAGGTCAACGTGTGGGATCCTTGCACGGTTGCTCGCATCAGATGCCCTGTGCGACAACACATGTGACCGCCCGACTGGAGGAGTGAATCATGACTGAGAACGCGGATGTGTCCAGTGAGACGCCGCCCCAACGCGAGTCCCCCGCCGCGATCGCGGCCCGCGATTCGTTGCTGTACTCCATCGCAAATGAGGCTAAGCAGGTCTCCAAGTCCCAGGCGGGCAATGCGTCTGCGGCGTTGGTCGAGCTTGCCCGCGCTTACGCGTTGACCACCGCACGCCTACTGGTGGCTTCGGGACAGGTAATCGAGGTACTCGACGATGAGTTTGAAGGTGGCAAGTCTTTCCAGACGGCTCCTGGACTGGTAATTCTCGCTCGTCGCGGCCGCTACAGCGAACACCTTGACGGGATCACTGATGTCGCATCGATGGTTTGGACCGCGTCCCCCGCCGTGACGGCGGCCCGCGATGAGTTGTTGTACGCGATCGGCAGGGAGGCCGTGATCGTCGCCAAAGACCAGGCGGGTAGTGCGTCTGCGGCATTGGTAGCGCTGGCCCGCGCCTGCGCTCTGGTGTCCGCCGCGACAGTTGTCACACCCTCCAGCCGTAACCAAGCCACGCTCATCGTCACCCCGGCTTGAAAAGGCGCGGACCCTTCACCGCAACAACAACTCAAAAGGCGCACGAGCAGAGCGTGACCCGGTGACGCGCAAACGATTTCGCTTCGCAGTGACCTTGATCGAAAGAATCGAATATGACAGATAATGTGGACGTGTCTAACTCCGATGGTCCGGAGGTCGAACCCTCCGCCGCAACCGTGGCCCGCGATCAGTTGTTGTATGCCATCGCAAACGAGGTTAAGTACGTATCCAAGGATCAGGCGGGCAATGCGTCTGCGGCGCTGGTAGAGCTGGCCCGCGCCTACGCCCTAGTGACCAAGACATCTAGACGTGTCGAGTTCCTCTTTGATGTGGACGGTACGTTATCGGCAAATCCGGTCGCGCTGAGATAAGCGGGCCAGGCCTCCGGCTTCTGGGCATCTACAGTTCCCGCACGTACCTGTACGCCCGCTCTATGCCGCTTACAAGGCTGTTCGGACCGGCCGGGCGGCGGCCGACCGAACGCACTGATCTGCCGATGTGCGTGCGTTGTCCCAGGCGCTGGGCGGTCTATGCCGATGGCCCGACATGCGAGGTCAGCTCGTGCGATCCTTGCACGGTTGCTCGCATCAGATGTCCTGTGCGAGAGCGTATGTGGCCGACTTGATGGAGGAGTGGATTATGACGGAGAACCCGGACGTTGCTAGCGAAACGTTGCCTGAAGCTGAGCCCACTGCGGCCACCGTGGCCCGCGATCAGTTGTTGTACGCCATCGCAAACGAGGTTAAGTACGTATCCAGGGATCAGGCAGGCAACGCGTCTACGGCACTGGTGGAACTTGCCCGCGCCTACGCCTTGACCGTTACCGGCAACGCGCGCGGCACCCAAATCGCAGGCCCCGTCCCACGGGAAGACGCAGAACTCTGGGCGAAGCTCGCCCGCGCTCACATCCAATACTCCTTCGCGACCACCACATTCGTCCTTAGTGACGTGTGAACGCACGCAAATGCCGCGTACCGCGCTGACCGGACCGGCCAGCGCGGTAGCTCTGAAGATCAACGGGTAGAGCGCAGTACGTCCGCCAGCAGTGCGCGCTCATGCCGATTTCCGTACATCTGTTGCCAGTTCTCGACGGACAGGGGGCGCGTAGATCGGTTGGGCCTCAGTGGTTTTCGGTGGGAATCCTGCGGGCGTGGGATGATCTTCTCTGGTCGGTACCGAGCTGACCAGGAGGAGGAACTGCCATGTCTGACGAGCAAGCCGTACCCAATAACGGAACCGACATCGGGTCCCCTGCCGCGATCGCGGCCCGCGATGAGTTGCTTTGGGCCATCGCAAGAGAGGTTGAGCAGGTCTCTAAGTCCCAGGCGGGTAGCGCGTCTGCGGCGTTGGTCGAGCTTGCCCGTGCCTACGCCCTAGCGACCAAGACGTCTGAACGTGCCCTGTTCCTCTTTGATGCGGACGGTACGTTGCAGCCATCGCGGTCGCGCTTTGAATAGGCGGCCTGGCCTCCTGATCCTTTGGCATCACTGAGTCGAGGGGGTTGATTCTTCCGCAAATGTCCGGAAATCAGCGTAAGACGTTCTAGATCGCGCTCACTCGCGCTGACTTAAGTGAGGGCGAGTGAGCGGTAATGCCGCATATCGCTCGGGTGGGATGTGTAACGTACCCCAGGATGTTCGTGTGAGGGTGGAGTATGCCGACCTATTCGTCAGGTTGGGATATCTCGCGTTACCAGCACGGCATCGAAGTGACTCTCCTTCCAGATAACCGAGCTGCGGGCGGGCCGGCACGCGCACGACATCGGCAGGCCGACAGAACCTCGGAATCGCCACCGGTAGTGGTGGGGGTGACGCCCACGCCGTGGTGGGAAACGACGGCGGTGCAACGGCTTACCGTTACCGGATCGATCGAGAAGAACGGGAGCCCGGACCGAAGACATCACTGTCAGGTCAGAGGCATTGAAGTCGTTGCCCCACAGCGAACCTCAGCGGCGCCTGTCGATACGGTCGGCGATATCGAGCACCCATGCCGCATGAGCGTCGAGGCACTTGATGAGTCTGACGTCGAGCAAGCCGAGACGGTACCGCGCATCATGGGCGAGCACCCAAGGGGAAAGCTTGGTGATCCACAGCGGCCACACCAGGACCGAGCATTCACTGCAACGACCCAACCGCCACCACACACCACGCTGACCGTATTCGGCGCCAGGATAGGTGATGCGGCCATCGCGGCAACGGACGACCTTGGCGAATCGTGGTCCGCCACCATTCCATCCCGGGCAACGCCAGAACTTGTCGTAGCAAGGCCGGGAGAACCGCCACCAGCGAGAGCGAGGGTGAATCCGCCGGCCGACCGGGGCGTGGGCCGTGACGGCATCGTGAGAGGCCGAGGGATCAGCGGGGTCGGTCACGGGAACCTCCGTCAAAGGGGATGGGCTGTGGTCGTGGATCGATGTCGTCGTGCGTGGCGCAGCGACATCGTGATCGGCGAACGAGACCTAGGGCTGTTCGAAGACGTCGCTGCGGGGATCGAAGCGCGCGATGACCTCGGGGTCTGCGGCGTCGAAGCGGCGGACGAGCTCGGCCATCGCGTCGTGGAAGAGCTGTTCCAGCACCGAGTGCTCGCAGCCTCGGGGCCCAGCGAGGGTAGCGATGGAAAGGCGTTTCGGCGGAATCCAGTGTGTTCCAGACTGCGTACACGAGCCGATGAATGGGACGAGATCGGCTCGGTAGCAGTCGTACTGGCGGCAGAACCAGACGACCAGCTCGACACCGGGCTGGCCCATTGCCTCCCTAGGGCAGGGAAGCTGCCAGCACGCGGTCTTGCGGTGAACGCTGCCGAGGTCGAGAACTGGTGTGGCGTGTGGCCCGCGAGGGGTGGTGCTGTCTGGATCGGCCGAGGTCGGCATCGGTGTCCCTTTCATTGTTGGGGCGATTGATCGATGTGGCGTCGGGGCAACGGGCCGGCGCCGCGCTGCTGTCGTGGTTCAGCCGTCGAGGCGTGCGAGGTCGATCCCGAGGTCCGCCGCGGCCGCGACGCCGAATCGGGTCCAGGCGGGCATCGTGGCGGCCGGTATTGCTCGGTCGAGTGCGGCCAGCAACAGCCGCGCGGTGAGGTGGCT
Source organism: Nocardia brasiliensis IFM 10847 (assembly GCF_000710915.1). Lineage (GTDB taxonomy): Bacteria > Actinomycetota > Actinomycetes > Mycobacteriales > Mycobacteriaceae > Nocardia > Nocardia brasiliensis_A. The sequence continues at coordinate 21,876 of NZ_BAUA01000019.1, forward strand.
GGGATTCGCGTCCAGCGCGGCGTGCACACAGACGCGGGCCAGCACGCCGTCACCACGCAGATAGGCGCTGTAGCCGAGCAGCGCTGCGGGCGCGGCGCGTTCGGGCCCGGCCAGAGCCCTCAGCAACAGCATCCAGAGCTGCTCGGCCTGCACCCGATACTCACTGCCCGCAGTGGCGTGTAAACAGTCCAGGACCATCTGCTCGGACAACACCATCGCCAACTCAGCGAACTGCCCCGGCGTCAAATCCTCACCGGCCGCGACATCGGCGATACAGAACAGCACTTGCAACAACCCCCGGCGGTCGTGGCTACGCCAAGAGTCCTGCGCCGCTGCGCGTTCCCGCGCGCGCTGCGCTCGCTCGCGCGCTGCAGGCATCCAGCACTCGACCTCGGCGGCCAGCCGCGGATGCGGGGACACCGCATCGAGCAGCGCCTGTCTGGACGGGTAGGTGGTGTGACCGTCAGCGTCGCGGTCGCAGGCCGCGGCTGTCCGTCCTGGGTCGGGAAGAACACCCCGATCGGCGGTGTCGGTGAATGACCACCAGGACGCACCGGCAGTGATTGCCGTGGTCATCCACAGATGGGTCAGCGGGGCGCAGGCACGGTCGAGACCGGCCGCGAGGGTGGCAATCAGCATCGTGAGTCCGGAATCCAGTGGCGTGCACGAGATCGAGTCGCTCAGACGGTCATCGACAACGATCGCCAGCGTGCAGGTGGCACCGACCTGGCGTGCGGCAGCACACACACGCACGACCATCGAAGCGGCCGGGTCGGTCAGCGCGAAGGACGCGACCGCGCTGCGGCCCAGGTCTCGGTCCTCACAACCGGTATTGAACAGCACGAGCACAATCCGACGTCGGGGGTCGTAACCGAGCGTGGCCGGCATCGATGCGATCAACGCGCCGGGATCGAATCGTGGAGACGACATAGGTAACCAACTCCTTCCACAGGCCAGCGATGACATTTCAGGGCGAACATGGGCGGGGTTGTGACACAACAGCTTTCGGGCGATGCGTCACAGGAGTTCGCTGCACTCGGGTCATGCCGCGTCTCAGGGCGAGTAGAAGTCGTGGGCAGCTCGTTCCAAGGCGGCGAGCCGGGCGTCGGCATGGCCGTGCCAACGCGTTTCGAAGCCGGATCGCTGTTTGGGCCGGACCGAATCCGGTGCCGCGACGAAGAATTCCTCCAACACCCATCGGAAGTCGCACCAGACGGGAGGAGCTGATTGGGGCGGCGCGGTGACACGGGCCGGTCGCGTTAGAGGTCTCTGACGAATCTTATTGATTTACGGGGGCTTTGACGTGCGCGTGGCCACCGTCGACGACTGGAAGTTGGCGAGGGTTCCAGTCCATGACGCCTTCAGCAAATTCATCGAACTGGTACGGCAGGATTTGAAGCTGCCGCCAGTTCCGGTCAGCTACCTCGACCACTACCCACCACCTCAGGTAGCGACGCAAGACGGACGGCAAGCTGACCGCACTGCTTAGTCTGCATCGACGCGGGCGCGGTATATTCTTCAGAATTCGCCCGCAATTCTCACTGCGGCAGCCTGACATCATCTAAATATCTACCTTTGGCAGGCAAGATGCTCAGTCGTCACTCCAACCTTCTGTCGCGGCCGGCAGCTCCGACAGAAGTTCATACTGTTGCTCACTCGACATATCCAAAAGCGTGAACCACGCAGCTATCAACAAATCCCGCACCGGGAACATTGCCTTCGTCTTGCCGAATGCCACGTTGTCAACGAAGTCCAAATGAAGTCGCTTGCCGCCGCGCAGATTGACGATCGCCGACGATACAGCCGCCGTCAACCCAAGCATGCGTCCAATCTCACTCAACGCTGTATCTGATGTGAGGTCGGCGTCTTCGCGCGAAGAATAGCTTAACGTTCCTTGACGGTTGTCCGACTCTACCTGCACCAGCGGGAGTTGAGCTGCTTTGCAGCGTTCAACCACCTTGTTAATAGTTGGCATTACCTCCGGTTCGTCGTATATATCATCACCTGTGCCGGGCGCGGATGCGAGCCAACTCTGAAAGCCGCCACCCCTCAGCGACAAAATACCGTTGTCGACTTGCCACATATAAGGATCGCTAGCCTGGTCGGATCGCACAGTTCGTCGGACGGTGCATTGACGGCTGCGGAGATTCTTCAGTGCGTATGGAACTAGCAGCTGCAGAGCAGGCTGTTGCCCAACAAGGTGAAGCCCTGTAAATGAGTCCACATCGACGCTACCTCCGACGCGGGTCCAGAACTCTTCTGATTCTGCTGACACCATGCGTATGAGCTCGTACAGCAACGGTGCCGGAAGCTTGTCACCAAGTGATGTGACCCCGCCGGGAAACTCCATTACAGACGCCCCACTACTAACCCAGGCCGCCTCTAGGAGATGCGAAAACTGGGTGGCAGACGCAGGATTAAGCAGCTGCTCAACGGTCGCAAGGGCTTGAAGTGTCAGCTCTCGATCAGCCAGAAGCGCACCCTGGAAGCCCGACTCGATGACTTCGGCCGACCTCGTAGCTGTGTCATCTTCTATGAGGCCCTGGCCACCCCGTACTACGTACGATGAGATCAGCTGCCCGGTCTGTCGAGTGCTCGCGATGCCGCGGAACTTCCGGATTGCCGGAATGCTGCTGACTAGCGAGTGAGACCGTGTCGCTGCCTCGTCGAGAGCCTGCGCCTCGGGGGCTTCAACGCCATCGGCGTGGGAAGCCGACTCCAGATCACTCAAGTACAGGAAGACTGGTTCCTTATCGCGGAGAGAAGTGACGTCCTCCTGCAGCTCGTCCAAATAGGATGAAGACCTCAGATAGACAAACCGGTGATCTCGGCTGCTGCGTTTCGGCCACTCCAGGACGAAATCGGGCAAGTACGAGTGGTTGAAGTTGGGCATGGTGATAACTCGCGTGTCCGGATCAGCTTCAGTCAAGGCGTCCACGGCGATGCGCTTCAAGTCCCGGATTGAGTCTGATGAATCAGACAGGGAGCCCGCCATCTCGATCACTTCTTGCTCGTTAGTCATTTGCCTGCCCACCCGTTCCTGATAATATCCTGCTCAATAATGCTGTGGTGGTTTGCGGTCAAGACCAGGTGCTCTATCTGCTTCTCGGATAGCACGAGCATCCACAGACGCTCCGAGACCGCGCAAACAATTTCTTGAGAAATCACTGCGATCGGGTCTTCACCTTCGCAAAAGTTGACATCGGGATTATCCAGAACCGACTTTCGAACCTTCTCTTTGGAAGCCAGCTGATCCCACGTCGTGACATTGAACGGAGCGTAGGTTATCCAAAAGAAGTTGTCGCCAAGAAGGTGGTTGGTGGCAGCCGCTCTGTAACAGTGGGCAAGAAACGCCGAGTAATGATTTCCTTGGTCGGATGAGTCTTTATAGTTTTTACACTCCGCCAAAAACGTCTGGCCATCGATATCCTCTCCCCTGAGGTACCCGCCAAGGTCGAACGAGAAGTCTTTGCTCTGCCCGACAGGGCGGGCCTTGTCCAGCGTTAACTTTGGAATCGCAACTTTGTCAGGATTGACCCAGGTGACGTTGACCCGCGTCGAGCGCTCCAGCCACTTTTTCGCCAGTCGCGCTCCCTCGCGGCCCTTTTCCTGCGATGCCTCGCCCGACACTCGTCACCTTTCCGAACATGATACAAAGATACCTGTCGGTTCGTTCTCTGTTGCAGCTGTCCAATTAGCGGAAGGCACCCCGCCCCCTCACCTGTATTGTGTCACGGCCAACCAGGATTCGAAGCAGGGCGAGAGCGAGCCTAGGCCGTCCTAGCCAGGGAGTACTGCACTTCCGGACGGCAGCAACCCATCTGTTACATCGCCTGGAATTTCAACCGTTGGCGGTCCGCCACGACTTTGAGACCCTACATCTGACCCGGTCGTCGTCGGCGAGTACGAGCCGCCTGATGTCGGTCGGCCGCTGATGGACCCCGGGCTTCGGCTCCTCGACAAGGGCGCGGTTGGGGTCGCCATCAACGCCAACTTCGACGACACGGAACACGCTGACGCCGCCTTGACCTAAGCGGACCTTGGAGCCATTTCCGGTCGTCGTGCTGCCGTCACCATGATCGGTTCGCTTGACAGATATGGAACCTGTTCTCGCGGAGGGTTGCCGTACTGCCAGTTGCCCCACGACTGGCAGCATGGCGTGTCTCGCAATGAGTGACGAACGGGACACGCCGTGCGGTCGCCCGCTACTTCCGGTTCCGGAATATCCGAAGTTGGCGGCACGCGGAAAAGTGATCGACGGCTCGGTCAGCCACACTCGAGTGTGCTCGCCGTCATCGTCCGGAGAGACGCCAAGGTGGCGACCGAGTTCTGTGAGGAGCTGCGATGCCGCCGCGCGAGTGCCGCGATAGATCGTCTCGACCGAACGTCACGCCGTCGCGGGACGGCTATAGCAGCGCCGCACCCGATACACCGCCCACCCGCAGCGATCGAGTGCAGCCGCCGCGAGCGCCAGGACATGGTCGGCGCCATCGCGGCGCAGCCGATCCGCCAACGACTTGCCAGGCCCGAACAGCCCGGAATTGCGATTCAGCGCAAGGGCGACGTACTCGTCGACCAGATGCTCGAACGCCTCGGCCGGCGCCGCGATATACCGTTCGAGCTGCTCAGGCCAGCTGGGCACCGACACGAAACAGCATTGGCGGCAACACGATTTCGGCCACCACACACCGAACAGCCCGAACAGATAGCCTTGGCAGTGGGCCCGGGACCAGCCTGCCTCGTGCAACGGGTAGATCGGGCGGCGCTGCCCGCCCATCGTGACCGAGGAATCCTTTCCGATCCGACCGGACTCATCGGCGTTGAACCCCACCGCATGCAAACCTGATCGCCCGCTCCCGCAGCAGCGTCTGATCGTCGAAAAGTGAAGGGAGAGGGAATAATCCATCACACTGTCGGAGCATCGGGAACTCCTCTCGGCAGGCAGGCGGCGGTGGGGGATCTGTCACCGGCTTTATTGGGTAGGTGTGGCGAGATCTATCCCGAGTGCGGTGGCGGCCTGAAAATCGCGGTGGGCGAGAAGGCGGATCCTTTCCGGGCGTCCACCGATGGCGAGGGATTGTTCGAGCGGCAGGGCATGGGGGTGGTGCGGGTCTGCGGTCCGTGCTACCGGCCAGGAGACCGTCGCCGTGGGTGTAGGCGCTGTAGGCGAGCAAGGTGGCGGCGGCAGCACGGTCCCGACTCGGACGTTCGGCCTACTCGTCAGGAAGGGCGGCGGCCCGTGGGTCGGTATCCTGGTGGACGGGAGAATCAGGTGGACGGGACGATGAGGAGTTCCGCCATGCCGAATTCAGGACCGCGGCCGTCACCACGTCCAGCCCGCCACTCCGAGGTGCCCGACCGTATGAAACGAAACCGCGAGCGGGTGGAACAACGTCGGGCTCGCGCTCGGCAACGTGAGAGGGCCATCACCACAGCGGTGAAGCGATACGTCGCAGCCTGGGTTGCCATCGAGGAGTGCGAGAGCAAACGCGACCGCGACCTCGAGACCTACCGCCAGCAGATCCAGCAGCTGAAAACCCGCGCAGACGAGGAACTTGCTCGATACCGCGCCGAGCAAGCCGCGGCCGCCGCCGTCCTTCGCGAAGAAGGTCAAACCGACGACGACGTCGCCGAGCTGCTGGAAATCACGCCTCGGCAAGCACGGCAACTGATCTCGGCCGCTCGGACTACTACCAACGAGAGTGGATCTCCTGACAGCAGCGTCGACCACGCGAGACGCAAAGTTCCTCTCGGAGGTGCCTCGGGTGAGCCAGCGTCCGAGTCGAGCGGTCGGGCTGACCCTGGCGACGGGCGGTAAGTGACCTCTGACCACCGAAATCTCGGCTTTGCGTGCTCTGCCGGAGGCCGCTATCCGGCAGGCAGGTACCTCACGTGTTGACGTAGCCCCCGGCGTTCCATACGTGCCAGCGAAAATGCTCGGGCAGGAGCGCTTGCTGTGCGGGGATGTTCGGGGCTGGAGATATGGGCCAAAACGCTACGCCGCATGGATGGCAGTACAAGCCTGAACTCCATACTGGATAGGCAGCATTGCGGCCTCGGATGACTCTGCTGTTGAAGCGATTTCTGCCGATCACAACGCAGAGGATAAGGATCGATGGCATAGCCAAGATGCCGAGCACGAATGCTGCGGCGAAGAGTGTGGGAGCCAGGCCGACCGGGTCCGGCTGTTGGATGCCCAGTGCCAGTATGGGTATCGCGAGGAGATCTGGGAGCAGCAGCACCAGTGCGATAGCGATGAGCCGTCCTACGGGGCGCAGGGCGGGTGCGGGCGAGAGGCTTTGGGCCAATGCCGTCGTGTGTGTGCGCTGGACGGTCGTTGTGCCCATGATCGGCACCAAGCCAGCCGAGGTGACTCCTACGCCGGTGGTGAAGTTGGTGCCGTAGCTGGTTGATACCCCTTCGGCGTGTGCCGCAGGCACACGCTGGACTCCGTGATCACGCCCGCAACTGGGGCAGGTCATGTCGATCTCCATACGAGCACCCCAATCCCCAGCAGCGGGCTGGTTCGGATCATGCGTGGTGTTGGCGGGATTCCGAGATACGAAGCGGCGGCTCTTGGTGATATGAAACACCTTTCACCGGTACGTGTCGAGGGACTGTGCGAGTTCTTCCGCCAGAATGTGTGTGCACTAGGGCTCCTTGCTCGGCGCAAATCGGTGATTTGCCAGGGCGGACTTGAGATGACGTGCACGGCGCCCGGCTGAGGATATTGGCGGACCAGTCGTGGCCGGCACCTCATCGCCCGTCTGCATCAAGAGGCAGAACGACTTGACGCTTGCCGGCTTGATAACGCCCGCGAGTTCGACCTCGGCCCAGCCGACTGGCGCATCCGTCTGCCTTCGTTGTCGGTGGCCTGCTAGGTTCGCGGGCATGCCCGCACGTGATGAGAAGTCGGTCGGTCTTGTCCTGGTCACTTATGGCAGCAGTGAGGATCTTCCGCCGTTCCTGGAATCGCTGCCGTCTTCGGTTGAGCCGCTGTCACTGCGGGTCGTTGCGGTCGATAACGCGTCGACTGATGACGGGCCCGAGATCTGCGAGGCGTTCGGGGCGACGGTCATCCGGAACCGGGTCAATGTCGGTTTGACTCGTGCGATCAATCAGGGTGCCCGGGAGTTGGACACTGAGTGGTTGTTGATTGCGAATCCGGACACGCGGATGACGCCGGGGGCGATCGCGGCGTTGGTCGAGACGGCGCGTTCTGATGACCGGATCGGGGTGATCGGTCCACGGGTGTCGCGGTTGGATGGTTCTGCGTATCCGACCGGTCGCCGGTTCCCCTCGATCGGTATCGGGATCGCTCATGCCCTGCTGGGTTCGGTGTGGCCCGCTAATCCCGCGACCCGCGCTTACTTCGGCAATCCGGTGACCGCGGTGAGTGATGTCGACTGGATCTCGGGTTGCTTCATGCTGTTTCGGCGGGAGGCGTTCGATGCCGTCGGTGGCTATGACGAGCGCTACTTCATGTATTTCGAAGAAACTAAGATCGCGCTGGACTTGCACCGCGCCGGGTGGCGAGTGGTCCTCGACCCTGACGTAGAAATCTTGCACCGCGAGGGAGGCAGTACGCGGCATGCACCGTTCCGGAAGGTGCGTAACCATCATCGCAGCGCGTTGCGGTTCTACATCGACTACAACCGGCGCAGTCCGTGGATCGTGCTGACGCCTCTGGTAGCGCTCGGGTTGGTGGGGCGTGGGGCGGTGTCGGTGTTGCGGACCGCGTTGGCGCGCGGGCGTTGACTCACGGGTTGTCGGCGCAGACCGCGACAGCGACTCGTTTGGGTTCGATGATGTAGCCGTCACTGTGGTTTTCGCGTGCCCACTGGTTGATCTGCTGGAGGATCGTCTCCTGCTCGGCTGCGGTGGGGGTGTGGTCCCAGGTGGGGATGTTGGCGGCGAAGTAGTCGGCGTATTCGTCGACCGGTATGCGCAGTTCGCCGTCTAGGAAGTCGACGCTGAGCACATGCCAGTGCAGGGCGAGTGTCTGTTCGAGGTTCTCGGCGTTGACATGGGTGGTGGTGAACTCGGGTTCGCCCCAACCGAATTCGTCGTGGATTCGGCACCGGTACCGGTAGGTGTGCGGGTAGGCGTAGAGCGAGTTGGCGGTGGCTACGTACATCCCGTGGTGGCGAAGTACCCGTCGTGCCTCGTTCATCGCGGCTGGTAGGTCGCCGAGGTGGCTCAGGGTGTGCAGGCAGGTGATGATGTCGAAGGTGTCGTCGGGGAAGGGCAGGTATTCGGCGTCGCCTGCGGCGTAGCGCTTGCTGGGGGTGTCGGGGATCGGCGGGCGCACGAGGTCGAGGCCGGAGAGCCGGCCGCGGTGCCCGAGGGCTGCGATGTGCTCGAGTAGATGTCCTGTGCCGCAGCCGATGTCGAGCAGGGCGAGTTCGTTCGGCAGGCCGCAGCGGGTGGTGATCGCGGCGTGCAGGTCGATCGGGATGCTGCTGTAGCGGGTGTGGATGTCGATCTTCGCGGCGAGGACGCTGCCGTCGTGGTAGGCGGCGCGGAATGCGTTCTTGTCTTTCACGGTCGCCACCATCCTTGGTGTGTGGTCATCCAAGTCACGGTGTCTGCGAGGCCGTCATCGAACGTTGTCGCGGGTTTCCAGCCGAGTTCGCGGCGAGCCTTGCTCGTATCTGTCCAGTAGCGGTGGTCGTGGCCGGGCCGGTCGGCGACGAAGCTGGTGGCGTCCTCAACAGCGATGCCCAGGTGTTCGGCGATGCGGCCGACGACCTCCAGCGTGGTCAGTTCGTGGTCTCCTCCGATCAGGTACGACTCGCCTGCGGCGCCGTGATCGAGTGCGGCGAGAAGCCCTGCGGCAGCGTCGGTGACGTGCAGCCAGGTGCGGGATTGCTGCCCGTTGCCGTATATCTGGGCGGGTTCGCCCCGGAGCAGCCGCACCACGGTGGCGGGGATGAGCTTTTCGGGATATTGCCAGCGACCGAAGAGGTTGCTGAAGTGACAGATCGTGGCGTCGAGGTCGTGAGTGGTGGTGTAGGCGCGTACGAGATGGTCCGCGGCAGCCTTGGTGGCGGCGTAGGGGTTGCGTGGCCGGTACGGCGTAGCCTCGGTGAATGGTTCATCGCTCGCTTCGCCGAATACCTCGTCGGTAGAGGCGTGCATTAGCCGTCGGCCGCCGAGAGCTCTCAGCGCGCGCAGCAGCACCGCCGTGCCGGTGATGTTGGTTTCGACGAACAGTGCGTCCTCGGCGATGGACGCATCGACGAATGTTTCTGCGGCAAGGTGGATCACGACTTCGCACTCGGTCACGAGTTCGGTGACCAATCCGGTGTCGAGCACGGTTCCTTCGACCACGGTGACTCGCTGCGAGGCCGGGAGAGCTCGCGGTATCGCGGTGTGGCGACAGTTGTCGAGCACGGTCACGGCCGTGACCCGGCGCTGGCGCAGGAGCTGCTCGACAACGTGCACCCCGAGGAATCCGGCGCCGCCGGTGACCAGCACTCTCATGCGGCGACCTTCGCCAATTCCTGAGTCAGCGAGCGGTTCTCGCCGTCGGTGAGCACGTGCACTTCGTGACTGTGGGTGTTGAACAGCAACGTGAAACCCTCTTCCTCGCGGATTCGGAACTGGTCTGGTGTCTCGCGGATTCGGCCGGCGAGATCATCGAGTCCGATGCCCAGTGGCGTGGGCACGGGGACATCGGCGACGAAGGTCTGCGGGGTTTGTGTGGCATCCTCGCCGTTTTCGGTGGCGTTGATGTCGTCCAGGTCGGCGAGGATCAGCCCGGCGTTGGCATCAAGGCGAAATTTGCGAGCGACTTCTTCAGCTCGGGTGAACGCCGAAACCTGCTGGATTGGTTCCTCGAGGATCTGGGACAGCTTTTGGTGGCGGAGGTTGCCGATGGTTTCGGGCGTGCGCCAGGTGCGGCCCCACGCGCGGATCTGGGTACGCACCTCGCCGTCGGGGCGCACGATGCGGTGCCAGCCCTTCCAGTTCTCGGTGAACTGGTGGATGCCCATGGTGCGAGTTGCTAGTGGGTGCACAAGTTCGTCGTTGAACAGCACCGCGATCTCGGGGACCTCGGTGGCGATCTGCTCGACCATCCGATGCACGTCGGCGAACTGCTGGGCGTCCAGGCCGCGATAGTCGGTGATCGCGTGCCCGGCGGTGCATACCGGTGTCAGGTGGTGGGCGCGCACGCCCAGCTCAGCCAGCTGGTATGTCAGTTCCGGCCAGCGCGTGTGGTTGGTCGCGTCGACGACGGAGATGACCGCGATGTTTTCGTGCACATTGCGCAGTTCGCGGATACCTCGCAGTGTCCGTTCGTAGCTTCCTTGCCCGCGGTTACGGTCGTGCCGCTCACCGAGCCCGTCGAGACTGACACAGATCCGTGACAGGTTCGCCGACTCCACAGTGCGAAGCAGTTTCGGTGGTGTCGCCAAGGCATTGGTGATCAGCAGCAGACTCGAAAATTTCAGGCGCGGTGATTGTTCGAGCATCGGTATCAGGCCGGGCCACATCGTGGGCTCTCCACCGGTGATGGTGATCTCGAAGATTCGATGCCGATCGGCGGCCTCGAGGATGTCGGGGACGAGGGCTGGATCGATTTCGGGTCCGCGGTAGTCGGGGCCGGATGAGGAGTGGCAGTACCAGCAACTCAGCTGGCAACGCCTCGTGGTGTCGAGGTTGAGCCGAACTGGCGCGGACGGGTGGGTGAGGTCCATGACGGGGGCTCCTGAATTTCGGACGTCGGGTGGTTGAAACCTCGCCGGAGGGCGAACAGTTCGGCCTCGCGGAGAAACGCGGGAGAGACGGCGGCGTCGAACCAGCGCCCGGTCAGCCGGTCGAAGCGCAACTCACCTGCGCGCATGAAGCCGCGCACGGCGTCCATCGCTTCGCGTTCGCCGCGTGCGTTCGGATCGACGTGCTGGACCGACCGGAACAGGGCATCGGTCTCGAACAACATCAATCCGGCGCAGACGATATTTGTCGTGGCGTGTACGGGTTTGTCGGTGATTGCCCTGACGCGGCCGTCGTCGATGGCGACAGTGCTGAAGTGCTGTGGGGTGGCTGATTCGGCGACAGTGATCATGGCCGGAGCAGGATCTGCGACAAAGCGTTGCACCGTTTCGGCCGGCGTGAACTCGAACAGGTTGTCGCCCCACAACGTGGCGACGTAGGGAAGCTGGACGGAGTCAGCGCAGCGCTGCAACGCATCAGCGGTCCCCAGAGGATGAGGCTGAACCACGTAGTCGATCGAGACTTCCGGTGCGACGCGATCGAAGAGTCGGCGGAAATGTTCGATGTCGCCAGGCCCGGCGACCGCGCTGAGCCTCTCGATACCACAGCACATCAGCAATTCCAGGCCGTAGTCGGCCAGCGGGCGGCCACCGACCGGGATCAGATGCTTGTTACCGACAACAGCCGGACGCATCCGGCTCCCGCTGCCACCGAGCAGCAAGATCCCGTGTAACAGAGGCTGTTTCAGCACCATCTTCTTATCTCCTCCTCGAGCACAGGCACCATCTGGGGCGCACGTGTGAGTGCGCGGCGTTCGAGCGCGGAGCCCGAACCGACCCTCGGGAACCCAGCGACCACCTGGCGAGTTGCAGGCGCGGCAACGACACGCCCCATCCGCGCCGCGACTTCGTGCCGTTGCCGTCGAGTGCTGGTGTGGCACTTGCGATTAATGTGGCATTGCGTCGTTGCGGTCCTTCAACGGTCGCAGTCGCCAGGCTGTTGCGGAAGGGTCGTTAGTGGGTCTTGCAGGGGTACCGAGGGGGTACGCTTCTCGCACAAACTGGTACAGGGGTGAGTACCGCTATGTGTGTGCAACTTTCGTGGACAGGACTCGAGGTGCGTGCCTTACGCGACGCACTGCGTGAAACACGTCGCGGGTTCTGCCGGATCACAGGCGTGCACTTCGACACTCTGCGCAAATGGGAGCGCCGTGGTGGCACGCTGACGCTACGAGCGGTGAACGCGGCGATCATGGACACGACGCTGGCACGGGTGAGCGACGATCAACGACAACGGTTCCATCTGCGGTGCGCTGAACTGCGACAAACCAACGACAGTGCCGCAGCACCGGCCACACCGCCTAAGCTCGACCTCGACGATCCTGATCGACACTCCACACCGTGCTACTCCATGGAGATCTACGACGTGAACCGCCGCGAGCTGCTGAGACTGCTGAGCATCTCCAGCGCGACGCTGGTCGCACCACCGATGGATTGGGACCGAATCCTGGCAGCGACCGGCGGTTCCAGCCGCGTCGATACCGCGACAACCTCCGAGTACGCACACATCAATCACACACTGTGGGAACGCTATTCGACAGCGGTAACCAAGGCCGAGACCTTCCCCGCCGTGCGCGAGCACCTCGACGCCGTGCTCAGCGCGCTGCGCCGACCTCATGACGAATCCGTGCGACGCTCGCTGCACGCAATCGCCAGTGAGATTCTCCAGCTCGCCGGCGAGATCCTCCTGGACAACGCTGACTTCGCGACCGCATCGCACTGCTACACCGCCGCTGCCGCATTCAGCAAAGAGGCAGGCGCGATGGACCTGTGGGCGTGCGCGATGACCCGACACGCCTACATCAGCCTCTTCGACCGCGCGTTCGCAACCGCGGTCCCGTTGCTCGAATCGGCGCGAGAACTCGCCCGCCGAGGAGACCCGAGCGTGACCACGCGGTACTGGGTCGACTCGGTACTCGCCCAAGCCTTCGCCGGCCTCGGCCAAGCGCAGGACTGCGAACGCGCCACCGACGCCGCGCGAGCCGCACTCGATATAGCTGGTACAAGCGATACCGGCTGGTTGCGGTTCGATGGATCACGCCTCGACGAAGAGCTCGGCGCCTGCTACGTACAGCTCGGACGTCCCGACAAGGCTGAACCCCTCCTGTTGTCGGTTCTCGACCGCCCCCTCTCGACCCGACGTCGGGCAAGCGTCCTGATCGATCTCGCCGCCGCCGGTGCGCTGCGCCGCGACCCGCTCCAACTCGTCACCTACGGCAACGCCGCACTCGATATCGCACGCCGAACCCACTCCGGGTACCTCGGGCGCCGACTCGAACTCCTACGCAGACACATCGAGCCAGTCCAACACGATCAGCACGTCCATCACCTCAGTCAACAAATCACAGCCCTCCAACTGCGCTGAATCAACCAAGGAGACACCGTGCACGACACCGACCGCGGACGCATCTTCCGCAGCGCCTGGATCGCTGGCGTCATCAAGCACTACCCAGGCGAACCCAAACCCGGCTACATCGCACCCTGGGAACAGATGCCAGAGTGGGAACAAGCCAGCGCCACAGCGGTTTACACACAAGTCGCGGCATTCATCGAAGCCACCGACGGATCGACCAGCAAACTCACCCGCGAACAACGCGGACGCTTCGTAGCCCTCTGCTGGATCGGGCAAATCTACAAGCACTTTCCCGACCCGAAACCCTCCTACGTCGCAGACTGGAACCAGCTCCCAGACTGGCAGCAACAAGTCGACGCCGACATCTTCGACGCCGTCGAAACCTCATTGGCCACCAAGAACTAGCCAGGTCGCAGGATGCTTAGCTTCCCGGATTCCGCCCACTCCGGCATCGGGGGCGACGATGATGGACCGTATGAATGACGCGCAATCGCGAAAGTTCGCCTCATACAGGGACATTCCCGAGGACATCGACCTGGTCAGTGATAACGGCGGCGACACGTGGGGGCGCAACGGTCAGATCGCGGACGTGGATGGCTGGCCGGAGAACAACTACTTCGCACCGTTCACCCAAGCCTGCGCCACAACGACCGGACACGCGAGCATCGCGGTAGAGGGACAGAACCCCTGATCGGCGGCCGTCGCCGGACTCGCGGATTGAGCGCGGCGTGAGTGGAGTCCACGGGGGTCGTTGCCAAGGCCTCCAAGGTTTCGCAGTACCGCTGTCGCGGCTGCCGAGGACGAGTTGCACGCGCCCGCAGCGTCCGTGTGGCTCGTGTTCTTATCGGCGTGACGAGGCCAGCGTTCATTCGGCAAGTCAGTTGGCGGGGATAGAGTGGTCGGCGAACTGAACTCAGAGCTTCGGCCACGCTGCCAAGATCGGTAGTCTGGGAATTGATATCGGTTACCGTCCGATCCACCTGGTGTCCCCGGATTCGACCACGAAACGGATGTTGGCCCATGCCCCGCCTGCCTCGCATCACCCGACAGCACGCCGCAGCACTGCTACTCAGAAACCCGGACAGCACCCTGCTCGCCCTTGACGACGGGCACCTGGCAGTGCTGGACGCCGGAGAGTTCATCAACCGCGGGCGCGGGCGAATCATTCTCACCGGCAGCGAACTCCTTGACGCAGGAGCCGAACTTACCAGCACCGGCACCCGGCGCCTCTCCAATGGCAGCGGACCGATCGTGGACGCGATCCTAGAGTCCATCAACCGAGACCTCGATACCGAAAATGACGTGTCATGAACACAGAAAGGCACGTGACCTGCGGAAACCAGTTCGGTGGAGATCTGACAACACCGTTATGGTCACGAAGCTGCTCAGCACCGGTTAGTGCCGGGATTCGAACCACCCAAGCCTACGAAATTCACGCCCAGGTGGCTGCCACGATTCGCGCCCATAACCCGATGGGGTGAGGAACCGGTCAGCCAGGCACGCGTCCAAGCGCTGGCATCGGTTCGGTCACCGTCCATTCGATCAACCGCGCCGCAGTCTGCTGGTAGTGCGCGAGCTTCTCAGCCTTTCGTCGTTCGTAGTCGACTCGACCGAATAGGCCCCACACCTCCACGTAGGTAGCGGCTTCATCGGTCAGCACGAAGTCCGGAAAGACCGCTGAGGTCACCGCATGATCTGCCGCCGCATCAAAAGTCAGCGGTTTGACAAAGCTGCGGCCCGCGGCGGTGAGCGCATCTGCCATCTGCACCTCATACGACGAATCCCCTGGGATATAGCCACGATTGGTCAGCATGACCGCAGCGTCGACCGCCGTGGCGAAACCTCCCTGAGATCGCTCGACATAGAACAACACGACCCGGCGGCCGCGCACTCTTTCCGCGGCGTCGGAGAAGGCGTTGCGGTAGGAGCGGCGTAATTGGGCGTCGAGGCGCTCGTCGACGTACACCTGCCGCTTCGGATTCTGCTGTGCGAGCTGGTAGCGCAGGCCATA
>NZ_BAUA01000018.1 GCF_000710915.1 Nocardia brasiliensis IFM 10847
CTATCTCGGCTACCCGGTCAGTGATGAAACCAAGACCGCAGACGGTCAGGGCAGGTTCAACCGCTTCGAGAAGGGCGTGGTCTATTGGTCACCGTCGACGGGAGCACACCCGGTTTCGGGCGGCATTCTGACCAAGTGGCAGTTGACGAACTTCGAGCAGGGCCCGTACGGGTATCCGGTCTCCGATCAACGCAGGCGCGGGCAGGCTTTCGATCAGGATTTCCAATACGGCACGATCGGCTGGCCGACCACCGCGACCGGCGACGACATCGACTGGCAGGAGGACTACATCGATGACGCCAACTGCCCCGGTTGCGGTGACGACGACCGGGTCAAGGTGAGCGGCCCCGGCTACACCGACGCGCCGCAACCGGCCGCGCCCAGGACCGGAGCACCTGAACAGGGTTCTGGCGCAATCGACTTGGACGAGTTGCCATTGTGCTCGCAACTAGTCCCCGATTCGGGACAAGGCCAGTCTCCGTATGTGTGGTGCCGCCCCGACGACACCACAGCACCGCAGCCACGCGCGCTGGCCCCAGCCTGGACCAGTAAACTCGACAAGCCTTATTGCAAGGACCTGCCCCGCCGACAGTGGGCTGGGGATCGCTCCTATCAGTGCATGTGGCGTGACGGAGTGATCGGGATGGCCGATCGCAAACAACCCGAAATCATCATCGGCACACTGTCGGTAGTGCAGGAGAACCAGCTCCAAACCACCTGGAACTCCACCACTTGGAAAGCCCGCACCGTCTTGCATGTCGTCGAAGCCAAAGACAAAGCCACCGCCGCTCAGTACGCGATGTCGGTGTACTGCAGCTCCGACACCTCCTGCACGCACACGTTCAACAACTCCGAACCACCACGGCCTGTAAGCGAGTCCACCTACAGCCGCGACTACACCCTCACCGCCACCGTCGCCGCGGGAGCGATCTCACGCACCACCGGGTTCGCCGAATTCACCTTCACCCACCCCGAAGCCACCCCGGTCACCACCAAAGCCGCTGTCGCCCCGAGCGTGCGCTGCGACCAAGCCGCCGGCACCCGCAACACCAGCGGCTGCATCGTGCCCGGCGCCGAACCCATTCTGGACTACACCACCCGCAACGTCGGTGCGCTGGCCCGACACGTCGGCTACGCCCAGGCCAGCGGACTACCCGGCAAACCCGGCGCCACCCCGATGACCCGCACCACCGACGACACTCTCATCCAGAACAACCGCAACATTTCCTGCAACCGCGTCCCCCGACCCCGCCCCGCCGGTAACGACTGCGACGAATACCCCTTCGCCTCCACCAACCAAGGTGGTGCAAGCGGCGGCCCGGCGCGGACCTATCTGGGCACTCCGTGCGAGACCACGATGCCGACCTGGGTAAGTCGAGTACCGCTCCCGGTTGGCCACTACGATTCCACTGGGTTCAGCATGTGCATGCTGTCCAGCGGAGAAAACAGGCGTGGCGGCGGGATTCTGTCGTGGTTCTATGCCAAGAACCGAGTTCTGGACGGTGATCGTTTCTACGTCAAAGGCTCCTGACCAAGCGGAAAGAAAGGTTCAGCCGACGATGGCACTAACCGGTGTGGTGGGTGTCGATCACCACCAGTTCCTGCTCACCGCCACCGCGACCGACCCCACCGATATCACCGCCGAATCCGACCTGATCTGGACCGGCCCCGGGTTCATCGCCGTGCAAGCCGGGATCGCCTACGGCCCAGTCACTCTCACCCTCGACACCACCGCCGAAAACGGCGTCGAGCTCGCCGACTGGGACACCGTCGAGGAAACAGTGATCGAGTCCGCCGAGGAACTGCTGGTGATCAGCCTCGACGGACACGTCGCCGAACAATTCACCCCCGTCCCGCCCGGACGCTACCGCATCCGTGTCCATGCCCGCGGACGCGACCTCAACCACGACCTCGACGTCACCGAACCCAGCGAGACCTACCTGATCCAGCTCACCCCGTCATCCGAGCCTGTCGGTCACATCGATATCGTGCATCCCAGGCAATCCGAGGCGGCCGCTGGCAAACGTATCCCGGAACTGGACTATGAGCGAGTCCGGGTTTACAACGCGAACGGACGCGTGACCACCGCCGAGATGGACAGCCCCGAAGCCCAAGCCGTATTCGCGTTGCGCGGCACATGGGGTGGGCGACCGCCAACCGGGCCGATAGCAGCCGACCGCGACCTGCGAATGACCGCCTCCAGCGTGGCCGATCTCGATCGAGACCTGGTCGACGAGATTGCCGAGCTGTCCATCGACAGGCAGCGGGCGCTCGCCCGGTGGTGCGCCCGAGCTGCGTTCGATCGAGCAGGACTTTCCCGCCACGCCGACTTCCGTGCCGCGCTCGACGCGCT
The DNA here is from genome assembly GCF_000710915.1 of Nocardia brasiliensis IFM 10847. Classification (GTDB taxonomy): domain Bacteria; phylum Actinomycetota; class Actinomycetes; order Mycobacteriales; family Mycobacteriaceae; genus Nocardia; species Nocardia brasiliensis_A. The sequence continues at coordinate 2,354 of NZ_BAUA01000018.1, forward strand.
CGAGCACGGCACAGCCCCGCCAGCAGACTTCGACAATGCCTCGCTGATCGATCATCGTCTGATGACAAACCCTGATATCGAACTGACCGTAGTCCCGGGTTTGCCGGGATACTTCGATGTCATCGCCCAGCAGCAAGCAGCGAAGACCTACGCATACGCTGCCGGAGAACTCGAACCGCTCCGCACCGCATTCGAAGCCGTGCGCTGCGCCGCATTCACATTCGGGCCGGACTACCCCGAACTCCTCGACCGTCTGCGCACCGAGTTCCTCAGCACTCCTGGCGCCGGCGGTGTCCAGCTACGCGACCAGGACTAGCCAAAATCTTGACCGCTAGGGGTGCTCTCGCAGACTGGATGGCAAGGGCCCGAATTCCAGGGGACAACGCCATTCCACATCCACACACTGGCCAAGGCAGCGCCGATGAGTGATCGGGGCGTCGTTCGGGAGTAGCGCGTCGAGGAGGGGTGGCGTCGTCCGAGGGGCCGCACCCGTCGAACCACAGACCCGGCAGGCAGGCCAAGGCATGGCCCACACTCACGGAGTGGTCAGGTGCGCGAGGGGGCTGACGAGGCGGTCGACGATCTCCGCGGGCCATGGGAAGGACGGCGCGACCGCGCGCTGATGCGCGAGGCCGTGCAACGCGAGCCAGAGCGCCACCGCGTCCACGGCCGGGTCCGCGCTCCGGCCCTGGCCCGCGGCAACACAATCGGCGAGGGCGGCCGCGAGCAGTCGCAGGCTCGACTGCCCCAGGACTGACATTTCGTCCTCGGAGACAGAGCCGTCGTCGCGGTCGGGCACCCAGCCGCCGCCGAACATGGTGCGGTAGCGCCCCGGACGCGCATGGGCGAACTCCAGGTAGCCGAAACACACTGCGGCCAAACGATCCCGGGGCGAGTCCCCAGCGGCCCACACGGCCGCTCGCAATTGCGCGTCCAACTGCGCGAAGGCATCGTGCACGACCGCGGGCACGATCGCCGATCGGTGCGGAAAGTGTCGATAGATCGAGGGCGCCGCGATCCCGGCCCGCCGCGCCACCGACCGCAGGGTCAGTGCCCTGTCGTCGCCCATTTCGTCGAGCAGCGCGACGGCCGCCGCCACGATCTCGTCCCGCAACCGCGCGCCCTCGCCCCGCGGGTTGCGCACGCGGGTGTGCGGCGCACTGTCGTTCTCGTTCATGACTGAAACCTTACAGAGCAAAACTTACGGCCGTTAGCCCTTGCGCAACATCGCCTAACACCCGTAGCCTTACGCCTGTTATCTCAACCGGACCGGATCGGACACACCAATGAACAACAGCACCGCCACCATCACGGCGATCGTCCTGCCGGACAGGGTCGAGCCCGATGGCCTGCAGGTCACCAGCCGCGACCTGCCGACGCCCGCCGCCGGTCAGGTAGTCCTGGGCATGGAGGCGACCGGCGTCTCGTTCGCCGAACAGCAGATGCGCCGCGGCAAGTACTTCGACCAACCGCCGTTCCCCTTCGTGCCGGGCTACGACGTGGTCGGCACGGTCACCGCGACCGGTCCGGGCGTCGACACCGGATTGATCGGTGGCCGTTTCGCCGCCGTCACCAAGGTCGGCGCCTGGTCGAGCGCCCTCGTACTGGACGCCGCGGATCTGGTCCCGGTGCCGGACGGGGTGACCCCGGCCGCTGCGGAAACAGTGGTCGTCAACGGCCTGACAGCTTGGCAACTGCTGCACCGGACGGCCCAGGTCCGCACCGGCGCAACGATTGTCGTGCTCGGCGCGAACGGCGGTGTCGGTTCCACGCTCGTGCAGCTGGCCCGGCAGGCCGGGATCACCGTGATCGGCACCGCCGCCCCGCGCCACCATGCCGCGCTGCGCGAGCAGGGCGTGACGCCGGTCGACTACCGAGATCCGGACATGTACCGCCGGATCAGGGAGATCGCGCCCGACGGGGTCGACGCGGTCTTCGATCACGTCGGCGGTCCCACCGTGGTCGATTCGTGGCGGCTGCTGCGCCGCGGCGGCACGCTCGTCTCCTACGGCACCGCGGCGACGAAGAACGCGGACGGCAACCCGAAACTGCCCGTGCTGAAGCTGTTTCCGCGCCTGCTGCTGTGGAACCTGTTGCCCAACGGCAAGAGCGCGCGCTTCTACAACCTCTGGGCGGGCCGGCGTCGCCTCGACATCTTCCGCAGGCAACTGCGCGAGGACCTCACCCAGGTGTTCCGCCTGCTGGCAGAGGGCGCGCTGACCCCGCAGATCGCCGCGGAGTTCCCGCTGTCCGAGGCGGCCGCGGCACTGGCACTCGCCGAATCACACACCGTCGCAGGCAAAGTCGTCATCGTGCCGGATGCGCACCGCTGACGCCGCAGACCACCGCACTGCTCTCGTTCCCCCATCGACTCTCATCTCGGAGGCTCCTGTCATGACCACCGCACAACTCGCCGCCCCGCTCGCCCCCGCGCCCGTCCTCGCCCGCAGCGGCGACGTCGACAATCGGTCCACCTACGTCAGTTTCGGACTCGCCTACATCCTGGGACACGGTGCCGCCGCGCTCTCCCGAGGCGCCGATCCACTGCTGACACTGCCCGCATGGCTGCCACTCGCGCTGTTGGGCATGGGCTTCGCGGTCGGCACCGTCTGCGCCACCCGTGCCGCGCTACGCGCCCAGCGTGGCGCCGCCAAACCCGACGTACTGACCGGGCAACTCCTCGGACTGTCCTGGGCGGTGGGCTTCGGGGCCCTGTTCGTGGCCATCACCGGGCTCACCGCCACCGCGGGCCTGCCCGAGCTGCAATCGGTCCTGTGGCCGGCCGGTTCCGGGCTCGTTGTCGGCCTGCTCTACCTCGGCGAGGGCGCCGCACGCCGCAACGTCCTGCACTACGGCCTCGGCGCCTGGCTCGCCATGGTCTCGACCGCCGCGCTCTTCGTCGGCATGCCGGGCTTCTTCGCCGTCCTCGCGATCGCCGGCGGCGGCGGTTACGCGGTGGCCACCGCCCTCGAGTACCGCCGCCTCGGCCTGCGCTGAACGACGAAACCCGCTCGCCCGCTACCGAATACGATCGGTGGCGGGCGTTGTCGGGCGCGACCTCAGGCCTGTGGGCCGGATTGCTGACCCACCAGACGCCACCGGCTCAGGTCCACGGGCACGAGGCCCGCGCGATCAGCGCGGCCTGCCCCGGACGCGCACCTGCAACGACGGGGGCGCACCCCCTAACGACTGTGGTCGGCGAGTCTGCCCACGGCCTCGAGTAGCCTGGCGGAGAACGGCTCACCACCCCGGCACCACCCACCGCGACGGAGAGGATGCGCCCATGACCGTGCTCGTCGCCGGATCGACCGGCTTCGTCGGGCAGCGACTGTGCCCCGAACTGGCGGCGACCGGACGTTCCGTCCGCGCCATGACCCGGCATCCGGAGTCCTACCGCGGCAGCGGCACACCGATCGGCGGCGATGTCGCCGACCCCGATTCCTTGCGCACGGCGCTGCGCGACTGCGATGCCGCGTACTACCTGGTCCACTCGCTGGCCGAAGCCGACTTCCGACGCCGCGATGCCGCGGCCGCACGCAACTTCGGTCGCGCCGCCGCCGACGCCGGGGTGAGCCGGATCATCTATCTCGGCGGCCTCGGCGACGACACCGACGATCTGTCCGCGCATCTGCGCAGCCGCCGCGAGGTCGAGGGGCTGCTGGGCGCCGCGGGCGTGCCGGTGACCACGCTGCGCGCGGGAATCATCGTCGGACACGGCGGCATCTCCTGGGAGATCACCCGGCAACTGGTCGAGCACCTGCCCGCAATGGTCACACCGCGGTGGGTACGCACCCGCACGCAGCCGATCGCCGTCGACGACGTGGTGCGCTACCTGGTCGGGGTCTTGGACAACCCCGAAACCGCCGGACGCACCTTCGATATCGGCGGCCCCGACGTCCTCGAATATCTCGACATGCTCCGCCGGGTCGCCAAGATCGAAGGCCGCCCCCTGCTGGTGGTGCCGGTGCCGCTGCTCTCGCCGCGGATATCCTCGCTGTGGCTGTCGCTGGTGACCGATGTCGACACCGCCACCGGCCGCGCCCTGGTCGACTCGATGACCAACGAGGTGGTGGTGCGGGACAACAGCATTCGCACACTCGTGCCGTTCGACCCGCTCGACTACGACACCGCCGTCCTGCGTGCGCTCGGGGAACGCGCGAAAGCGGCACGCGCCGCATGAATTCCGCCGATCTGCTCGCGCGCCGTCGCCGGGTCGCGGTCGTCGCCCTCGCGGGCACCGGCCTGCTCGGCGCCTCGTTCGCCGCCGAGCCCGATTCCGCGCGGTTCTACCGGCTCACCCTCGCCACCGCGGCGACCTGGACGCTGGGCGGTCGCCCACCCGCCGAAAGCGAGCGGCCCGCGCCCGTGCTCGTTCCCATCGCGCTCGGTGCGGCCACCTTCGCCGTCTTCTACGGTTGTGGATTGGTCGCCCGGCGAATTCCCTTCCTGCGCAAAGCGATCACCGGCGTGCTGCGCTACGCCGAACGCGGACCCACACCGCGCGTACTGCTGATCACGCTGGCCAACGGCGCCGCCGAGGAGATCTTCTTCCGCGGTGCCGTCTACTCCGTCGCCGGACGCCATCCCGTTCTCGCCGCCACCGGCGTCTACGCCTGCACCACCGCCGCCACCCGCAATCCGGCCCTGGTGCTGGCCTCGGTCGTCATGGGCACGCTGTTCGGTCTGCAACGCCGTGCCACCGGCGGCATCCAGGCGCCGATGCTCACCCACCTCACCTGGTCCACGCTCATGGTGCAGTATCTGCCGCGCCTGTTCCGCTGACGCGTCGCGCCGTGCGAATCAGCACTGCCGCAACGGTTCGGCGAACCCTCAGACCAGTTGCCCCGGCTCCTCGGCCCGCGCGCTGCGCGGCGTGCGGGCGGTCGCGCGCATCCGCAGTCGCCGCGGTTCGGGCACCACGGCGAGCGTCGGCCGGATATCGGTACCGCGCAAGCTGCGCAATCGCCAGCGGGTGGCGATGGTGGCCAGCGCCAGGGTGGCCTCGGTCAGCGCGTACCGGTCCCCGATGCATTTGCGCGCGCCCGCCGCGAAGGCCAACTGCGCGTCGCGCGGCGGCTCGGGCCGGGCCGGATCGAAACGGTCGGGGTCGAACCGCTCGGGGTCCGGATAGAGGTCGGGCCGGTGCTGGATCAGGTACGAGCTGAAGATCACCGTGCTGCCCGCGGGCAGCGGGTGACCGCCGAGCTCGGTGTCCTCGGTCACCGTGCGGGTCGACAACCAGGCCGGCGGACGCAAACGCAGGGTTTCGGCGATCACCTGACCGGTGAACGGCAGGCGCGGCAGGTCCCCGTGCCGCGCCGCGGCTCCCGCCAGGACGGCGTCGACCTCGGCATGCAGCCGGGCCGCGACCTCCGGATGCCGGTCGAGCTGGATCAACGCCCACGCCAGCGCCGTCGCGGTGGTGTCGGTGCCCGCGAAGAAGAAGGTGAGCACCTGATCGACGATCTCGCCGTCGCTCAACTGCCCGCCGTCGTTGTCCCGGGCCATCACCAGGGCCGAACAGAGATCGCCGTGGTCGACGCCCTCGGCGCGCCGGGCGGCGACCAGCTCACCGAGGATGGCACGCGCCTCTTCGGCGGCCCGCAGGCAGGCACGATTGCCCAGCACCGGCCAGCGGCGCACCCGTTCCGGCATCATCGCCTGCCGGATCACGCCGGCGAAGACCACCTCCACGTCGTGCAACAGCCGCTGCTGATCGGATTCCGGCATCGCCTGCCCGAACAGCGTCGCCGCGGTCACTTTGGCGGCGAGAGTGTGCAGTTGCGCTTTGACGTCGATCACCTCGCCGTCGCGCCACGAATCGACCATCTCGGTGATCTGATAGGTCATCATCGGCGCGTACCCGGTGATCCGATCGGCGTGGAAGGCGGGCTGCAACAGCCGCCGCTGCCGCCGGTGCATCGCGTACGGACAGGTGGCCAGGCCGTGGCCGACCAGTTCGCGGCCGCGGTCGAACTGCGGGCCGCCCTTGTCGAAGATGCGGTCCTGCCGCAGCATCTGCTGGGTCAGGTCGGGGTCGCACACCACCACGGCGGTGACCGGGCCCAGACCGATCCGGACCAGATCACCGTGCGCGGGCAGCGACGCCATGAAGCCCAGCGGATCGCGCCGCAGCGACAGCAGGTGCCCCAGCACCGGCAATCGATGCGGCGCCGTCGCGACCCGCACGGTCGCGCCCTGCTCACCCATGACGTGTCTCCCTCCCGTACTCGAACGACCTCTCTACAGTGTCCGCCAACCCGGAGGCGGCCACAGCCGGTTCGGCCAGACGCGAGCACGAGATGCCATGTCCCACAGCGGAACATCACACGGCAGCGATCTTCGCGATCACCTCCAGGAGCTCGTGCAGCGTCTGCCGGTCGGTGGTCGGGGACATGAGTGAGGCCCGCAGGTACGGGCGACCGCCCAGCTGGAAGGACGACAGGTAGAACCGGCCGTCCTGGATCAGCCGCGCCCGCAGCTCGAGCTGCCGGTCGCCGCACGGTTCGTAGCGGAAGCAGAGGATGTTGCTCTGCGGCCGATACGGCGCGGTGAAATCAGGCCGTTCCTGAATGAGCTCCCACAGCTCGGTGGCCAGAGCGTACTGCCGCTCGACGTAGGAGCGCAACGACGCCTCACCGCGATAGGCCAGGGTGAGCAAGATCTTCAGACCGAGCGGCGCCTTGGAGGTCTCGAAGGTGTACTGCCCGGGATCGACGTCTTCGGCTTCGGGCCGGTACAGGTAGCTCGCGTCTTGTTTGAACATCGTGTCGAGATAACGCTTTTCGCGGAACAGCACCCCGGTGCACAGGGCCGAGGTGCGCAGCATCTTGTGCCCGTCCCACACCGTGGAGTCCGCGCGTTCGAGGCCGGCGAGCAGACCGCGCAGCCGTGGCGAGAGCAGCGCGGCCGCACCGTGCGCGCCGTCCATGTGCAGCCACAGTCCGTTGGCCTCGCAGAACTGCGCCACCTCCGCGATCGGGTCGTACAGACCCGTCCCGGTGGCACAGCCGTTGGCCACCACCGCGACGGGCCGCAGGCCCTGGGCACGCACGTCGGCCAGCGCCGGCGCCAGACCCGCCGGATCGATGCGGCCCAGCGCGTCGGTGCGCAGCGGGTAGACGCCGTTCACCCCTAACCCCATGACAGCGGCCGCTTTTCGCACCGAGTAGTGACTCGTGGCGGGCGCCAGGATGACGAGATCGCCCGGCGTTCCCCGCTGCCACGCGGTCGCGTCGGCATGGGAGCGGGCCGCGAGCAGCGCGGTCAGATTGCCCAGCGTGCCGCCGTTGGTGATGGCGCCGAGGCCGGTCGCGCCCCAGCCGACGTGGTCGAGCATCCAGCGGCACACCGACCGGTCCACCGCCGCGGCGGCCGGTGCCAGCTCGTACACCAGAGGAATGTTGTTGGTCACCGCTTGCAGCAGGTCGGCGACCACCCCCGGGGTATCCGAGGGCGCGATCTGATGCCCCATGTACCCCGGATGGTGATGGCTGGCCGAGATATCGCTGTAGGTGGTGACGAAGGAGAGCAGTTCGGGCAGGGTCATGCCCCCTTCCTCCACCCACCGGCGCAGCTCGAGCCGCTTGGACACCGTATCGATATCGGCCGCCGAGACGACCTCGCCCGAACCGGCCCGAACGGATTCGACATGCGCGACAAGGGCTTCCAGGACCGCCGTCCCGACCTCTCGCACATCGTCGACCAGGTCGACATGGGACATGATGGATCCTCTCTTGGCTGGCGTCAGCGCGCGGCCGTGCCCACCGGGTCGTGGTCCCCGTCGATGTCGCGCATCATGATGCGGTCGATGTCGACCTCGGGCACCTGGAAGTCGTGGATCAGGAACTCCTCCATCAGCAGCACGCTGAGCAGGTGCACATAGGCGTCGCCGAACGGATACGGCACCCGGGGCGACTGCGATCCGGTCACCCGGTCGACCAGCCGGTCCACCGCCTCGGGCACCAGGAATCCGACCCGTTTGATCGAGGCCGGGCTCAGCACCGCGGCCACCCAGTCGTCGCCATCGGGCAGCAGCGCCTCCGCGCCGGGCAGTCGCATCCCGAACTTCGGGCGGTTGACGATGCCGTGCGGCAGCCGATCGGAATAGGCTTCGCGCAGAATGTGTTTCGCCCGCGCGCCGTTCAGTTTCCAGTCGACCGGCAACGCCGCCGCGTACTCCACCACATGCGAGTCCATGAACGGGTAGCGGCCTTCGACGCCGTAACCTGTGCCGGCCCGGTCACCCAGGCACGTCATCCCGTAGCCGATCAGGAAAGTGTGCATGTCCACGAGCATCGATCGGTCGATCGCGGGCCGCTGGTCGAAGTCGGGGAACTCGGTCCGCAACCGGCGCAGCAGCACCGCGTGGTCGTCGTAGACGTCGCCGGCCGCGGTGATCAGCTGATCGACCGGCTCGGTTTCGAAGCGCCGCAGGTGCGCGCCGAGGGTGAAGTCACGGTCCGCGCGGTCGGCGTAGAACCGAAGGATCGCGGCGGCATTGGTGGCGTCGCTGTAGCGCATATCATTGAGCGCCAGCTCCAGTTCCTCGGCCGCGCCCGCGAAAGACCCACCGCGCAAACACCGTTCGAGGATGGTCGCCTCTTTGGCCACGTCGTAACCGGCGAACAGTTCGTCGGCGCCCTCGCCGCCGAGGATGATGCGCACCCCGGCCAGCCCCACGTGTTCGGCCATCACGCCGTAGGCCACCGGCGCGGTGAAATGCAACGGTTGCTCGCACTGCCGCACGACGTGCGGGAACCGCTCCCGGACCTGTGCGCGCGACACCGGTATCCGGGTGTGCCTGCTGCCCAACCGGTCCACCATGGCCTGCTGGTACGGCGACTCGTCCACCGGACTGTCCGCCGCGTCGATGGAGAACGTGGTGAGCGGCTCCCCGATCAGCTCGCTCATCACCGAGGAGATGACGGCCGAGTCGATGCCGCCGCTGATGTAGGTGCCCAGCGGGTAGTCGCCGCGCAGCCGCAGCCGCACCGAGTCCCGGATCACCTCCCGCAGCCCGCTTTTCGCCTCCTCGAAGGACTTCGGCGGCGCGACGGCGTCCTGGCGCGCGATGCCGTGGTAGTACTTCGACAGCTCCGCCTGCCCGTCCCGGACGGTGAGGATGTGCCCGGGCGGGATCGCGTCGATGCCGGTGAAACAGGTCTCGCCGGGGACCGGACTCCAGTACCGCATCGCGCGCCGCACCTTGTCCGCGGCCAGCTCGCGCGGCACCCGCGGAAACGCGAACAGTCCCTTTATCTCGGACGCGAAATAGAAGGTGCCGTCCTGCTCGGTGTAGAACATCGGCCGCTCGCCGAAACGGTCCCGCCCCAGGATCAAGGTCCGTTCCCACTTGTCGTAGAACACGAAGCCGTATTGGCCGTTCAATCGGGAAAGCGCGTCGAGGCCCCAGTAGGCGAAGGAATGCAGCAGCACCTCGGTATCGGAGTTCGTCCGGAAGCGAACGCCGTAACCCTCCAGTTCGCTGCGCAGTTCGAGATAGTTGAACACCTCGCCGTTGAATCCGGCGATGTACCGCTGGTCCGGCGTGACCATGGGCTGCTGACCGAGCCTGGGGTCGATGACCGAGAGCCGGACGGTGCCGAGGGTGAAATCGGCGCTGTCGTAGAGGCCCACTTCGTCCGGACCGCGATGCGCGATCGCCCGGATACCCCGTCGCACCAGGTCCAGCCGCTGGTCTTTCCGTAATCCGCTGTCAATGAATCCGACCACACCACACACGGGTATCTCCTACTTCCTGCCGATCGAAAAGGTCGGAGCGCCCTCGCTTACACCGAGTCCAGATACCGCGCGCGCTCCCATTCGGTCACTTCTCGCTGGCTCGCCGCGGCCTCGCTGCGCGCCACCTGGCACAGGTTCTGCACGGTCCCCGCGCCGAGCGCCCGCCGGGCGAATTCGCTCTCGCCGAAAAGCGATGCCGCCGCCCAGATATTCGTCGGCAGCGGCGGGTATTCGGCCGACACATAGGAGT
>NZ_BAUA01000017.1 GCF_000710915.1 Nocardia brasiliensis IFM 10847
CCGCCTTCCCAACCGGTTTCGCCCCATTTGTCGCGGATCGCGCCGGCGACGTAGTAGGCCTCGTTGAGTTTCCAGTAGATGGTGCCGCCTTGGAAGTATTGGCGGCGGCCGATGTTGTCGGGGTTGACGATCTCGTCGGAGGTCGGATAGCCCAGGACTCCGCCTTCCCAGCCGTTGCGTTGCCAGGCGGCGAAGAAGTGGTTGACCACCGGGTGCGCGCCGCCGGCGGGGGACCAGTAGATGGGCCCGTTCTGGAAGGTGGAGCGTTTGCCGACGCCGTCGGGATTGGTGAGCTCGTTGGAGGTCGGGTACAGCAGGAAGCTGTTGGGTCCGCCGAGTTCGTTGTATTTGTCGCGGATCGCCCCGCACACCTCATACGGCGCAGGCCAATACACCTGGCATCCCTCGGCGACGCGTGCCGAGCGTTGCTGCGGGCCTGCGGCGAGGGCGGCTTCCATCGTTTCGGCTTTGTCGGCTTGTTCCTTGGTGAACCCGTCCGGGATCTGCTGGCAGTCCGAGCGCATCCGCCCTGGCACCACGCTGGGCTGGGGATTGCGGGTCGGTTCCCATTTCTGGGGAGCCGGAGAGCGTGTACCCGGAGCGCACG
>NZ_BAUA01000016.1 GCF_000710915.1 Nocardia brasiliensis IFM 10847
GCGTTGCGGGTAAATCACCTTGCCCGCGAGCGGTTTTCGTATACGAGGACGGGAGGATCACTGGGCCGGCGCCGGAATCGATTTCGGATACGTGTTCGACCTGCGCGTGGACGCCGGGTGGCGTCGGGGGCATATCCATCAGCGGCATCGGGTCACTTTCGCGGACAACCGTGCCGAGGTCGAGGACTTGGTCTGCTCAGTGAACCGCGCGACGGGTCAGGGCCGGGGCTGTCCGGGGTCGGGTGCCGGTTTGGTGTGTTCGGTCCACGCCTGCCCGTCCCACCAGTACAGCAGCCGACCACCCGAAGGCGGGTGGTACCAGCCCGGCGGCACATTCCACACCGGGGCGGGTGATGTCTGCTCAGCGGTGGACTGTTCCCCGGCGATGCGCGCACAGAAAACGAAGAACGCGGCGGTGACGACAAGCGCGAGCGCCCCTGCGATCAACCCTTGCACCAGCAGCAGGAGTGCGACGACACCGCAAATCCCGGCGAGCACCTGCAAAAGGACGCGTCCGTCCGTGATGCGAGGTGCCGACCTACTCGCGAGTGCGGCACGCGGCCACGGATTCCGGCCACGAATGCGCCGCGCCCCGATCACTCTGGTGTCCGAGATTCCCGTCCTCGGTATTCGAACCGTTCGGGTCACCCGCCCGTCGGCCCGCTTGGTCACCCGTAGCGGACCCCCACCCGCGCTGTATCCGAACCCGGTCTTCGATACGGTGACCCGCACCGGACCATATTTTCTGTGTACCCGGACCACGCACCGCTCCTTCGAGCATCGAACTCGACCAGCCTGCGAACGACTCCGATGGTACTGCCCAGCACCCCGCCCGATCGATGAGTTCGCCGAGCCGGTTCACGCCCGACCGAGCGCATGGGAGTACTCCGCGCGGCTCCGCGAGCAGCTGCAGCCCGCGATGCAGACACCTCGCTGCGCACCGCGCCACACGCCCGCGCATCCGATCGGCCGCGGCCGCCACCCGAGCATCCACCTCCGCCGAGGACGAAGCCTGTCCGGTGCCGAACCCGCTCGCGCAGCGGCGGAGCTCACCGCACCAGCGAACCGCCGCCGGTGCCGAAACCCATGCGCGGCGCGGCCGTGACGCCGAACCGATCAACACGAGCATCAGGTAACGCAGGCAGGCGAGACCATCGCCGGTGCCCGGACCCCGCACCCACGCCGACGAGGCAGCCCACTGCGTCAACGACGAGCCACTGACCGTACCGAATCCCGCGCCGCACAGGCGAAGAAGCTCACCTGGCCAGCGCCGGGCCACTGCCGTCCCGAACAACCTCGCACGGCGACAGCGACGCTCACCGCGTCAACGACGAGCCACTGACCGAACCGAATCCCGCGCCCACGCAGGCGAAAACCTCATTGCGCCAGCGCCGAGCCGCTGCCGTCCCGAACTTCCTGACGCAGAGACCGAGACGCCCACCTTGCCGACGGTGCGGAGGCGACAGCCCGACTACCGGCGCGCGCGGCGGAAGCGGAAGGAGCGGGTGCCGGTGCCGACACCGGCTAGGTGCAGAGCGATCAAGAGGAAGCCGAGGGTCACCAGGGTGCCCGCGGTGATCGTGTCGCCGAGGGTGGCATCGGTCAGGTCGAGCAGCAGTGCGAGTCCGAACGCGACTGCGGCGGCTATGGCCATCATGGTGAACCTCCTTGTGCTGCCCCGGAAGTACCCACCGGCGCGCGGCGCAACCACACCATTTCGGTCGAACGCCACGCATGCGTCCGCCTCGGTCACGAAGCGTCCGATCGACAGGCGTCACCTCTGTTCCAGGGGCTCGATCCATACACCAAGGGCGGCTGCCGCGCATAGGTTTGCGTCGCGCGCGCGTGTCTTTCAGCTGACACGCGCGCGCGACGCTCAAATCTGCGCGGGAGCCACTCGCCAGCGGTCGGTGAGGGCTGTCAGCGTGAGGCGCGCGCCGCGGGCCGGACGTTGGTGATGGTGCGGACGCGGCCGAGCTCCGGTGCGCCGGGGGGTGCCAGCTGGGAGCGGGTGAGGCCGGTGCGCAGTACGGCGCATTCCCTGAGTGTGAGGCGCGCGCCGCGGCGGCGGCGTATGCCGCCGCCGAACGGCAGCCAGGTTCACGGGGGTGGCGTCGCCGTCGAGGAAGCGATCCGATCGGAAGCGTTGCGGCTCCGCGTGATTGGCCAGATCGGAGTGTCAACGGTGGCACCCGAACGTCGCGCACCAACCGTGACGACCGAACGGAGGCGGCGACCCGGACCCGCATCGACCTGAAAGCCCGCACACCCCAGGCCTTCCCGAAGACCGCAGGCGAATCCCCTACACCACATTCGCGGGCCGTAATACTCCGATCGTTCCGCGGGGAAAACCGCTCCGGCGAAAAGCCGGACACAACAATTCAATCCAGCCGATGCCACCAGAGCCGACACCGAAATGCGAACGCACGACGGTCAATACCCGCGGTGCCCGAGCCGTGCGATCCAGCCAGCTATCGTTCACCCGCGCGGCAGTTGATGGACGAAAGCCCGGATTTCCTTGCCTCCTCGCACAACACGAGCGCGGATCCCTTGGCACCCGGCTCAGCACGCTGACCGGTCGGCTACCACTGCCCGCCACCGCGGTCAAGCGTTCGCCCACGATTAGCCTCACCTTCAACTATCGCCTGTCAGATGACCGACGACAGACCAGGCGTATCGCCGATGGCCAGTGAAAACACCGGTAAGTACGACGATTTCGATCCCATTCGCCGGAGAGTTGACACGCTTCAAACAGGTACAGAATGTGACAACGGTCACAACATGGCAAGCAAACAACGTCCCGCCAGTGAGGTGCACAACGCACCCGCCGAGTTAAATTGCGGCAACTGAAACTTGTTTGCACCACTTCGGGCGCGTTGATACGATAATTTCATTCGCAAAAGGATTATAGCTTGGATGCGGACGCTTGATTTTCGTCGACGCTATGACCTGTCGATGAAGTAGCTTCATCAATAACGTCAGCGAGCCCGGCGGAAATCAGTGGCAGTTCGCCGGAAGGATCGCAGTGCTGAGGCTTACCCAGGAAGACGTCAGGCGCACCTTCGACGAGGGCCTCCCGCTTCACGAACCCCCCGGCTCCGTCATCATCGTCGGCGCCGGATTGTCCGGCCTGGCGGCAGCAAATGAATTGGCGCGCAACGGAACTCGAGTCACCGTCCTCGAGGCGAGCGATCGGCCCGGTGGCCGCACCCGTACCCTGCGCGATCCCTTCGATGACGGTCTGCGCACCGAAGCAGGCGCGATGACGGTGACCGAGCACTGCCACTACACCATGCATTATCTTCGGGCACTGGGCCTGAAAACGGAGCCGAGCGATCTCGTCGACACCGATTTCAGTTATTACCGCCATGGCACCAGAATACGCCCCGACAACCTGGACGACCACGCCGAAGTATTGGGCCTGTATTCGCACGAGCGAAATCGCACGGTCGCCGATCTGATCGCCGAATATGTCACGAAGCCCAATGCCGACATCTGCCCCGAGATAGCGGAACTCGGCTGGACCCCGGCCCCGCGGCTACAGGAACTCGACCGTATTTCCGTGCGCCGGGTACTCGAGGATCGGGGAGCGTCGGCCGCCGCGATCGATCTGATGGAACCTATGTTCCTGGAAATGCGTGGCGGCGAACTGGAATCCGCCTCGGCCATGGCATGGGCCCGCTACGAATCCGGCCCCCGCTCGTTCACCACCGCGGACGCGCGCTGGTACAAAATCGAGGGCGGCACCGACCGGCTCGCGCACGCACTCGCCGACCAGATCAAAGACCGCATCCACTATCGCAAACCGGTCGTGCGGATCAGCCAGACCGACCACGAGGCGCAGGTGAGCTTCGTCGATCACAACCGGCTGCAGACGCTGCGCGCCGACCGGGTGATCGTCACCGTCCCCTTCACCAGCTTGCGCCGGATCAATCTTTCTATGGCGCGCCTGTCCGCGGCGAAACATTCGGCCATGCGCCGGCTGCGTTACTCGTCGGTGCTGCGCATCTTCTTGCAGATGCGCGACCGATTCTGGCCGGAGAAACGGCTGATGCTGTCCACGGACACCCCGCTCGGCACCGTACGCGACGGTACACCCGGACTACCGGGCCCCCGCAAGATCCTCGAATGCTGGCTCACCGGCTGGCCCGCGCAGGCGGCGGCGAACATGAGCGAAGGCGAGCGGGTGAATTTCGCGCTGCACGAACTGGAGTCGATCCTGCCGGGGGCCCGGGACCACTTCGAACTGGGCACCTCCGTGGCATGGGACAACGAACCCTATATCGGGGGCGCCTACGTGCTGCCCGAACTGGAACACGGCGAGCTGATGGCACACACCCGGACACCGGAAGGACGAATACATTTCGCAGGCGAGCACACGGCATTCGAACCCAACGGCGGCTCGATGAACTACGCGCTGGAGTCGTCCATACGAGTTCTGCTCGAACTCACGTCTTTCACTTGATGGCAACACCTGGAAGGAGTAGCGCGTTGCTGCATCCGCGCTTGTTGATCGTGTCGGATTGCGCGGGGGTCGACGACACCGTCAAAGACCTCGAACGGCACGGGTTCGTGCCCGAGCCGATCTCGACGGGGGCCGCCACGCTCGCCACCTACGCCGATTTCGATGTGGTGCTCATCGATCTCGACTTCACCGATTTCGACGGACTCACGCTGTGCCGGGAGATCCGCGCCGCCAGCGATATTCCGATCATCGCCTTCGCCTCCTCGCTCGACGAACTCGATCAGGTCCTCGCCCTCGAAGCCGGGTGCGACGACTGCATCGTGAAGCCTTACCACAGCCGCGAACTCATGGCACGGCTGCGCGGTCTGCTGCGCCGGGTTCACATGATGTCGCAGCCCGCGCTGATCGTCGGCCAGTTGGAGATCGACTCGGCCCTGCGGGAGGTCCGCGTCGACAATCGGCTCATCGAGCTGACCCGCAAGGAATTCGAACTGCTCCGCCTGCTCGCCACCGAACCGCAGCGGGTCTTCACCAGAGCCGAACTGCTACAACGGGTCTGGGGGTACGACGAGGTGGACGCCGAGGTGACCTCGCTGGCCAGCCGCACCATCGACACCCATTTGAGCAGCATCCGCAAGAAGCTCGGTTCCGCGGACTGGATCGTCACGGTGCACGGCATCGGTTTCCGGTTCAACGACGAAGCGACCCGTGACAAGCCCGCACCGGCCGTCGAGGCGGCCAATGCGGGCGGCACCGCGGGCTGACGCACGCTGTCCGCCCCGGCCTACTCAGCCCGTACGTCGCTCGTGCGCACCGAACCTGCCCCGGGCCGAGCCGAGGAATTCGTCGATGATCGCGTCCTGCTCGGTGCGCGGATCACGGCCGTCGCACAGTGCGTCCAGTACCTCGCTCGTTTCTCGATGCGCGCGTTGCGCCGCGTCGTAGGGCATGTGTGTGAAGGCCACCAACTGATACAGCGGAGTGAACAGGTCGGGGCGCAGTTCGTGCAGCCGTCGTTCCAGTGCGCGACGTTCCAGGAACGCCGGGTTGTTCACGTGGTCGGACAACTCTTCGAGGTTCCGCAGCGAGAGTTCCGCGAGCGCATGGCCCGCCTTCACCCGTACATCGCTGTATTCGTCGGCGACGACCTCGGCGACGGTCGCCAAGGTGCCGCCCTCGTAGCGGACGGCCGCCTGGATCTTCTCCACCAGATTCGCCAGCGTGGCCGCGTCCTCGAAACTGCAGTTGATGCCCTGCCCGAAGAACGGGACCACGGCGTGCGCGGCATCGCCGACCAGCACCGCGCGGCGGTGGTGATAGGGCGCGCAGCTGATGATGCGGAGCCGGCCCGGGCTGCGGCTCGCCAGCTCCGAACCCACCTCGGCCATCCGGCCGAACACGTCCGGGAACTGCGTCGCGCAGTAGTCGCTGATCGCCGCGGCCGAGGACAGCTCCGAAAAGTGCCTGCACCCATCGCTTTCCGTCAGCGGCTTGAACAGGCTGGTCGTAAAGGTCCGGTCCCGGTTGGGCTGGGCTTGCAGGAAGTGGTCGCCGCGCGGCCACAGGTGCATGCCCGTGGGATCGGCGTCCCCGTAGTCCATGGTGATCTCGGCGTAGCCGTGCGCGATGGTATCGCGGGTCACCCACATATCCGCGGGATGCGCCGCGACGATCGCATCGCGCACCGCGCTGTGCGCACCGTCGCAGCCCACCAGTAGATCGCCCTCGACCCACGCCGAACTGCCGTCTCGGTCGCGCAGCAGCGCGGCGGCCCGACCGGTGTCGACCTCGACGCACTCCAGGCCGTAGTGGATCCGCGCGCCTGCCCGCAGCGCCTGGTCGCGCAGCAGATCCTGCAACACTGCACGCGGAATGGACAACAGGTGATGGTTGTAGAGCGTCCCGTACGGCTGGGTGGAGATCGCGCCGTCGCGGTGATGGATGATCCGCTTGGCCAGCACCGTGCCCTGCAAGTACAGCCGGCGTTTGACCGTGCGCGGCAGGCAGTCGAGCCCGCGCGAGGTGAGCGTCAGATTGAACGAGTGCCCGGACCCGGTGCCCGCGGACTCGGTGCCCCGCTCGAAAACGTCCACCTGCAAGCCTTGTTGCCGCAGCAGGGTGGCCAGCGCGCACCCGACCGGGCCCGCGCCGACGATCACCACCGAGTGCATTTCCAGTTCAGTCATTGTGCTCTCCTGCCGTATCCGGCCCGTCGGGCGGCGCCACGGCCCCGACCGCGCGGAAGTACTCGAACATCCGATGGATCCAGCCGGTGTCCGCCTGCGGATACGGGCAACCGACGTCGGCCAGTGCGCGCCTGGACTTCTCGTTGTCGAAGGTGTGCGTGCCGAGCCGCATCACGCCCTCCCGCATGAGCGGCACCAGCGGACCGAGACCCTGCCGTTGGTCGTCGCTGTCGCCCACCTCTTGTTCCAGCGCACCCATCCACTCGGCGCCGCTGGTCGGCGCTATCGAATACCCCTGCGCGCGTAGGGTTTCCAGGATGGTCGGCCAGTCCAACCCGTCCGGGTGGTACAGATGCCAGGTCTCGTTGTCCGGCTTGCCCTCCGACAGCTGGATGATCGCGCGCGCCACGTAGTCCACCGGCAACAGGTCCACCGCGGGGGCGTCGACGATATCGTCCGGGTAGCGGCCGAGCAGCGCGAAACCCTTCATCTGCAACCAGAAAAAGTCGTCGTGCCGGCACGCACCGGTCCGGCGGTGTCCGGCGATGCGGCCGACCCGGTGCACGGTGACCGGCAGTCCGGCCGCGCGTGCCCGCAGCGCCAATTGCTCACCGACCCACTTGCTCTGGGAGTACCCGATGCCCAGCGAGGCCGGGTCGCCTGGCACCGTCTCCTCGCCGATCGGACCGGTGCCGGTATCGGGCGGGAAGACGCCCATCGTCGAGATCAGGCGCAGCGGCGTGGCGTTGACCGCGCAGAAGTCCAGCAGGTGGCGTAGTCCGTCCACGTTCGTGCGCTTGACCGTGTGGTACGGCACGACGAAATTGATGTGTGCCGCAGCGTGATAGACCTGCGCGATATCGCGCGCCTGCCATTCGTAGCCGTTGCCCAGGCCGAATCGCGGCTGGTCGAGATCGCCGAGGCAGATGTCGACCTCGTCGAGCCCGGACGGATCGAGCGCGAATTTCCGGAAGGCGCGGCGCAGCCGTTCCCGCCCCTCCTCGACGCTGTCCGCGCGGACCAGGCACCGTACGTGATGGCCGGTTCGCTGCAATTCGTCCAGCAGGTGACTGCCGAGGAATCCGGTTGCGCCGGTGAGGAATACCGTGCCGTCGGCCGGCTCCTGCCGGGGACCGACCACGAACTCGCGCAATTCGGCTTCCGCGCGCAGATCCGGGCCGGCCGCCGCCGTGCGGTCGGCGAGGATGTGCGCCATCCCGCGCGGTGTCGGCGTGCTCAGCAGCGCCGCGAGCCCGACGTCGGTGTCGAAGCGCCGCTTGACCATTCGATGCAGGCGCGCGGCGAGCAACGAATGACCGCCGAGCACGAAGAAGTCGGCGTCCGGGTGCGCGGGCCGCTCGCCGAGCACCTCGGCCCACAGCTGCGCGAGCACCCGCTCGGTGCCGGTCCATTCGGCCTCGGCCGATCCGGACCCTGCCGAGTGCGGCCCGTTCGACTCGGCGGGACCGCACTCGTCGGGAGCACACAGCGCCGTCAGTGCCCGCCGGTCGGTCTTGCCGTTCGCGGTGACGGGCATCGCGTCGACCCTGGTGAGCCGGCGCGGAATCATGTAGTCGGGCAGCGCCGCACCGACGCGCGCACGCCAGTCCGGCGGCGGCTCCGTATCGCTCTGCACGAACGCGTGCAGCGCGCGGTCGCCGCCCGCGGGCACGACCAGAACCGCGGCCGCCTCCACCGCCAGTTCGCGTTCCAGCGCGGCCTCGATCTCGCCCGGTTCGACGCGATACCCGCGGATCTTGACCTGGTCGTCCTTGCGGCCGCGGTAGTGCAACTGCCCGTCCGGGGCCAGCACCACCACGTCCCCGGTGCGATACATCCGCTGCCCGGCGACGAACGGATCCGGCACCATGGCCGCGCGCGTCTTGTCCGGCAGACCGAGGTATCCGGGCGAAACCACCGGACCCGCAACGCATAGTTCACCCTCGAGACCGAACGGGGCCCGCTGCGCCGTGCCGATCGTGCCGGACTCGTCGAGCACGTAGGCGTCGACGCCCGCGACCACCCGGCCGATCGACGGGATGGTGGGCCAGGCGCCGGGATCGGCGGGCAGTTCGTCCCAGCTGCACAGGTGTGCCTCGGACGGGCCGTACGCGTTGATCAGCCGGGCCGCCGGGTGCCGCCGGAACATCGCCCGCACGTCCTCGGTCACCACCAGCCGCTCTCCGGTCACGTACACCTCGCGCAGCTCCGGTAGCGACACCGTCGCGGACCGCAGCACCGCGGCCAGCTCGCGCAGCGACACGTACGGCAGGTACACCCGCTCGATCCGCTCCCGCGCCAACAGCTCGGCCAGCGCCGCGAAATCGGTGCGCGCCGCCGCCGGCGCAACGACCAGAGTGCCACCCGCGCACAAGGTTCCGAACATCTCGAGGGCGAACACGTCGAACGCGGGCGGCATGTACTGCAACGTGCGCAGCGCCCGGTTGGATGAGAAGAGAGCTTGGTTGTGCACCAGGTTGGCCAGCGTGATCTCCGGCAATCGCACGCCTTTGGGACGGCCGGTGGAACCGGAGGTGTACACGATGTAGGCCGTGTCCTCCGGCGTCTTGCGCGGCTCGTCGAATGTCGCTGCGGCACCGTCGATGTCGACGTAGTCGAGCACCTCGATGCCGGTGGGGAGTTCGACCTCCGCAGCGCCTGCGTCGCCGGCCCGCAACAGAATCGTTGCGCCGCAGTCGCGCAGGGCGAAGCTCAGGCGCTCCCCCGGTTGGTCCGGATCGAGCGTCACGTAGCTGCCGCCCGCGCGCAGCACGCCGATGATCGTGGCCACCAGGTCCAGCCCCGAACGCAGCAGCACCGCGACCGGCTTACCGTCGCGAATTCCCCTGGCGGCCAGCGACTCCGCGACTACGTCTGCACGCCCGGCCAATTCGGCGTACGAGATCTCCGTACCGTCCGCACGCACCGCCGGATCCGCCGCCGCGGCAGCCGCGCTCGCCGCGAAGAGATCGGCGGTCAGCTCGGTACCGAGGGCGGGCGCAGCACCACGACGGGCACACACTTCGGTGATCGCCCGTTCTTCGTCCGCCCCGATCCAGCGCAACGCCGTCACCTCGGTATCGGGGTCGGCCAGCACGCTGTCCACCAGCGTTGCCACTCGCTGCGCCAGGTACTCGGTGAACCGTGCACCCTCCGGTGCGGCGGTGCGGTGCTCCACGACCACGGTGAAACGGTCCGCCGTCTCGTCGACCAGCATCGCCATGTCGTACTTGGCCCCGCCCGGCGCGTGTTCCCAGGTCTGCACGCCCCAGGTGGGCAGATCCAACCGCCGCGCGGCCGCCGGCATCACCGTGATCATCGCGTTGAACAGGTCTTCGGCGCCGTCCTGGTGGCCCGCGCGCAACTCGCCGAGCACCGTCGCCAACGGCGTGTGCCGATACCGAAGCGCTTCCAACACTTCCTTTTTCACGGCCGCCAGCACGTCACGGGCGGTGGCGGCACGGTCCAGTCGGTGCCGGAGCACCACGGTGTTGGTGAGATGCCCGAGCACCTGCGCGTCACCGGCGCCGCGCACCGAGACCGGGAGACCCAGGAGCAGATCGTCGCGCCGGGTCTGCCGGTGCAGCAGCACGAAGCACAGCGCGACGAAGAACATGCTGGTGGTCACGCCCTCGTCGGCACAGAACGCGCGCACCCGCCCGGACACGTCGTCGTCCAGGATCAGCTGCCGCGTCACCTGCCGGGCCTCGCCCTCGCCAGGCAGACCCAGGGGCGGCGCCGCGGGCGCGTTCGCCAGCTTCGCGTGCCAGTGCCGCAGCGCCTCGGCGTCGGCGCACAGATCGGACCAGCGCGCGTAGGACTCGATCGACTGCCGCCGTTCCTGCCGAGACGGTTCCCGGCCCTGCGTCAGCGCGGTATAGGTGTCTTCCAGCTGCCTGAGGTACGGCTTCCAGGACAGCCCGTCGAACACGGTGTGATGGATGTTGAACACCAGCACACTGCGACCTTCGGCGCGCCAGCGCAGGTGCCGCACCCGCGCGAGCGGACCGTCGCGCAGATCGAATTCGGTTGCGGCTACTCGGGCCACCTGCTCGGCCACCCATTCCTCGGGGTCGCCGCCCGGGTAGTCCAGAACGTCGACCGCCGGGGCCAGCTCGCCGTGCACCACCTGCCGCAGATCGCCGTCGTCGGCCATCTCGAAGGTCGTGCGCAGGGCGGTATGGTCCCGATGGACCACACCGAGGGCCCGCACGAGCACCTCGTGCGCCAACCGCAGCGGCACGCACAGCACCAGGGGCTGGCTGTAGGCCGTGGGATCGGCGCCGTAGACGCTGGCGAACCACATCCCGGGCTGAGCCGGCGAGGCGGGCAAGCGCCGCGCCTCGACCGTCGTGAACTCATTGCAAGCCGTCATGTCAGCCTCGCGCTCGCTTGGTGCGAATCAGGTCGGCGACGCCGCGCACGGTGCCGGCACCGACCATCTCGTCGGGCGCCAACGCGACACCCAGCACGTCCTCGAGCCGTGCCCCGAGGTCGATCAATTGCAGTGACGTGACACCACTGTGCAGCAGGCCCGCGTCCAGCCCGAGTTCCGCCGTCTTCGTGACGTCGGCCAATGCCGAGCGCACCACCGCGGCAATTCGATCCGGCGGCTCGCCCTGCGCGGACGTGCCGGTCTCGGCATCGTCGGCGTCGCCCGCCGGCTGCTCCGCGAGCAGCGACGACAGGCGCTTGCGGTCGATCTTGCCGTTCGTGTTGCGCGGAAACGCCTCCAGCGTCAGAACTTTCGACGGCACCATGTAATCGGGCAGTCGCTCGCGCAGGTGGGCGGTGAGCTCGAGCTCGGACAGTTCGGCGCCGAGCGCGGGCACGCACCACAGCGCGAGCTGCCCGGCCGCGCCACCGCTCGGTACCGCCTGTGCCACCGCCTGCTGCACGCCGGGGAACTCCTCGGCGGTGAGTTCGACATGGCGCGGTTCCACCCGGAACCCGCGCACCTTCACCATCTGGTCGGTACGGCCGGCGAGCACGATCTCGCCGCGCTCGGTCAGCTTGGCCAGATCGCCGGTCCGCAACAGCCGAATACCGTCGTGCCGGACGAACTTTCGCGCCGTGAGTTCGGGGTCGCCGAGATACCCCGACGCGACGCCGTCGCCCGCGATGCACAGCTCGCCGATCGTCCCGGGCGGGCATTCGTTCAGGGCCTCGTCCCGCACCGACAGCTCGACCGTGGGCATGGGGCGGCCGACCGGTATCTCGGCCGCGGCCAGATCCGCGGCCGTGATCTTGTGTACCGCGGTCAGCGCGGAATTCTCGGTGCACCCGAAGGCATTGAGCACCTCGCCGCCCACGACCGCCAGGGCGCGCTCGACGTGCGACGCGGCCGGGAAGTCACCGCTCACGATCACCGTACGCACCCCGGTCAGGCTCTGCGGATGATGTTCCACGAGCAGGTTGAACAAGCCGACGGACAGGTTGAGCACCGTGATCCGTTCGCGCGCTACGAGTTCGGCCAGCTCGCCGAGCGGCGGCATCTCCTGCGGCGCAACCCTGAGCCTGCCGCCGCGCAGCAGGCAGGTCCAGATATCGGTGGTCGACGCCGCGAACGCGGGCTGCGCGAGTTGCAGGAAACGATCCTGCGGACCCGGCGTGAATCCGGTGAGATGCCGGGCGACCCTGGCGATGCCCCGATGGGCGATCACCACGCCCTTGGGCGCGCCGGTCGAGCCCGACGTGAACAAGACGAAAGCCGTTGCCGCCGGGTCGATGTCGAGCTCGAGCGGGGTACCGGGCAGCGCCGACGCCGCGGTCAGCAGCTGGTCCACCGGCACGCACTCGGTGTCGAGGAGGCCGTCGACCGCTCCGTCGACCACCGTGAGCGCCGGTGTGGCGACTGCACACATCCGGTCCTTGTGCGCCGCCGGGTGGGCCGG
>NZ_BAUA01000015.1 GCF_000710915.1 Nocardia brasiliensis IFM 10847
TTCTGTTGTGTAACAGTTATGTGCTGTCAGTAGTTCTCTAAGGACATCCAGCCGGTCAATCAAGGCGAAGTGATTCAAACACATGGCGTCAAACACTAAGCTGAAAGAGCGGTTTGTCACGGCTCAATCTCGCAATCCGGTTGATCGCCAAGGTCCTCCGCCTTTACTTGGCCATGCATCAGTTCTACTGCGCGAGCTGTAGTGATGAGGTCCTCTTTCCACGCCTTCACCACTGCATGCGCAAAGCTCGGAGGTACCCTTACCTGTTCGAGGTCTGGCTGCGGTGCCCATCCGACAGCTTCCATCAACTCTGCGCGCGTCGGTGGTTGCGCAGACCAGCGCCACACCTCGTCAGGGGAGATCAGTCCAGCGACTGACGCCTGACGTACGGCCAGGGACCATGACGTCCGATACGTTGCTGCCAGTTTGATGATGTAATCGCGTAGATGTATGGACTCGGGTGCGTATTTTATTGCGGCAACGGGCAGTAATAGTTCCGCTGCGAATGATTCGATTACTTCTTCGCGTTCGCTGCGTGACGCGGCGACTCCGAGATCGCTTGAGTATTCGTCTCCGAGCACGAGATGTCCCAGCTCATGGGCTGCTGTCGTTCGGCGGCGGCCTGGCTCCAGTTGTCCGCTGACGACAGCGACCGCCACATCGTCGTCAATGAGAGAAGCCCCCTCGCCTGGTAAATCGACAACCAAAACGAACTGACCAGCGCCTTCGCAAGTCTTCATGAGAGTTTCGATCGGTGAGTGCCCGAGCTGAAGTTCGTTGCGGGCCCATTGTGCAGCGTGACGACCGGCCTGGGCGTTCAGCGTTGCATTAGTGTAGGAAAGCAAGCGGGGAGGCTCGAGCACGCCGAGATCTATCAGCTGTCGTACATCTCTCAGCCAGGCGGACAGCTTCGACAGCATTTGATAAGTTCGACGCGCGGTATCCGAGTTGGTATCATCCACCAGGTGAGCTCGTTGCGATACGACCTGCGGCTGTGGATATAGAAAATGGCTCAGAGGCACTCGGAGGGCGGACGCCAAACGGGTCAACTCTATCGCATTTATCTGGCGTGAGCCTGACTCGATTTTGGCGACTTTGCTACGCTCCAGGCCGATCTGTTGCGCAAGGTCACCTTGCGACATGCCAGCAGCGAGTCGACTCTCGCGTACGCGATCGCCGATCTCGGCCCACTTAAAGTCCGCGCCCATAGTGCGATTTTCGCACAGTCTCAGCCGCTTGCCATCACCTGGGGAGCAACTGAGAGGGCAACTAGTAACCCATCTGCACTATCGATGAGCACGATTTAGCCTTAGACACGAAGATCTGAGCAAGATGTTGCTTACTGGGCTAGGGTCGGGCAATATTGAGTGATGGCTGGTGGTATGAGGATTCTTGTAGCGTCCCCTGCGGGGGAGGCCGTCGCACTGGCGCTGTCTCAGTTGGCGCCGGACGCGGCGGTGTTCGTGGCAACCGAGCCGAAATCTCTACACGAAGCGATCGCTGACACGGTTCGGTTCGATGTTGTCGTCAGTGATCTCGTATGGAACAACCCTGGTCTTGAGTTCGCTTTCGACGGCCTCGACGTGGTGAACATGCTTATCGCGACTGACCGGCTGGCGCCGGTTGTAGTTGCCGCCCAGGGGGTCTCGCTAGAGGAAGAATTCCTGCAAGAAGCGGCGCGACACCCACAGGTCGTGGGGCTCTATCAGAAGTCGAACGGTGTACCTTCGTTGCTGAGTGCGGTTCGCGAAGCCGCGATTGGTCGCAGCATGCTGCAAGAACGCCCGGACGCCGACCCGCCGCCATTGTTCGAGTTGTTCCGAGGGCAACGTGGGGAAACTGCCGGCCGTCTTGCTGGTGCCATCGCAGCCGGTCGTGCCAGTGATGCGATTTCGCTCGCGCGGGCAGCTCAAGTAGGTGTCAACACGGCCAACAAGGTGGCCAGTACTTACTTGGGTCCGATAATCCGCCTTCGAGGTGAGCATGACCCAGATCTCTCATTGACCTTAGCTACGGTATATCGCTGGTGTGGCCTGCACGCTAGGTATCTGGTGAGTTGGTGCCGTCGTCACGGACATGCCGACGTACTTTAGCTCGGCTGATCGCGTTGGCTCGAGGTGATAAGAGGTCACGTTGATGCCTGGACAGTAGGGTGAGTCGGGTTGTACTCCGTAGCCTGCTTTGCCTTGCTGGCAGGGAAGTTCGCACTCTCGCTGGTGTTGTGGCTCATCGCGGTCGGAGTGTTGATCGCCAATGCAGTTCCGACGTTTACAGGGAAGCGGCGTTCGGTGATCGACCGGCTTTGCGGCACTGCGGTGGTGCGGGCGGGTCTGTATCGGCGATCGTGGGAGACGGCCCGGGACAGTGCGGCTGTGCAGCGCGGGATGCGTAGTGCGCGAACAGGTTTGGATAAGGCGCAGGGGGCCGCTGCTACGGCCAAGGATAGTGCGGCTCGGCTTGCCGAGGACGAGCGCGTCCGGCAGGTGCGGGAATCCGAACAGGCGCAGCGGGTGGTGGCGCTGGGTCAGCAGGCCGGTCGTCGCACCGGTGCGGCGGTGCGGCAGGTGATCGCGTCGGATCGGGGGCAGCAGGCGCAGCGGGTGGCGAAGTTGGCCGGAGGTGCGCTGCGTAATGCTTATGACAAGCGGCGCGGCGGCGGTGATCCCGGAACCACGTAACATGTCCGCTCGTGGGCGGGTGGATGACCAGACTAGGTCCCAATCGCCCTCCACCGCTGCGCAAGCCGCTGACACGCTGCGACCAACTCCGGCGGCTCCACCTCGCTGAGTTCGGTGTCGAAGGTGGCGAGGATGCCGGCGATACCTGCCCAGGACCATGCGCCGAGGGTGAGGCGGCAGTGGCGGGGGTCGAGGTGTTCGACGACGGAACCGCCCGGCGCCCAACGGGCTACGGTTTCGGCGGGCAGGTCGAGGCGCGCGGATCCGAGGCATTCCCAGGTGGCGGGGGTGTCGCCGCGGTTGTGGCTGGTCATGACGAAGTGGGCGACGTCGTTGCCGGGGAGCTCTCTGGGGGTGAAGGAGAGGCCGGGGGGTGTGCGCAGGTGGAGTCGGTCGACGCGGTGTACGCGCCAGGTGCTGTCGGCGGGGTGGTAGGCGACGAGGTACCACCGGCCGGCCCAGACCACGAGATGATGTGGCTCGATACGACGCGGGGGCGTGAAGTCTCGGTCGCGGGGGTGCGGGCGCGAGCCGTCGGGGCGTAGCGCTTCGACGACCAGCAGGTGGTGTGTGCGAACCGCGCTGCCGACGACTTTCAGCGCATCAGCGGCGATGGGCGGGGCCGGAAATTCCCAATAGTTCTGAAGTCTGGTGAGTTTCAGCGACTCCATCGCGGTGCGCAGGCGGTTGGGCATCACCTGTTCGAGTGTCTTCAGTGCCCGAGCGGCGTCGGCACCGAGGCCGAAAACCGTGCTCGGCGCGGTCTGTAGCGCGACCGCGACGGCCAAGGCCTGCTCGTCGTCGAACAGTAGCGGCGGCAACGTGTGGCCGCTGCCCAATTCGTAGCCGCCCGCGGGACCGCGCACGGTCGTGATCGGGTAGTCGAGTGATCGGAGGGTTTCGATATCGCGCCGGACGGTGCGTGCGCTGACGTCGAGTTGCGCGACCAGTTCGTCCAGCGACCACCGGCGGCGGGCCGCGAGCAGGGACAGCAGGCGCAGTGCGCGCCGGGAGGTATCGGCCACCGCACCATTGTGGCCACTCGATGGCCGGTACCGGTGAGATCGTCGGTTCCGAGGTTGCCCGGCAGCAGGTAGAGGAGCGGAAACAGGATGCGCATCATCGTCGTGGGCGGCGGGATCGGTGGGTTGGCGCTGGCCGCCGGTCTGCGGAGGAATGGGTTCGAAGTGGTTGTCTACGAACGGGATACCGATGTGGCGGCGACCGGCGGCTATCACATCACGCTGGACGGCAGGGCGCAGGCGGCGCTGCGCGGCTTGGTCGCGCCGGAGGTCTTCGAGCGCGTGCTGGCGTCGGCTTCGGCGCTGCGGCTGCGCGAACGAGACGCGATGTGGGACCGGCGTGGGCGGTTGCTCGGCCACGGCCGGGATCTCGGCGACGACCCGAGCGTGGACATCGACCGCATCACCTTGCGGACGGTACTGGCCGACGCGGTCGGCGCGGACCTGCGGCTGGGCCGATCCGTCACCGGGGTCGGTCTCGGTGCGGACGGCAGACCGCTGGCGAATTTCGCCGACGAGCCGCCGGTCGCGGGCGACCTGCTGGTCGGTGCGGACGGCGCGCACTCGCTGGTGGCCGGCCGGCTCGCCGGTCGCCCCACGAACTCGCCAGCCGGTGTCATCGGCTTTTCCGGACGGACCTCGGTAGCTGACCTCGGTGCCGCTGAACAGCTCCGGCTCGGACCGCGCTCCGGGCTGGCGGTGGGGCCGCGCGGTTCGGCGCTCTACGTCGGCTATCTCGATCCGGTGGGCAATGCCGTACTAGACGCTTCAGAGCTTCGGGCCGCGATCACGACGGGGCCGACCTACATCTGGGGAGCGATGTTTCCCGAGTCGGCGGCCACCGACTCGATCCGGAACGCGCGTGGTGTCGCGGTGCGGACCGCGCTGCTGGACCGGTTCCGGCGCCACGGGTGGTGTGAGCGGACGCTCGAGGTCGTGGCCCGTGCTGATCCGGATAGTGTCGCCGCGTTCCGGTTCAACGCGGCGTCGACGCGGGCGCGGGACCTCGCGCCGTGGCCGGCCGGGCCGATCACGGCGCTCGGCGACGCCGTGCACGCGACGCCGCCGACAGCCGGGATGGGTGCCGGAGCGGCCATTCGCGATGCCGCGAGCCTGGTCGAGCAACTCGGTGCGGTTGCCGCCGGGACTGTGCACCTGGCTGTGGCGGTCAGCGATTTCGAGGCGGGCATGCGGCTGCGCGGCAGCGAAGTACTGATCATGGCGATGAAAACGGTGCGGTGGATCTTGGCCACCGACACCCGGCTGGGCGCGGCCGTCACGGTGGCGGGCGGGCCGGTGCTGGCGGCCGCCAACCGACTTCGCCCGCGCCGCTGAAGTGGCGTACTGCCACTGGTTTCCGCGTTGCGGTGTGCTCGTGCGGCGGCGGCAGTACGGTTCTGATCGGAAGTAACGCAGGTATTCCATTGGGAGGTCGAATGCTGCCGTGGTCCACTGAGCTGGCCGGACGAATCGATGAATCGGTGATCAACAGCACTGTGTTGCAAGGGAATCCGCTGGGTGACCCGCATGAGCGGCCGGTGCTGGTCTATCTGCCACCGGGTTACGACGACGAGCCGCAGCGGCGTTATCCAGCGGTCTATGTGATCCAGGGTTATACGGGAGACGTCACCATGTGGCGCAACCGGCAGCCGTTCCGGCGGCCGTTCCCGGAGACGGCCGACCGGGTGTTCGCCGACGGCGCGGCGCCACCGGCCATCGTGGTGTTCGTCGACGCCTGGACCGCTTACGGCGGTAGCCAATTCGTCGACTCGCCCGGCACCGGCAAGTACCACACCTACCTGTGCGACGAAGTGGTGCCGTGGGTCGACGCCCACTATCGGACCTTGCCGAGCGCGGCGCATCGGGCCATCACGGGCAAGTCGAGCGGTGGCTTCGGCGCGATGATCACGCCGATGCTGCGGCCGGATCTGTTCGGCGCGTTGGCCACCCATGCCGGCGACGCGCTCTACGAGTTCTGCTATATCCCGGAGTTCGCCAAGGCGGTGCGGCATCTGCGCGCCTATGACGGGGACATCCAACGCTGGTGGGACGACTTCCGGTCCCGCGTCGCCTTCACCAAACCGGAGGACGACGACCTGCTCGGCTTGCTGGGTGTGTCGGCCTGCTTCTCCGCGCGCGAAGACGGCACGGTGGATCTGCCTTTCGATCCGGTGACGGGGGTGCTCGACGCCGCGGCGTGGGAGCGTTGGCTGGACTGGGATCCCGTCCGCATGGTCCCGAAATACGCTGAGGCCCTGCGGGGTCTGCGTGGGATCTGGATCGATGGCGGCACCAGGGACGAGTGGTACCTCGACATCGGCGGGCAGGCGTTCCGCGCCGCGTTGCTCGCCGCCGACGTGCCCGCGGACATCATCCAGTTCGAGCTGTTCGACGCGGGGCACGGCGGGATCGACTACCGCTACCCCCTCTCGCTCGCCTGGTTGTGCCACCGGATCGCTCCGTAAGGGTCGGCTGAACGGCTGATACCGAGGTGCGGTGACGGTTGCCACCATGGACGTGGGAACAGTCACCGCACGATCGGAGCCTGCGATGAAAGCCGAACTGCCACAAGCGTTCGGCAGTAGCGGTGCTTGGCCGTACCCGGCGTGGCCGTGGTGGGTCGCTCCCGCGTTCGGTGTGCTCGGCTACTTCGGCCTGGCTGCGATGAGAGCGAGGTCGTAGCGGCCGGCCTGCATGGATTGCTCTGGGGGGCAAAGCGATGCTTATTCTTGGCCATGTTCGACTCACGGCACATTCGGGTTTTCGACGAGGTCGTACGGACCGGTTCATTCGCTGCGGCGGCGCGGCATCTCGGTTACACGCAGCCCGCGATCAGCCAGCAGATGAAGGCGCTCGAACGCTCGGTGGGCACGCCGCTGTTCGTCCGGGTCGGGCGGGGTTTGCGGCTGACCGACGCGGGCGAGATCCTGGCCAGGCACGCGGCCGGGATTCTCGGCACGATCTCGGCGGCGCAGCAGCAGATGACGGCGATCACCCGGCTCAAGTCCGGGCGAGTCCGGGTCTGTGCGTTCCCCAGTGCGTGCGCGACGCTCGTTCCGTCGGCGGTGGCCTCGATCAAATCGCGGCATCCGGGCATCCGGATCGAGATGTTCGATGCGGAGCCGCCCGAATCGGTGGAGGCGTTGCGGCGCGGCGACTGCGATATCACCCTCGCGTTCACCTATGACGCGGGTGAACAGCCGGAATTCGATGACCTGTACAAGGTTTCGCTGCTCGACGACCCGCTGATCGTGCTGCTGCCGCGCGGGCACGCGCTGGCCCGGCGTCGCACGGTCGAGCTGGCGCAGCTGGCCGAAGAACGCTGGATCGCGGGATGTGTGCGCTGCCGAAGCCATTTCATCGAATCGTGTGCGACCGCGGGTTTCGAACCGCACATCGATTTCACCACCGACGACAATCTCGCGGTGCAGAGCCTGGTGGCGGAGGGCACGGGGGTCGCGGTGATGCCGAGCATGGTGCAGTCGTTCATCCGGCATCCGAAGGTGATCAGCCGCCCGGTGATTCCCGCGGACTCGCGCACCGTGGCGGCGTACACGCTGTCCGGTCATCAGAAGATCCCGGTCACTCAGCTGATGATGGAAGCCATCCAGTGTGCCGCCAACGCGATGACTCTGACATGAAACCTGTTGTGTGCGGCCCTGTTCCATCCATAAGTGATCCTTTGGTATCGGCAAAATTGTCTAAGTGGACCGCACCGGTCCGCCGGTCGCATCCTGGTCCGTATGACGACCAGCACAGCCGCACCCAGCACGCCACAGCTCGCCGATCTCGTCTGCGCGGTAAGGGAAGTCGTGCTGCTCGAACGCCCACCCGCCGAGGCGGCCCGGCTCGTCGCCGAACGGCTCGAGCCCTTCTTGCGGCAGCCGGGTCTGCTGCCCGAGCAGTACTGTGAGGGTGATCCCCAGCGGTACCGGCAGCACCTGGTGCACACCGAGGACGACGGCAGCTTCTCCGTGGTGGCCATCGTCTGGCGGCCGGGACAGCAGACCCCGATCCATGATCACGTGGCCTGGTGCGTCGCAGGCGTTTACGAGGGCACCGAGACCGAACAGCGGTACGAGCTGCGCGGTGCGGGACCGAGCGCACGGCTGGTAGTGGTGGCCGATGCGACCAATGCGGCAGGCACGGCGGTGGGTTTCGCGCCGCCCGGAGATATCCATCTGGTACGCAATACCGGTACGACAACGGTGATTTCGATCCACATCTACGGCGCGCACATCGGCAAACTCGGCACCAGCGTGCGCCGGGAATACCGACTGCCCATCGCGGACGCCTGATGGACGCGATCGTTGCGCCCTCCGCCACGTTGGCCCTGAACGAGAAGATCAATGCCCGGCGGGCGGCCGGCGACGACATCCTGCACCTCGGGTTCGGCGAAGCCGGTCTGCCGGTACTGCCGGAAGTCGCTGCGGCACTGGCCGAAGGGGCGACGGCGAATTCGTATACGCCCGTGGCCGGGACCATGCCCGCGCGGACGGCCGCCGCAGGGTATCTCTCGCGAGGCGGGCTGCCGACGAGTCCCGAGCAGGTGCTGCTCGCGCCGGGGAGCAAGGCGTTGCTGTTCGCCGCGCTCGCGGTGCTGCCCGGCGATGTCGTGCTGCCGATTCCGTCGTGGGTGAGCTATCCGGCGCAGATCGGGGTGATCGGCAAGCGTGCCATCGGGGTGCCGATTCCCCGCGAGGTGGGTGGTGTGCCGGACCCCGACCTGCTCGAGGCGGCGCTCGCGAGCGCCCGTGCCGAGGGCGCCGATCCGCGGATACTCATCCTGACCGTGCCGGACAATCCCACGGGAACGGTGGCCGGCGCGGCCATCATGGGGCGGGTGTGCGAGATCGCCGATCGGCACGGGCTGACGATCCTCTGCGACGAGATCTATCGTGATCTCGCGTATGACCCTGCGACATCGTGCAGTCCGGCTCTGCTGTTGCCGCAGCGCACCATCGTGACCGGCGGCCTGAGCAAGTCGATGGCTCTCGGCGGCTGGCGTATCGGATACCTTCGCACGCCACCCAATCGCGCCGGACAGCAACTGGCGCAACGGATCGGCGGCCTCGGCAGCGAAATCTGGTCCTGCCTGTCCGGCCCCATGCAGGCGGCGGCGACCTTCGTCTTCGAGGCGCCGACAGTGGTGACCGAGCGCATCGTGGCCAGCCGGCGACTGCACGCCGCCGTCGCCACCACCGCCCACACGATCTTCACCAAGGCCGGAATCGCTTGCCGCGCACCGCAGGCCGGCTTCTATCTCTACCCGGATCTGGAAAGCCTCCGGCCCGCCCTGTCGCGCCGCGGCATCGAAACCGGTGTCGCCCTGGCCGATCACCTGCTCGACGATTTCGGCATCGGCGTCCTGGCCGGCGCGCATTTCGGCGACACCCCCACTGCACTACGCTTCCGCGCCGCGACGAGCCTCCTCTACGGCAGCACCCCCGACCAACGTCGTCAAGCCCTGGCCAGCACCGACCCCACCGCCCTCCCGTGGATAGCCACCGCCCTCGACCGCCTGCAGAACGCCCTCGAATCCCTGTCCTGAGCACGCCCAAAACAAGACGGACCGTCTCGTTTCGCTGTAGGGTGGGGGGATGGCGGGAGCTGGTGGGCCGGATCCGGGGCGGCGGAGTGAGCGGTCGCGGAGTGCGATTCTGACCGCGACGTACGAGCTGATCTCGGAGGTCGGGTACGGGAAGTTGTCGATCGAGGCGATCGCGGCGCGGGCGGGAGTGGGGAAGCAGACGATCTATCGGTGGTGGCCGTCGAAAGGGGCGGTGGTTTTCGACGCGCTGGCCGCGCTGAGCGAGGGCGCGGACGGCGATATCGCGTTGCCGGACACCGGTGATCTGGCGGCGGATCTGCGAACGGTGTTGCGCGCCACGGTCGCCGAGTTCGCCGACCCGGCGTTCGAGGCCCCGATTCGTGCGCTCAACCTCGAGATCATCAACGATCCGGAGCTGGCACGGACCTATCGGGACCGGATGGAGCAGCCGATCAAAGCGGCGAAGCTGGATCGGCTGCGCAGCGCCCAGCAGGCGGGGCAGCTACCGGCGGACGCCGACCTCGAGCTGATTCTCGACCTGCTGTACGCGCCGATCACCCAGCGCTGGCTGATGCGCTCCGGCCCGCTCGACGCGGCGTTCGCCGACGCCCTGGTCGACGCGGTGCTGCGCGCCTTCGCCCCGGGCTGAGCGCGCGTACCCGGCGCAGCACGCCGATCCGACCTGCGCGACGGTTCGGCGACGCGGATCGCGCCGGTGCCCGTCGTATGATCTCCCGGCGTCGTCTCGAACCAGTTGTTTGCGCGAATCCATGACCCGGGGAAAGGTGCGAGATGGCGAACATGGCCCGAGGATTGCTGGCTACCGTCATTGTCGCCGCCACTTTCGCGTTCGGTTGCTACTGGTACGTTTTCGGCAGGCCGGATTGGCTGTGGAACGGGCCCAAGACAATTGCGATATCGGGACAGCGGTTCGCGGTTGCGGGGATGTACGACCAAACGCGGGGGCCGGTGCAGTGCCTGACCGAGCGACGGTCCATCCTGCTCACCGGGCTCGAATATTGCGTGGTCGACGAGGCGGAACCCGCGACCGGGGTCTTGTTCTGGTATCTCGGGGAGGTCTACACCATCAATATGCAAGAACCACTGGGGTTTCCGTAGCCGCGTCCCGGCCGGGGTAAGGTCAGGTCAATTGCATATTCCTACCCTCGAAGGGGCGGTACCGATGCCGGCCGACCAGCTTGTCGAGAAATTCCGTGCCGTCGATACCACCGCGCTGTGTGATGCCGACAAATCGACGCGGGTGCTGGACAGTGCGATTCGGCCGCGCTCGGGCGGCGTGCGGATCTTCGGTCCCGCGTTCACGGTCCGATGCACCGGCGACTTCTTCGCGGTGCTCCGGGCGATCGAGGCCGCGGCGCCCGGCGATGTGCTGGTCGTCGACGGCGGCGGCAGCGAGATCGCCTTCGCCGGTGAGCTGTTCGCGCGGGGTGCGCTCGTCCGTCAGCTCGGTGGCATCGTCGTCGACGGCGGGTACCGCGATATCGCCTACGTCCGGTCCTGCCCGCTGCCGATCTACAGCCGCTTCGTCACCCCGATGGCAGGCAGCACAACCGAACTCGGCGAGTTGCAGATCCCGGTGACCTGCGGCGGCGTGCCGGTGGTGCCCGGTGATCTGATCCTCGCCGACGAGGAGGGCGTCATCGTGGTCGCCCCGGACCGCATCGAGACGCTGCTCGACGACGCCGCGGCGGTCAAAGAGGCCGAGGCCGGGCTCGTCGCGAAATTGGCTGCGGGAGCCACTCTCAGCGACGGACTCAATGTCGCCGCGCACGCCGACGCGCTGCACCGGGGTGAGCCGTCG
Source organism: Nocardia brasiliensis IFM 10847 (assembly GCF_000710915.1). Taxonomy (GTDB): domain Bacteria; phylum Actinomycetota; class Actinomycetes; order Mycobacteriales; family Mycobacteriaceae; genus Nocardia; species Nocardia brasiliensis_A. Next base: position 11,074 of record NZ_BAUA01000015.1, read on the forward strand.
GCACTCCAGTTCCTCGTTTGAGTCTCGGCGAACAGCGCAGAGCGGCAGCGCGATTCGCCGGTCATAGCGTGGGTCCCAGCTCGCGGATCACCTCGATCAGCAGATCGGCTTCGGGCTCGGTGATGCGCCAGTTGACGAAAGTCGGGCGCAGCGCCGTCACACCACGGTATTTGGTGGTGCCCACGTAGACCCGTCCGTCCGCGAGGACGGCTGCGCCGAGCCGGGCATTGAGATCGTCCAGGTCGGCTTCGGCGACGCCGGGTGGCCGGTAGCGGAAACAGGTGACGCACAACTGCACCGGAGCCAGCAGCTCGAAGTCGGCCGCCGCGTCGACCACCTGGCCGAGGTGCGCGGCCACGTCGAGGTGCCGTTCGATCATCTCCCGATACCCGGTTCTGCCGTAGGCGCGCAGCGTGGCCCAGATCGGGAACGCGCGTGCACGGCGGGAGGATTCGGGGCCGTGCATGTTGTAGCTGAGCTGTTCGTCGTCGAGGGTCGGCAGGTAGTCCGCGCCCCAACTGCCGAAGGTCTTGCCGAGCACGGACTTGTCCTTGACGAACGAGAAGCCGCTCTCCTGCGGCACATTGAGCCATTTGTGTCCATCGGCGGTGATCGAGTCGGCCCGCTCCACTCCCGCGGCGAGGTGTGCGGTGCGTGGTGACACGGTGGCGAACAGCCCGAACGCGCCGTCGACGTGGAACCAGGCGCGGTACTTCTCGGCGAGTTCGGCGAGGTCCGCGAGCGGATCGCAATCGCCCGCGTTCACCTCGCCGAGATTGCCGACGAGCACGGCGGGTGCCCCGTCGAGTTCGACCAGTGCTCGCTCCAACGCCCGCGGGTCCAGCCGTCCCGCGTCGTCACGGACGAAGGTGCGCAGCGTATCCCGGCCGCAACCGAGGATCTGCAGCGCCTTACGGGTGCTGGCGTGCACGAGACCGCTGGTGAACACCGGCATCCGCGGCAGTCCCGCCAAACCCTGGGCGACCACGTCGTGCCCGTGCCGTCCGGCCCACCAGTAGCGGGCCGCGGCGAGCCCGGTGAGATTGGCGAAGGTGGCGCTCGGCGTGAGTACCGCGCCGAAGTCCGCGGGCAGGCCGAAAAGGTCTTTGAGCCACCCGAGCACCACGGTTTCGGTGCGTGCGGCCAACGGGGAAGTGACCCAGAGGCCCGCATTCTGGTCCAGCAGCGTGGTTATCCAGTCCCCGGCGAGCGCGGCGGGCGTCGCCCCGCCCACTACGAGGTGGAAGAAGCGCGGTCCGGCGCTGTGTACCGCCGCCTCGGTGCCGACGCGCAGCAATTGTTCGACAGCGGCCAGGGTGCCGTCGCCGTGCTCGGGCAGCGGACCGGTGAGTTCATCGATCAGCGGATCGGCGGTGCCGTCGTGCACCAGGCGTTGCGGCAGGCTGTCGAGATACGGTCCGGCGGCCGCGCGCACCAGCTCCATTGCGCGTGCGGCGAGTTCCTGTTCTTTCAGCGGATCGGCCATACCTCTACCGAACTCTCGTGGGATCGCTGTTGTAAATAGCCGGCCATTGAGAGCCGATGCGTATCAAACCTTTTCGTTGAGCTGTCCGCAGCCGGAACGAGACTTTATCGCCCCCTTGGATTTACGAAACCGCCGCTAGTCTGAAGCCTATGATCACGCTCAAGAAAGAAGACGGCGCCGCAGATCTTGCCGGTGTCACCAAGCTGAGTGTCGGCGTGAGCTGGGATCCTTCCGGGGGCACCAGCGGCGGCGCACTGGGCTGGGCGCGGCGTAAGCGCGGCGTCGACCTCGATTTGATCGCCATCCTGATGCAGGGCAGCGAGCCGGTTCGCTTCGCCGGACTCGATTCGCTGGACCCGCTCGGCAACGGCTCGGTACTGCACTCCGGGGACGAGCAGACCGGCGCCGCCACCGGCGACGACGAGACGGTGCACGTGACGTTCGCGGACGTGCCGGGCGGCATCGACGCGATCGTGTTCGTCGCCGCGGCGTTCAAGAAGGGCAGTTCCTTCGAGAAGGCCAACAACATCAGCTTCAAGGTGTACGACGCGAGCGGCGGCAGCAGCCAGCAGGTCGCCGACATCTGGCCGTCACTGCTCGGCGCGGACAACGCGAACGCCGTCGCCCGGGCGTTCCGCAACGGTGCGAACTGGCAGCTGGAAGTGCTCAACCGCAAGGGCAAGATCAAGCAGGGCGACAAGCAGGCCCTGCTCCGCTTCGCGCTCGCGTAGCCGGCCCCGGCCGGCCCGCAGGCCGCGTGGGCGGGTCAGGTCAGGTGGTCGAATTCGCCGCTGACCCAGCGGATATGGCGCTCCGCGGAGCGGTGCACGGCCTGTTTGGCGTCCTGGTCCACGGTGTCGCCGCCCAGCGTGTAGAGACGGTCGTACTCGAACTGGTCCAGCCGGTCGACGATGCGCCGCACGACGGCGGGCGAGAGCGGCACATGCTTGGGGAAGTTGCGCTGGAACGTCACCCAGCCGGGCGCGAGGCTGCCGCTGACGGTGTCGCCGGTGAGCAGGGTGCCGTCGGCGGTGCGGGCGACGGAGCTGCCACGCATGTGACCGCCGACGTGGATCAGTTCGAGGCCGGGCAACGGTTCGATGCGATCGGTCCAGTACTCGAGCACCGGGTCCGGACGCGGCACCCACTCGCGGTCGAGCGCGTTGATCAAGACCGGCACCTCGCCGAAGGCGTGACTCCAGCTGACCTGCGCGGCGAACATGTGCGGGTGGCTGGTGGCGACCACCGCGACGCCGCCGAGCGCGCGGACCCGCTCGACGATGTCGTCGTCGATGTAGGCGGGTGGGTCCCAGAGCAGATTGCCGTGCGGCGTCTGCGCGACGAACGACCAGTGGCCGATCGCGAATCGCGGTGTGCGGCGCAGGCTGTGCAGTCCGCGCCCGTGGTCGCGCTGTTCCACCTCGTGCGGTTGCCGCGCGAGTTCCGCATGCGTCGTCCAATGCCCGTGCGGTCCGAGGTCGCCGCGCTCCTCGATGCTCACCGCGTCGCTGGCGAACACGCAGCCGTTGTCCGGCGGCGGCGCAACAGTATTCGCGTGTTCGAGCCCGCACCCATCACAGATCCACGTCGTCATACCCGACAGTCTGAAACCTCGACCGCACTCGAGGTCAAGCCGCTCATGGGACGTTTCGGTAGGCTGCCCGGGACAGCTCGGTCGGTGCAGCGAAGTGTGATCCGCAGGGAGAAGCATGAGTGGCGTGGGCGTTCGAGGTATGACCAGGCTCGCCGCGGCAGTGTGCGCGATGCTGACGGTGGCCGCGTGTGGTGGGCGGGACGCGGCGCCGGACGACCCGTTCCTGTGGCTGGAAGAGCTGGACGGTGCGCGGGCGCGCAGCTGGGTGGCGGCGGAGAACGAGAAGACGCTCGGCGTCCTGGAGCGGGATCCGCGCTACGCCGAGAATCTCGCCACGGCAAAGGAACTCGGGAACGCGCCCGACCGTCTGCCGATGCCGCGGCTCGTGGACGGGCGGATCGCCAACTTCTGGCAGGACCCCGCGCACACACGGGGGATCTGGCGGGTCACCTCGGTCGCCGATTACGAGTCGGTGCAACCGAATTGGACCAGCCTGCTCGATCTGGACGCGCTGGCGAGGACGGAGGGCGCGAACTGGGTCTGGAAGGGCGCCGACTGCGAGTCGGCGAGCGGGACGCGCTGCCTGATCAGCCTGTCCGACGGCGGCGAGGACGCGGTCACGATTCGCGAATTCGACGTGACCACAGGTCAATTCGTGGCCGACGGGTTCGTCCTGCCACGCAGCAAACAGAACGTCGCCTGGTCCGGTGACGACACCCTGCTGGTGTCGCGGGAATGGCAGCCGGGTGAGGTGACCACGTCGGGTTATCCGTACATCGTCAAGAAGGTGGTGCGGGGCCGACCGCTCGCGGACGCGACGGAGGTGGTGCGTGGCGCGAAGACGGACGCTCTGGCGACCGCGCCGCTGCTGCTGAGTGACGGAAACGGCAACAGAATCAACGTAGTTCAGCGCTCACCGTCGTTCTTCGAACGCGGCTTCACCCTGCTCACCGAGTCGGGCACGGCCGCCCTAGCGCTGCCCCCGAAGTCGGACTTCGCCGGCCGGGTCGGCGACCGGATCGTGCTGACCGTGCGGCAGGACTGGACGATCGCAGGCGCGACTTTCCGTGCGGGGTCGCTGGTGTCGCTCAACGCCGACGAGATGGTGGCAGATCCGCAGCGGCTACGCGCCACCCCGGTGTACGTGCCGGGTCCCGCCGAGACCGCCGAGGGTGTGCTCGCCACCCGCGATCGGCTGGTCGTCACCTCGATGAACGACGTGCGCGGCCGCGCCGCCGTGTACACCCCGCAGCCGGACGGTTCCTGGTCGGCAGCCCCGGTTCCGTTGCCGGACAACGCCGCGATCGCGACGGTGGACGCGGACGTGAAGGGCAGTGCCGCGTATCTGTCGGTGACGTCTTTTCTGGATCCGACCACCGTGTGGCGGCTGGACACCGTGAGCGGGCAGGCGCAACCGGTGAAATCCACACCGCCCAGGTTCGATTCATCCCGCTACGTGGTCGAACAGCACAAGGCCGTCTCGCCCGACGGCACCGAGGTGCCGTACTTCATCGTGCACGCCGCCGATCTGCGTTTCGACAGCAGCACGCCCACGATCATGTACGGCTACGGCGGTTTCGAGATCTCGCAAACCCCTACCTATGACGGCGTTCTCGGCAGGCTGTGGCTGGCGCGGGGCGGCGCTTTCGTAGTGGCCAACATCCGCGGCGGCGGTGAATTCGGACCCGCCTGGCACGAGGCGGCGCTGACCACCAACCGTCAGCGGGCCTTCGACGACTTCGCCGCGGTCGGCAAGGACTTGATCGCCAGGAACATCACCGCGCCAAGGCATCTCGGCATTCTGGGTGGTTCGAACGGCGGGCTGCTGATGGGTGTCGAGCTCACTCAGCACCCGGACATGTGGCAGGCGGTGGGCATTCAGGTGCCTCTGCTCGACATGGTGCGCTACGAGAAAATCGCCGCGGGGGCTTCCTGGGTGGGCGAATACGGCAGTGTCGCCGACCCGGCGCAGCGCGCGTTCCTCGAATCCATCTCGCCGTATCGCCAATTGCGTTCCGGGGTGCGCTATCCCGAGCCGTTCATCTGGACCACCACCAAGGACGACCGGGTCGGACCGCAGCACGCGCGCAAGTTCGCCGCTCGGCTCGCCGAACTCGGCAACCCGTACCTCTTCTACGAGGCGACCCAGGGCGGCCACGGCGCGGGTACCACGATCGATGAGCAGGCGCAGATGAGCGCCCTGCAATACACCTATTTCATGCGGCGGCTGATGGCGCCGAGCCAGTGAAGCTCAGACGAAGAACGTTTCGGTGGTGCCGGTGAACCGGTCGAGCGCGTGCGGCGGCAGCACGGCCTGATCGGCGGGATGTTCCGAGATCGGCAGGATCTGGCTGCGGAACTGCGCGATGGCGCGCAATTTGGCCTCGACCGCCGGGGCGGGGAGGGTCAAGGTGCGGGCCCGGCTGCTGGGCACCACGGGATGTTCGGGAGTCGCCCAGTGCCACATCCAGATCGGGAATTCCAGCAGCCGGGTAGGCGAATCGGCGCAGGCCGCAGCGGCGGCGCGGCCCACCGCCTCGTGGTCGGGGTGCCCGTCGTGGCGCCACGTCGTCGCGCACCACACGCCGGAGCGCCCGCAGTCGGCGAGCACGCCGGTGAGGGCATCGGTGACCGCCTCCTCCGCGGTGGCCACCTTGCCGTCTTCGACGCCTAACTGGAGCGGCGCGTCGACGCCCAATTCCGCTGCCGCGCGCCGTGATTCCAACGCGCGCAGGTCCGCGAGCTCGGCGGGCGAGTAGGTGGGCGAGCCGGGATGGGAGCCTTCGCCGTCGGTGACCGTGACGACGGTGACCGGCAGACCTTGCGCGCGTGCCAGCGCGATCAGCCCGCCGACCCCGAGCACCTCGTCGTCGGGATGTGGCGCGACCACGACCAGATGCCGCCAACCCACCAGGGAGAGCTCATGATGACGCTGCCGCCAAGGCGACCAGGCGCTGACCGGGGTACCTCGGGCGGCTAGGTCGATGATCTGTTCGGCAACCATGAGGACTCCCTTTCCGCGTGTGCACGGCCGAGATCGGCTCGATCGCGCTCGGCATGACTTCGGCGGAGCATGCGTCGGGGCTACCCCGCACGGTCCGGGACAAACGGCGGACGTGACCGCAATGTGGTTCACCTCGCTACCCGGCATGGTGTGCTGGTAGCCGGGTAGTCCGCCGAAAGACGAGGTAACGAGGCCGAGAAAGACGACAGATCGCAGAGGAGCCGAGGTATGACCACGATCGCGGAAATGATTGTCAGCGCACTGGCCGAGGAGGGCGTCACCCACGTCTGGGGTGTCGTCGGCGACGCGCTCAACCCGATCACCGACGCGATCCGGCGCGACGATCGGGTGGAGTGGATCGGGGTGCGCCACGAGGAGGTCGCCGCCTACGCCGCGGGGGCGCAAGCCCAGCTCACCGGCACGATCGGAGTGTGTATGGGTACGGTCGGACCAGGGTCGATCCACCTGCTCGGCGGGCTCTACGACGCGAAGAAATCGCACGCGCCCGTGCTGGCGATCTGCGGTCAGGTGCCCACCGCCGAGATCGGCAGCGAGTATTTCCAAGAGGTCGACAACGACTCCGTCTTCCGCGACGTCGCCGAGTTCACCGCGACGGTAACCACCGCGGAGCAGATGCCGCGGCTGCTCGAGCAGGCGGTGAACGCCGCCGTCTCGCGCCAGGGCGTCGCCGTGCTGACGATTCCGGGTGACATCGGCGGACTGAAGCTCGCCGATCCCGACGCCCGCCCGCGGTTCGTCGCCCGCGATCGCACGATCGTGCCCGGCCCCGATGAGCTGCGCCAGGCCGCGGAAACGCTGAACCAGGCGGAGAAGGTGACCTTGCTGGTCGGGATCGGGGCCAGGCAAGCGCGCGCCGAGGCGCTGGAGCTGGCGGGAAAGCTCAACGCGCCCATGGTGCTGACGATCAAAGCGAAAGAGGGCCTCGAGGACGACAATCCGTACGCCGTCGGGCAGACGGGGTTGATCGGCAATCCGGCCGCCAACGCGGCGCTCGAGGACTGCGACGTGCTGTTCCTGGTCGGCACCGACTTCCCGTATCGCGACTGGTATCCCACCGGCAAGACGGTCATCCAACTCGACGCGCGGCTGGAGCACATCGGCCGGCGCACCGCGGTCGACGTCGCGATGGTCGGCCATGCGGGCCCGGCGTTGCGCGAGCTGCTCCCGAAGCTGGACGCCAAGAAGTCGGACAAGCACCTGTCGAAGGCACAGTCGCACTATCAAAGCTGGATGGAAAGCCAGCTGCGGCTGGCCGAGCCGAAGCACGACCGGAAATTCCTGGGTCGGATCCGGCGTCACCTGGACAACCCGGACGAGCTGATCCGCCCCGAGGCGGTCGCCGCCGCGGTGAACAAGCACGCGTCCGACGACGCGATCTTCACCTCGGACACGGGCATGTCGACGGTGTGGCTGTCCCGGTTTCTCACCATGCGCGGCTCGCGCCGGCTGCTCGGTTCGTTCAATTTCGGATCCATGGCCAACGCGATGCCGCAGGCCCTCGGGGCGCAGATGCTCGATCGTGACCGGCAGGTCGTCGCCTTCTGCGGCGACGGCGGACTGCTGATGCTGCTCGGTGACCTGCGCACGGCCGTCACCTACGACCTCCCGTTCACCGCGGTGGTGTTCAACAACGGCCGGCTCGGCATGGTCAAACTCGAGCAGGAGGAAGGCGGCCTGCCCGAGTTCGGCACCGTGCTGGACAACCCCGATATCGCCGCGGTCGCGCAGGCGATGGGATTGCAGTCGCGCCGGGTCACCGACCCGGACGAGCTCGACGGGGCGATCGCGGAGGCGCTGCAGCAGCGCAAGCCGGTGCTGCTCGACATAGTCACCAACCCCGACGAGATCTCCGTGCCGCCCAAGCCCACGCTGGATCAGGCCTGGGGCTTCGCCATCGCCAAGGTCAAGGAGAGTATCGAGAGCCGCGCGTGAGCCCCGGTGGCCGGGCGCGGGTCTGATCATCGGTAGATCCCATGACAACCGGGCGCGGAAGGTTTAGTGTCCGAGGACATTCCAAGGTTGTCGGGATCGGGCACGGGGAGTTCCGTCGTGTTCGGGTGTGTCTCGAAGACCGGTTATGAATCGGGAGAACGCGTGAGATTCACAAGAGCTGGTGCGCTGCTCGCGGCGGCACTGATGGCCACAAGCCTCGGGGCGACCGCATGTTCGTCGGACGGCGGTGCGGATTCGAGCATCGTGACCACCAATGCCGGGGAGCCGCAGAACCCGCTGGTGCCCACGAACACCAACGAGAACATGGGCGGTCGCGTGGTCGACCGTTTGTGGGCCGGGTTGAAGTACTACGACGCCGACGGCAAGGCGCACAACGAGGTCGCCGACAAGATCGAGACGACCGACCGGAAGAACTACAAGATCACCCTGAAGCCGGACTGGAAATTCAGCGACGGCACCCCGGTCACCGCGAAGTCGTATGTCGACGCCTGGAACTACGGCGCGCTCAGCACCAACGCACAGCTGCAGAGCTACGTGTTCAATCCGATCAAGGGCTTCAAAGACGTGTCGGCGGAGAACCCGACGGTCAAGACGATGTCCGGGCTGAAGGTGATCGATGATCGGACGTTCACCGTGGAACTCGAATCGCCCTCGATCGACTTCGAGACCGAGCTCGGTTACGCGCCGTTCTACCCGCTGCCGGAGGTGGCGTTCAAGGACATGAAGGCGTTCGGCGAGCACCCGATCGGCAACGGCCCGTACAAGTTCGCCAGCGACACCGCGTGGCAGCACAACGTGCAGATCGATCTGGTACCCAACCCGGAGTACAAGGGTGGCCGCCCGGCCAAGAACGACGGTCTGCGCTTCGTGATGTACCAGTCGTTCGACACGGCGTACGCGGACCTGCAGGCGGGCAACCTCGACACCCTCGACGTGATCCCGGACAGCGCGATGGGCACCTACAAGCAGGACCTCGGCGATCGCGCGATCACCAAGCCGATCGCGTACAAGGCGTCCATCGGCATCCAGACCTCGGTGCCGCACTTCGGCGGCGAGGAAGGAGTGCTGCGGCGCAAGGCGTTGTCGATGGCGATCAACCGGGAACAGATCTCGCAGAACATCTTCCACGGCACCCGGATTCCGGCGCGGGACTTCACCGCGAGCACGCTGCCCGGTTTCAAGGGCGACCTGCCCGGTTCCGAGGTGTTGCGGTACGACCCGACCGAGGCCAAGAAGCTGTGGGCGCAGGCCGACGCCATCTCGCCGTGGTCGGGCACGTACGAGATCGCCTACAACTCCGACGGCGGCCACCAGGGCTGGGTCGAGGCCACGGCGAACAGCATCAAGAACACCCTCGGCATCGAGGCCGTCGGCACCCCGTATCCGACGTTCAAGACCATCCGGGACCTGATCAACGCCAAGACCATCAACAAGGCGTTCCGGTACGGCTGGCAGGGTGACTACCCGACGATGCTGCAGTTCCTCAGCGCGATGTACTACAGCTTCTCCGACACCAACAACGTCAACTACAACAACCCCGAGTTCGACAAACTGCTCAACGATGCGTTGGCCGCGTCGACGCAGGAGGAGTCCTACAAGATCGTCGCGCAGGCGCAGACGCTGTTGTTCAAGGACATGGCCGATATCCCGATGTTCGACTATCAGGCCGCCGCAGGCCGGTCGGAGAACGTCAAGAAGGCCGAGCTGGCCTGGAACGGGTTGTTCGACTTCGAGGGAATCGAGAAGTAGCAGTTCGGCATTCGCCGAGGCCGGACCCGCTGACGCGCGAAAGCGTCAGCGGGTCTTCGCTTGTCAGCCCTGCTGCGTGGGGACGACGATCATTTCGGCCACGTTCATCCGTTTGGGCGCGGCGACCGCGTAGCCGATCGCGTCCGCGATGTCCTCGGCCACAAGGGTTTCCAAGCTGCCGCGCCATTCGGCGAGTCCGGCCTTCTGGCCCGTGTCGCGCATGCCGTCACCGAGTTCGGTGCTCACCAGTCCGGGCTCGATGTTCTTCACACGCACGCCCCGCGGTCCGAACTCTGCGCGCAGATTGCGGGTCAGGTGGGCGACCGCCGCCTTGGTGGCGGTGTAGACGCCGTAGTTCGGGAACACCTGATGCCCGCCGACGGAGCCGATCAGGACCAGATCGGCACGGCTGCCCGCGTGTGCGGTGGCGAGCAGGTCGTCGATGAAAGCCCTTCCGGTGTAGAGCAGTCCGTTGATGTTCGTGCCCACCATTTGATCCCACTCGTCGGTGGCGGCGGCCTCGAACGGTGCGGCGAGCATGACACCCGCGTTGGCGACCACGAGATCGACCGGGCCGAGCGCGGCTCGCACGGTGGCCGCGGCATCGAGCACGGATTGCTGGACCGTGACATCGGTGGCGACGGCGAGCACCTCGCCGCCGATCTGTGCGGCCAGTTCTTCGAGCCGGTCCTTGCGTCGCCCGAGCAGGGCGACCTTCGCGCCGTCGGCCGCGAGCCGCTGTGCGGTGGCGGCGCCGATACCGCTGGTCGCGCCGGTGACGACCGCCACGCGGCCGGTGAGGTTGTTTGTCATGACCACAACATTCGTGCTGGTCACGACGCCGTGCCAGGGGAAGGACTTCCTGGTAGTGGGAGGGCCACCCAGGAGCGCGGGGGCTCACTTACGCTCGGAGTATGGACTCCGACAATCGACTGGGCGCTTTTCTGCGGGCACGGCGCGAGCTGGTGCGTCCGGAGGATTTCGGGATGTCCAGCGCAGGTCAGCGCCGGGTATCGGGCCTGCGGCGTGAAGAGGTCGCGATGCTCGCCGGGATGAGCGCCGACTATTACGTGCGGCTCGAGCAAGGGCGGGACAAGCATCCCTCCGAGCAGGTGGTGGCGGCGCTGGCGCGGGTGTTCGACCTGGACGAGGAGGCCACCGCACACCTGCGGGATCTGGCCAGGCCGCCGGTGCGGCAGCGCAGGGCGCCGCAGCGTGCCGAACGCGTGAGCCCGGGGCTGGCGAGCCTGATGGCGCAGTGGCCCAACACGCCCGCGCTGGTGCTCGGCCGGTATCTCGATGTGTTGATCGCGAATCCGCTTGCCGCGGCGGTCAATCCATGTTCGGTGCCCGGCGTCAATCAGGTACGGATGATGTTCCTCGACCCGGAAGCCCGCCGGATCTACCCGGATTGGGCGCAGCACGCGGCGGAGACCGTGGCGAGCTTGCGCGCCAATGTCGGTACCGATCTCGACGATCCGCGGTTGACCGACCTCGTCGGCGAGCTGTCGCTCAAGAGCGAGGACTTCCGCACCCTGTGGGCCAGGCACGATATTCGCGCGAAGATCGCGGGCCGCAAGCGCTTCGCCCATCCCCTGGTCGGTGAGATGACCTTGGCCTACGAGACTTTCACGGTGAACGGTGCGCCGGGCCAACTGCTCATCGCTTATCACGCCCAACCGGGTTCGGATTCCGAACGTACTTTGGCCCTGCTCGGCAGCATGATCGCCACCGGCGACCCGCTGTTGCACGACCCCGGCGCGCGCCCGATCGAGGCGGGGCGCGGGGGCTCGGTCCGGCCACCGGACTGAACCCTGGGCGGTGTGGCCGGGCCCGGCGATACTCGATGGTGCTTGCGCGGCAGGCGTTGTCGAGATGAGCGGAGGAACCACGGTGCCCGAGGTGACGGCAGCGGCCGAGTTGCTGCGAGCCGCAAAGGCTTTCGCGCCAGAGCTGGCGAAGCGACGACAGGAGATCGATGCGGCGCGCCAGTTGCCCGCCGATATCGTCGAGCGGCTGCGCGCGATGGGGATCTACGCGATGGGTTTCAGCGCCGAACTCGGCGGGCCCGGGCTCACCTCGCTGCAGCAGCTGGAGGTGTTCGAGGCGCTGGCCTACGGTGACACCGCCACCGGTTGGTGCGCGATGATCGGCGCGGCGACCGGCGTCTACGCCGGGTTTCTCGACGAACAGGCCGTCGCCGAGCTGATGCCGACCCGCGATCTCATCACCGCGGGACTGATCGCGCCCACGGGCCGCGCCGATCGCGTTCCCGGCGGCTACCGGCTGAGCGGGCGCTGGAAACTGGGCAGCGCCATCAACCATGCCGATCTCGTGGTCGGCGGTGCCATGGTGTTCGAAGACGGTGCGCCGGTGCGCGTCGACGGTGCGCCGCTCGCGCGGATGTTCTGCATGCGGCGCGATCAGGTTCAGGTCTTCGACACCTGGGACAGCACCGGTTTGCGTGGCAGCGGCAGCAACGACTACGCCGTCGACAACCTGTTCATCCCCGAACACCATTCCTTCGACTTCTTCGAACCGAAAAGCGGCACCGGCAAACTCGCCGAGCCGGAGACCTTGCCCCGGGTGATGCCCGGTATTCCGCTCGGTGCCGCGCGGGCCGCGCTCGATCACGTCCGCGAGCTGGCCGAGGGCAGAGTGCTGCCCGGCACCGGCCAGCGGTGGGCGGACAACTATCGCGCCCAGTACATCCTGGGCGAGTGCGAGATGGAGTACATCGTCGCCCGCGGCGCCGTGGTGCAGAGCCTGCGTGCTCAGTGGGAAGCCTTGGACGACAAGCGTTTCGCCGAACTTCCCGCCGACCTCCGGATCCAGACCCTGCTGACCCGGACCCACGCGTACCGGGCCTGCCGCCGCATCGTCGCCCGGTTGTGCGAGCTGGTCGGCACGGCGTCGGTGTACAAACCGAGCCCGCTCGACGTCTGGTTGCGCGACACCAGCACCATGACCACCCATCTGATGGCCCATGACCAGATGCTGCAAACAGCAGGCGCTTTCCTGCTCGGCGGCACACCGGAGTTCCCCCTCGTCCTCGGCGAGCGCTGAGGCCTACGGCGCGACCGCTTTCACGTAGCGGTGGGCCGGGACTGCGATGGGCCCGTCGGGGCCGGGGGCGTGGTGGGTGAACAAGCCCTTGTCGGTCCAGCCGTGGGTTTCGTAGAACTTGCGGGCTCGGGTGTTGCCCGCGACGACCGCGAGCCAGGCTTCGCGGTGGCCGCCGGCGTGTACCCGCTGTTCGGCGGCGGCCAGCAGCGGGGCGGCGAGGCCGGTGCCGCGGTGCTGGGCGGCGACGTAGACCTGCTCCACCTCGTCGCCGACCACCATGACGAACCCGGCGACGGCGTCCGCGACGATCGCGACGGTGGTCTGCGGAACCCGCTGTGCCGCACGGGTATCGAAGGAGGCGCGGGAGCGGACACACAGCAACTCGTCGGGCACGTTGCCCAGGTGCGCGATCTGCCAGCCCTCGTACCAGATCGCCGCGATCGCCGCCGTGTCCTCGGTGCGGGCCTGCCGCAACGTCGTGCCGTCCTGCATTCGCGCACTGTAGCAACGGCGGTCTGCTGTTGGCAGACACAGCGCCGATCAGGGGCAGAGCGCGACTACACCTGAGTCATGATCGAAACATCGCACCTGGACTATCGAGGCCAACTAGCCGACAGATTGTTCCGCCATCGGACGATCTTGCTCACTGGTGAGGTCGACGACGCGATGGCCGAGCGGGCCTGCACCGAACTGGTGCTGCTGTCCGCCGAGAACGCCAAACGTGACATCGTCGTCTACATCAATTCACCCGGCGGCTCGGTGCTCGCCGGGCTCGCCATCTACGACACGATGAAGCTGATCCCCAACGACGTGGTCACCGTCGCGGTCGGATTCGCCGCGAGCATGGGGCAGGTGCTGCTCGCCTCCGGCACGCACGGCAAGCGAATCAGCTTGCCGCACAGCCGGATCATGATGCACCAGCCGTCCGCGGGCATCGGCGGCACCGCGATGGATATCGCGATTCAGGCGGAGAATCTCGAGTACATGAAGTTGCAGTCCGAGCAGATCCTCGCGGCCGAGACCGGCCATACGCTCGAGGAGATCCGCGAGGACAGCGACCGGGACCGCTGGTTCACCCCGGAGCAGGCGCTCGAGTACGGGATCGTCGATCGGATCGCCGAAGACTTCCACCAGATCGCACCATTCACCAACGCACATCGAGCGGGGCTGTAGTCATGTCGCAATACACCATTCCGCACGTCATCGAACGGACGCCGAACGGCGAGCGCTCCTTCGACGTGTTCAGCAGATTGCTCAACGACCGAATCATCTTCCTCGGCACCGAGATCGACGACGGTGTCGCCAACGTGGTGATGGCGCAGCTGCTGCATCTGGAGTCCGAATCCCCGGACCGCGAGATCGGCATCTACATCAATTCACCGGGCGGCTCGAACACCGCCATGCTCGCGATCTACGACACCATGCAGTTCATGCGCACCCCGATCGAGACCTACTGCATGGGGCAGGCGGTATCCGCCGCGGCCGTGCTGCTGGCCGCGGGCGCCCCGGGACGCCGGTATGTGCTCGCGCACTCGCGGGTGCTGCTGCATCAACCGTCCGCGCAAGGTCAGGGCACCATTTCCGACCTGGCGCTGCAGGCGGCGGAGGTGATGCGGATCCGTGCGCAGACCGAGGAGATCTTGAGCAGACACACCGGTCAGCGGGTCGAGCAGTTGCGCAAGGACACGGCCCGCGACCGGGTCTTCACCGCCGCCGACGCGGTGGCGTACGGGCTGGCCGACGAACTGATCGTGACCCGCGGCCAGTGAGCGCGAATCCAGCGCGGCGTCGAGGGGGCACCCTTCGGCGCCGCGGCTCTGGATGGCGCGCAACGATCTGTCGCTGAACGGGTTTCGCCGGTCAGGCGGCCAGCGCCAGCATCTCGACGCGGGTCTCGGAGACCTTGCGGGGGCGCAGTTGGCGCAGCGCGCCCAGGCGGCGCGCGCCGCGGAAGAGCAGCGATTCGATCGGCATGCCCAGCGCGCCGCAGATGGAGTGCAGCATCTCCGAGGACGGTTCCTTGCGGCCCCGCTCGATCTCGGACAGGTACTGCTTGGACATCCCCACCTCGGCGGCGACCTCGGCCAGCGTCCGATCCTGGTCCAGCCGCTCGTCTCGCAGCACCTCGCCGTAGACGGCGCGCAACAGTGGGGTCGCCGCGGGTGTCGCCGCCTCGACCGGCTCGCGATGAGGCTCGGCGCGGCGGCGCGCAGCGAGATCGACTACCACGCCATCCTCTTCTGCTGCCATACCTACGAGTCTCGCACCCCGTGCCGCCGATACGCGCGATGTTCACCCAGGGCGGAAGTGCCACCCGTGCGCGGGCGTCGACAAGCATGTTTGCGCAGTGTTATCGGGGTACTCGATGCGCAGGAGGTGTGACATGCCGAAGCAATGGAGTGATAAACGGGAACGTCAGTACGAGCACATCAAGGACTCGGCCGAGGATCGTGGCGCGAGCACCAAACGAGCCAAGGAGATCGCGGCCCGGACGGTGAACAAGAACCGCGCGCAGTCCGGCGAATCCAAGACCGCGAGCCGCTCCTCGATCAAGGACAAGTCACCGCAGAGCCGCGGCGGACAGCGTTCCGGACGCAAGGGGCCCAAGGGGCCGACCCGCGACCAGCTGTACAACGAGGCGCGCCAGCGCAACATCGAGGGACGTTCCAAGATGAACAAGTCCCAGCTGGAATCCGCGCTCGGCCGCAAGTAGCGCCCGAAACGCGCTCCCGGCGCAGGGTTCTCGCCTGCGCGGGAGCGCATTCGCGCGGGCGGAGGGAGTAAAAACCGAATTCTCCTTGTCGTAGAGATGTGCTTCGCTGAGCAACGGCGGCGAAGCACATTGATCTGTGGATGGGAGAATTGCCGTGGTAGCGATCGACGTCGAACGGCCGATTCGCGGGGGACGCGCCTGGACCGTGTGGCGGGGCATCGCGGAGCGCGGACTCGGCGGCGTGCCGCCCACGGCGCTGGTACTGGCCGGGATCGTCAGCGTGCAGGTGGGCGCGGCACTGGCCAAGCAATTGTTCGCAGCGACCGGGGCCGCGGGCGCGGCCGGCATCCGACTGGTCTTCGCCGGGCTCGTGCTGGTGTTGTTCTGGCGTTCGGCGTTGCGTATCGGCTGGCGCGCGGTGCCGGTGGCGCTCGCGTACGGCGCGGTGCTCGCGTTGATGAACCTGTCCATCTACGAGGCGATGGATCGCATTCCGCTCGGCATGGCGGTGACGATCGAATTCCTCGGACCGCTGGCCGTCGCGCTGGCCGGGTCGCGCCGCTGGATCGACCCGGTGTGGGCGGTGCTGGCGGGCGGCGGGGTGCTGTTGCTGACCCAGGCCGAAGGGGACGTCGAGTGGGTCGGCGTGCTGCTGGCGCTGGCGGCCGGGGTGTGCTGGGCGGGCTACATCCTGTTGAGCGCGGCCCTGGGCGAACAGACCAGCGGCGGTGGCGGACTCGCCATCGCGATGGCCTTCGGCGGATTGCTGATCGCGCCGATCGGGATCATCGAGGCGGGCAGCGCCCTGCTCGATCCCGAAATACTGGTGGTCGGTTTCCTGGTGGCGATGCTGTCCTCGGTGCTGCCGTATTCGGTGGAACTCGAAGCGCTGCGGCGCATTCCACCCCGGGTGTTCGGCGTGCTGATGAGCCTCGAGCCCGCGGTGGCCGCGCTGGCAGGTCTGATCCTGCTGGGGCAGGTGATGAACATTCCGCAGTGGTTGGGGATCGTCTGCGTGGTGGCCGCCTCGGCGGGCGCGACCCGCACCTCGGGCAAGGCTTGATCCGGCTCGAGCGCCCCAGCGGTGAATTCTCAGCCGGATCGCGCTGTGGCGGGGCGAGTTCGGCGGTTCGGGCGCGCACCGGGCCTGGTCGGGGTGAGGATCTAGGGGAGTTGCCCCGGGTGCGTGGCCACGTCGGCCGGGGTGCGGACCGGTAACCAGGACGGATAGGACCCTCGGGATGCGGATGCGAATCGGTGTTGTGGCGGGAGTGTTCGGGGTGGCGGCGGCGCTGGCCGTGCCGACGGCGGGGGCGACGGTGACCCAGGTTTCGATGTACCCGGGGATCAATTTCGGGCTGGCGACCAACTACGGGACCGGCTGCACCTACACGGCGCGCGCGGCGGTGACCGATGTGACGCAGTCCGTGGTCTTCTACGACAACGGGGTGCCCTTCGCGGTCGTCCGTCCGTCCGGCGGAACCGCGCTGAGCGACTGGGTGCCCGCGACGGAAGGCCCGCACACGATCAGCGCGGTGCAGGCTCCCGACGACCGCATCGTTGCGAGCGTGGACCTGCGCGTCGGGCGTGGCGTGCATCTGGGCTACGGCTGCAACGTCTTCGGCGGCTGATCCCGCGGACTACACCAGGTGAAGCCCGGTTGGCACGCGCGTACCGGGGTGGCGGCGGCGTGTCCGAATCGTCTGCTCCGTCCGGTGGCCGCGACGCCGAACCAGGGCTACCATCAGCGCATTCGAGCGCCCGCCGAGGAGAACAGTGATGCCGGAGACTCCGCTCGGGGCAGCGGTCACCGCCCCACGTCGCGGCGCGTGTTCAACAGGGGTGTGGTCATGATCCGGGTCGAGCTCGATATCCGTTCCGGCAGGCCGAATCCCCAGTGGCGGTTGTCCTCCGGCGACGAGGCGCAACTGCACGGGCTGATCGCCGCGGCACCGCGGGCGGCCGACGGCGGTGGCGAAAACGACAGCGAATACCAGGGTTTCATCGCGCAACTGTCGGAGGCGGAGACCCTGCGGGTACAGCGCGGGGTGATCGAGATCGAGCGCGGCGGCGAGCGCACCTACCGCACCGACGCGGACCGTGCGGTCGAGCGCTGGTTGCTGGCGACCGGACGGCCCTCGCTCGAACCCTGCGACTACCAGGCCGTCGTCGCGGCACTCTGGGTGTGAGTGCACCGGGCATGACACTTGTCATGCCGCAGTCGTGATGGTTGACAGATCCGCCCGCTCTTCGGCCTCCGTAGCGTCAATTCTCGTAGCGCACCGCTGAATACGCCGCCGAGGAGCACCCGATGACCGTCACCACCGGCACCACCGAGCCCGCTGTCACCGTCGCACCGGTCAGCCACCTGAGGCTGCTCGCGCCGATCGCCCGCGATATCGCCGTCCCCGTGGGCGCCTACTTCGTCATGCACAGACTGGGTTACAGCGATTTCGCCGGGCTGCTGGCCGGCACCGTGCTGTCCGGTGCGATGGTGCTCGTCGAGGCGATCCGGCACCGCCGGTTGGAGTTGTTTTCCGCAATCCTGTTGAGCGTCTTCACTTTCGGCCTCGTCACGTCGCTGATCAGCGGTGACCCGCGGATGATGATCGTGAAGGATTCCGCGGGCACCCTGCTGATCGGTCTGGCCTTCCTGATCAGCGCCCTGGTCGGCAAGCCGCTGACCTACCTGGCGGCGCGCAAAGCGGCCGTCGCCGGTGGCCCGGCCCGGGTCGCCGCTCTCGAAGCTGTCTACCGCGACAACGCCGCGAAGCGCCGGATGTTCGCCATGCTGGCCGTGCTGTGGGGCGCGGGCCTGGTGGCCGAGGCCATGATCCGGGTGGTGTTGGCCTACCGGTTGCCGGTTCCGACCATGGCGTGGCTGTCGCCGGTCCTGATGGTCGCGGTGATCGTGCCGCTGCTGGCGGTCACGGTCGTACTGCGCAAGCGGGCCGATCGCGCCTGAAGCGCGCAGCACAGACACCCGCTGGGCCCGGTCCGCCACGGACCGGGCCTGCGTCGTGTGCTCGGCCACCGGGCGCGCGCAGGTAGTGTCGGATTCGTCGAGTTTGCCACCCCACGGAATGGAGAAAGCAGTGCAGATCCAGATCAATACCGGAAGCGGCATCCACGGCGGCGCGAGCCTGATCGAGCGGGCCGAGGCCGAAATCGCCTCGGTGCTCGACCGTTTCAGTGCGCAGCTGACGCGGGTCGAGGCGCATCTCACCGATCAGAACGGTGAGAAGGGCGGACCGGACGACAAGCAGTGCGTGCTCGAGGCGCGGCCGAACGGTCAGCCGCCGGTCGCGGTCACCCATCGGGCGGCGTCGGTCGAGGAGGCGTACACCGGTGCGGCCGAGAGCATGGCGCATCTGCTGGACAGCCGATTCGGCAGGCTGCACCACACCAAGGGCGGGGAGTCGATCCGGCATATGACCCCGGAGTAGACCGCCGCAGTCGTCAGGCCCCGGTGGTGGAACCGGGGCGGACGATCATCAGCACCGTCACGACCACCCACAGCACGTTGAAGATGCCGGTGTCCATGCCGAGCCGCCGGATCAGTGCCGGGGTCGTGGCAGGCAGATCGGCGAGGATCTTGCCTTGACCGGGCAGGATGAGCATGGCGAGCACCCCGGCGGCGGCCGCGGTCAAGCCGATGGAAACGATGAGCCACTTGTCGGTGAGCACGCCGAGGCTCAAGGCGGTGAGCGCGCCGAAGGTGGGAACCAGGATCCCGATGTAGGCGTAGACCCGGCAGATGCGATGCAGCGTCGCCAGTACGGCGGCGTCGCGATCGTTGGCGGGGCCGGCGAGGGCGCGGCGGGTGGTGGGCGCGAACATGCTCGCCGCGACCGTGACCGGCCCGACGGCGATGATCACGGCCAGCACATGGACCGAAAGCAGGAACTTCGTCACAGCCGCGAGGTTAACGATCATCGGGCCGAAGCGAAATAGGCGAAACGGCCATACACCGGTCGATTCTCGCCAATGGTGCTGACGTCGTAGTTTGCACAAGATGTACTGCTCATGGCTATTGGCTGGAATCCGGGTGCGACCTATCCTGAAGCCATGCATGTGGTAGCCGTCCTGGCGCTGGACAAGGTCATTCCCTCCGACCTCGCGACGCCGGTCGACGTGTTCGGCGGCGCCCGCCTGCCCGACGGGCGGATGGCTTACCGGGTGCGCGTCTGCGGCGTCACCCCCACTGTCGACGCAGGCGCTTTCACGTTGCATCCCCCCTACGATCTCTCCGCGCTGGCCGAAGCCGACACCATCATTGTGCCCGGCCGGGCCGAGCCCGAGCGGCCCGTGCCGGAAGAGGTGCTCGACGCGTTGCGGCAGGCGGCGGCCGCGGGCACCAGGATCGCGTCCATCTGCGTGGGCGCGTTCGTGCTCGCCGCCACCGGCCTGCTCGACGGGCAGCGGGCGACCACGCACTGGATCGCCGCGACGCAGTTCGCCGCCCGCTATCCCGAGATCGACCTCGATCCGGACGTGCTCTACGTGGACAACGGTCAGCTGCTCACTTCGGCGGGCGCCGCGGCGGGAATCGACCTGTGCCTGCACATGATTCGGCGCGACCACGGTTCCGCGGTGGCCGCCGATACCGCGCGGTTGTCGGTGGTGCCGCTGGAACGTGAAGGGGGACAGGCACAATTCATCGTGCACGACCAGCCGCCTACCCCGCGCGGGTGTTCGCTGGAGCCGGTGATGCAGTGGATGCGGGACAATTCCGCGAAGGATCTGACCCTCGACGACATCGCCGCGCACGCCAAACTCAGCACCCGCACCCTGAATCGGCATTTCCGCGAGCAGGTCGGCACCACGCCGCTGCAATGGTTGCTGCGGGCCAGGATTCGGCAGGCGCAGTATCTGCTGGAGTCCACCGGTCACCCGGTGGACCGGATCGCCGGTCAGGTCGGGTTCGGCTCGCCGACCGCCTTCCGGGACCGATTCAAGCGCGTCGTCGGTACCACCCCGCAGAGCTATCGCGCGGCGTTCCATGGCGCCGGCGTCGGCAACTGAAGCGGGGGAATTGTATGTCAGGCCAAAACGGAGCTTTGTTCTCCGTTTCTCGATAGGATCGGGTTCGTTCATCCTGATCCACCATCGAGGCAAGGGGCAGGTTCATGACCGAGAGTGAGGCACCATCCGGGCTCGACCCGGCCGACATCGATTTCGAACAGGCCTACCGGAGCGGAACCCTCGTCGAGGGCGCCGTGATGGATCGGCTGCCCTGGGAGATCGATCGCCCGCAACCACTGCTGGTGGAGTTCGAGCGCAGCGGCCGGGTCACCGGCGATGTGCTCGACATCGGTTGTGGCCCAGGGGATACCGCCATCTATCTGGCCGGACTCGGCTATCGGGTGACGGGCCTGGACTTCGCGCCGACCGCCATCGAGAAGGCCCGCGCGCGGGCCGCCGAGCGCGACGCGGCGGTGGCATTCGCGGTCGCGGACGCCACCGAACTCGGCGGGTACGACAATCGATTCGACACCGTCGTCAGCAGTGCGCTCGCGCACTGTCTCGACCCCGAGCAGCGCAAAGCGCATGTGGCAGCACTGCATCGGGTGATGCGGCCCGGCGCGCGGCTGTTCCAGCTCTGCTTCTCGGAAGGGCCGCACAGTGCCGGCTACGCGCCCTACGCGGTCGGCGAAGCGGAATTGCGAACGGCCTTCGCTGCGCCGGACTGGCGACTCACCGAGCTGCGGCCCGGCAAGCTGACCGCGATCAAACCGCCACCGGCGTTCCTGGAAATGCTGCAGGACATGCCGCTCGAACTGGACGCGGACGGTCATCTGTTGCTGCCGGTCTGGGTGCTGGAAGCCGAACGGATCTGAGTCGATGCGCTGACCGATGATTTTCCGCGCGCCGCACCGTCGGATCAGGCAACGTACTCACCACTGATCCAGGAGTTGGGCGATGAGAAAAATCACCGCAGGTCTGTTCATGTCACTCGACGGCGTCATCGACAACCCGCAGGACTGGCACTTTCCGTACTTCAACGACGAGATGGGCGTTGCGGTCAACGCCCAGCTCGGCGCCGCCGACACCCTGCTGCTCGGGCGCAACACCTACGAGGGCTTCGCGGGCGCCTGGCCGGATCGCGAGGCCGCGGGCGGCGAGGACGCGGCCTTCGCGAAGGTGCTCGGTGACGCGCGCAAGGTCGTTGTCTCGCACCAGGATCTGGAGTTCACCTGGCGTAATTCCGAGGTGTTGCAGGGTGGTCTGATCGAGGGCGTGACCGCGCTGAAGAACGAGCCCGGTGGCGATATCGGCATGAGCGGTTCGGTCTCGGTCGTGCTCCAGCTGCTCGACGCCGGACTGCTGGACGAATTGCACCTGCTGGTGCACCCGATCGTCGTCGGCAAGGGCGCCCGGCTGTTCCCGGACCGCGAATCGACGCTGCCGCTGCGGCTGCTCTCCTCGCAGACGTTCGAGACCGGCGTGCTCAACCTGGTCTACACCCGCGACGAGGCGGCGACCACCGCCACCTACGACGACGCGAAAGTGCATCTGCCCGAGGCGGATCAGTAGTCGTCGCGCTGCCGCCGAGCGGGGGTGTCGAGCAGGTGTGCGAGCTGCTTGACCACCTCCGCGGCCAGGACCGCCTGTCCGGACGCGGAGAAGTGAATCCGGTCCGCGCTCAACAGATTCGGGCGATCGTTCAGTGGGTGCTCCCAGCAATCGACCACGGCGACATCGTATTCCGCGGCCAATGAGCGGGTGAGGTCGTTGAGTCTGCGGACGCGATCGGTCCAATCCGGAAAGGCCGGCACCACATAGGCTTTGCCGAGGGTGAAGACGGTCATCGTGGCGCCGGTGCGCGCACCCAGGCGATACATATCGCGCAGCTGCTGCTCGATCTCACCGAAATCCGGTGTGCGGCGGACGATATCGTTGGCGCCGCTGGACAGGTGCAGTAGGTCCGGGCCGAATTCCAGCAGTCGATCCGCTTGGTGCCGGACGACCTCCGCGGTGGTCGCGCCGACCACGCCGGTATTGCGATACGCGAGATCGGGCCGCACCCGGCGCAGCACGTCGGCCACCCGATCGGCCCAGCCGAGGGTCGCGTAGCCGGGGCTGGGGTCGCCGAGGCCCACCGACAGGCTGTCCCCGATCACCGCGAAGCGCCGCCAGGGGGAGTCGTAGAGCAGGGCGGCGGCCTCCAGCGGTGGCAGGCAGAACGGATCGGTTTCTTCGGTGGTGGGATACGCCACGGTCATAGACAAACAATACGTTCGACCGTATGTCTATATCAAGTGTCAGTCTTCGGCGGCCATGGCCTGGAGCAGATCGCGCAGTGCGCGCTGCTGAGCGGCGGTGAGCGAGGTCAGTGGCGAATCCGCATTGAGCAACTCGACCGCGACCGTCCGCTGCCGGGCGCCGGCCGGAGTCAGCACGATCTGTTTGGCGCGCCGGTCGCTCGGGTGCGGCTCGCGGCGGATCAATTCCTGTTCCTCGAGTCGGTCCAGGACGAAGGTCGCATTGGACGGTTCGCACGACATCCGGGTGGCGAGCTCGCGTGCGGTGATCGGCTCCGACAGTTCACGCAGGGCGATGACCTGGGACGGCGTCAGATCCAACTGCTCGGCGACGCGGCGGACGTGCTGGTCCAGGCGGTGGGTGAAGCGGTGCACGAGTTTGCAGACATCCCGGTCGAGCTCGGTCTCCACGGGCGGCGGGGGTCGGCGCTTCATTGCTCCGAGTCTAGCGCGCATCGTTCGAACTGTGATAGTTCTAATTCATATCATTTGAGTTCGAACTATCCGAGGATGCTCTGATGCGCCCTGCTGTGCTATCTCTGATGTTGGTGGTCTTCGGTCTGACGACCGGGGAGTTCGTGATCGCCGGGATCCTGCCGGAAGTGTCCGGCGGACTATCGGTTTCGGTGCCCGCCGCGGGCATGCTGGTGACCGCCTACGCGATCGGCATGATCGTCGGCGGGCCGGTGGTGACCCTGCTGACCGCGCGGATGTCGCGCAGGCGGCTCGTCGCCGGGCTGGTCGTATTCGCCATATTCGCCAACCTGGGCTCGGCCTTAGCGCCGAATTACCCTGTGCTGCTGGCAATGCGGGCAGCGGCCGGACTGATCGTCGCCACCTTCTTCGCGGTCGCGATCGCCACCGCCGTGTCGACGGCCGAACCCGGGAAACAAGCCTCCGCCGTCGCGCGGGTAGCACTCGGATTGAACCTCGGGATCGTGCTCGGCACGCCGATCGGCGCGCTGATCGGTCAAAGTTTCGGCTGGCGAGCCACTTTCGTCGCGGTGGCACTGTGTGTGGGTCTCGCCTTGCCGGTGGTGCTGCGGTACCTGCCGGACGCGCCCGGTACCGCCGCCGAATCGGTCCTCGGGGAGTTGCGCGTGTTCGGTGACCGGGCAGTCTGGTCGGCGATTGCGCTGACGGTGCTCGGAAATATCGGTGTGGTCACCGTTTTCACCTTCATCGCACCGTTGCTCACTGATTTCAGCGGATTCGGCGCGGGTGCGGTGCCGGTCCTGCTGCTGGTGTACGGCGCTGGTGCGGTCGTCGGCAATCAGGTGGGCGGATGGCTCGCCGATCGCACCCGGACGGCCGTGGCGAGCCTGCTCGCGGTGCTCGCCGCGGCGCTGTTGCTGTTCTGGGCGCTCGGCGGCGGGCGAATCGCCGCGGTGGTACTGACTTTCGTGATCGGTGCGCTCGCGTTCGCGATCGTGCCCGGCATGCAGACCCGGGTGATCACCGCGGCCGCCGCCGCGCCGACCCTGGCCGTCGCGGTGAATGCCTCCGGCTTCCAGTTGGCGGCCGCCGGTGCGGGGCGGTTGGGCGGCTGGGTGCTCGGCGACGGCTCGGGTCTGCGTGCGATCCCGCTCGTGGGCGCGATGCTGACGCTGGCGGGCTTGGTTCTCGCGCTCGTACTGCTGTGGCGGGACCGCGCGCAGGTCGCCGCGCCCGCGCCGGAGCTGGCCGAGAAGCGTTAGGCGGTCAGTGCTTTCGCGACGATGCCGCCGGTGAGCGCCTTCGTCAGATAGTGCGTCGAGTCGTGCGGGCTGGCGCCGTTGTCCAGTGGTTCCTCGGTGACCGGCACCACCCCGGCGCCGGGGAACGGCGGGAAGAACGGGGTCAGATCGAGATGCGCGGCGACCAGATCGTCCCGGTCCACCAGATTGTGCCAAGCGGCAACGGCTTTCGGGACCGTGGCCGGTTGCGGGCGGAGCCGATCGTAGATGACGGTGCGCAGGCCGAGCGGGGAACCCATAGTAAGCAGGGTCACCTCCTGGTCGACGCGATGCAGCGCCTCGTAGGCGACGACCGAGCCGAGCGAGTGCGCGACGACGAGCTCGGTCTCCGGCCCCACCTGGGCGAGCACCTGCTGTTGCGCGTACTCGCGCACGTTCTCGTCGGTGAAATAGCGGGCCACCTGGGACAGCGCGCGCACCACGAACTTCTCCGCGAGCCCGATGCCGAACGGCGCGAACCAGCGCAGCCGCACCAAGGCGTTGAGTGCCGGGCGCAGTGCGGCTTTGGGGCCCTGTGGCTTGGCCTCCGGCGGCACCACCGCGGTGAGACGCTGCGCGGTCAACCGGTCCCGCTGGTCGCCCGCGTGCGCGGCGGCAGTCGCCAACCAGAGTTCGGCGAGCTGCTCCATCAGCTCGAGCTGTGCGTCGTCGAGATCGCCGACCGCGCCGCCTTGCGCTCCTTCGGCCAGGAACTGATTGCCGTAGAACGCCATCCTGGTCGAGATGTCACCCGGTCTGCCGTTGCGCCACAGGCGATCGGCGAGTTCCAGATCGCCGTGGTTGCGCACCCCGCCCGCGAGGCCGGGCAGCCACTGGGCTTCCAGCGTATCGGCCGAGGCCTGCTCCTGGGCGATGCCGTGTACGAGGACGATCGTTGCCAACGTCCCCACCCCTTTCCTCCGGCCGTGCGGCCTGCGACGTTGTCCGCGGTTATTGTCCCGCATCAGCGGGCGCCGAGTTCAGCTCTCGCGCCACTTGATCGAGCACCCCATGCTCGGCCGGTGTGGTTCCGGCACCGGCGCGGCATCCAGAACCGCCTCGATGGCGGACCGTAATTCCTTGCCGGTCACCGGCTTTCCGTTGCCCGGCGTGGATTCGTCGAGCGCGCCGCGGTAGGCGAGCGTCAGGTTCGCGTCGTAGAGAAAGAAGTCCGGCGTGCATGCGGCGCGAAAGGCGCGGCCGACCTGCTGTGTCTCATCGATGAGATAGGGAAACGTCCACCCTGCCCGAATCGCCTGATCGCGCAATCCGATCGGGGCGTCGTCCGGGGAAATCCCGACATCGTTGCTGCAGATCGCCACCGCCGGCATCGGCAGCGAGTCCACCACCTCGCCCAGCACCGACTCGACATGCCTGACGTACGGACAGTGATTGGACGCGAACACAACCAGCAACCCCGGCCCCCCGACGAAATCCGCCCGCGAATACACCCGCCGATCGAGATCGGGCAGCACGAAATCCGGCGCCGGCGTGCCGAGAGGAACCATGAACGATGCAAGCGCCATAGCGCCATGCCTTCCGTCGGGATCGAAGACGCCCCGAGCATAATCCCCCCACCCCCCCACCCGCCCCGCAATCCATTCCCCGACAGCTGCTCGTTACTAGGTCGCGAGGTCGGAGGGGTTGGTGTTTGCGCCGCAGAGGATTACACAGACTTTTTCGTCGGGGGCTGGGGTGTAGGTCGCGGGGTGGAGGGCGGCCAAGGCGGTGGCGGCGCCGTGTTCTACGGCTAGGCGGTGCTCTTCCCAGAGGGTGCGGCGGGTGGCGATGATGGTTTCGTCGTCTACCAGGATCGAGTCGACGCGGTAGTGCTGGGCGGCGTGCAGGGCCAAGGCGGTGGCGCGGCGGGCGCCGAGGGAGTCGGCGGCGATCGAGTCGACGGGGACGTCGACCAGGTGGCCGGCCTCGACGGCGGCGTGCAGCGCTCGGCAGTTCCGTGGCTCCACGGCGACCGTTCGGATGCCGTAATGGTCTGCGGCGGTGGCGATTCCGGCGAGCAATCCGCCGCCGCCGACCGCGACCACGACGGTGTCGAGGTCGGGTATCCGCTGTTGGATCTCCACCATGAGGGTGCCCGCTCCCGCGGCGATCAACGGATGGTCGTAGGCGTGGGACAGCAGTGCGCCGGTCGAGGCCGCGAAATCCTGGCTGGCCGCGAGCGCGTCCGCGTACTGCGTGCCGACCAGATGCACTGTGGCGCCATAGGAATGCAGTCGCCGCACCTTGACCTCCGGCGCGGTGGCGGGCAGGAACACGGTGGCTTCGACACCCTGCGTCCGGGCCGCCCAGGCACAGGCCAGCCCGGCGTTTCCACCCGAGGCGATCGTCACGCCCGCCGCGGGCAGGGTGCCGTTCTCCTGGTGTGCCAGTAGGAAATTCAGCGCACCGCGGGCCTTGAAACTGCCGGTGTGCTGGAGCAGTTCCAGCGCGAACCACAGCTTCCCCGCACCGTCACCCGCGGGCGCGAGGCTGATCGGCCGCACCCGGTGCGCCACCCGCGCGACGGCGGCCTTGATATCGGTGTGGCCGAGTTCCATTGTGCTCCTCAGTGTTCGCGGCGGTGCGGGGCGAACTCCAGGGTAAGCAGCGCGGCGGCCGCGATGAGCACCTCGCGCCAGCGGATCAGCACGTACCGCTGGTCGGACAGCGCGTGGAACTTGCGCAGGAACCGGTACAGCGATTCCAGCCGGATGAGTGGATCGCCGAGGTGCACGAGCGCATACATCAGTTTCGCGGTGCGCGACTTCTCTTTGTCGGCGAACAGTTCCGGAAAAGGCGCGAAGGCCAACGAGATACGATTGATGCCGTGCTCGCGGGCGTAGTCGACCAGATCGATGATCATGCGCTCGTCCAGGCCGTTCGGGGCGCCCTTGCGTCGCCAGGGCACGTCGAGACTGAGCTCGCGGCCGCGCCCGGAGATGCCGTAGCGCTGGAAGCCCGACACCGTGCCGTCCGCGTCCTTGGCCATGACCACCAGCATGTTCGGGTTCCGGCCGTCCAGCAGGTGATCCAGGATCATCGAGAAGCCGCGGGTCTGCCTGCCTTTGCCCCATTCGTCGACGATGCCGAGCAGCTCGGCGCGCCGGGTGTCGGTCAGGGCCGACTCGTCCACGATCTCGGTGGTGACACCGAAATTGCGGGTACGGCTGACGGCTTGGCGCAGGTTGCGGAAATGCCGGCCGACCATCGCGAAGTCATCGACCTCGAGCACCACGTCGCGTCCGATCGGAACGGCATGCAGCCCACGGTGTTCGAGCGCGCGCACGCGCCACAGTTCGGCCAGCTCCGGGCTCGCACCGAGCACGGCTATGCGCCAGCCCTGATTGAGCGCGAACTCGGAGAACTCGGTGAGCAGCGCGGGAAAGGCGGCGCGGTCACCGATCGGATCGCCGGCGACCACGGCGATGCCGAAGCGGGCCCGATAGCCGATGCCCGCGGTCGAATCCGCGTTGAAGAAATAGGTTTTCGAGGAGTGCAGCGCGAAGGGGGCGAGCGGATCCCGCTCGGTGCGGCCGACGAGTTCGGCGACCCGGTACAGCTGATCGGGCTGCGGTCGGCTGGACTGCGGGAGCACCAGCAGGAATCCGCTCGACGCGAGCAGTACGAAACCGTAGCCGGGATGTTCGGCGCGGTAGGCGAGATGGGCGATGGCCAGGACGAGCAGCGCGACCGCGAAGTGGGCCAGGGTGATCGGCCTGCGCAGGTGCAGCCCGCGGGCCACGAAGACGCCGGCGAGCGAGACGGCGACGAACCACGCGTGGTCGACGCCGTGGTTCGCGGCCTGATGCGCCTCGTACACGAGCAGCACGCTGATCACCAGAGCCACACCGATGAACACCGGCCGGACCCACGAGTCCGCCGGGAAGGCGGCCTGCCGGTATCCGATCCGCGTCGTGAAGCGCGCGGGCGCGGCGGCCGCGGCGCGTTCTTCGCTCACATCCCCACCAGCTTCGCCATGTGGTCCTCCCGATGATCGCCTACCGAACAACATTAAGCGGAACCGGCGGTAACGGGGAACAGCGGTCCCCGAAAACCGGCCGGTTGGTCGCGTGACGGCACGAACCAACGATTGCTGGGGTCGAAGCCGACCCCAGACGAAACATAGGATGATTCAGACTTATTCCGCGGACAGCGAACGACGGAACAACGTCACAAGATCTTCCAGGTGACGCTTGTAGGCGTCCTCCCGGTACACCGGGACGTCCCGCATGGTGAAGCCGTGCGGCGCGTCGGGGTAGACGACCGAGGTGTACCGCGTGCCCGCCGCGTCCAGCGCCTGCTCGAGCCGGGCGATCTGCTCGGGCGGCATGGACGAATCCTGATCGGCGTGCGCGACGAACACCTCCGCGGTGATGCCGGGCGCCGCGAAGTGCGGGCTGTCCGGCTGGTCCGCCGCGGCGAGGTTGCCCCCGTGGAAGCTGGCCGCGGCGGCGATGCGATCGCCGAACGCCGCGGCGGTGCGCAGCGCGAGCCGCCCGCCCATGCAGTAGCCGGTGGTGCCCACCGGTCCCGGCGTCACGGCCGGGGCGGCGGCGAGCCAGTCCAGGTAGTGCTGCGCGTCCTGAAGGGCGCCCTCGGGCGTGAGGGCGGCGCGCACCGGCGCCAGTTCGGCGAAGAACTTCGCGCCCGCGTCGGGCACGGTGAAGTCCGGCATGGGCAGCACCGGCGCGCGGCCGGTGCGATAAAAGATGTTCGGCGCGAGCACGCTGAAACCTTGCGCCGCAATGGTCTCCACCAGTTCGCGCAGGTAGGGACGCAAGCCGAACGCGTCCATGTAGAGCAGTACGCCGGGGTGGCGGGCGTCGTCGTCCGGATGGGCGAAGTATGCGTCCGCGGCGCCGTCGGGGAGTGGAATATCGATCGCCTGAAAAGCCACAGGGGAAGTCACCGGAGCGAGTCTACGGAGGAATGACGGCGGCGGTCGACCTGTCCTTACTTCGGCAAATTACCGCATATCTCAGCGATTTCGGGCGTGTGTACGCTCCATTCGCCGCCGAAGTTGACATGCTCTCTGTCGGTGCCGTGTACGGCTCCCGAGTGGTCACGTTTCACCAGCGCCCGCGGGGTCCGCGCGATTACGTCACCGTGTTCGATCGCCGATCCGTACCAATCGCCTGGTGAATGGGCGCGACGAGAGGTTTGACTCGTGAAATTGAGCTGGCTGGTGGTTCCGGCGCTGGTCGCCGTGGCGGTGGCAGGGTGCTCCGACGACAAGTCGGCGAGCCGGGAATCGACCTCGTCGAGTGGGGCGGCGACCTCGAGTTCCGCCGCTCCGGCTTCCGATTCGAACAATGACGACGAAGCGGGCGGTGTGCGAATCGCGCTCGGCGAGACCAAAAAGGTCCCGATTCCCGCCGACGCGGTGATGGATATCCGAGTGCCCGCAGACTGGGGCGCCGCCGCGAATACGTTGCGCTGCACCGCGGTGGACAGTTCCGGACGGAACGAAGATCTCCGGTCGAGCGACGTGAAAAAGACCGAAACGGTCAATGGCAAGGACTGGGTCACGGTGTGGACGTTTTCCTCCGCGCCCGCCGGTGAGGTCACCGTGGGGTGCAAGGACCCCGATTCGAGCATCGCGGCCGCCCATCCCGCGCCGTTCGTCCGCGTGGTTCCGCGCGGCGTGCTTCCGGTGCCGCCGCAGCGCTGAGCCGGACTGCCCTTCTCGGCGGCCAGGCGCGAACGTAGGCGACCTGTCGGCGGGTGCCGGTAGCGTCGAGTCATGGGCGCAGGCGGGTACCGGGAGCGGCCGTCGCGGTTCGGGCAGGCCGTGGCGTGGACCCGCACGGTGACCGCGCGGGATGCCACCGTGCCGGTGTTGCCGGACGGCTGCATGGATCTGCTGTGGGTCGGCGGACGACTGGTGGTGGCCGGACCCGATACCCGGGCTTTCCGGCCGGTGGTCGCGGCCGGTACCCGGTATGCCGGGTTGCGCTTCTTCCCTGGCACCGCGCCGGCCTTGCTCGGGGTGTCCGCGGCGGAACTGCGGGACCAGCGCGTCGAACTGGACCAGATCTGGTCGCCGGCGTCGGTGCGGCGGTTGGCCGATCAGTTGACCGAGGCGCCGGATCCGCTGGCGGCCATGGAGGCGATCGTCCTGCGGCGCGCCACCGAGGTGCCACCACCCGACCCGGTGCTCCGGCAAGTGGTCTCGGCCTTGGCAGCGGGCTGGTCCGTGGGCGAGACCGCGGCGGCGGTGGGGCTCAATGCCCGGCTGCTGCATCGGCGTTCGCTCGCCGCGTTCGGATACGGGCCCAAGACGCTCGCGCGGGTGCTGCGCCTGCAGCGCGCGCTGGCGCAGGCCCGCGCGGGCGTGTCGTTCGCCGCGACCGCGGTCGGCGCCGGTTATGCGGATCAGGCCCATCTGGCGCGCGAGGTCCGAGATCTCACCGGAATGCCCTTGGGGCAGGTGCTGACTCGATCGGGGACCGCCGCCGCGGCGGATGTCGGCTGACCCGCTTCAGTCGGTGGGGAGTGCGGCGTACAGGTCGATGCCGTTGCCGTCCGGATCGAGCACGACCGCGTACCGCTGGCCCCAGAACGCGTCCCACGGCTTCAGTTCGCCGTGATAGCCCGCGTCGACCAGATCGGTGTAGACGCTGTCGACTTCGGCGGGATCGGCGCAGCGGAAGGCCAAGCCGATCCGGCCCGCGCTCGTCGGGGGCGTCCAGGTGGGGTGGAACGACTTGATCGTGGCCTCGGTGTCCAGGGCCAGCCGCAGCCCGTTCGGCAGCGCCGCCTCGGCATGCGGAGCCTGTTCCGAGCCTTCGGGGAAGTCGAGGCCGAGCCGCCGATAGAACGCGACCGAGGCGCTCATATCGCTGACGACAAGGCCGGCGACGTCGAGTTGAGGAGTCATACCCGAACGGTAGCCAGCCGCGTGCGCCGCGGTCTTGAACGAATCGGACAACGCGGCCGGAGGGTCAGCGGGCCGGGGCGGGCACCAGTTCGGCGATCAGGTTCTCCACCAGGATGCGGATACGGTCGCGGATCGTGCGCACGACATCGATGGTCTGCTCGGCCGGGTCCGGCAGGACCCAGTCGCGATAGCTGATGCCAGGGAAGAAAGGGCAGGCGTCGCCGCAGCCCATGGTCACCACGACATCGGAGAGGCCGACGGCGTCCATGGTGAGCAGCTTGGGGGTGCGGCCGGCGATGTCGATGCCGACTTCGGCCATGACGGCGACGGCCACCGGGTTGAGCGCCGCGGCCGGTGCGCTGCCCGCGGTCCTGACCTCGATGCGGTCACCGGCCAGCGCGCCGAGGAACCCCGCGGCCATCTGCGATCTGCCTGCGTTGTGCACGCAGATGAACAGCACGCTGGGTTTGTGCGGCATAGAGGCGCCTTTCGGGTGAGCTGAGCAAGGAGTATGCGGTGCCGCCGGACGGATCGTCCGGCATGGTGTCGCCGAAACGCTGTCGAAGCGTACGGGATACGTATACCAGCGTGGCGAAGATCGTTACCGCGCACCGGGTGGTCGCTTGCCGCGACGGGCGCGCGACGCCGATCGCGGCATCGAAGTTGTTGCTACACAGCAATAATCGAAGCATCGCGGCGCGCGGCCGGCCAGCTCGAGACTGGTCGGTATTTCCACGGCGCGGGCCGCGCTGTCATCGGACAGTGCGGCCCACGCGGTGGAGCTCATGAAAACCGTTGACGTGCAACGGATGAATCGGACCGGCCGAATGCCTCAGATCGGCCGGAAATCGATCATCTTGCGCAGCCGCAGCCGGTCTCGCTCCAGCCGCCGCGCTTCGAAGGCGATCGGGAAGTAACGCAGCCGCTCCGGCAGCAGCGGGATGGTGCGCGCGAGCACCCAGCCGAGCGCGCGCAGTTTCCGCTCGTCGCCCGCGGTCCAGGTGAGCCCGAGCTTCGCGCGGGCGACCTCGGGCGTGGTGCCGACCGTCACGAAGTACTGCATCCGCCCGATCGGGGCGGCCGCGCGCCGCCAGACCGGCGCGAGCACCCGCGGCAGCTGCTTCGGCGGCGCGACCGAGCGGATCACCCGCAGGTAGTCGCGGGCGGTGTCGGTGGCCACCAGGTGGTTGGCCACCTGGTCGGCGAAGAACTGCTCGAACTCCCGGTAGTTCGCCGGAATCTGTTTGGGCGGCACCGAGAAATTGCGCATGAGCTGCACCATCTCCTGGTAGACCGCTTCCTTTTCCGCGTCCGTGAGCGGATTGCGGGCGAAGTACCTGGCGTTCTCGGCGAACGCGAAGGTGCCGGTGTGCAACACCCAGGCCCACGGTCCCGAGGACAGTGCTTTGTGCCGGACGCCGTGCGCGTCGGTGGTGTTGAGCGAGGCGTGCATGGTGCGCAGCCGATCGGCCTCGGCGATGGCCTCTTCGCCGCCGTAGATCCACATCATCACCGACGCGATGCTGCGGACCGCGCGGCCCATCGGGTCGGTGCGGAAGGTGGAGTGCTCGTCGACGACGGCCGAGATGCTCGGCTCCATGGTCTGCAACAGGAACGCCGAGCCCGCGGTCAGCGAGAACGTGATCAGGCCGGTCTCGTCCCACAGTCGGCTGCCCGGTTCGAAGGGGCGGCGGGGCGGCAGCGTCGCTGGGTGGGTGGCGTCGAGGGCGGCGGTCATCGTGATCTCCCTTGATCAGCAGCATTCAGGCGATGAGATAATCAGAGTAACATTCTCTCATCGTCTTCGGGTCGCCTGCGACCTACGCTTGGTTGCTATGACGAGCGAGTGGCGCAGTCGCGACGGCCGGATCGGCGTGCTCACCGGGGCGGGTATCTCTACCGACTCGGGCATTCCCGACTTCCGGGGCCCGCGTGGTGTGTGGACGAAAGACCCGATCGCCGAACTGCTTTCGACCTACGACAGCTACCTGGCCGACCCCGACCTGCGTCGGCGCTCGTGGCTCGCGCGCCGGGACAACCCGGCCTGGCAGGCGCAACCCAACGCCGCACACCGGGCGCTCGCCGAATTGGCGCGGGCCGGGCGGGCGGTCACCCTCATCACCCAGAACATCGACCGGCTGCACCAGCGCGGCGGTTTCCCGCCGGACCGGGTGATCGAGATCCACGGCAACATGTTCGAGGTGGTCTGCGTCGAATGCGATTACCAGGCCACGATGGCCGACGCTTTGGCGCGGGTGGCGGCGGGCGAGGCCGATCCGCCGTGCCCGAACTGCGGTGGCGTGCTGAAAGCGGCCACCATCATGTTCGGCCAGCAGTTGGACCGGCGCGCCGTGACCAAGGCCGCGCTCACCGCGGAGACCAGCGATATTTTCCTGGCGATCGGCACTTCGCTGCAGGTCGAGCCGGCGGCGTCGATGTGCGCCGTCGCCGTGCAGAATGGGGCCGATCTCGTCATCGTCAATGCCGAGCCGACCCCGTACGACTCGATGGCTACCGAACTCGTCCGCGAACCCATCGGCACGGCCGTGCCGCGTTTGGTCGCCGAAATACTTTCGGCCGGAACGTGATCGGTCAGAGCGGGCCGAGTACGCGCTCGAGGTAGCCGTTGCTGAAACGGCCTTTCGGGTCAAAGCGGCGGCGCACCTCGGCGAAGCGGTCCCAGTCGGGGTAGCGCTCGCGCAGCGTATCCGCGGTCTGGAAGTGCCGCTTGCCCCAGTGCGGCCGGCCGTCGTA
The DNA here is from genome assembly GCF_000710915.1 of Nocardia brasiliensis IFM 10847. GTDB lineage: Bacteria > Actinomycetota > Actinomycetes > Mycobacteriales > Mycobacteriaceae > Nocardia > Nocardia brasiliensis_A. Next base: position 45,274 of record NZ_BAUA01000015.1, read on the forward strand.
CTTGTCGAAAACCGCTTCGCAGGCACGGAAATACGGCTCGTAGGCCATGCCGCGATACTGATGCACCGCGATGTAGCAGGTCTCGCGGCCGCCCGCGGGGGAGAGGAACGCGTCGTCGGGGGCGACCCAGCGCACCTCGATCGGCATCGGCGTCTCGAACTTCGTTGACAGAGCTTTGATTTCGCGGATCGCCGCGGCGGAATGCGCGCGCGGGATCGCGTATTCCATCTCGGTGAACCGGACCAGTCGCGGCGAGGCGAACACCCGGTAGGACCGATCGACTTGACGACGATAACTGCCCGCGTAGGCGGCGCCCCGGTGGATCCACGGCACCATGCGCGGCTGCCAGCGGCCCAGCTTGCACAGCGCGTCGAAGGTGTAGTTGGACATCAGGATATCGGCGAACCAGTCGACGGTCTTGCCACGCGGCTGCTCGGCCAGTTCGACCGGGTTGTTGCGCTTGGTCAGCGCCAGCGGGCTGTGCGCGAACATGTAGAACTCGAAATGCTGGTTGCCGTCGACGTGCGTATCCAGTTCTGCGAGTACGTCTTCCAGCGGAATCGGGCGTTCGACGCCCTCGAGCACGAACGACGGCACCATTTGCAACGTCACGGCGGTGACGATGCCGAGCGCGCCCACACTGACCCTGGCCGCGCGCCAGCCGTCCGGGTCGGTCTCGGCGTTGAGTTCCACCGTGCTGCCGTCGGCGAGCAGCAGTTCGATGGAATGCAGTGCGGCCGAGAGATTTTGCAGCGTAGCGCCGGTGCCGTGGGTGCCGGTCGCGGTAGCGCCCGCGACGGTCTGGACGTCGATATCGCCCAGGTTCGGAAATGCGAGGCCATGCGCGTGCAGCGCGTTGCTCACCGTCTTCAGGGTGCTGCCCGCCTCGACCCGGACGCGCCCGGTGGCGGTGTCGACGTCGAGGATGCGATCGAGCTTCGACAGGTCGAGCAGGACGCCGTCGGTGAGGACGGCGTCGGTGAACGAATGCCCGGCTCCGGCGACGCGGACGGTCTGTCCGGCATCGGCTGCGCGACCGAGGATCTCGGCGATTTCGTCAGTGCTGCGCGGCGTCGCCACGATTGCCGGTGCGCACTGCTGATCGCCAGCCCAGTTCACCCACGAGTTGGTCATGTGACCAACTGTAGGGGATGGGCTCCTGATGTGGGCTTTCTATAACGTAGTTGTTACCTTCGGCGGCCCGTGCACGCGCCCTTCGCCTGCTCTACCTCGACGTCGGTGAGCGGGGGGACGAGCAACTGCTGGCGCGGGGTGCTGTCCGCGCGCACGCCGTTCAGGGCGATCGCCATGTAGCGCTGCCAGACATCGGGATTGACCGACCGGGAGAACTCGGCGATGCCGTCGACCATGTGGATCAGCGCGAAGAAATCGGAGGGCTCGACGCCGGGGGCGAGCACGCCGGCCTCGCGGGCCCGGTCCACGATGGCCGTCACGGTCGGCTTGATCCGGTCGCGGACCACCACGAAGCGGTCGATGTTGTCCTCTTCCAGTTCGAGCATGACCGAACTGAAACCGCGGTTCACCGCCATGTGCCGGCACGCGTACTCGAAGAACTCGACCAGGCCGAACCAGGGATCGGGGTGCCGATAGGCGGCGTCGGCCGCTTCGGCGAACTCCCGGAGGTTCTGCTCGAAGACCTCGGTGATCAGGTCCTTCTTGTTGGCGAACCGGCGGTAGACCGTGCCGACGCCGACGCCGGCGCGCTCGGCGACGTCGTCGAGGGTGATCTCGAGTCCGTGGTCGGCGAACAGCTCGCGCGCGGCGGCGATGATCCGCTGCTGATTGCGCGCGGCATCGGCACGCAGGCGGCGGGGCGGAGAAAGTGCCGTGGCGTGATTCACACCCACATCCTAACAAGTATCGGGATTAAGCGGAGGCGTTCTCTCCGTTATGGTGGTAGCTTTTCACGGTAACCGGAGACGCCAACTCCGCATCAATACTCGAGACAAAGGGGACACATGACTACCACGTTCGACCGTGGGGCACCCGCCCCCGCGAAAGCAGACCAGGGCCGTCGCGGCTCGCACGCCCTGCGCTGGTGGGTGCTCGCCACTCTCGGCGTGGCACAGCTCATGGTGGTGCTCGACGCCACCGTCGTGAACATCGCGCTGCCCGCCGCGCAGCGCGACCTCGGCTTCACCGACGGGGACCGGCAGTGGGTCGTGACCGGTTACGCGCTCGCGTTCGGCAGCCTGTTGCTGCTCGGTGGTCGCCTCAGTGACCTGTTCGGCCGCCGCAACACCTTCATCATCGGCCTGATCGGCTTCGCCGGCGCCTCCGCGGTCGGCGGCGCGGCCACCAGCTTCGAGATGCTGGTCGCGGCCCGCGTCGGGCAGGGTGTCTTCGGCGCACTGCTGGCGCCCGCGGCGCTGTCGCTGCTCACCGTGACCTTCACCGAACCGTCCGAGCGCGCCAAGGCCTTCGGCATCTTCGGTGCGGTCGCCGGCGCCGGTGGCGCGATCGGCCTGCTGCTCGGCGGCATGCTCACCGAATGGGCCAACTGGCGCTGGGTGATGTTCGTCAACCTCGCGTTCGCGGCCGTTGCCCTGGTCGGTGCGGTGCTGCTGCTGGCCAAGCACGTCACCAACGAGCGGCCCAAGCTCGACATCCCCGGCACCGTCGTGGTGACCGCGGCGCTGTTCGGCATCGTGTACGGCTTCTCCCACGCCGAGTCGACCAGCTGGACGAACCCGGTCACGCTGGCCTTCCTCATCGGTGGTGCGGTGCTGCTCGCAGCGTTCGTGGTGATCGAGAGCCGGGTCGCGCATCCGCTGCTGCCGCTGCGGATCGTGCTGGACCGCACCCGTGGCGGTTCGTTCCTGACCGTGTTCGTCATGGGCATCGGCATGTTCGCGATCTTCCTGTTCCTGACCTACTACATGCAGTTGAGCATGGGCTACTCGCCGATCAAGACCGGTCTGGCGTTCTTGCCGATGGTCGCGGCGATGGTCGTCTCGTCCACCACCGTGCCCTCGCTGGTACTGCCCAAGCTCGGCCCGAAGATCGTGATGGCGGGCGGCTTCCTGATCGCGGCCGGCGGCATGGCCTGGCTGACCCAGATCGGTCTGGACACCGGCTACTCCTCGCACATCCTGCCCGCGCTGATCCTGCTCGGTCTCGGCCTCGGTGGCGCGATGTCGACCGCGTTCCAGGGCGCGACCGCCGGTGTGCACCACGAGGACGCCGGCGTGGCCTCGGCCATGATCAACACCAGCCAGCAGGTCGGTGGCTCGATCGGCACGGCGCTGCTGAGCACGATCGCCGCCTCGGCCGCCACGGACTACTTGTCCTCGCGCACGCCGGACCCGCTGACCGTCGCGCAGTCCGCGGTCGAGAGCTACACCACCAGCTTCTGGTGGGCGACCGCGATCTTCGTGGCCGGCGCGGTGATCACCGCCGTGCTGATGCCCAACACGGTGCCTGCTCCGTCGGAAGGCGAGCCCGTCATCGTGCACTGAATTGCTGGCCGCGTGGCCGCGGCGTGGTTCGCGGCCCCTGGTGTCTCGCGGCCGAGCGGTCGAGACTTGCGCCTGCGGCGCGCGCGCTTCGACCGCTCGGCCGCGAGACGGCCGCGAACGGGTCGCTCGTAAGACTCGCTCCGTGGTGCGGGGGTTGGGTGGATTGCTTTCGGTAGGGCTTTACAACACAGCACAGCGCCCGCGTTCGATGTGAACGCGGGCGCTGTGTCGTCTGCAAGTGGTTCAGCAGTTACTTGGGGCGGGCAGTCCGGCGAAGCGGTCGCCGAGGTAAGTGAATGCCTCCGGGGCGCCCGCGGCGATCGCGGTGCCGTGGTCGGCGCCCGGCACCATGTTGAGCAGCACGGGAACGCCTGCGGCGCAGTAGCGTCCGAGCACGTCGCGCACGAGCTGCGGCGAGACCTGGTCGTTCGCGCCGTGCCACTCGTAGATCGGCGTGCGCGGGACGCCCGGGTAGATCTCGATGCTGTTCTCGTGCAGGATGCGCGCCACCGTCGGATCGGCGTACATATCACCGAAGAAGACGTCGCCGAAGCTCTTGTTGGCGCCCGCGTTGATGATCTCCTGGGTGCACGCGTTGGCGAGCTGACTGCGCAACGCCAGGCCGGCCGGGTTCAGCACCTGGTCCATCGGCAGCTCGCCCGGGTATTCGCGCTCGAGGCCGATGGCGGCCGCGAACCCGAGCCCGAACAGCGGGCTCGGCTGCATGCCGACGTCGAGCGCCAGCTTGCCGATGTTCATCGGGACACCGCCCTGGGCGGCGCCGACGATGTTCAGCTCAGGCGCGTATTCGGGGGCCAGCGCCGCGGCGAAACCGGTCGCCATGCCGCCGCCCGAATAACCGGCCATGCCCACCGGGCTGAGCCGCAGATCCGCTGGGCCGAAACGCTGTACGGCGCGGATGCCGTCGAGGGTCAGCCTGCCGCCGAGCTTCGCGGCGCCGTAGGAACTCATCGGTCCGAGATGATCCGGCACGGCCACCGCCCAGCCCCGGGCGAGCAGCAGATTCAGCGCGGGCGCCTCCTGCATGGTGCCGTTGAAGATGCTGTGCGAGGGCGCGCACTGCAGGCCCAGCGAGTTGACGAACGGCTGATAGGACACCAGCGGCCGGTTCATGCCACCGCCCGGGGGCAGCAGCAGGGTGGTCATCGCGGCGATCGGATCGCCCGCCGAATTGCTCGACCGGTACAGCAGCTGCCACGCGGACGCGCCGGGGAAGCCGTTGGCGGCCACCGGCCTGCTGCGGATCACGTCGCCGGGCTGGAAGTTTCCGACATCCGGTGGTGCCCAATAGAACCCGTCGCCGTCGGCGACGGGGTAGATCGGCGCGGCCACCGCGGGAGCCGCGTGACCGAGTCCGGCCGCCGCCACCGCGAGTGCCGCGATGGAGAGTCGCCGCAGTGTCCGGCGGACGCCTAGCCGTCTGCCGGATATTTGCTGATGACCCGCTCGGCGTGCTGTCTTCGCCGTGGGGTGTGCATTCGGTTGTGCCCGCTGTGCCGCCATCGTTGCTCCGACCTGAGAGGTGAAGTGGGGGGAGACAACTTCGGCCAAACCTTCAGGCCATTCGTACGCGGAACTGGCCGGGATGTCAATGAACAACACTGTTCGCAGTCTTCGCGCGGGTGGGGTGCGGCTGAACGGACCGTCCGGTCCAACCGATAACATTGCCTGGATACGGTAAATGTCATGGGATGCATTGCCATCGGGATCCTGATGGTTCCGCACCCCGCGGGATGGGTAGCCCACAGACTGCTGCGTCCCGTTCTCCGGATCGGAGTGCTCGGCGGCTGTACTACTTCACCTACTGCCTCGCGGTTCGTAGACTGCTCGGGTCGGGTGGCTCGGGGGGGATCGGTAGTGGCGTCGCCGGGGGACAACTGGCACGACTCTGCGGTCGACGGCGCGACGAAAGGGGGCCTGGGCATGAATGAAGCGGGACAGTGGCAGCCGGCGGCGCGGTTGACGATATTGCTGGACGAAGACGACAAATGGCGACACGCGCCCCTGTACGCCGAGATAGTCAGCCGGGCCAGGGACACCGGTCTCGCCGGCGCGAGCGTCTGGCGCGGCATCGAAGGCTACGGCGCGTCCTCACGCATCCACACCACGCGCATTCTGGACATGGCCGATCATCTGCCGCTGGTGCTGATGCTCGTCGACGAACCGGAGCGGTTGCGCGCGTTCGTCGAACAGAACGCGGAACTGTTCGCCACCATCAACGTCGCGCTCTCGCCACTGGAGCTGTGGCAGGGAGCCGCCCGATGACACCGCCGTACTACCCCGTGGACCGTGCCGTAGCAGCACGTTTCGAGTCTCTGCTGCCACTTGGGGCACCGACCGTTAACATTGTCGGTTCGGCGCTGCTCGGTGGATTGGTCGGCGCGGGTGCGGGCAACTGGCTGCCGGCTGCCGCCGGTCTGCGCGGCGCGCTGATCACGTTCAGCACAAGCCTCGTCGCGGTATTCGCCGTGACGTCGACGACACAGTGGTTGTGGACATGATCCTGATGACGAGCAGGGCGCAGCCGATACGGAAGGGAGACCCGAGCATGGCCCATGATCGAGCAGGGCGACTCGCGCGTCCCACCGACCTGGAGGACATCGCCCACCTGGTCACGGCCTATTACAGTCGCATCCCGGATCCGTCCGATCCGGCACAGCAGGTGGTGTTCGGCACCTCCGGGCATCGCGGCTCGAGCCTGGACACCGCCTTCAACGAGGCGCATATCCTCGCGATCACCCAGTCGATCGTGGAATACCGTGCGACGCGCGGGATCACCGGTCCGGTGTACCTGGCCAGGGACACGCACGCGCTGTCGGAGCCCGCGCTGGTCACCGCGCTCGAGGTGCTCGCCGCCAACGATGTGGTGGCGATGATCGACGCCAGGGATCGATACACGCCGACGCCCGCGCTGAGTCATGCTGTGCTGCGCCATAATCGGGGCGGCACCAAGCACCAGGCCGACGGCATCGTGATCACGCCGTCGCACAACCCGCCGCGCGACGGCGGCTTCAAATACAACCCGCCGCACGGCGGCCCGGCCGACAACACCGCCACCGACGCCATCGCCGCGCGCGCCAACGAACTGCTGCGCAGCGGCCTGTCCGGGATCAAGCGGACCACCCTGCAGCACGCGCTGGAGACCAACGTCGAGCGCTACGACTACCTCGGCCACTACATCGCCGATTTGCCGAACGTGTTGAACCTGGACGCGATTCGCGGCGCGGGCATCCGGCTCGGCGCCGACCCGATGGGCGGGGCGAGCGTCGACTACTGGGAGGAGATCGGGCAGCGCTACGACCTCGAGCTCGAGGTTGTCAACCCGTTCGTCGACCCCACTTGGCGTTTCATGACGCTGGACAGCGACGGCAAGATCCGGATGGATCCGTCCTCGCGGTACGCGATGGCCTCGCTCATCGCGATCAAGGACGACTACGACCTGTCCACCGGCAACGACGCCGACGCCGACCGGCACGGCATCGTCACCCCCGACGGCGGGCTGATGAACCCGAACCACTTCCTCGCGGTCGCCATCGAATACCTGGTCGCGAACCGGATGGGCTGGGACGCGCTCACCAAGATCGGCAAGACGGTGGTCACCTCGTCGATGATCGACCGGGTGGTCGGCGTGCTCGGCCGCGATGTGCACGAGGTGCCCGTCGGGTTCAAGTTCTTCGTGCCCGGATTGTTCAGCGGCAGCCTCGCTTTCGGCGGGGAGGAGAGCGCGGGCGCCTCGTTCCTGCGGATGGACGGCACCGTCTGGACCACCGACAAGGACGGCATCCTGCTCGCGCTGCTCGCCGCCGAGATCGCCGCGGTCACCGGCCAGAGCCCGTCGGCGCGCTACGTCGAACTCGAAAAGCGGTACGGCACTCCGGCCTACGCGCGGATCGACGCCGCCGCGACCCCGGAACAGAAAGCACTGCTGGCGAAGTTGACTCCGGACATGATCACCACCAAGGAGATCGCCGGTGAGCCCATCACGTCCGTGCTCACCAGGGCGAAAGGAAACGGCGCGCCGCTGGGCGGCCTCAAGGTGACCACCGAGAACGCCTGGTTCGCCGCCCGCCCGTCGGGCACCGAGGACAAATACAAGATCTACGCGGAGTCGTTCCACGGTCCCGAGCATCTGGCGCAGGTGCAGGCGGCCGCGGAGGAAGTGGTGGGACAGGCGCTATCCGGTGAGTGACGGATCGGCCGGCGGTAGATCGAGCGTCCGGAGCGACCGCCCCGCAGCCCTGCCCATCGAGATCTGGGTGCTCGTCGGCGGCGCGTTCGTCATCGCCATCGGGTTCGGCCTGGTCGCGCCGGTGCTGCCGCAGTTCGCGCGCAGCTTCGGGGTCGGAGTGGCGGCGGCCTCGGCGATCGTGAGCGCGTTCGCGCTGATGCGCCTGCTCTTCGCGCCGTTGAGCGGACGACTGGTGCAGCGGCTGGGTGAGCGGTCGGTGTATCTCGGCGGCCTGCTGATCGTCGCGGTCTCCACCGGTGCCAGCGCGCTGGCCCAAGGCTACTGGCAGTTGATGGTTTTGCGGTCGCTCGGCGGGATCGGGTCGACCATGTTCACGGTGTCCTCGCTGGCGCTGGTGATTCGGATGTCGCCGCCCGCCGCGCGCGGACGGGTGTCCGGGCTGTGGTCGACCAGCTTCCTGATCGGGTCGGTCAGCGGGCCGCTGGTCGGTGGTGCGCTGTCCGGGCTCGGGCTGCGGATGCCGTTCGTGATCTACGCGGTCGCGCTGCTGGCGGTGACCGTCGCGGTGTATCTGGCGCTGCGCGATTCGCAGCTGGCCGCCCCCGAACCCGTCGGCGGCGTGCGGATGATGTCGTTCCGGGAGGCGTGGGCGCGATCGGAGTACCGCGCGGTGCTGTGGTCCAACTTCGCCAACGGCGCGGCGATCTTCGGCGTGCGGATGGCGCTGGTGCCGTTGCTCGTGGTCGAGGTGCTGCACCAGACGCCGGGCATGGCCGGGGTGGCGCTGACCGTGTTCGCCGCGGGCAATGTCGCGGTGCTCTTCCTCGCCGGCCGGTACTCGGATCGCCTGGGGCGCAAACCTTTCCTGATCGCGGGCTCGCTGGTGTGCGCGCTGGGCACGGCCGGGCTGGGTATCGCCGACACCCTGCCGTGGTTGCTCATCACGTCGTTCGTGGCCGGGCTCGGGGCAGGCATGTTCACCCCGACGCAGCAGGCCGCGGTCGCCGACATCATCGGGCCGAACGCGCGCGGCGGACCGGTGCTGGCCGGATTCCAGATGGCGGCCGACTTCGGCACCGTGCTCGGCCCCGTCGCGGTCGGTGCGCTGGCGCAGCAGGCGTCCTACGGGCTGGCGCTGGCCGTGACCGGTGCGCTGCTCGCCGTCGCGGCCGTCGGGTGGGCGATCGTGCCGGAGCCGCTGCGCAAGCGGGCCGCCGAAGAAACGGTCGACTGTGACCACCTCTGTGGTGCGGATGGCGCCGATCATCAGTTGTCGGCCCGCGGGGACAAGGTCGATCAGGCGGTGACCGAGGTCGCGGGTGCGCCCATCGCGGACAGTGCGGTGCCGCCGGTGGCCGAACCCGCTGTCGCCGAAGAGGACCGGGCGGCGCGGCCGGGTGTGGACAGATCGCACGAGGCCACCACGGGCCGTTGAGGGTGCGGATGCTACCTGTGCGGGTCGTCGTTGCCTTGCGGGTCGACGCCGCATGTAGGGGTCGTCGCAGCGTGCGGGGGTGGCGCGTCGGCACCGCGGGCGTTGCGGCAGAGTGTGAGGGGTGAGCGAATCGCGTTCGAACTACACCCCGCGGCCCATGTCCAGCAAGACCACGTACGCGCTGGGGGCGGTGGCCCTCGCGTTGATCGCGGTGATCGTCGTCGCGGCGCTCAACTGGGGGCACGACGAGGCGAGTGTGCGTAACGACGGGTATGGACCGGTGCGGGACGCCTCGGTCCGGGCACAGTTGGAACCGGACGGTTCGATTCTGCTCGGGCGCGTCGACGCCAAGAAGACGATCGATATCTTCGAAGATCCGCTCTGCCCCGGTTGCGGAAATCTGGAACGCATCTACGGCCAGGAGATCGCGCAGAAAATCGACGAGGGCAAACTGGCGGTGCGCTACCGGCTGGTGAACTTCCTGGATGCCCGTTCGCGGAGCAAGGACTATTCCAGCCGGGCGGTGGCCGCGAATCAGTGTGTCGCTGAGGGCGGTTCGGGGCCGGTGTACTCTAAGTTCCACATGGAACTGTTCACCACCAAGCGACCGAGCGAGGGCGGTGCGGATCTGAGCAACGACGAACTCGCCGCGCTCGCCCGGGTTGCGGGCGCGCCGGAGTCGCAGTTGCAGTGCGTAGCCACCGGTGCCCGGGTCGATCAGGCCAAGGTCACCGCCACCGCCGCGACCGCGGCGCTCGGCGAGGCGCTCGACGGCACAGCGGCGACTCCCGCGGTGTTCGACGGCAAGACGAAGATCGATGTGAGCAACGCGGACTGGGTGGATGTGCTGACCCGGTAGTGGTGAGTGCCCGATTGTGTCATTGGCCCGCGCCGCATGTGGCTGTGTAGCTAGGCTTTTCGAATACGGTCAATTGTCCGAGTCCGCCCGAAGGATGAACGATGACGAGTTCCGAGTCGGCGCCCGTTGATTTCGACGTGAGCAAGCCGAGCATCTCGAGAGTCTACGACGCGCTACTCGGTGGCAAGGATTTTTATCCGTCCGACGAGCGAGTCATCGAACATCTCCGGCAAACGATGCCCGACGTGGACGAACTGGCGAAGCTGAATCGCGCCGCACTCGGTCGTGGTGTCAAATACCTGGCCGGAAAGGCAGGCCTGAAGCAGTATCTCGACCTCGGCGCCGGGCTGCCCACCATGGAGAACACCCACCAGGTGGCGCAGGCGTTCCAGCCGGACGCAAAAGTCGTTTATGTCGACAAGGACCCGATCGTATTGGCGCACGGGCGGGCGTTACTCGGTGACAACGGTCAAACTCGGGTCATCACCGCTGATTTGCGCGATCCGGCGGCCGTGCTGGCGCATCCCGATGTGCAGAAGATGATCGATTTCACCGAACCGGTGGCGATCCTGCTCGTCGGCATGCTGCACCACCTACACGACGACGAAGATCCGGAAGGCGTTGTCGCCGGATACCTGGACGGGGTGCCGGCCGGCAGCCATTTGTTCGTCACGCACTTCCTCGACAACGGCCCCGAATCGCGGGCGCTGGAGCGGTCGTTCCTCGAATTCCTCGGCACCGGACGCTTCCGGACCGAAGCGGAGATCCTCCGGTTGTTCCGTGGTTTCGAACTCGTCGAGCCCGGCCTGGTGCCGCTGAGCAATTGGCAGCCGGACACTATCGTGCGCGATCCCCTTCCGTTGGTGGAGCAGATCATCGTCGGCGGAATAGCCGTCAAGTCCTGAGTCCGAGGGCCGAGCCGGACGCACCACCCGTCACGGCCCGGCCCGCCCGGCGCGCGATCCGACTCCCAGAGTTCCCCGGGACCGCGGCGCCGAGCATTCGGGTGGTTCCGGGGCGCCCCAGCGGGTTCGACGGCACCCGGTTGGTTTCAGGGCATCCAGTGGGTTCCGGGGCCGAGCCGTCGCATGCTGCGAGGGCTCGGCCCGCTCGACGGGCCATCCGGCTTCCCCAGCCGGCCGGATAGCCGCTGTCGAGCATTCGGTTGGTCTGTGCGGTGTGATCTGTTGTGCGGCCGAAAGTTCCGTTGTCAGGCAAGGCCGGCGACTCCACCAGTCGCCGGCCCGGCCTGCTCGACGGCGCCGGCCCGGCTTCCCCAGTAACCCGGGACTGCTGCGCGTCGAGATTTCGGGTGGTCGGTGGGCGGGGCGTCGACTCCGGTTGCCGACGCCCCGGCCCGGCTGCTCGACCGCGGGAACCGTTGCCTCGTCACCACGGATCCGTGCCGGTCGAACTCGTGGTTCAGTACGCGGTGTCGACCGCGGGAGTTGCTGTGTCATCGGGGATTTCGTCCTCCGGGGTAATCCGGCACAGTTGCCGATGGACCAGGACGTGACCGCGCAGGGGATAGGCGATATCGTCGGCCAACGAGCGGGGGCTCGCCTCGACGGTCGGTGCTTGCGCGGTGGGCGCGTCGGAATCGTTGTGCGGGAACAGGTATCGCGCACCTTCGCGCGTAGTCGTCTGCTGCGCGCCGGTGGGCGTGGTCCACTGCAGCCGGTCGGCCTCGGCCAGCCAGGTCGCCCACGGCACTTTTCGCTTGTCCACCAACACTTTCAAGCGGTGGTGCCGGGTGCACAGTGTCGTCACATCGGCGCGGGTGGCGGGGGAGCGATGGTGTGCTAGTTCGGATTCCGCCGCGGGCATCACACAATTCGGGAACCGGCACATGCCATCGAGGGCGCGCACCTCGCGCGCCAATCGCGGTGTGTACGCGACCTGTTCGGCGGCGACCGGCTCCTCGGCGTCCGACCGCTCCGGAATCACTTGGAACCGAGCATGTTCGGCGACCATCCGCGCCAGCGCCGCATCGATCGGGCCGTAACCGGCCAGGAACGCCGGCGCCTCCGTCATGCCGAGCAGCGTGTCCGCCGGAATACCGATCTGGATCAGCGGCCGCCGCGGCGGCTGTGCCACCTCCCGCTTCGGACATCGTTCGCCACGTCCGCACGTGCACCGCAATCGTCCCGAACCGTCCGCCAACGCCACCAGTGCATCCGCGCGCCGCTGCGGCATCGTCCGCGGGTCCGCCGAACACACCTGCAAACTCATCTCCCGCAGCCGCATCGCCACCGTCTGCGCGCCCGGCGCGGGCAACACCCCGTCGAACACCGCCATGCTGTCCTGGATCGCCCGAATCCGCACGTCCCGATCGTCCTGACGCCGCTCCCGCCGCCGTTGCGCGCCAACCGGATCCAACCGCGCCACCCATCGCCGCGCCGTCTGCCGCAGCCGCACCGGCGTGGTCCGGGTCGCGGTCTCCAGCAACCGCGGCTCCAACTCGTCGAGCACCTCCCTGGCCACCGCGCGCGTGCTATCGATCACCACCCGCACCTTCGCCAGATCGATCCGCCCCGCCGCGAACTCCGCTCGCGTGCGCGGCAACCACCCCTCCAGCGCCAACCCCACATCGATCATCGCGGCGACCGACCCCTCGTCGACCTGGACCGCCATCGCCGCTTCGGTCGCCGCGAACTCACCCGCCCGCACCCCACCCGGCCCGGGCTCCGCACTCGACGCCCGATGCCGCCGATACAACTCGCGTACCGCGAACACCTCCGCCGCCTGCGCCGCCGCAGCAGCCCCATGCGCCGTCCGAAGGGCCTCGATCAACCCCTCATCGCTCATGGCCTGAAAGTCCATCACCGAGGAACCGCCTCCTTCGAACATGCGTTCGAGTCTACGACCCGCAAACCCCCTCCGCCACCCCCAATTCAAGGCGATTTGGCCGCCACCACACCCGTGGTGTAACTTCGTTCAGGCAGTCAGGGAAACCTGAAAGCAACCCACTCGGGGCTATGGCGCAGCTGGTAGCGCACCACACTGGCAGTGTGGGGGTCAGGGGTTCGAGTCCCCTTAGCTCCACCGAATCGAAGGCTCGTGCTCGCAAAGAGCGCGAGCTTTTTTCGGTTCCGCGTGTCTTGTGGGGGCGCAGCCCCCACGCCCCGCCCGGCGGGCTTCGCCCCCGGACCCCCTCCCTTGTCGACCTGTCCCGGTTGGTGTCCAGCCTCTGTTTTGCCCGGCTCGCCAGTCCCGATGCCGCGCCCCCGGACCCCCTCCCTTGCCGACCTGTCCCGGTTGGTGTCCAGCCTCTGTTTTGCCCGGCTCGCCAGTCCCGATGCCGCGCCCCCGGACCCCTCTCTTGTCGACCTGTCCTGGTTCGTATCCATCGCGGACAACCGCTGCGTCGCGGTCCTCGATTTCGGCGATGACTTCGGATGCGTGCCAGTAGTTCGAGGGGCGAGGCGTCCTGCGGTGACGGCGGCCAGCGTGACGTTCGCCGCTTCGTCCGGCTTGTCGGCCGCGACCAGGGCGAGTCTCAAATCCAGGTTGGCTGAGGCGATTCGGCGGGCCGGACTCCTGTGGAGAACGACTCTTCCGCGTTGACGTCCAGCAGAGTTGGCGCGGTGCATCGAGTGTAGGACTGTCATGCGTTCGCGCGAGCGGAGATTGGCACAGCGGGCTGCGGTTGAAGCAGCTAAAGTCCGCGGGTGTGCTCGGGCATCCCCGGCCGCTGGTGATGCGCGGGGTGCGGGCCTCTCGGCCGATATCCCGGAACTGTCGGGAGTGGTGTCGCGAGACTGTGCGATGCTCGCGAGGGTGGTTGTACTGATTGCTAAACTCGGCAATCAAGGGAGTATCATCAATTTCGGCGCCTATCGGCAGCGGAAGGAGCGGTGTGCGCATGCCTGGAGTGCAACGACCGCTCTATCAGATGAAGGCCGACTTCTTCAAGACCCTCGGCCATCCGGTGCGTATTCGTGTACTGGAACTTCTCAGCGAGCGTGAGCGCGCGGTGTCGGAGATGCTCGCCGAGATCGGCGTCGAGCCGGCCAACCTGTCGCAGCAGCTGTCGATTCTGCGTCGTGCCGGGCTGGTCACCGCGCGCCGTGAAGGGCTCTCGGTGACCTACGAACTCACCACTTCCGATGTCGCCGAACTGCTCGCCACCGCCCGGGCGATCCTCACCGGGGTGGTCGCGGGCCAGGTCGAAGCGTTGGAGCGGCCCGCGTAACCCAGTCCGAAGCCCGTGGGGGTGGGTGTGTGCGTGGTCACTGATTGCAGCTTTTCTAAACTAATTACCTAGTAGTTTTACAAAGGAGAACTCGCCGTGACCGACCAGTCCACCGCTGTAGCCAGGATCGCTGCGGCACCCACCGAGAACGAGGGTGTGCTCGCCTGGGTGGCCGAAATCGCCGAGCTCGCCGCGCCGGAGCGGATCGTGTTCTGTGATGGCTCTCGCGAGGAGCGGGATCGGCTCACCGGTGTTCTCGTGGGGAAGGGCACCTTCGTGCCGCTGGCGAAGAAGCCGAACTCTTTCTGGTGTGTTTCGGATCCCGACGATGTGGCGCGGGTGGAGGACCGGACCTTCATCTGCTCGGAGCACGAGGACGACGCAGGACCGACGAACAACTGGGTCGACCCTGTCGACATGCGCACTGTCATGACCGAGCACTATCGCGGGTCCATGGTCGGGCGGACCATGTACGTGATCGCCTTCTGCATGGGGCCCCTCGATATGGCAGACCCGAAACTCGGCGTGCAGATCACCGATTCGGAGTACGTCGCGGTGTCCATGCAGATCATGACCCGCTCCGGTGCGCCGGTGTGGGAGAAGCTCTCCGACGACACCGAATTCGTGAGATGCCTGCACTCCGTAGGTGCCCCGCTGGGTGACGGTGTGGCCGACGTGCCATGGCCGTGTGACAAGACCAAGTACATCTCCCATTTCCCGGAGCGCCGCGAGATCTGGTCCTACGGTTCGGGTTACGGCGGTAATGCGCTGCTCGGCAAGAAATGCTTCGCGTTGCGTATCGCCTCGGTGCTCGGCCGCGACGAGGGCTGGCTGGCCGAGCACATGCTCATCTTGAAACTCACCTCTCCGCAAGGCAAGACGCATTACATCGCGGCCGCCTTCCCATCCTCGTGCGGCAAGACCAACCTGGCCATGCTCGAACCCGCACTGCCCGGCTGGAACGCCGAAACGGTCGGCGACGACATCGCCTGGATGCGGTTCGGCGCGGACGGGCGGCTCTACGCGGTGAACCCGGAGGCTGGATTCTTCGGTGTCGCACCGGGAACCGGAGCCGAGACCAACCCCAACGCCATCGCCACCATCGATCGCGGCAACTCCATCTTCACCAACACCGCCCGCACCGACGACGGCGATATCTGGTGGGAAGGGCTGAGCGACGAAACTCCCGCGCACCTGGTCGATTGGCGCGGCCGGGACTGGACCTCGGCGTCGGGAACACCTGCCGCGCACCCGAATTCGCGCTATTGCACGCCGATCGAGCAGTGCCCCTCTGTGGCGCCGGAGTGGAACGATCCGACCGGCGTGCCGATTTCGGCGATCTTCTTCGGCGGCCGCCGCGCCTGCACCATTCCGCTGATCGCGGAATCCTTCGACTGGGCGCACGGTGTGTTCACGGCGTCGGTGCTGTCATCGGAGACTACCGCCGCCGCGGCGGGCAAGGTCGGTGTGGTGCGCCGCGATCCGATGGCCATGCTGCCGTTCCTGGGTTATCACGTCGGCGACTACTTCGCGCATTGGCTCTCCCTTGCCGCACACGAGGGCGCGCAGCTGCCGAAGATCTTCCAGGTCAACTGGTTCCGACGCGGAGCCGACCGGAAGTTCCTGTGGCCCGGCTTCGGTGACAATATGCGCGTGCTGAAGTGGGCGCTGCAACGCCTCGACGGCACCGCATCCGCTGAGACGACGCCCATCGGATACGTGCCGACCCCGCAGGCTCTGGATCTGGACGGTCTGACCGCCGCCGAGCAAGAACGCACGGCCGCCGCGCTCAGGGTGGACATCGATGAGTGGGTCACCGAAGTCGGCTCCATCGATGACTGGTATGCCACCATCGGCGGCAACCGGTTACCCGAACAGCTGCGAGAGCAGCTGGCCGCGCTGAAAACCCGTCTCGCCACGGCCCGTTCGACCGACGCCGACGCTCGCTGACCGTGCGCGCACTGTTGCCGAGCTGGTCGGACTGGAAGCCCGCGCTTCGATCCCCGGGTGCCGATCTACTGTCGGGATTGATCGTGGCACTGGTGGCGTTACCGCTCGCGCTCGGCTTCGGTATCTCCTCCGGGCTCGGTGCGGCGGCCGGGCTGGCGACCGCTGTCGTCGCGGGTGTGGTGGCCGCGGTGTTCGGCGGCTCTCGCTTCCAGGTGTCGGGGCCCACCGGTGCGATGACCGTGGTCCTGGTTCCGATCTTCCACCAGCATGGCGGGAGTGGAGTGCTGGCCGTGGGGCTCATGGCCGGCCTCGTGCTGGTGGTGCTCGCGATCGCCGGGGTCGGGCGGGCCGTGCGATACGTGCCCGCCCCGGTGATCGAGGGCTTCACCGCTGGCATCGCGGTCGTCATCGCACTACAACAGTTCCCCTCCGCACTCGGCATCGCCCACGCCGAAGGCGACAAGGTGTGGCAGGTCGCGTTCGATGCAGCGCGCCAATATATTTCACAGCCGCATCACGTGGCTCTGGCTACCGCGCTCTCGGTGGCCGCGGTCATGCTGGTCGGCGGCCGTCTGGCTCCGAAACTGCCGTTCGCGTTGCTCACCGTCGCCGCGGCTACCGTGACCGCGCGACTGTTCGACCTCGACCTGCGCCCCATCGGTGCGCTGCCGGCCGGGTTGTCCGCCCCCACACTGGGATTCGTGCATCCCGATCAACTGGGCACGTTGCTTGCACCGGCACTGGCCGTGGCCGCGCTCGCGGCGCTGGAGTCACTGCTGTCTGCGGCTGCGGCGGACTCGATGGCTGTCGGCACCCGCCACAATCCTGACCGGGAACTGTTCGGCCAAGGACTGGCCAACATCGCCGCACCGCTGTTCGGCGGCGTCCCCGCCACCGGCGCGATCGCTCGCACCGCGGTCAATGTGCGCTCCGGGGCCCACACTCGACTCGCTGCGCTCACCCACGCGGTCATCTTGGCCGCGATCATCTACCTGGCCGCCCCGCTGGTCGCGGGCATCCCTCTCGCGGCGCTGGCGGGCGTACTGCTCGCGACGACCGTGCGCATGGTGGAGACCGCGTCACTGACCGCGATCGCCCGCGCGTCGAAGGGCGACGCCGCCGTCATGGCGGTCACCTTCGTCGTCACCGTCGCCATCGATCTTGTCGTCGCTGTCGCCGTCGGTATCGCGATCGCGGTACTGCTCGCCCTGCGGTCAGTGGCGAAAGAGGCTCGGCTGCAACAGATCCCACTGGATCCGCCGGTCGATGATGCCGGGCACCTCGGCGAGGAACACGACCTGTTGCACGACCGCATCGTGGCCTACCGCCTCGAAGGGCCGTTATTCTTCGCCGCTGCCCACCGGTTCCTGCTCGAACTCGCCGAGGTTTCCGACGTTCTGGTGGTGATCCTGCGCATGTCCCGCGTCACGGCCCTCGACACCACTGGCGCATTGGTGCTCGAGGACGTCATCGGCAAACTCGAACACCGCCATATCACCGTCTTGATGTCGGGTTTGCGCGAAGACCACCAGCGACGGCTGGCCGCCATCGGGGCACTGCCTGCCGGAGGCGCCGCCCACCTGTTCGACCACACACCCGACGCCATCGCCTGTGCCCGGCAGTTGGCGCTCGTCCGCGTCGGAGGCACCCCATGATCGAGCGAACCACACCTACGCTCGTGCAGCGGCTCAGGTACATATGCGGCGGCACGCTGCCGAATTCGTTGTCGCAGTGGGTGATCGAAGATCTCACCGGACCAGGCGCCGCGCGGCGCTACCTGCTGCGCATCCTGATCCCCATCATCGCGCCGCTGTGCTTGTTCCTGCTGATCCCTGGACCACTGTGGATGGGGTTGGCGATGATGGCGCTGCTGTACCTGCCGCTGATCTACTTCACCGCCGCCCTCATGTACGTGTTCCGCCGGGCCCGGCTGGTCAAACACGGTCTCGACCCGGCATTGGCCGACCAGCGGAAACGGCAACGGGACGTGGCCGCTCGAGAAGCTTACGAACGACGCCATGGCCGGGGTTGACCCTCGAGGCGGCCAAACCGGTTGGCGCTGAGCATGATTGCGAATTTTTGCGGTCACGCTACCGGTTGGACTTCGAATGCGATTGCCGCAGTTCAGACTTCGAGTTCTTCCTCGATATCCTTCAGCCGGCGTCGGGCGAGGGCCAGGTTGCCGCGGTTGCGATCCAATGCCAGGTAGAGGAATAGCCCGCTGGTCTTGCGGCCCTGTGTGGGGCGAATCAGGTGGTACTGGCCGGCGAGGGTGATGAGGACGTCTTCGATGTCTTCGTCGAGTCCGAGCTGTTCGATGGTGCGCATCTTGGCGCGAACCAATTCGGTGTTGCCCGCCGCCGCGATCTCGATATCCAGTGTCTTCGAGCCGCCCAGCGTGCCCAGCGGCATACCGCTGCCGTAGTCGACAACGGCAGCACCGAGCGCGCCGTCCAGCAACATCATGTCCTTCAATGCAACGTCCATGTTCGCCATGTGTGTCCTCTCTCCCAGGTCTTCAAGACCTTTGCGCGACGAGACGCTACCTACGAACCGCACTTGCCGTTGGTTGATTGCTGAAGAATTCCGCTAGGTATGCAATATAGATTTTCTGCAATCAGCGAGCTCCTGGCTCTGGTGGGCGGGCGTCCTGGTAGCACTGGTGAACCCAGTCCCGGTGCGCCACCGATACCGGTTTGTCGTCGATGCCGCGTACCGCCGACGTGTGCGGTCGTCGCGACCACTCTGCCACCAGTGCCACCCGGCTGAGGTCGACGGACAGACGCCGACGCGCCGTCTGAACACCCCCTGTCCAGCAAAGCCTCGCTCTCGTTCCCGGTTCACCCGGTCATCGGTGGTGACGACCTTTCTGATCGTGGGGCAGCTCCTCGGTCCGGTGCGACCATGAATCCCATTGGGGTTCAAAATAATTGAGGCGAGATACGCTCTCGCCCGCAGACCCGTCCCGAGGGGACGGTCGGACTGGCCGGCCGTCCCCGCCTGGGCCTATTCGGAAATCTCGGCACGCCCAGTCGTGTCACAGCGGTCGCCGACGGAGACGGCTCTGGTGGGACCGGATCCTGGTGCGACGTATCGGCTGCGCCGTGACGGCATCGTCGTCGCGGGCGAGGCGATCGAGTGGCTGCGCGAAACGATCACCGGCGATCGAAAGGGCGTGTAGACAAGCGGCAGTGGACTCCGTGCGGGCGGTGAGCACGTCGCGGTGAGCAGCACACAGCAGTCGCATCAAGCGTTCCGCTTCATCGATGGAGATATTCCTGTCGAGTAGGCGCCGAAGATCCGCGCCCGGCTTGTGCAGGGCCCGGAGCCAGAACAGCTCCGTGACGGTCTGCGCCGCAAAAGAAACCAGGGCCACCAGAGCGAGCGCGAAGGCGATCGCTTGCAGGAGGTGGCCGCCTGCCAGCGCGGTCGTCAACGTCGTTGTGCCGGATACCTGTTTGTCGATCATGGTCTGCGTCCTTGTTTCGTGGATGTGCAGACTGGGGACCGCGGACCCGGAAATCTCCCCCGAAGTCGGTCGATTCCTTAGATAATTCTCAGGAAGGCGCACAGGAGTCCGTCCATGAACCGTGACGAACGCTGGACCCGTTTGCCAGATGCCGGCCTGGTCGAGCGTGTCCGAAACCCGGTCGATCGGGCCGAACGTGAGGCGGCACTCAACGAGATCATGCGACGCTACCAACGGGCCATGTCGACGGTTGGTGCGTACCGGCTACGCGAGTTGGAACGCGTCAAAGACGTTGTCCAGGATGCCGTGGAGGCGGCAACGCGGGATCTTGTCCACGGCAACGGCCCGCGCGAACCCGAGAAGTTGCGGGCCTGGCTGTGCGGGATCGTCGAAAACCGCTGCCACGAAGACCATCGCCGCCGCGACAAAGAAAGTCCGGTGCCGTGGGAGCCGCAGGCGGCCGACGACGACGGGGCCGACAGCCTGCGCCGCGCCGACGAGGTCAACCGGATGTTCGATCTCGTCGCAACGACATTCACCCGCCGGCAACGAAAGATCTATCAGCTCAACATCCGTAGTGAGTTGCATGGCAAAGCGTTGGCCGCAGCGCTCACCACCAGCACGAAGAACGCGTATAAGTTCGCTTACGAGAACAAGATTCGCGTGGACGAGGGTTTCGGCGCGCTGATCCTGGCCAAGCACGGCCGACCGCACTGCCCCCGGCTCGCCGGTATTCTCGACGGGGCCGGGTGGGACGGTACGAGCGACGCGCAGTTCACCCGCATCCTGCGCCAGCGCATTCTCCGCCATCTCGGCACCTGCCGGCGATGCGACAACTGCGGCACCTGCGATCGGCAGCGAACCCGGCTCAAACTCCAGTACGCCCCGGTGTTCATCCCGATCCTCATCGCGCCGGAGTTGACCGAGTCGATCCCGGAGATCATCCGCCGCGTCCTCGACGAAGAGGAGCAACGCGACCGCACAGACAAACGCGGCGGCGCGCCGGCGACCGGCGCAGGAGTGGCGCTGGTCAGCGCCGCCGCGGCCCAGAAGCCCGACAAGAGCCGAGTGGTCGATTGGATACTCGACGGACTCAAGGGCATCTTCGTACTCATCCTCGTCGTCACGATCGGACCCAAGCTGTTCCCCGACGTATTCGACAACCTGCACCTGCCGAACACCACGGTGCGATTGTCGATCTTCGTACCCGGCGGATACACGGTCTACGCAAATCCGCCCGGTACAACCTGTAGACCGACGGCAGGCAACTGCAATCTCCAGTACAAACCGGGGACGCGAGTAACACTCACTGCCCAGCGCGGTGGAAGCCTCCTCTACCAGGGTCCGTTGTCATGGACCGGTTGCGTTGCCGGCGGCGGCTCCGGTGAAACCTGCACCCTGGTGCCGCGCGGGAACGCCAGGGTCTGCCTAGTCGAGCCCGGCTATCAAGGTATGCCGTGGGCGTGGTGCCGCGGCTGAACCAGCCGATGCCCGAACCGCAGAAAGACCGCTGCTCTTCCGTCGCTGAAGCGCCCGATCTACCTCGGCAACAGGTAGCCGGGGGTGTCGGTTGGGGTGGGACCACCGAACGCGGTCAGCGCGACGTTGACGATCACGTAGCTGATCATCGCCGCGTTGGCGAGGCCGATTCCGGCGAGCAGGCGAGCCCATGCCCTGTTGTCCTCGCGCCGCAGGCCATCCCGGAAGATGGCCGCAGGTGTTCCTGTGGTGACCGCGTAGTAGCGCATCATGGTGATTGTGGTGAGAAAGGCGATCCACGTTGCCATTTCGGTCAACGGGTACTGGTACCAGTGTCCAGGCCACAGCGACAGGGCGCGGATTGCGTGCGGGTAACTATAGATCCCCGCTGCTATCAGAACCGATTCGAAGACCAGAACCACAACTGCCCCGGATGCGGCGCCGACGAGCCATACCTGCCACGATCTGCGGATCCGACGCCATCTCGAAATCCGAGCGACCAGCCAGAACTGGAGCCATATACACGTGATCATTACCGGATATGCGATGCCGCCGGGAATGATCGCCAGCGTGATCGGATGATCCAATTCCGCATGACTCCAGCCGGGCAGGTGCGGGCCCCAGTTCGGGTCGAAGTGCAGCGAGTAGTAGCTGTGGAAAAACACGGGTCTGGCCAGATCCAACAGCGGGTCCTGCCAGGCGCACAACGTGAAGCCGACGGTGACGGCGGTGTCGAAGGTGATGCGATGCTCACGACGACATTGCCTGATCAGGACCGCCACCACGACGATGCATGCGACGACGGTCGCGCCCTGCAGTATCCAGACCACGCCGGCACGAATGGGTGATACACCGGCGTCGCGGTCGAAGCCGATATGGATCCCGTCTGCTACCGCCCATCGAACAAGGATCCAGGCCTGAACTACCAGGACTGCTGCGCCGAGCCCGCACCAGATCCGGACCGGAGTGATCGCAGACCTTCGGGTTGCCGTGGCAGAACCGAGCCGAGTCATGTCGTCTTCTCCGTTCTATGCGCCGATCTCTCGGTAGAGCGCGTTCGGTGGCTCCCACACAGGAGGCTGTCGTGGGCCGCGCAGCACGGCCCACGCCGCGGCGGGTGTGAGCGCGCGGATCGGCGGTGCGGACAGGCTGAGCACATCGAAGAAGGCTTGTGCCGCAGCAGGATCGGCCGCCGATGCGGCTCGCAGTCGGTCAGCGCACAGCTGCGTCAATCGTTGACCGTGCGAGGGCGGTCGTCCCCGGGCGCCGGGGTAACGAATGTCCTCGGTCACGCACACCGTCCACGGGAGATCGGCGGTACGGCAGATCGTTTGCTGCAGGCGACAGCAGCCGGCCCCGTCGAGGCGGTTTTCGTGCAGACCCCGGCGCAGGTTCAATGCGCCCAATGCGGCGACGGACATGCCCTGCCCATAGATCGGATTGAAAGTCGTTGCGGCATCGCCGATGACCAGAAACCCGGCGGGCCATTTCGGTATCCGGTCGTAGTGCCGTCGCCGATTCGCTGTGGTCTGGGAACCTTTGATCGGCCCGAGCGGTGTCGAGTCGGCGAGCAGGTGGCCGATCAGCGGGTGTCGTAGGCCCAGGGCGAACTCCGTGAAGCCGGGTTCGTCCAGCGGTGGGTGCGCGCCCCGGGTGCCGGACAACGTCACCATGGTCTGGTCATTCTCGATCTGTAGCCAGAATCCGCCGCGGCCGGGGACGTGGTTGCGCGCATCGGCCTGCACAGTGACACACGCGTAGGACCGAGCTCCCGGCGCCGTGCGAACGAGGCGGCTGGCGTAGGCGAGCCCACAGTCCACGACGGTGTCCGCGACCGGGCCGACGCCGAATTCGGCCAACCATCGAGGTGTCTGCGAGCCACGGCCGGTCGCGTCGATGATCAGGTCAGCGCTGACCTCCTCGACCTGCCCCGTGCCGCGGTACCGGATCCGCACGCCGCTGACACGGCCACCTGCCCGGTGCAGCCCGACCGCTTCGGCGTCTTGCACGATCGAGCAGCGATGCTGCGCCGTCAACTGGTGGCGAATCGCCCATTCCACGAGTGGACGGCTGGCTCCCACGATGAAATGTGGTGTCGCGACGGGCCGCATCCATCCGTGTGGCCCGTAGATCAGCGCCTCCTCGGAAAGCCGGACCTGCCGAGCGCCGTGGTCGCGCATAGTGGCGGTGGTGCCGGGCAGCAGGCTTTCGATCGCCGAGACGCCGGTGGACAACAGCCCGTGCAGATGCCGTCCTTGCGGGACACCTCTGCGGCCCGCCGGAACAGCGGGCAGACGATCTCGCTCGATGATGGTGATAGCGCCGGCGATCCTGGATGTTGCTGCGGCGGCGAGCATTCCGGCTATGCCACCGCCGAGTATCACTACGCGAGGAGCGCTCATGGCCGTCACTGCTCGAAGTGGTCGGCGAGATGTCCGGCCAGCCCCGCCGGGGTGGCGAACTTCCAGATGGACTTGGCGGTGAGCCGGAGTCCGAGGGCTCGTTCGATGTGGTTGCGCAGTTCCAGTGCCATCAGTGAGTCGAGGCCGCTGTCGGCGAGTGGACTGTCGGGGTCGAGAGTCGCGGTGTTGCGGCGCAGGATCTTTGCCGAGATGTCGACCAAGAACTCGGTCAACAGTGCACGGCGTTCGGGCGGCTGCGCGTCTCGGGCGGCGGCCAGCAACTCGTGCTGTGCGGTGTCGCTGCCGTCGTCCTTGCTGTCGCGAGTCGCGAGGGCGGTGAAAAACGGAGTCGTTCGCAGGCGGTCGCCGATGAACTGTTGCGCGTCGTGCAGGGGGAGGTAGCCGGTGTTCGGCCGATCGTGCCGCAGAATCCGCTCGCACGCGGCGAGTCCCTGTGCCGGAGTGATCATCGTGAATCCGCGCTCGGCCAGTCCGGCGCCGCGGCCGTGGTTCTCCCATGCGCCCCACCAGATGCTGTGGGCGCTGTCGCCGCGGCTGCGACGGTAGTGGCTGAATGCGTCGAGCCAACTGTTGGCGGCAGCGTAGGCTCCTTGTCCCGGGTTGCCGATCATGGCGGCGGCCGACGAGTAGCTCAACCACCAGTCCAGCGGTTCGGTGGCGCTGGCTTGATCGAGGTGCCAGCCGCCGACGGCCTTGGCGGACCACACGCGGTCGAGCAATCCGTCGTCGATGTTGGCGAAGGTGGCATCGGCGATCACGGCGGCGGCGTGCGCGATGCCGCATACCGGCAGGCCCGTGCTGGTGGCCGCGGCGATCAACATGTCGGCGGTGGTCGGGTCGGTGACGTCGCCGAGTTCTACGGTGATGTCGGTGCCGCGCCTGCGCAGAGCGTCGATGGTGTCGCGCGCGTGCTCGTTCGGTCGACTGCGACCGTTGAGGACGATGCGCCCGGCGCCGTGGTCGGCCAGATGGGTGGCCAGCAGCAACCCGAGTCCGCCGAGTCCGCCGGTGATCACGTAGGCCCCGTGTGGACGGACCACGGGTACCTCGTCGGGTAGCAGGATCGCGGTGACGGTGCCCTGCTGCGGGACAGTGACGACGAGTTTCCCGGTATGCTCGGCGGCCGCCATCGTGCGCAGTGCCGACTCGAGATCGGCGAGCGGGTAGATCGTGTGCGGTAGGGGACGAACGCCGCCGCAGACGACTTGCTCCCCGACTTCTCGCACCAATTGTGCGATCAGGCCAGGCATTGTCGCACCGATGAAGGCGAGGTCGGCGCTGGCGAAGATGATGTTGCGCCGGAACGGGGCGAGCCCGAGCTTGGCATCGGCATAGATGTCATGTCTGCCGAGTTCGATGAAACGGCCACCGGGACGCAGCAATTCGACGCCTGCCCGAAGCGCGGGGCCGGTGAGCGAGTTGAGCACGACGTCGACGCCATCGGTCACGGTGCGGATTTCGGTGGCGAAGTCGAGGCTGCGGGAGTCGTAGACGTTCGTGATTCCGTTGTCGCGCAGCAGTTGCCGTTTGGCCTCGGTGCCCGCGGTCGCGTACACCACCGCGCCCGTGGCCTGCGCCAGCGCGATCGCGGCGGCACCGAGACCGCCGGTGGCGGAATGGATCAGGACATGCTCACCGGGCCGAATCCGGGCCAGGTGATGCAGTGCGTACCACGCGGTGAGGTACACGGTGGGCAGCGTGGCGGCTTCGGTCATGCCGAGCGTGTCCGGGATCGGGAACGCTTTTTCGGCGGCAACGGTGACGAAGGTGGCCAGCGCACCGGAGGTGAACGCGGCCACTCGATCGCCCACGCCCACGCCTCGAACGTCGGCACCGACGGCGGTGACCACTCCGGCACAGTCGTAGCCCAGATCCGGTGGCCGGCTGTCGCCAACGGGCAGCCGGTCCATGGCGTTGAGCACGTCGGTGAAATTCAAACCTGCCGCATGGACGGCGATCTCGATCTCGTCCACGTCGGGTGCCCGTCGCGGGCGGGCAGCCAACTCCATCGATCCCAGATCGCCCCGGTGCCGCGGTCTCGGTGCCATACCGTCGTAACCGAAACGGGCGGTGCGGGTTCGACGCTCGGTGTCGCGAAAGGGCGCCGGACGCAGTCGGGCCACATAGCGAACGCCCTCGCGCCACGCGACCTCGTCTTCGTTGCTCTCCGAGAGTAATTCGGCGACAAGTGCCGCGGGATCACCGGATTCGGCGGGCAAGTCGATATGTCGCGGAGCCAGTTCGGGATGCTCGGCGCCCAGTACGCGACACAGTCCCCGCAAGGAGGCTTGCTCCAACGTCACGGTCGAGGTCCCCGGCGCCGGCTGAGCGCCTCGGGTCACCACGGACAACTGCGGCGGCCCGGCAGCGGCGTCCACCATCGCACGGACCAGGCCGATCACGCGGCGCACCCGAAGCCGGGCTCGATCCACGCCTGCGGCAGTCTCCTGCGCGGGCGGTGGCGGGCACAGCACCACGAGGTGGTCGTAGTCGGTGACGTCGGTGGCAACAATGAGTTCCGACACCGGTGTGAACCGGATATCGCACCGCCCGCCCGCCGTGCGCACCGCCGCTGCCAGTGCCGAAGCCAGTGCGTCGTCGGCATACTCGGTGCACAACAGCCATGTGGCCGCTGTCGTATCGACGACATCGACCGTCAGCGGTGCGGCATCCCATTCGATCGAGAGCAGTCGGGCGTCCGTCGTCTCGGATTGCTGTGCGGTGGTGCCGATTCGAGCGTCGACGACCTGCACGAGCACGGCACCGTCGGCGTCGAGGAGTTCGATATCGGCGCACGCTCCGACATCATCGATCGAACGCAGACGCGCCCGGCACCATTCGGCACGATCAGGATTGCCGAGGTGCCGCACCCGGCCGATGTGCAGTGGCAGAAACGTCGCCGGTGTGCGCAGGATGTCCGGATGCGCGCCCATCGTCTGCAGGCACAGATCGAGTAGCACCGGATGGATGCCGAACCCGTCTGGAAATGCCCGCATTTCGGTGGGCATTCGGACCTGCGCCACCACCGTGTCGGATCTGCGGCCGGGCGGATGAACTGCCGCTAGACCGGCAAAACACGGGCCGTGCAGAATGCCTTTGCGGCGTCCGATGGCGTAGACCGGATCCGGGCTCTGAGCAGGCTGCTGCTCGGCGAGCATCTCCTCGACATGCACGGCTCGCACCGCACCCGAAGTGCGGGTGCGGATGACCGCGACGGCCAGGGGCACCGGGCCGTCCTCGCCCGGTGCGGATATCTCGAGGGTGGCGGCGGTCGGGGTCACGACCGTCGCCCGCGTGGTCACCGTGGTGTGCTCGTCGAGCGCCAGCAGGTTCCGAAACGTCAAATCATGTATCTCGCAAGCCGTTCCGGTTTCGAAGAGGTCGGCCGCTGTTGCCAGTGTGATCTCCGCATAGCCGGCGCCCGGCATGGCCGGTGTGTCGTACACGCGATGATCAGCGAGCCACGGGTAGTTCAGCACGCCGACGTCGGCTTGCCAGAGATGCTGTCGGCCGAGACCGTCGTCGGGCAGCGTCACATGCACGCCGAGCAATGGTGCGCCCAGGCGGTGGTCTTCGGCACGGCGCAGCATCGCCGCCGGCATCCACAGCGGCCGCCTGGCCCACACCGGCAGCGGCACGTCGGCGAGCGATCCGGCCCGGTGCTGCGGCCAGCTCATCTGCACGCCGGCGCAATACGCGGCAGCGACGCGCGGCAGCAGGCCGAGCGCGGTGGTCTGATCGCGGACCGCGCTCGGCAGCGCGATCACCTCCCGGCCGACGTGCTCGGCATTGTCGGCCACCGCGTGGGTCAGCAGCGGATGCGGAGATACTTCGATGAACGCGCGATGCCCGTCCGCCACCGCCGCCGCGAAGGCAGCGGTGAACCGGACTGGGAGCCGGACGTTGTCACTCCAATACTCGGCGTCGAAATTCGGCCGGAGTCGCGGGTCGTCGAGCACCGTGCTGTAGAACGAGACTGCTGGTTTCGCAGGGTGCAAATTGCTGAGCGCGCCCCGCAACTCGGCGAGCACCGGGTCGACCTGCCTGCTGTGGGACGCGACGTCGACCGCGATTGCCGAGGCCTGCACGTCGGCTGCTTGCCATTTCGCCACCAGGGCATGCACCAGGTCGCGCGCACCCGAAATGACGGTGGAGGTCGGTGCGGTGAACGCTGCGATGCTGACGTCATCGCTACCGACCGTGGACAATTCGGTCGCGACCTGTTCCGCGGGCAACATCACCTGTGCCATCGCGCCGGGGCCGGGCAGCTTCGCCAACAGCCGGGATCGCCGGCAGATCACGGCCGCACCGTCGGCCGCCGACAACGCTCCCGCCACCACCGCTGCGGCGATCTCTCCCATCGAATGGCCGATCACCGCGGCCGGTTCCACACCGTGCGCCCGCCACGTCGCGGCCAACGCGACCTGCATGGCGAACAATGTCGGCTGCACGGTCGCAAAGCCCGTCACCACCTCGTCGGCGGTCATCGCCGCGCGCACCGAGAACCCGGATTCCGCCTGCACCAGTGGGTCCAGCTCCGCGATCGTGGCGGCGAAAGCCGGTTCGGCTGCGAGCAGATGGCGCCCCATACCGGCCCATTGCGAGCCCTGGCCGGAGAACAACCACACCGGCCCGCGTCGCATCGGCACCGCGGTTCCGGTCCACGTATCGGCGTCGGGCAGTCCGTCGGCCAGCCGGTGCAGTCGATCGAGCAACTCGGCGGGGTCTGCGGCGGCGATGACGGCACGCACTCGGCGATGCTCGCGACGGTGTGCCAGCGTGTGCCCGACATCGCGCAGCGGCGCACCGGAAGTGTTCAACCAGTGGGCAATTCGAGTGGCCGTCGCCGCCAAGGCGGTCACCGAGCCCGCCGATAGCGGGTACAACAGCCCGGCGTCGCCGGAATCCGACACTGCGGCAACCGGTTCCGGAGCTTGCTCGACCAGCACGTGCGCGTTGGTGCCGGACATGCCGTAAGAAGAGACCGCCGCGAGGCGGGGTCCTTTCGACGTCGGCCAGGGTGTCAGCGCCGTCGGTACGAACAGTCGGCTGTGCCGCGGATCGATCTCGGGGTTCCATTTCGTGAAGTGCAGGTTTGCCGGAATGCTGCCGTACCGCACCGCCTGCACGGCCTTGATCAAGCCTGCGATGCCGGACGCCGTCTCGCAATGTCCGATGTTGGTCTTGACAGAGCCGAGCGCACAGGGCATTTCACCGTCGCCGTAGACGGCGCGTAGGGCCGCGTACTCGATCGGATCACCGACGGCGGTGCCCGGGCCGTGGGTTTCGATCAGCGCGACCTGGCGCGGATCCACCCCGGCCTTGGCCAGCACGCGCTCCTGAAGCGAGCGCTGCCCCGCTACCGATGGTGAGAGCATCGTGTCGGATCGGCCGTTGTTGTTCACGCCGGTCCCGGCAAGCACCGCCAGCACCCGATCGCCGTCGGCCACGGCATCGTTCAACCGTTTCAGCACGATCATTCCACAGCCTTCACCGCGGACATAGCCGTCGCCGCTCGCGTCGAACGCGTGGCAACGACCGGTCGGTGACAAGACGCCGAGCGCCGCGAACACCAAGGTGTTCTTGGCTTGCAGCGACAGCATCACGCCGCCTGCCAATGCCAGGTCCGTCTCGCCGGACCGTAGCGCCTCGGCAGCCAGGTGCACCGCGACCAGCGAGGAAGAACACGCGGTGTCCAAGGTTATGGCGGGCCCGCGCAAATCGAGGAGATAGGCGACCCGGCTCGACGAGGTGAATCGCGTGGTTCCGATGATTCCGTGCGCCGCGTCAGGACTGCGCAACCCCCGATCGAAATCCATCATGTCCATGTAGTCCTCGTAGGAACAGCCGACGACCACCGCCGTCGCCGAGCCCCGCATATCGTGCGGCGGATATCCCGCATGCTCGAGTGCCTCGCACGACGTCTCTAGTACCAACCGGAATTGCGGATCGATCAACTCGGCCTCTCGGTCGGTCAACCCGAAGAACTCGGGCTCGAAACCGGTGACGTCATCGATGAACGCCCCCCACCGCGAGAAGGTCTTACCCGGCACACCCGGCCTTGGGTCATAGACCGGCCCGACGTCCCAACGATCCACCGGCACTTCGGTTATCAGATCACGGCCGTCGACCAGCGCCCGCCACATCGACTCCGCCGAATCGATCCCCCCACCGAACCGACATCCGATCCCGATTATCGCGACAGCATCGGAGATTCCAGACATAGGTCACCCTCCATACCCCGATCGTGCCGATACTTCGGCGCGCGATCGGCGCAGACCGCGATTCAGCTGCAAATTCTGGCTGGCAATTTACTGCATAGTGAAAAATACCTGGACGGTAGTAACAATCCAGCGCCCGTGTCACTGCGGTCAAGTCTCGGATCATAAATACCCAGACCCCGAGTTCGCGGACCGATCGCCGAGCGACAAAACAAGACAGCCGCCCCGTTTGTTTTCGTCGAAGATTATGAGAGCAGCCACGCCCTTCCAATTCTTGACCGAACGACCGGTTCAAATGCGGCAATCCGCTGGAGATTTTCCCCGCGCCGCCAACCATCCTTGACAGTGCTGGACTGGTGATCGGCGTTTCTCCGGGCGCGGCCGACGTCGTCGGGTCGATCGTCTCCAAAGGTCCGGCACGGCGCTGTCGCTTGCCGCAGGTACGGGGTACGGATGTTCTACCGTCTCGCGCAACGCGCTGCGGTGAATCGCTGATCACCGCGGGCGGGCCGTTCGGGCGGTAGAGGTTTGGGGGTAGTTGGGGCGGGTAGCCGCTGGCGATGGACGGGAACGAGCACAGGGCAACTGGACAAGCCGGCGCGTCCGATGAGCGGGTTTCGGTGTTGTTGATCGCGGATCCGGGCAAGGCGGCTGTTGTCGCGGAACGTCTCGCGCAGCGCCTTCGAAGTCGTGATCGTCCGGAAGGCCGGTGGACGGCGTGCGTGCGCCGCAAGCCCTATCTGCCCGACGAGCAAGCGGATTTCGTCGAGGTGATCGACTCGGTCGACCCCGCAGCCGAAGACGAAGACCTCGTTGTCTACCTCACTGGTCTGCCGCGCCGCGCGGACACCCAGCCGGTGGTCGCCGATGTCAGCGCCGACCACAAATTCGCAGTCGTTTCCTTGCCAGGCGTGGGCGGCATCGATATCGAGCGACGAGTCCGCACCATCACCGACCTCGCGATCTCCGATATGCTCGGTGCACCGGAACTCACGCCGCCCGGTGTGGCACGACGGTTCCCGTCTACCGAGATCCCGGGTGGCACAAGATATTTCGCTCCGCCAGGGCTGCGGCGACTGCGCCTGCTGGCGGGGATGGTGCGAGCCAACCGCGGTTCAATCTCCAAGCGGCAACGCGCGCTTGGCAATTCCTCTCGGTCGTCTCGGATCCGTGACGCAGGAGGTGAGTCGTGCCAGGCAGGTCCGCCGGCACGATCTCGGTGGCCGGCCACTCCGTCGGTGTGGTAACCGGGCTGTGCAAAGTCCCTCGATGGCGGGCGGGCGAGTCAGGTGGACGGACTTCGCAAGGCGAGGGCCGCGCACGCGGTGGCCAGCACCCAGACGGCCGGTCCTGCGATCGCGCCGATCAGGTCGACGTAACCGGGTATCGCGAGCAGCACGAGGAAGGCCAGATCGACTACCCCGAGTACGAAGGCGTTGAGCCAGAAACCCAGACGGCTGTTGACCCGGTTCATGGTCACCGCGACGAAGATCGCCTGTGCGCCGAGCGTGGTCACGCAAATGAAGTACAGCAGGCTCTCGGCCGCCGATTCGGTGCCGGGCACGCCGTCGGCGAGGTCGCCGATCACCATGGACAAGCCGAGACCCATGTGCAGCACGCCCCACAGGACGTACAGTGCGGCAGCGGTTGTCGACCACCGACGACTAGGTGTCACGTCGCCCCCGACCCGTTCTGGAAAGCGTTGGCCCGTCGATATTTCCGGCCCCACGCAAAGCCTAGGCCGTCCGGGCGACGCCCGCATCGGGGTAATCACCGATTTCACGGCGCCGAAGCACCTTCTGTCCTCGGGCGGCATGAGTACGCGCGTACTCGCGACCGTGTCGGTCGTTGGCCTCGCACCGGGGCGCCGCAACGGCGAGGCAGACGTACTCGGGGGACTCTGCATTCTTCCTCGCCGGCGGAGTTGTCCAGCCCCTGAGTTTGTGGGCTCGGGGCGGGCTAACGTGGCTGAGCCGGAGGGCGACAGACAGGCATGAGTCTGAAATATGTTTCCTTACAACGGTTCATGTTCCGTACGGGCGTGGTCGCGGCGGCGATAGTGGCCGGATCGAGCGGGTTCGCCGGGAGCGTCGGCGCCAACCCTGACGATCCGGTCGCGCAGTTCACCTCGACCCTCACGCGAGTGCCGGGGCCCAATTGTGCCGCGATCATCAATGCCGAGACGGTGCCGCAGCCGCAGTCCGGGACGTTCGGTGTTCGGGTGAAGATCACGCAGACCGGGGAGTTCTGCGGGGCCTATCACCTCACCGTGCACTGGCGCAACGTCGACACCGGCCTGACCAGCGGGCAGTCCCAGCGTGTCGAAGGCACCTCCGTCGTCGGAATGCCGGACAACGTGATCACCGGCATCGGTATGGCGCCGGGTGCCGGAAAGGTGGAGGCGTGGATCGACACGTACTCCCAGGTGTATCCGCAGAATGTGGATCTGGAACACCTCACGGGACGCGCGACGCTCACGCTCGGCTGATCACGCGACGGATCGACTAGTCGGTGGCAGGGATCCTGCCACCGTTCCCGATGAAATTCCTTGCGACGGAGGGCAATTCCGGCGGGCGTCAGGGCGGCGGCTGATTCGGGGCGTACTGTCGCACGATCCATCGGCAGATCGCGTCGACCACGTAGGCTCGTTCGGCGTCGTCGAGTTCGCGCCCGGCGGGAATGTCGTGCCAGCGGGCCAGGCAGGTGCGGCAGCAGGTGGCGGTGGCGTGCTGGGCGACGAAGACGGGGTGTCCACGATAGGGCGTCTGCTTGCCGTCGTTGCGCGGTTCGGCCGGGGCCAGCCTGCGGGCGATCAGGTCCTCGGCGTGCTTGCGGACGGTCGCGATCCCGCGCAGGTCGACCACCGCGCGGTCGCGCCCGCGCAGCCGGAACTTCGCGCGGAAATGATGCTGTCCGATCCGGTCCAGTCTGTCGTCGAGTTCGTCCGTCATGGATTCAGGACTGGTTCGTGTGCAGTGCGCGCTCCGAGAACCACCCGATACCGCGCCATCACCTGCCGCGTCTCCCCGCCTGGTCTGCGGTACGGGTCGGCTCCGATCGTCACGAAACCGACGCTACCAGCGCAGATCATCATCATCGAGCCGCGCTCGCAAGTACCTGCGATAGGCGGCAGGAGCGCGCAGCGCCGGTCCGGAATCTACCGGTGAACTTCCGGGTGTTCCCGGATGTGCTGGACGAATGTGTCCGCCTACTGTCCGTGCAGGAACCGGAAATGCGTGAAGGGACGGCGAGTTGATATGGCTTTCATTGCCAGCAGGGGTGGGCTTGCCCTCGTAGCGTTGCTACTGTCGGCGGTCGTAGCGGGGTGTGCGTCATCGGATGAAAAGTCCGACGACCCTTATCATTCGACCGACGTGGCAATACGCAACAACGGAATCACCATCGGTGGCACCCTCACTGTTCCGAATCGAAAAGGACCGTTTCCCGCAGTGGTTCTGGTGCCCGGCGGCGGCAAGCAGACTCGTGACGAAGAATTCGCGGCACACAAGCCTTTCCTGGTAATCGCTGATGCGTTGACCCGGGCCGGGTACGCGGTCCTGCGGTCCGACGATCGCGGGGTCGGCGCGACCACCGGAGACAAAAGCGAGGCCACCTACGACGATCTCGCCTCGGATGTGCTCGCGCAAATCTCTTATCTGCGTGAACGATCGGACATCGACCGCACTCGCATCGGAGTCCTGGGCCACAGCCAGGGCGGTTCGCTGGCGCCGCTGGTAGCGCAGCAGGCGCCCGACAAGGTCGCGTTCACCGTGCTCCTGGCTGGTCCGGCACAGCACGGATGCGAAGTCCTCAAACATCAGATGCGTGTGCAACTGCAGGCGACCGGGACGGCCGACCCCGACCGACTGGCGGCGAATGACGCTGCCGTGCAAACCGAATGCGATCTCCTTCGGGCCGGCGACTTCGACGAAGCGCGACGAAATGCGCGCGAAGCGAATCGGCGACTTCCGGAGGCTGAACAGTCCCGCGACGAAGATATCGACAAGTCGATCAACCAGGAATACGCGGCTCAGTCGACTTACGACCCCACGCCCGCGTTGCGTGCTTTGCGAGTCCCGGTCCTCGCCCTCTTCGGAACCAAAGACGTGCAGGTCGAGGCGGCGGTCAATGACCCGCTGATGCGTGCACTGCTGGCAGACAACCCGAAGGCGACCGTGCACACCTTTGAGGGCGTGAATCATCTCATGCAGCCAGCGGTCACCGGCATGCCGGATGAATACGCGAGCACCGAGACCACCACCGACCCGAAAGTGCTCGACTACATAAAGAACTGGCTGGACCAGAACGCCCGGGGTTGAATTCGGCGGCCTTCGGTTCATGGATGCATGCGGGCACCTTTGAGTACTTTGTCCACCACATTGCGCGGTCCGTAGACGGCGACGCCGACGAGGTCCAAATCGTCGGTGCCGACCGCGCGCACCGCGGCCCGGTTGTCCTGATCGTTCCCGGTGGCGAACAGGTCGGAGGTGAACACGGCCGTGCGCAGTTCCCGCGCCAGCGCCTTGCCGTGTGCATTGCGCACGACCTCTTTGCTGCCTTCGAAGACGAGCACGGGCTGGCGGAACATCGGCAGGTAGCTGGTCGCGTCCGCGTCCTCGTACGGTTCCCCGATCACCTCCGGTTGCACCGTGCCGAGCCCGCTGACCAGGAAGGCCGTCACATTCAACCGCTGCCAGGTCGGCAAGTCCGCCCGCAGCAGTACCGCGATCTTGGTGTCGAAACGCACGTTCTCCATGCCCACGACTCTTCCGCGGGCCGGCCCGGCAAGGCTTGTACGATCCTGGCATGGTTGCGGGCGGTGCGATCGAGCAGATCAGAGCCTGGCAGCCGCGAGTGCCGGGCATCGTCGAGGTCTTCCATGCCCGTTTCGTCGAGCACGTCTACCCGATGCACGCCCACGACTCCTGGACGCTGCTGATCGTCGACGACGGGATGGTCCGCTACGACCTCGACCGGCACGAGCACGGCGTCCTCGGCTCGGTGGTGTCGCTGCTGCCGCCGCATGTGCCACACAACGGTCAGGCGGCGACCGCGCACGGGTTCCGCAAGCGCGTGCTGTATCTCGACGACGCGCATCTGTCCGAGTCGATGATCGGTCGTGCTGTCGACACGCCCACCTTCACCGACCCGCTGCTGCACCGGCGAATCCGCCAATTGCACTCTGTTCTCAGCTATCCCGGTGAGGAGTTCGAGGCCAGCAGTCGCCTCGCCCTCATCCACGATCGGCTGCGCGATCTCCTGGACGGCACGGATCCGCCGCCGCGCCGCGCCGATCCGGGACTGGCCCACCGTCTGCGCGAGTTGCTCGATTCCCATGCTGCCGAAGGCCTTTCGCTCACCGAGGCATCGGCGGTATTGCACGCCGATGCCACCCATCTCATTCGCGCGTTCCGCCGCGAGTTCGGGATGCCGCCGCACCAGTACCTGATCTCCCGCCGGGTCGATCTTGCCCGCCCGCTGCTACTGGGTGGTATGCCCGCGCGAGAAGTGGCGGCCGCCACCGGCTTTCATGACCAACCGCATCTGATCCGCCACTTCAAGCGCATTCTGGGCACGACACCGGGTCGATACGCGCAGAGCGCGGCGAACCAACCGCACCCCGTGTCCGGCACCGCCGCGTCGCACCTCATTTGATCAGCGGCACAGCGCTTTTCGCGGCGCCGATCAGTGCGCAGACGTTGCCACCCGGACGCGCTGACTGTCCTTGTCGGAGAGGAACAATGCGAGTTCCCGGCCCTGCTCGGCGACCGCGGTGGACTCGGTCCGGGACAAGCGGCGCAGCGGGGCGACGTGCACGGTGCCCGACTCCTCGGTCCACGTGGCCGCGACCCGGCCGTCGACCAGTACCACGCGCGCACCGGCGACCGACAGGCCGCGGTGCTCGTCGTCGATGATCCGGCTGCGGTCGTGATAGCCGAGGATGGCGTTGTCGAACGCGGGTAGGAAGCGGACGGGGGCGGGGGTGTCCGGGTCGGGACGGGGCGCGTCCGGGAGGTCGAGCAGCTCGCGGCCGCGTTCGTCGCGGAAGGTCACCAGCTCCGCACGGATCGCGCCCACCGCGGCGGGCAGTCCGGCCAGGCCGCACCAGGCGCGCAGGTCGGCCGAGGCCGCCGGTCCGAAGGCGGCCAGGTAGCGCCGAACCAGCTCGCGGCCGACCAGATCGGCATCCGCCGGAAGCGGTGCCAGCGGGCGGCCCAGCCACATGGCCAGCGGCTGATAGCGTGCTCCCGCCTTCGCGCGCCACAGCCCGCGCGGTGGCAGTTGCGCTGTCGGAATGCGGGCGGCGACCAGGATTTCACCCAGCGCTCGCGGTCCCGGCGTCGGCCAGCGGTCGGTGAGCGCCCGCGCCAGTTCGGCCATCGTGCGCGGCGCACCGTCGGCCATCAGCGCGCTGCCCGCCGCCTCGAGTTCGTCCAGATCCACGCCGGCCAGTTCGCGGCGATAGGTCCCGAGCACGCGCTGGCACAGCATGGCGTGGTGGCGAGACCGCCAGGCGAGCGCGTCGTCGGCGGTGAGCAGGTGAACGGTGCGGCGCATCAGGTGCAGGCGCACCACCCGGCGCTCGGTGAGCAGCTCATCCAGCATGGCGGGCTCGAACGCGCGCACCCGCGACCAGAGGCCGAGG
>NZ_BAUA01000014.1 GCF_000710915.1 Nocardia brasiliensis IFM 10847
ACGTTCTGAAATCCGCTCGCGTGCGGCGCGAATCCTATGTCGGGGCGTGGCTCCCCGAGCCGCTGCTGACCGGACCCGATTCCTCGGTCCCGGTGCTGATGGACGAGTCGGTGAGCACCGCGATGCTGATCATCATGGAAACGCTCGCCCCGGCCGAGCGCGTCGCGCTGGTACTTCACGACGTGTTCGACTTTCCGTTCAACCGCGTCGCCGAGGTGCTGCGCAGCACCCCCGCCGCCAGCCGTAAGCTCGCCTCTCGCGCGCGAGCGCGGATCGCACGAGCCGAACCTCCGCCTCGAGCGTCGCGGGCCGTGACCGAGGGCATGCTCAGAGCATTCAAAGCGGCCGCCGAGGCGGGGGACATGGCACGGCTCATCGAGTTGTTGCATCCCGGAGCCGTCTATCTGGCCGATGGTGGCGGAAAGGTGACCGCCGCGCGCAGGCCGGTCTGTGGCGCGGAGCCGATCGCACTGCTGATGATCAGGCAAACGCGGATCCGGCGCCCGGATGCGTTCCAGATCATCGAGGTGAACGGGCAGCCTGCTCTGGCGACTTATCGTGCGGGCGAGCTGGTTTGGCTCGACACCATCGAAATCGTCGACGGCCGGATCGTGACATTCCGGCGACTGGTCAATCCCGACAAACTCGCCCACATCGGTCACATCTGAATCCGCTGTCTTGTCTCCCTGTCACCTCTTCCGTTGTGGGAGGGGCGATGCCGAGAGGAGGACGAACGAGATGGCACATGTAGTGATCGTCGGC
Source organism: Nocardia brasiliensis IFM 10847 (assembly GCF_000710915.1). Taxonomy (GTDB): domain Bacteria; phylum Actinomycetota; class Actinomycetes; order Mycobacteriales; family Mycobacteriaceae; genus Nocardia; species Nocardia brasiliensis_A. The sequence goes on from NZ_BAUA01000014.1 coordinate 763, forward strand.
GGTGGTTTCGCGGGGGTGTGGAGCGCGGCCGGTGCCGCGTTGGCTTGCGCGGACGCGGACCTGCGCATCACGCTCATCTCACCGCATGAGCATCTGGTGCTGCGCCCACGCCTCTACGAGCCGAACCCGGACCTGGCGAAGGTGGAGCTCAGCCGGATCCTGGGACCCATCGGCGTGGAGCACGCGCAAGCCTCGGTGAGCGCGATCGACACCGGTGCGCGCACGGTGGTGGCCGGTGGTGCGAAGATCGGCTACGACCGTCTGGTGCTTGCCGCGGGAAGTGAACTTATCCGCCCCTGGAGCCTGCCGGGCGCCGACCGGCTCTTTGATATCGACACCCTCGATGGGGCCCTTCGCCTCAACGACCATCTTCGAGACCACGAGCGGCCCCGTGTCGTGGTCGTCGGCGCCGGGTTCGTCGGTCTCGAGGCCGCGACCGAATTGGCAGGCAGCAGCCGAGTGCTGCTGGTGGACCAGTCCCGGGTGATCGGTACACAGCTCGGCGCGGGTCCGCGCGCGGTAATCGAGGCCGCTCTGGACCACCTCGGCGTCGAACGCCGCCTGTCCACGGCGGTCACCGAGGTGGGCGAGGGATATGCCATCCTTTCCGACGGCTCCAGGGTCGAGGCCGACGCGGTGGTCTGGTCAGCTGGGCTGAAAGCCAGTGCGCTGACCCGGCATATCTCCGATCAACTCGACCCTCTCGGGCGGGTGCCGGTGGATCAGTGGTTGCGCGCGCTTCCGGCAGTGTTCGCCGCCGGAGACACCGCCGCGGCAGCTTTCGACACCGAGCACACCGTCATGCAGGCATGCCAGCACGCCACCCCGATGGGCAAGGTCGCCGGATACAACGCTGCCGCCGACCTGCTGGGCAAGCCCCTGCGCGAATTCACCCCAGGCCCCTACGTCACCTGCCTGGACCTCGGCAACGCCGGCGCCGTCTTCACCCGCGACTGGGACCGCAAAGTAATGGCCTCGGGCAGCGAGGGCAAAGAGATCAAACGGCGCATCAATCAGGCGATCCACCCACCGGTCGACAACGCCGAGACGATCCTTGCCGCCGCCGACCGCGTCTACATCGAACTCCCCTTCTTCCCTCGCCAGAAAGGCAAGCCCGCATCAGATGCGTAATCGGTACTCGCCCGGACCAGCGATGGCCAGTGCGGATAAAGGGGATGGGCTATCCGTGGTGTTCTTCGAGTTCGGTGGCCGGTGTCTGTTGGGTGGCGGCCCACGATGCCAGGAGCGTCAGATTGTCGGCGGTGGGCGTGCCCGGGGGTGCGGTGTAGATGGTGAGGTGCAGGCCGGGTTCGGCGGGGAGTTCCAGGGATTCGACGTCCAAGTCGAGGCGGCCCACGATCGGGTGGTGCAGCCGCTTGCGTCCGGAGCGGCGAAGGCGCACGTCCCGCGAAGCCCACCGCTGCCGGAACAATTCGCTGCGCGTCGACAATTCACCGACCAGCGCGATCAGGTCCTCGTCGTGCGGGTTGCGGCCGGCTTCCATGCGTAGTTTCGCGGCGACGTCATCGGCGATTCGGTCGTAGTCGACAAAGAAGTCTCTGGCCGCCTCGGGAGCCAGGTAGACGAACCGTGCGGTGTTCGCCGGCCGCCGGGGATCGGTCAGTACCGGTGAAAACAGCGCGCGGGCAAGCTGATTCGTGGCGAGCACGTCATAGCGGCCGTTACAGATCCAGGCCGGCGCAGCGGAGAAGCCGTCGAGCACCTGCTGTAGCGTCGAGCGCACCGTCGCGGCCGGCCGGCGTCGGCGGGGCCCGCTGGGCAGCCCGGATCGGCGCGCGAGATGGAACAGGTGGTCGCGCTCGGCTTCGTCGAGTTGCAAAGCAGCGGCCACCGCATCCAGCACGCCATCGGAGGCGCCGGCGAGGCTGCCGCGTTCCATGCGCACGTAGTAGTCGACCGACACCCCCGCCAGCAGCGCGACTTCCTCGCGACGCAGACCCTTGACCCGACGATTGCCGCCGTAAGCGGGCAGGCCCGCCTGTGCGGGAGTGATGCGGGCGCGACGCGAGCTGAGAAACTCCCGGATGTCGGTACGTGGATCCGTCATGGCCATCCTTTCACCGTAGGCTCGTCCCGCAATCCGAGGGAGGCACTGCGGGTACCCCCGACGATTGCGTTGAGACTCGACTTGGGACCAGCGTGGGCCGCGGACAGGCCCGTCTCGCGATGCCGGGCGCCATCGCGAGACTGCTGCGACACGCACCTCGGTCGCCGAGCTAGCCGCCTGCCGCGCCGTCAGCCCTCGGCACCATCGTGCGGCACGCCGCCTGACTCGGTCGACTAGGTGCCCGTGGCAGTCGTCGCGATGCCGCCGTCGACCGGGATGATGGCGCCCGTGAGGTAGGCCCCGGCCCGGCTGGCGAGGAACACGGCGACACCCGCCATGTCGTCGTCGCGGCCGAGTCGGCGCAGCGGAGCCTTCGCCGCGATCGTGTCCCCGACGGCATCGAGCGTGGACGCCATCATCTGCGACGGGAACGGGCCCGGCGCTACGACGTTCACCGTAACGTGATCGGGACCCAGTTCTCTGGCAAGCACTCTGGTGAGTTGATGCAGGCCCGCTTTGCTGCTGGCGTAGGAGTAGTTGGGCGACTCGGCGACGTGGATGGCGGCGATGCTGCCGATGTTGATGACCCGCGCGGGATCATCGGCGGCGCCCGCCCGGCGAAGCGCGGGGAGCAGCGCCTGCACCAGCCAGAACGGGGTCTTGAGGTTGAGGTCGAGCACTGTGTCCCAGGCCTCGTCCGGGAACGTCGCCAACGGCTCGCGCCACATCGCGCCCGCGTTGTTGACGAGGATGTCCAGGCGTGGCGAGTCGGCCTCGACCAGATCGGCGAGCCGCCGACATTCCTCGTGCCTGGACAGATCGGCGGGGATTGCTCGAACGTCGCCGAATTCGGACAGTTGATGCTGTGCCCGCTGGCACGTGTCCGCGTTACGTGAGCTGATGATGACGCGGGCGCCCGCCTGAAGCAGGCCGCGCGCGATCATCATCCCGATGCCACCGGTGCCGCCCGTGACGAGGGCGCGTTTACCGCTGAGGTCGAAAAGTTGTGTGTGCGTGGTGAACTGGTTGTCCGCCATTGGTCTCCGTCCCTGCTGCCGGGGAAGAATGCGCCGACTCGGTCGCGCATTCGAGGGCAGCCGAATTGCTGCGTTGCGTATGTTGTCGGCGCTTTCATCGGTGTAGCCGGAGCCGACTCAGCAAGGCTGACAGGCATTTCGGACGTCTGGGAGATCCTGGCGATACAGGTACTGCGCGAGCCCCTCACGGAGAACGGCCCTGACAGGTGCCCGGCACTCGGGCCGTGCGGTCAGTCGCTGTCGCGCCTAATCGACTCCCGCGCCGTGGCTGTCCACCCAGCGTCGAGGAGAGTGAAGATCCGGTCGAGCGCCCGCTCGGAATCGTCGCGTCCGTGGACGAGACTGACGGCCTCGAGAGCGAAGTGGGCCAGCGCCTGCGCGGCGGGGTCGCCTTCGGGTAGCCCGGTGTCGGCGACAATCGCTGCGGCCAGGGCGTTCTCGTGTCGCAACCACATGCGCCGCGCATGCTCGCGCAGCGCCGGCGTCGTGTCGATCAGGTGCAGGAAGTCGGGGAAGCGCGGGTCGGTGCGGACCTGTCGAGAGCGCTCGTCGCGCAGCAGCGTGCGCAGCGCCTGGGGGATGGACTGGCCGGTCGGGCGCGCGCGGACGGCGGCGACGAGCGCGGCCTCGCGGTCGGCGTCCTGGTCGAAGACCAGGGCTTCCTTGCCGCCGGGGAAGTGCTTGAACAGCGTGGCCACCGAGACGTCGGCAGCGTCGGCGATCTCCCGCACGCCGACCGCGTCGTAGCCGCGCGCCAGGAACAGCCTCAGCGCGGCGTCCGCCAGGGCTTGGCGGTTGGCGGCCTTCTTGCGCTCGCGGCGTCCTGGTTCGGTCATACCCCCAGCCTAGCGCATGGGTAGAACGAATTGATAAGTAGAACGGATATACTTTTCGAACGATATCAGTTACGTTGGTACAGGCCAGTCCGTCCGGGCTGTGTCCAGCGGCGAAAACCAGCCCGCGCAACAAGTTCGGAAAGGATCCACCCTCATGACCCCACCCCGTATCGCCATCGTCGGCGGCGGCCCCGCAGGCTTGATGTGCGCCCGAGTGCTGCAGGGATACGACATTCAGGCCACGGTGTACGACGCGGACGCCGCCGTGGACGCTCGCGACCCGGGCGGCACGCTCGACCTGCACGCCGACAGCGGCCAGATCGCATTGGAGGACGCCGGGTTGATGGACGCCTTCCGGGCGTTGGCCCGGGTCGAAGGCCAGGCCAAAAGCCGCCGGGATCAGCACGGCACCGTTCTGGCCGAGTTCACTCCCGCCGCGGGCGACGATGCGGCGCCCGAGATCGACCGCGGCCAGCTGCGGACCATGCTCTATGCGCACCTGCGCCCCGGCACGGTCGCCTGGGGCCACAAACTCCTGCGTGCAAGCCCGCTCGAAAGCGGCACGTACCGACTGGAATTCGCCAATGGCGCCAGCGCCGAAGCCGACCTCGTCATCGGCGCCGACGGCGCATGGTCGCCGGTTCGCCGGCTGCTCACCGATGCGGTCCCGCAGTACCTCGGGGTCAGCTTTCTCGACGCCCGCTTCGACGACGTGGACACCAAGCACCCCGAGATCGCCGCGATCGTCGGCGAGGGTCACATGTTCTCCACCGACGGCGACGGCCGCGCGGTGATCGTGCAGCGCAACAGCAACGGTGTGGTCCGCGGTTACGTGGCCTTCCGCGCCGAACTCGACTGGCACGTCACGGCCGGCGTGGACGTCACCGACCGCGCTGCCGTCCGAGCCTTCCTGCTGCGGGAATTCAGCCAATGGTCCGCGCTCATGCGGCCGCTGATCACCGACAACGACGGCGACTACATTCCACGCAACTTCTGGGCCCTGCCCGCTCCGCTGACCTGGAACCGCGTCCCCGGTGTCACCCTGATCGGCGACGCGGCCCACCTGATGGCACCTTTCGGCGGCCATGGCACGAACCTCGCGCTACTCGACGGCGCGGAACTCGCGCACGCCATCGCAAAAGAGAACGACCTCGACGACGCGATCGCCCACTACGAGACGACGATGTTCCCACGATCCGGGGAACTCGCCGTGAGCTCGAACGCCGCGCTCACCCGGTTCTTCGCCACGACATCCCCCGAGACGCCGCACCTGCCCCCGGACCACGCCCAGGAGCACAAGAACTACCAGGCTCGGGCGGCCGAATATCGACGCAGGCAACAGCATTCATAACCACTGTGAGGCTTGACCGCACACCCGCACCGCGAACGGTCAACGCGAGGATCTCGTGACGATCCAGCAACCGCTGCTGGAGCACGCTGCGGGTCCGGGGCGGCGCGGTGGGCGGCGGATGCTATTCGGCCAGGGTGAGTTTGAAACCTACGTGGCTGGCTTCGAAGCCGAGTTTGTCGTAGAAGCGGTGTGCGTCCGTGCGGCTACCGTGCGAGGTCAGTTGCACCAGGGTGCAGCCGTGTGCCCGCGCCCGCCGCACGCACTCCTCGATGAGCTGTGAACCCAGACCGTTGCCGCGCAGCGGTCGATCCACGCGCACCGCCTCGATCTGCGCTCGCACGGACCCCTTGCGGGCGAGACCCGGCAGGAAGCTGAGTTGGGCGGTGCCGACCACGGCGCCGCGGTGTTCGGCGACCAGGAGTTCCTGGCGCGGATCGTCATCGATGTCGGCGAAGGCCGCGCGATACGGGCCCAGATCGTCAATCGACTCGCGGGCGCTGCCCAACGTGTCATCAGCAAGCATCCGCACCAGCGCCGGAAGGTCCTCGATCGTCGCGGACCGAAAGATGATCTCGTCCATGCACCGATTCCATCATGAGCCAGGGGAGGACTACCGCCTGCTTCCCGCTCGGTCGGTGCGCCCACTCGGACGGTTCGGGCGGGGCAACACGGAATTGGTACCGGCGTACAAGGGTGCACAGTTTTCGGCGGGTTTAGGAGCAGTTTCGTTGCGTATGCGCCAACCAAACGTAACGTAATAAGGACAGGAGAGTTGGGCGACTACGCTAGGTTCTGACCTCCGATAATGTTCACTTATCGGGGGTCAGAATTGGGAGTCGATCATTGAGTCTTCCTGCGACACGACGGATTTCGTTTCGTATGAATACGTCATTTTTGACGAAACCAACGCTACGATTTTCGGGTGTCCAACGTCTGCAACTACCCGGGCTGTGCTCGACCCATCACGCGCGGCGGCGGCCCCGGCCGCCCTTCGGAATACTGTGACCACCCGGATCACACGAGATGGCGCGCGTGGCGGGAACGGCAACGGCTACAACAGGAGTCGGAGGTAGCCGACGCTTCCGTCACTGTGACGCAGCAGGGCCCGGTCACCGTGGCTCGGTTACGCGCGGATGAGCTGCTCACCCAATTCCGTGGTCTCGCAGATCAACTGGGCAATACGCTGAACGCCGCGGTCGCCGAACTGTCCACGCTCGGTGATCCCTCGGTAGCCGAGGCGCAGGTCCAGGCGGTGCAGGCCGATGCGGCGCGCCGGATCGCCGAGGCTGAAATGGCTACTGTCGCGGCCGAACAGGCGCGGCGCGAAGCTGAGGAAGCACGAGCGCTGGCCGAAGCCGCGGCCGATGACGCCGCCGGTGCGGCCGAACGGGCGGAAGCCGCGATCGCCGACGCGCACAGCACCCGCGACGATGCACTGCGCGAGGTCGAACGCGTCACCCGCCAAGCCGCCGACGACGTGTTCGCCGCGCGCAGCGAGGCCGAGGCCGAGATTCGCACCGCGCGCCGCGAAGCCGCCGAGGAGATCGCGCGGATCCGGCAGGAAGCGGCCGAACAGGTCGAGCGCGCCGAGCGGCGCACGGCCACCGATATCGCGCACGCGGAACGCGAAGCGGCGGCCAAGGTCGCCGCCGCGCACTCCGAACGCGACCTCGCTGTGCAGCGAGCCGCCGATGCCGAACGGGCGACCGAACGCGCCGAGCAGGCGGCGATGGAACGGATCGAAGCCGCCAACGAGGCGCGCGAAGAGTGGCGCCGGGTTCGCGTCGAACTCGACAGCACCCGCACCGAACTCGCCGAAACCCGCCGGACCGCTGCCGCTGATATCGCGGCGGCCCGCGCCGAAGTCATTGCCGCAGTGGAGAAGGCGCGCGCTGAAGCCGCCCAGCGGATCGACGCACTCGACGAGGCGCGCGCGCAAACACTCGCTCGCGCCGAACGCGCCGAGGCGCAACTGGACGAACTACTCGCCGAAGCCCGTCGCCCGGCCACCGACCGCCCAGCGCGAGCAGGCGCCTCGTAGCCGCGTGCCGCTGACCACCGTTGCGGGCGCCTCGTAACCGCGGTGCCGGTGACCACCTTGCAGGAGCTTCGTAACCGCGGTGCCGGTGACCACCCTTGCAGGAGTCACCGGCAGCGCGTCAGCATGAATTCGAAAGGAGCGTGCGGCGCTCGTCGCGCCACCTACTCACCGCACAAGGCCCGGACCGCCGGGACGACGTCACCGATCCAGCGGCGGAGTTGGGTTTCGTCCTCGGACTCCGGCCAGTATACGAATGTGTCGAAGCCGGTTCCGGTGGCGAGGTCGGCCAGGATGCGGGCCCAGCCGGCGGCGTCGGTGCGGATCGGTTCCTCACCGCGCAGCGTGACCGGTCCGGGTGCGTCGGTGATGGTGCCGACGAGTTGCGCCATCCGGGTGATGTCGGTCGGCGCGCGTCCCGCGTCGGCGGCGGCGGCGGAGATGATGTCTTGCGTCGCTTGCCATTTCTCGTAGGGCAGGTAGTGCGGAATGGGTGCGGCCCAGCCGTCGGCGATGCGCCCGGTGAGCGCGTTCGCCTTCGGGCCGACGCTGCCGAACCAGATGCCGACCGGATGGGCGGGTGCGGGGCCGGATTGCACACCGTGCACGGTGTAGTGCGTGCCGTCGACTTTCGCTTTCGTCCCGGGCTGCCACATGGCGCGGATGACGGCGGTGGCTTCTTCGAGCGCTTGCAACGCTTCGGGATTCGATCGCGTCGGGCCGCCCATAGCGCGGATGGCGGGCCAGAAGGCGCCCGCGCCCAACGCGAGTTCGAAGCGTCCGCCGCTGAGCAGGTCCAGGGTCGCCGCCTGCTTGCCGAGCATGGCGGGCCCGCGCAACGGCAGGCTCGCCACATCCGGAAACACCCGCAGCCGTTCGGTTTCCGCCAATACCGTGGCGATCACGGCGAAGGTGTCGGCCAGCCCGCCGGAGTACGGGTGGTCCTGGATGCCGAGCAGATCGAGACCCTCCCGGTCCGCCACTTTCGCCAGCGCGCGCAGCCGCGGCAGCTCGGTCGCCGTCGGCGCCCACTGAATACCGAATCGTAAGCTCACCTCGCGATCATGCCACCCACCGGTGCGATGGATGATCTTGATGCGACCGAAACGTCTGCCCGGCAGCGAAACCCGCGCTCGCCGTCACGGTGCCCGGAAACCGCCGATCTCCTGCTCGAGCAGCTCGGCCAGGCGCAGTGGCGTGCGGTCTTCGAACATCGGGCCGATGAGCTGCACGCCGACCGGCAATCCGTCGGCGGTGCGATCCGCGGGTATGGCGGTGGCGGGCAGCCCTGGCATGGTAGCCAGACCTGCCCAGACGAGCTGGTCGTTGAACGGATAGTCCACGTCGTCGATGGCGATGCGCCGCTCGCCCAGACTCGTACGGTCGTGCGGGAACGCGGGTGTCGGCGTGATCGGGCAGACGACCGCGTCGAACTCGGCGAACAGGTGCCGCCACCCGTGGCGATGTAGTTCGCGGCGGTTGTTCGCTTCGATCCACTCGCGGTGGCTGAAGACCGCACTGCGCTGCCAAACGGCTTGATAGCTGTCGTCCTGTGGGTCCAGTCCGGCCGCGGCGGCGCGCAGCAATTCGTATCTGTCCGCGGGGAAACGGGCGGCGAGATCGGACACCAGCAGCTGGGTGTAGAGCGTCGCAGCCTCGGCGAGATCGGGCAGCAAAGAACTGTGCCGCGCCACGTGCGCGCCGGCGGCGACCAACGCGTCGGCGACCCGGTGCAGCCCGGCGCGCACCGCGGACCCGGTCGGAATGTTCGGATGTTCGTCGAGGACCAGCACCCGGAAGTCGGCGAGCCGCTCGTGGCGGGCGGGCGGCAGCGTCAGCCGATAGGCGATGCCGTGCGTGAGCGGATCGGGCCCCGCCATCACGTCCAACAGCAGGGCGAGGTCGCGGGCGGTGCGGGCCATCGGACCGAGCACCGGGAGGTCACGCTCAGCAGGCAGCGCAGGTCCCGGTGGCGCGACCATGCCGCGGCTGGCCACCAGCCCGAGGGTCGGCTTGTGAGCGTAGACGCCACAGAAATGCGCGGGTGTGCGCAGCGATCCGGCGATATCGGAGCCGAGCGAGAGCGCGCCGAAGCCGGCGGCCAAAGCAGCGGCCGACCCGCCGGAGGATCCGCCCGGCGTGCGACCGTGATCCCACGGATTGTTGGTGGTGCCGTAGATGTCGTTGTAGCTCTGGATGTCCTGCAACATGAACGGCACGTTGGTCTTTCCCAGGATCACCGCACCGGCCGCTTCGATCCGCGACACCTGCACCGCGTTCTCGCCGGGCACGTAGTCGCGGTATGCGGGCACGCCCCAGGTCGTGGGCAGGCCCGCGATGTCGTAGGACTCCTTGACCGTCACCGGCACACCGAGCAACGGGCGATCCGCACCGCGTGCCCGCGCCTCGTCGGCTCGCCGCGCGGCCGCCCGCGCGCGGTCGAAGTCCGGCACACAGATGGCATTGATCGCCTTGTCGTCCCGCTCGATCCGGGCGATCGCCTCCTCGGTCAACTCGACCGAGGTCACCTCACCCGCACGCAGGGCAGCCAAAAGTCGTTCCGCCGAATGAAAACTCCGCTCCATGAGCGCGACCCTACCGACGACGCGGGTGTACTCGATCCCGCGAGCGGGTCCCTCCGTGCGCCCGAATGCCCACTTGCCGAAAACGACGTGCGCGACGACCGGCCGCGCCTCTATGGTGAGCCGATGGCATCGGTGAGAAAGGTCCAAGTCACCTTCGACTGCGCGGATCCCGGGCGCGTCGCCCGGTTCTGGTGCGAGGTGTTGGGGTACGTCCTGCCGCCGGCGCCGGAGGGCTTCGCCGATTGGGACGAATACAACAGCACGTTGCCGCCGGAACGCCGGAACGCGGGGGCCGCTGCCATGGATCCCACGGGGGTGGGTCCGCGCCTGTACTTCCAGCGCGTGCCCGAGGGCAAGGTAGTGAAGAACCGCGTGCACCTCGATGTGCGGGTCGGCACAGGACTGGCGGGTGAGGAACGCGTGGCCGCGCTCGAAGCCGAATGCGCCCGGCTGCTCCCGCTCGGCGCGACCCGGCTGGAACTGCTGCCCGCCGACGAGGAGAACGAGTCCTGCCTGGTGATGCAGGATATCGAGGGCAACGAATTCTGCCTCGACTGAACTACTCGATCACCGCCAACTCGGCAACCAGAGATGGTGCTGCCAGCTCGCCGGTGTGATCGGCAGGCCGGTCAGGATCGGATAGAGCCAGATGAAGTTGGCCACCACCAAGCCCAGGTATAGGCATACCGCGAGTAGTCCGGTGCCGCGGCGTTCCGTGGATTCCGTTGCGCGCCCGAGGATCTGGCCGAGCGCCAGCGCCAGCAGCATGACGAGGAACGGTGCCATGACGGTCGCGTAGAAGAAGTACATCTGCCGATCCAGCGCCCCGAACCACGGCAGCCACGCGGCGCCGTACGCGGTGAGCACGGCGAGGTAGCGCCAATCGCGCCGCGTCGCCGTCTGCCACAGCGCCCAGCCCAGCACCGGGAACGCCAACCACCAGACGGCCGGGGTGCCGATCAGCATGATCGCCCGGACGCACTCCGATTGCCCACAGCCGTGGGCGTTTTCGGGGTAGTAGTACAGCATCGGGCGCAAGCCCATCGGCCACGTCCACGGCTTGGATTCCCAGGCGTGATGGTTGCCCGCCGAGTTGGTGAGGTGGGTGTGGAAATCCAGGACCCTGGAATGGTTGAACCACAACGCGCGCAACGCGTCCGGCACGAACGAGAAGAAGCCGCCCGACCCCACCTGGATGCCGACCGCGTGCCGGTTCACCCCGGACTCACTGGCGAACCAGCCCGCGTACGAGCCCAGATAGACCCCGAGCGCCACGAACGGCAGGGCGAACGCGGCCGGTAACGCGTCCCGGACCAGGGTGCCGACGAACGGGCGCGGGACCCCGTACGCGCGTCGCGCGGTGGCGTCGAAACCGAGCGACAGAATCGCGAAGGCCACCACGAAATACAACCCGGACCACTTCGTGGCGCAGGCCAGTCCGAGCAGGACGCCCGCCCCGAACCGCCACCACCGCACGCCCAGCCGCGGGCCGCACAGCGTGCCGGTCGCCGCGGCGTGCGCCAGCCGAGCGCGTACCTCGTCACGGTCGACGATCAAACATCCGAACGCGCCGGTGACCAGCACGGTCAGGAAGATGTCGAGCATGCCGATCCGGGACGAGACGAAGGTGACGCCATCGGCGATCAGCAGGATCCCGGCGATCGCGCCGATCAGTGTCGAGCGGGCCAGCCTGCGCACGATCCGCACGACCAGTAAGACCAGTACCGTGCCCGCCAGCGCTGCGGCGAACCGCCACCCGAGCGGGGTGAAGCCGAACAGCGCCTCACCCAGCGCGATCAGCATCTTGCCGAACGGGGGATGCACAATGACGGGGAAGCCGGGATTGTCCTCGATGCCCATCCCGTTGTTCAGCAGCTCCCACGCCTGCACGGCGTAGTACTTCTCGTCGAAGACCGGCGTGCCGCCCTCGGTCACCGTGCCGAGACCGGCGAACCGCAGCACCGCGGCCACCAGCGTGAGAAAGATCGTGACCCACCAGCCGCGCGCGGTGTCGCGCGGTCCGTCGTCGACACCTCGCTGTGCGGTCATCCCGGCGACCTCCGGCCGTGACAACACTCCACTCCCCGAACCCAGCACGTCACGACCTTACGGGAGAAGTGGAAAGGCAATGGGCGCACGATAGTTCATCGCGTGTGCTCGCTTATGCTCGAGCGCAGCGTCCGGCGGTTCGAGCGGGGCGGCGAAGGAGGGCGCACGGATGGCTGTCATCCACGAGACGACGATGGTGCCGACGAAACTGGAGTTGCTGACCGCATGGTTGCCCACCCGCGCGTGGTATCGGGGCACGGGGCAGCCGGTGCTGCGGCGCGCGGGCGGGTTCCGCCTGGACGACCCGGCGGGTGCGGTCGGGATCGAGTTCGTGGTGATCGTGGACAGTGCCGCCGAGCCCGTCGCCTATCTGGTGCCGTTCGCCTATCGCGGGGCACCGCTCGACGGCGCCGAGGAGGCGCTCGTAGGCACGTCGATGCACGGCGTTCTCGGTGAGCGCTGGCTCTACGACGGCACCCGCGACCCGGTGGTCGTAGCGCAACTCGTCGCGTTGCTGGCCGGTACCGCCGAGCCACAGGCTCAGCACGAAAGCGGCAAACCCGATCCGTCGATCCAGGTCACGCCCGCCGAACTCGCACTGCCCGCGCCGGCGACGGCGACGGACGCGAGCACGCACACCGAGATCGGGGGAGTGTTGCGGGTGCATCGCGTGCTGGAGCCGGCGGGCACGCCGAGCGCGGGACAGGTCAGCGCGCCGTGGCAAGCCGCGGACGGGACGTCCGTTCGGAGCGTGGTGCTGTCCGCGGTATCCGGGACACCGTAGGCGGCAACTGCCGTTCGGCCATGCCTGCTCGCCGCACCGAGTGAAGGCAAACACGCGGCTAACCGAGGCGTCCGCTCATATCATGGAGCTATGCCCGAAGACGAGCTTCAAGGGCGTGCGGACCCACTGGCCGGGACAGCCCGGCAGGCGATCCTGGTGTCCGGTGCCTGCTCGATGATCTTGGGTGTGGTCATAGCGGTATGGCCACACAAGACGCTGCCGACGGCGGAACTGCTGCTCGGCGCGTATCTGCTGGTCAATGCCGGGTTGCAGGTGATCATCGCGCTCAGCGCGCGGATGGCGCCCGCACTGCGCGTGCTCGTCTTCGTCAGCGGCTTGATCTCGACGTTGCTCGCAGTGCTGTGTTTCAGCGGCGGCAATTCGGCACTGCTGCTGTCGTTCTGGGTGGGTCTGGCCTGGTCGGTGCGCGGCATCTGTCACGCGACCGTCGCGGTGTGGACACCCGAGCTGCGCGGCAGCGGTCGGCAGGAGGTGTTCGGCCTGGTCACCCTGCTGCTCGGCCTCGTGGTCGGCGTGCTGCCGTTCGACTCGCTGGACGTGCTCGGACTGGTCGTCGGCCTGCTGCTGATCGTGATCGCGACGATGGAGGTGCTCAGCGTCGCCGCGGTCCGGCAGGGCGTGCTCGATCTGTCCGGGCTGTCGCGGCCGCGGGCGGTACGCCTCGACCCCTGAGCCGCACCGGGAAAGATCGAGTAGCCGGCCCGGCAGGATTCGAGTAGCCGGGCACTCATGGCAGCGGGCTTCGTTCTGGTCACTCTGGAGTGGCGAGAAAGGAGCTCGAGATGTTTGAGCGAACCTACGACACGGCCGAGACCGGACCGCGCACGCGCGAGGTGGCGTCGTGAAGATCGCACACCTGCGCGCGCCGGGACCACACCATCGGCCCGAATTGGCAGGCGGCGCAGGCATGCACGGCATGGTGGTTTTCGGTACCGGACTCGACTGCTACCTCTCCTACCGGCCCACGTTCGATGCCCCCTACAACTTCCAGGTGCTGCTCGCGGTCGAATTCGACGAGCGGGGCCGTCGCGCGCTCGGCGCGGACCGACGGGTCGGATACACCGACATCCACACCTTCGATCCGGAGGACTTGCCGATCACCGAGCTCGATCCGGACCGCGCCGACAGCCGGAGGTCCTTCCGCGGCACGCTGATCCGGGGACGCCGTGAACGCGGCGGCATCGCGATCGCCGAGGACGTGCGGGTCACTGTCAGCCGGGTCCTGCATTTCGCGGCGCTCGAACAGGACGGCGACCACGGCACCTTGACGCACCTGTGCTTCGGGCGTCCGGACCGGATGTATCTGGCGCACCGGATCGTCCGGCGCCCCAGCTTCGATCAGATCGTCGCGGCCGAGCTGGTGCCCGGCACCGTGACGGACATGCTCGGCGTCGCGTTGTCCGACGACATCGCGCGCCGTGGCTTCGAGCACGCTCAGCCGATCCTGCTCGGGCGGCGCGACTTCACCGGCGCGCGGCTGCGGGCGGGCGAACTGGCCGTCGCGGCGTTTCCCGGTGGCGCACAAGGCTTCCTGGCCGAGATCACGGTCCGTCGTCAGATCTATCTGGAGGTCGGCGACCTGGTGTGACCGACCAATGGCGGATGTCAATACGCCGGAGGTCGCGTATGCGGTATGTCCGGTTCAGCACCCCGGTCGATCCGGTGGCGGACGCGCGGACCGGTACGGACGTCTACTTTCACAGTATGTCCGAATCGGTTGTCCCCGCCGGGACCTCGAATCGCCGGATCGCCGAGGTCGACATCCTGCGCGGCTTCGCGCTGTTCGGCATCCTCATCACCAATGTGATCGTCGCGACCACGCTGTGGTCGTTCACCGGGCCCGCCGACGACCCGCGACCGGGCTGGGACGGACCGATCGACCACGTCGTGAGCGGTCTGGTCGACGCCTTCTTCACCGGCCGGTTCTATCTGCTGTTCGCGTTCCTGTTCGGCTACTCGTTCACCTTGCAGATCGCGGCGGCACAGCGGGCCGGAGTGTCGGCCAACGCGCGACTGCTCCGGCGCTGCGCCGCACTGCTGATCGTCGGGCTCGCGCATGTTTTCCTGCTGTGGATCGGCGACATCCTCACCCTGTACGCGTTCCTGTGCCTGATTCTGATCACGTTGAAGAAGCTGAAGCCGCGTACCGCGGTGATCACCGGCGCGGTGCTCTACATCGTGTGGTGCGGGTGGATGTTCCTCCCGGGCAGCGAGGGCGACGACCTGTCCGCGCTCAACATCTTCTTCGACCTGCAACGGATGCACGACGGATACACCGGATCCTTCGGCGACACCTTCGCCAACCAGATGTGGATCGCGCCGATCTTCATCGGTCTGATCTGGTTCACCCAGGGCGCGACCAGTCTCGGCATGTTCCTGATCGGCATGGCGGCGGGCAAACGGCAGCTGTTCGACGATCCGGATACCCTGCGGCGCTGGGCGCCTCGCGTGCTGATCGGCGGGTTCGCGGTGGGCCTGCCGGTTTCGGCGGTGACCTTCGCCGCGGCGCAGAATTGGCTCGTGCCGCCGTTCTACTGGGCCGGGATCCAGGAACTGGTCAATCCGCTGATGACCTTCGCCTACGTCGCGGGCATCATCTGCCTGACCCGATGGGCGCGCACCGCGCCGTGGATCGGCCGGCTCGCGCCGGCCGGGCGCATGGCGGCCTCGAACTACATCTTCCAGTCGATCGTGCTGATGGTCGTCTACACCGGCTACGGGTTCGCGCTCGTCGACAAGGTGCCACCCGCCGGTGTCATCGGCATCGCGCTGCTCACCTTCGTCGTGCAGGTGCTGCTGAGCCACTGGTGGTTGCGCGGTCACCGCTACGGCCCGGTGGAGTGGTTGCTCCGCGCCGCCACCTACCTGTCCATCCCGGCGTGGCGGCGGTCCCCGGAACCCTTTCCCGCACACCAGGAAAGACTCGCACGACAGCCGGACGATACCGGGCGGCGCTAGCGTTCACGATCAACCACCGGATAGCGTGCTGCGGTAACCGGTCCACCGGAAGGACGAGCGAAGCATGTCTGTAGCAGGGATCTGGGACCTGAGCATCGCCACCCGCCTCGGTGACATCAAAGTCGTCCTGGAACTCCAGCAGGACAACGGTGTGCTCACCGGTACCGCGCGCGCCTCCGGAAAGAAGCGGCCGCTCGACGACATCGAGTTCGACGGTGAACTGCTGAGCTGGCGTCAGACCCTCACCCGCCGCTTGATGCGGCTCGACCTCGCCTTCGCCATGACCACCGAGGGGGACAGCATGAGCGGAACGTGCGTCACCGGCCGGTTCCCGGCCGTCCACGTCACCGGCGCGCGGCGCGCCTGAAGCTCTGTCTCAGCGCACCACCGCCGTGGCGGGCCGGGTACGCAGCGGCGTGCCGAACGCGATGAGCGCGGCGATGGTCAGCGCCAGGCCACCCTCTACCGCGTGCACGTAGTTGCCGAAGGTATCGACGGCCATGAAGCGCAGGACGTTGTCGCCGCCGAAGAATCCGAAACCGGCGATGACGAGATAGAACCAGCCGCAACCGATCCCGTACGCGAACGCCCTGCGTGGCGAACGGACCAGGAACAACCCGGCGATACCGGTGCCGAGATGGAACAGCGCGTGCCAGCCGTTGACCGTAACCGGAATGAACCCGAACACCATCACCGTGCACGACTTCATGTGCACACCGAACGAGAAACTCGAGCACATCGCGAACGCGACCGGACCATTGCTGACGAACCACAGCGAGAGCAGCAGCAACAGCAGCTGACCAGGGGTGCGCCGGACGTCGGCGAGATAACGCGGTAGGGCGCCGTGGGCAGTGGCAAGCATCGGTACCGGCCTCTCGTCGGCTCTAAGTCGATCGGCTTAGAAAGTACGGTGAGTATGATTTAAGCCGATCGGCTTAGTCAAGGCCGAGAAAGGTGGACCGCAGGTGGCAGGCGATACCCGCGCTCGGATGATCCGGAAGGCGACGCTGCTGTTCCGTGGCCAGGGCTACGCCGGAACCGGGTTGCGCGAGGTCACCGCCGCGGCCGGCACTCACCGCGGAGTGACCTACCATCACTTCCCGCGCGGCAAGACCGAACTCGCCGAAGAGGTGCTCGCGTACCTCGACACGACTGTCAGCCCCCTCATCGCCGCGGTCTGCGCCGAACAGCAACCCGTGGCGGCCATGCACGCCATCCTGGCCGGGGCCAAGGTAGTGATGGCGGGCGGCGATCAACCGCCCGGCTGCGCGGTGGCCGCTGTCACCCTGGGGGCCGGACCCGACGACCATTCCCTACATGAGGCCACCCGTGCCATCTTCCGGCGGTGGCAGCAGCCGTTCCAGGAATGCTTGCAGCGCAACGGTTTCGACGAAGTCGATGCGAGGAATCTGGCGACCCTCTTGATCGCGGGCATGGAAGGGGCACTGGTGCTCTGTCGTGCCGAGGGGACTACCGAGCCGATCGACCGGGTAGCGGCTGCGCTCGAATACGCCTTGGCTCGCTGATATTTCGCACCGGCCCTGCGGTGGCAACTGCCACCGGGCCGGTCTGGTTGACCACGATCACTTGTGCCCAGGAGTCGAGCGTGGCGTCCTGGATGCCGGGCACGACGTTCGACTGGCTAGGTTCTGCCTCGGAGTGCTGAGGTGGGCCTGTGGCCCGGCCTCTCCAGCACTCTTTTCCCAAGCGGCTCGAAACGCCACCACAGCCAGACGACCACGCCGGAACCCCCACCCCGCGCACCCGACCTGCACCTAAAGCCTGGTACGGCACATGACGTGCTCAGCACCATCCCGGTAACTCCTGCGGCAGGTGTACCGAACCAGGCAGTCGCGGAGGGGACTTCGCGACAGAACCTAGCTCCGAGCGACCTCGGCGGTGTGCGCTGGGGTGTAGCGCTCGCCCCTCACCTGGTCGCTCAGCGGGTCCAGCGCGGCCAGCGCCTCGGCGTCCAGGGTGAGTTGCAGCGCGTCCGCGTTCTGTTCCAGCCGGGCCGGACTGCGGGTGCCCGGAATGGCGGCCACCGCCACTCCGAGCCGCTCGGCCTGGGCGTACACCCAGGCCAGCGCCACCTGGGCGGGGGTGGCGCCCAGCCGGTCGGCCACTTCGCGCACGGTCTGCGCGATCGTCTCGTTGGCCTCGCCCGCCGCGCTGGCGAAACGGGGGTTGGTGCGTCGGAAGTCCTTCTCGCCCAACGTGGAACGGTCCAGGGAGCCGGTCAGGAACCCGCGCCCCAGTGGCGAGTACGGCACCAGCCCGACGCCCAGTTCGGCCATCACCGGGGTGATCGCCTCGACGTCGCGGGTCCACAGCGAGTATTCGCTCTGCACCGTGGTGATCGGGTGCACCGCGTGCGCCCGGCGCAGCAGTTCGCCGTCGACCTCGGACAGGCCCAGATGGCGGACCTTGCCCGCTTCGACAAGCTCGGCCATCGCGCCGGGCAGTACCTCGGAGGCTGACGAACGACCCGACACTAGGACTTGGAGTGCACTCCAAGTCAAGCCCGTCGAACCGACCCACTCGATAGGTCAGCGCTGAGCGATAGCGCAGGCGCGCAACGGTATCCGCTGAGCAGCGCCAGAACGGGCGTCAGTCGACGGGCTCCGTGCGGGCGGACTGCAGGATGTCGAGGAGCTTGCGGCCGAAGGCATCCGGGTGCTGGTTGAGTCCGCCGTGACCGCCGGGGAATTCGACCAGCGGGGTGCCGAGGCGTTCGGCCAAGGTCGCGGCCGGGCGGTACGGCAGGGTGCCGGGGGATTCCGCGCCGACGGCGAGGACGAGACGCTCGGCGACGGCAGCCAGTGCCGCTTCGTCGGGCAGATGCGAAGTGATCTGGCGCAGTTCGTGTTCCAGCATGATCGGCAGGTTGGCCATGACGCGCGCGACCATGTCGGCGGCACGCGGCGGTAGCGTCGCCGGGTCCGGCAGGCCCCGCACCTGCGCCCCGACACCGGCGGCGAAGTGCGCACCGGCGACCGCCGCGCCTTCGCGATGAAACAGCTCGTAGACCTCGTCGACGAACGTGCGATGGTCGGCCGCGTCGGGCAGCAGGCCGAAGGAGGGCGGTTCGTGCGCGACGACGAGGGCGAGTCGCTCGGGGTGCCGGGCGAGCAGGTCGAGTGCGACGACCGCACCGCCGCTGGCGCCGAAGACATACACCGATTCCTCTGCGGGAGCACGATCTTCGATGAGGCGGTGGATGTCCTCGCTCATCACCTCGACCTGTTGATCCACCAGCGGGCCGTCGAGCGGGCTGCGGGAATAGCCGCGTGGATCGGCGGCCAGCACCGTGAAATGCGGCACGAGCAGTTCGGCGAGGTGATCGAACATCGCCGCGTCCGCACCGCTGCCGGGCAGCAGCACCAGCAGTGGCCCGCTGCCGCGCTCTTCGTAGAACAGCGTCGCACCGGGAACTTTCAGCGTGCCGGACTTCATGATTCTTCCTTCTTCTCCGGAGACGGCCACTGCTCGAGGGCGACGTGCAGGGCGTCGATGATGCGTTCCCAGGAGGCGGCGGTATCGCGGGAGTGCTGGAAACCGCCGCCGGCCTCCAATGCCGCGTAGCCGTGAAAGGTGCTGCGCAACAAGCGGACCGCGTCGGTGAGGTCCGGTTCGGTCAACCCGTAGGCGCGCAACATGCTGTAGGTGAGTTCGACGGCACGCGCCGCTGTGGCACCGGCGTCGACCAGACCCGGCGGCACCGGCGACTGGGTCGCGGCGTAGCGGCCGGGGTGGCGCAGGGCGTAGTCGCGCCAGGTGTGCGCGTACGCCGCGAGGGCGTCGCGACCCGCGCGGCCCGCGACGGCGGCCGCGATGAGGTCGGTCTTCTCCGCCGCCGCCAGCACAGTCACCCGCGCCCGCAATTCCTGCAGGTTCTTGACGTGCGAATAGAGGCTGGCGTCCTTGACGCCGAACTGCTTGGCCAGCGCCGACATGGTGACGCCGTCGAAACCGATCGCGTCCGCGAGATCGGCGGCCGCGCGCGTGATCCGATCCGCGCTCAGACCCGCTCGTGCCATCATGCGCACACCTCCCCGTAACTAGGCTTCCTAGTTTATAACCTAATACAACTAGGTTTTGCAACCGGAGACGGTCGGAGGTGCTGAGGACGTTGTCCGTTCGGGTGAGCCCGGCACCTGGGCGGCGGCGCTGCCCTCACCGCCGCCCAGGACGAGCACCGGGCCGCCCGAGACGAAGGCGCCCGGCGTTGGTGACCGGGGCGGTCCGGCGCCCCGGTCACCAACGACTACGGGGTCAAGCCCCGGATGAACTCGGCGAGATACTGGCCACTGTAGTCCGGTTTTCCGTTGTTCTGGACCGCGGCCGCGCCGATGGTGTCCACGTGGGTGTAGCCGGGCAGCTGCTCGACCTGTGCGGTCGGCGGCGCGGGAAGCCAAGTGCCGACGCCGTATTGGACCACGCTGTCGCCGGCGTACGCGATGAAGTTCGGCTTCGTCCGGCTCATGTTGTGGTAGCGCAGGTTCACCATGTCGCCGGTGCGCGCGCCGCCGAAACCGGCGCCGATATCGATGATCATCCGCAGCGGGAAGTAGGTCTCCCAGTACGCCGTCGGCCAGCCGGTGCCCAATTGCCTTGCCACCTCGTGGATATCGGCGGTCTCCCGGTTCGGCGCCGTCCACGGGACGCCGACGACGTCGTTGTAGTTGCGCCACGAATACAGCGCCGCGCGGTCGGTGGGGCCCACCCGGGTCTGCGGCCCGGCGCTCATCCGCAGGTAGTTGCCCAGCACCGGAACCTGGGTCAGCCCACCGTGATTCGGGAACGTCTTCTCGGCCACCGGGCCGCCCGCCAACGCGCCGACACCCTGCTGGAGCAGCGCGAAATTGCCCGAGTTGTTGTCGATGAACGTGCCGAGCAGCGCCGCATTGGTGAATCGATAGTCGCGGATGGTGCCCTCACCGTTCGCGCCGCCCGTGACCGCGGCCGCCCAGCTCGGGCTGAACAGAGTGGTGAGTGTCGCCTCGATATCGGGATCGTGGATGTGCGCGAGCAGCTGGCTTTCCGCGTCCGGCTCCAGATGCGCGGCGAGCCCGGCCAACCGGTAGAGCATCATCGCCTTGGTGCCGATCACCGGCATCGGGCCGAGCGTGCGCATCGGCAGCGCGCCGCTGTCGAATCCGGCCTTGAGCACCCCATTGGTGGGGCCGGTGATGGCTTCGGTGACATCGCGGAAGAACGGCGTGTTCTGGATCGCGGCCGGATCCGAGGAGACCATGGAGTCCTGCGCGGCGAAGGCGGCGCACTGGTTGTAGCCGGCGTCGGCCTGCGTGCCCGGGTTGCCGTCGAAATCCCAGTCCGAGAAGAAGCCGGTGACCAGCCCGCCCATCGAGATGCCGGTGCAGACGTATTTCCGTTGCCGCTCAGCCTGATCCGGGAGCTCGTGCAGCATGATCTCGTACTGGTCGCGCACCACTCGCTCCAGGCCGAAAGCATCCAGGATGGGCAGGTCCGCCGAGGCCTTGAACCCGGCGAAGGTGCGGCCCTCGAGCGGCTTGCCGTTGAAGTAGTAGTCGACCGCGTCGAGATAGTTGCCCGACTGCAATGCGTAGTCGAAGCCGACTGTCTCATCCAAGCAGGAGCCGCGCCGGGCCAGCGCCCAGAATTCGACGTTGCGACCGAGCGACTTCGCCGAACGCACCGTGTTCGCCGCGACGCCGTCGGAATTGATTGCGCCGCCGATCATTCCGCCCTGCTGCACCACCACGGCGTCCGCGTCCCGCGCGTCCTGTGGACTGCCCGCCGCACGGTAGCGCAGATATCCGGTGCGCTCGCACGACCCCGGATGCGGTGCGGCGCTTGCCGGTAGCGGGAGCAGAAAGCTCACGTAGGAGACCGCGATGCCGTCCCGGGTCGCGATCTGCTGCTCCTGCCGGTCCGTGGCGGCCGACGCGGGCGGATCTTCCGCTGCCGCCGAGCCCGGTGGTAGCAGACCGGCGGCGACCACCGTCATCGCTACTGTTGCCGCCCAACCGTTTCGGCGCCCGCCACGCCCCCACCCCTGCTGTTTCGGCCGTCCGAGACGCCGTGTCGCTCTTGCCACGGTTAGTCACGTTGCCACCCACCGTGTCCCACGTCACTGGTGCATTTGTCAGGAGATTCCCGCCCACCTAGTGCATTCCAACAACTTTCGTGCCCGCGCGGGTCCTGCGACTCAGACGGCAGAAGCCGACCGGCGGGTCAGGCTTTGTGTGCGGACGCTCGGCCGCACCTCTACGGCGCTTTCTCAACGCCGGAAACTTGACCGGCGCATCGCATAGTGTCGAGGACATGACGGAGCTGGCCGAAATGGTCGAACGCCTCGCGCGAGAGTTCGCGGAATCCGGAGCGACCGGTGGGACATTGCGCATGCACCACAGCCAGTGGAGCAACGGAATTGATCCGTCGTACGTGGTCGGCACGGATCGGGTGCACCAGGTGACCGGCAGACGCGAACTGGCCCACGCAGTGCGCGCCGAACTCGGCGTCGATATGGACGGCGTAGTAGAAATGCGCCTTCGGCTGTCCGGCGACAGCTACGAGTTCCAATACCTGTGCACCCCCGGCTCCAGCGAGCGCTTTTGGGACGCTGCGCGACGGCTGGTCCTGGACCCCGACTATCGATATCCGGGACATCGGCAACCGATCACGGCGGCCGACACGGTGCCCGACGACCGGTCCACCGACCCGGCGGTCCTGGCGACAGTGCGTGAGTTGGTAAGTGAGTACATCGAGGCCTACACAGCGGCCCACCAGCGTGGACCCGAACTGGCCGCAGGTGCGGCCGAGGCCGACATCGCCGCGGCGGAGGCGCGGATCGGCCGACGGCTGCCGGAAGACCTGCGGGCCCTGTATCGGCTGGTCGGCCACGACCACGACGACCGTGGGGTGCTCGGTATCACCCGCCTGTCGCCGCTCAGCGACGTCGCCGCGAGTCATCTGTCCGACAGTCCGACGGTGATGGGGTTGTCGGCGGACAGTCGATCCGTGGGGGACGACTCGTTGTTCACCGGCGATCGCGTGGTGTCAGAAGGCTGGCCGCACGGCACGATCCAACGCGTCTCGCGCAGTGCGGGGTGGATCTTCCTCGGCACCAGCGACCGCAACGCACACGCGGTCGACCTGGATCCCGGTCCGGCCGGTCGCCGCGGCCAGTTGATCGATATCGGTCTCGGGTACGATTCGGCCACGCGCTGGGCCGTATCGGTGACCGAGGCACTGCAGAAGTCGATCGAGTCGCAGCGGGCCGGGGAGAACTTCGGGAGTCTGTACGACACAGCGCAACCCGCCCACACTCGTCGACTGGACGACCCCGCCGAGACGATCGATGATCTGCCCGACAAGTTCGCCGTGCAGAAACTCGATCTCCGCAGCCGCGACTCGTTCGACGCCGCCGAACTCGCCGCACTGCCGATGCTGCGCCAACTGCGGCTCGAGGGCATTCGAACCTTGAATCTTGCAGTGCCGCAGGATATTCCTCTCGAATCACTGCGGGTGAGCGGCCCGCATTTCGACCTGGAGCCGCTGTCGGGCCACCCCGTGCTGTGGGACGTACACCTGGCCGGAGCGCAGCATCCGGTACGCCTCGCGCCGCTCGCTGCGCTGAAAAACCTCCAGCGACTGGACATCTCCGAGATCGACGCCGCCGATCCAGAGATCGTCGCCGAACTGGCGAATCTGCGCGTCCTCGTGGCGAACCTTCAGCAGTGGCGTCGACTGCGCGAACTCGACGCCGTACCCGCACATCTCGCCGCAGCGGAGTTGGCCGGAGACGCCTCGTTCGCCGACGAAGCGGCCTGGGCCGACACCTTCGGCCGCGGTGCCGAGTTCGCCGAATTGCCCGTCATCCGCGGCGCCCTCGGCGAGGTTCGAGTCCGGCCACAACCCGAGTCCGAAGACTCGGCAGCGCAAATAGCCGACGTCATGGCGGACGTCCCCTGGAACCTACTGCTCCAATTGCGCCGAGAGCCGGAGTCCGGCGCGTAGCAGCCTTACCTGCCGCAGCGCGGGCAGCCCGGCGCGAATACGTTGCGCGAGAATCAGAACCGCGATCGAGAGCCTCATCCAAGGCACCGCCGAAGGACTGGTACACGTGGAGGCACTAGTACACCCCGACCGCCGTATGCACCACTATGCGGTGGCGGGATCGCGAAGGCCGTCCGCGACGAGTTCAGCAGGTAGTGTGGCCGCGCGTGACCACAGTGGGTCAGCTCCCCGGTGGGCTATCAGCGGCGATGATGCCGCGTAGTTGTGTGCGAGTGCTCCGTGTTTGGTTGCCGACGAGAGGTTCGTTCCAGATATGCAGCAGCACGTGCTCGTCGATGTCGATGAGACGGTCTGCGTGTCCCGGTGCGGTTGCCCGGTAGGGTTCGTGCGGTCCGGGGACCTCGTAGAGGCGCACGTGCACTCGTGCCGGGCCGGAGCCGGTGAGCGGGTCGGCGAGCTGTCCTTGGCAGTGCTCGTAGTAGCACGAGCCGACATACTGACGACCCCGCTCGGTCCTGTAGGTGGCTTCCTCGAGGAACTGCGCGTCGACCGGTTCGGGAGGGTACTGGTCGGCACCCATCTCCACGCTGACGCGGGCGAGATTGCCCTGACGTTGCCGAGTGCGGATGGCAAGGGCGCCGATCCCCGGAAGCAAGCGGGGCCCGGCAGTCATCCTGATCGTTGCCGTCTGCTGGTCGAGGTCGTGGTCGAGTAGATAGATCATCCCGCCGTCGTAATCGACCACGTCGGAAAGTCTCACCATCGGCTATACCTCTCGCTCGAGTCACATCGATGAATCCGCTCGAAATTCGGCCGGTACTCCTGCGGCCGTTGAGCGCGACCCCGCGACAGTCGGCTCGGCACAGACGACCGAGCCGCGCACCTGGTGCAGGTGCGCGGCTCGGGTAGGGGATCAGCGGGCGAAGGTGGCGGCGCGGTCGGCGAGGTCCAGGAGTAGCTGGGGGAAGACGCCGAGGATGATGGTGGCGCCTGCGCCGAAGGTGACGACGGCGGTGGTCAGGAACGGCGTCACCACGACGGGGGCGTCGGTGGGCGGGTCGGTGAAGAACATCAGGACGATGACTCGCACGTAGAAGAACGCGGCGATCGCACTGCAGATGACACCGACGATCACCAGTGGTGTGGCATCGCCGGCGGCCGCGGCTTCGAAGACCGCGAACTTGCTGACGAATCCACTGGTGAGGGGCAGCCCCGCGAAGGAGAGCAGGAACAGCGCGAACACACTGGCCAGCCAGGGGGAGCGGCGCCCGAGCCCGGCCCACTGACTGAGCGCGGTGGCTTCCTCGCCCGCGGCATCGCGCACCAGACTGACGAGCGCGAACGCGCCGAGCGTGCCGAGACCGTAGGCCACCAGATAGAACAGCACCGCGGCGACGCCCTTGGTGTTGGCGGCGACCAACCCGGTGAGGATGAAACCGGCATGGGCGACAGCGGAATACGCGAGCATCCGTTTCACGTCGGTCTGGGTGATGGCCATGACCGCCCCGACCGCCATGGTGGCGATCGCGATGGCGCCGAGCACGGGCCGCCAATCGTCGCGCAGCCCGGGCACCGCGATGTGCAGCACGCGCAACAACGCACCGACTGCGGCGATCTTGGTCGCGGCCGCCATGAACGCGGTCACCGGTGTGGGCGCGCCCTGGTACACGTCGGGCACCCAGGACTGGAACGGCACCGTGCCGATCTTGAACAGCAGCCCGACGGCCAGCAGTGCCACGCCGAGCAGCGCGAGCAGCGCGTTGTCCGGGTGTGCCGCGATGGCATCGGCGATTCCCGCCAGTTTCACGGTCCCGGCCTGTCCGTACAGCAGCGCGACCCCGTAGAGGAAGAACGCCGAGGAGAACGCGCCGAGCAGGAAGTACTTCAGCGCCGCTTCCTGGGAGAGCAACCGCTTGCGCCGCGCGAGTCCGCACAGCAGATACAGCGGCAGCGAGAGCACCTCGAGCGCGACGAACATGGTGAGCAGGTCGTTGGCGGCCGGGAACAGCAGCAGGCCGCCGACCGCGAGCAGGGTCAGCGGAAACACCTCGGTGGTCGCGATACCCGCTCGCAGCGCGACCTTTTCGCTCGCGCTGCCCGGCACCGACGAGGCCTGCGGGGTGAACGCGTCCACGCCGCGCCCGAGGGTGGCCGCGGCCGCACTCCAGGTGCCCGGCCCGCTGCGCACCGGGGCCGCCGGTCGGTCGGCACCGCGCTCGGCCATGAACAGCACGCCCAGGATCGCGACCACGAGGATGGTGCCCTGCAGGAACAGCGTCACCCCGTCGACCGCGACGGCACCGCCGATGGCGGTGGCGTTCGTGCCGGCCAGCAGGATCACCGCGACCAACGCGACGATCAGTCCGGCCAGGCTCAGCAGCGCCTGGCCGCCGAACCGGAAGCGCCGCCCGGCGAACGCCTCGACCAGCACGCTGAGCACGGCTACACCGAAGACGATCAGCATCGGCGACAGGTAGCCGTACTCGATGCTCGGCGCCGGTATGGCGGCGGCGAGCGAGGTTCCGTGGGAGGTCAGCTGACTCATTTGTGGACACCTCCGGGCTGATCGGCTTTGCCCGCTTCGGGGATGGTCGGCGCGGGATCGTGTTTGCCGATGGTCGTCAACGTCTGGCTCACCGCGGGATTGATGAAGTTCAGCACCGGTTTCGGATAGACGCCCAGGAACAGCAGCGCCGCGATGAGCGGCACCACCACCGCGAGTTCGCGCGGCACCAGGTCGTAGAGGCGCTCGTTGCCCTCCTTGACCGGCCCGGTCATCATCCGCTGGTAGAGCCAGAGCACGTACACCGCGGCCAGAACCAGCGCACCGGTCGCGACGACGGCCGCGAACTGGTAACGGCTGAATGTGCCGACCAGCACCAGGAATTCACTGACGAACGGCGCCAGCCCGGGCAGCGAGAGGGTGGCCAGTCCCGCGATGAGGAACGTGCCCGCCAGCACCGGCGCCACCTTCTGCACGCCGCCGAAGTCGGCGATGAGCCGGGTGCCCCTGCGCGACACCAGGAATCCGGCGATCAAGAACAGCGCCGCGGTGGAGATGCCGTGGTTGACCATGTAGAGCGTCGCCCCGGTCTGGCCCTGGCTGGTCATCGCGAAGATGCCGAGGATGATGAAGCCGAAGTGCGAGATCGAGGTGTAGGCGATCAACCGCATGACGTCGGTCTGGCCGATCGCGAGCAGCGCACCGTAGAGGATGCCGATCACCGCGAGCGTGATCACCAGTGGCGCATAGGTGTCCGAGGCGCCAGGGAACAGCATCAGGCAGTAGCGCAGCATGCCGAAGGTGCCGACCTTGTCGACCACCGCCATCATCAGCACCGCGCTCGACGGTGTCGCGGCGACCGCGGCGTCGGGCAGCCAGGTGTGCAGCGGCCACAGCGGCGCCTTCACCGCGAACGCGAACATGAACCCGAGGAACAGCGCGTTGAGCACCGCCGGCGCCGCGCCGAGCTGGCCGGAGTTCGCGGCGGCCACCACGACGCGGAAGTCGAAGGTGCCCGAGCCGTCCGCGCCGAGCCCGTCCCGCGCGGTGACCACGTACAACCCGATCACCGCGGCCAGCATGATCAGGCCGCCGAACAGGTTGTACAGCAGGAACTTCACCGCGGCACGCGAGCGCTGCTGCCGCAGCTGCGCGTCGGCCGACCGGGGCCCGAAGCCGCCGATCAGGAAGTACATCGGGATGAGCATCGCCTCGAAGAACACGTAGAACAGCAGGATGTCCAGCGAGACAAAGGAAATCAGCACCATCGCCTCGACCAGCAGGGTGAGCGCGACGTAGGTGTGCGCGACCCGGCGGCCGCTGCCGACCTCGCGGTCGTCGCGCCAGCCCGCCAGCATCAACAGCGGCACCAGGGCCGTGGTGAGCAGCACGAGGACCAGTGCGATCCCGTCGAGACCGACGGTGTAGCCCGCGCCGAACGCCGGGATCCACTCGTGGTCCTCGACGAATTGGTATTGCGCCCCACCGGGATCGAAGCGCACGGCGAGCACCACCGCGAGGATCAGCACCGCCACCGACACACTCAACGCGAGTATCCGCGCGAGCAGCCGCTGCCCGGCGGGCAGCACCAGCACCACCACCGCGCCGAGAACGGGCGCCAACCACAGGATGGTCAACCAGGGAAAGTCCGTCACCACAACCTCACCGCCAGCAGGGCGGCAGCCACCAGGGCCGCGCCGGTGGACATGGAAACACGGGGCCCGAGCAGCGCGGGCATCGGACGCGACCACGCCGGGATCCAGGGATAAATGCTCACCACAACCTCACCGCCAGCAGGGCGGCGGCGACCAGGGCCGCGCCGGTGAACATGGAAAGGGCGTAGGAGCGCACGAACCCGGACTGCACCCGGCGGATGCGTGCGGACAGGCCGCCGATCAAAGCCGCTGTGCCGTTGACGATTCCGTCGATGCCCCGGTTGTCGAGGAAGACCAGCGCGCGGGTCAGGTAGCCGCCGGGTCGCATGAAGGCTGCCTCGTTGAGCGCGTCACCGTAGAGGTCCTTGCGGGCCGCGACGGTCAGCGCGGACACGGCCTGCGGTGCGGTCTCGGGGATCGTGCGCTGCGCGTACTGGTAGTAGGCGAAGCCCACGCCGGCCGCGACCACGACGAGCGCGAGTGCGGTCACGACGGCCGCCGGGACGGTCTCCTCGCCGTGATGGGCGCCGACCACCGGTTCCAGCCAGTTCGGCAGCGCGGAACCGAAGACGAACAGACCACCGGCGGCGACCGAGCCGAAGGCCAGCAGCACCATCGGTCCCGTCATGACCGCGGGTGATTCGTGCGGATGGGTATCGGGTTTCCAGCGCCGTTCGCCGAAGAACGTCATGAGCATCACCCGCGTCATGTAGAACGCGGTGAGGCCCGCGCCGAGCAGGGTCACCGTGCCGAGCACCACACCGCTGGCGCCGCCCTGGTTGAACGCCACCTCGATGATCTTGTCCTTGGAGAAGAACCCGGCGAACGGCGGCACCCCGATGATCGCCAGATAGCCGAGCCCGAAGGTGATGTAGGTGACCGGCAGCAGTGTGCGCAAGCCGCCGTAGCGGCGCATATCGGTTTCGTCGTCCATCGCGTGCATCACCGAACCGGCGCCGAGGAACAGCACCGCCTTGAAGAAGCCGTGCGTGAGCAGATGCATGATGGCGAACGCGTAACCGGCCGGTCCGAGCCCCGCGGCCAGCATCATGTAGCCGATCTGGCTCATGGTGGACGCGGCGAGCGCCTTCTTGATGTCGTCCTTGGCGCAGCCGATGATCGCACCGAACAGCAGCGTCACCGCGCCGACGAGGACCACGCCGAGGCGCGCGTCCGGCGACAGGTCGAAGATCGGGCCGGAACGGGTGATCAGGTAGACACCGGCCGTCACCATGGTCGCCGCGTGGATGAGCGCCGACACCGGAGTCGGGCCCTCCATCGCGTCGCCGAGCCAGGACTGCAGCGGCACCTGCGCGGACTTGCCGCACGCGGCGAGCAGCAGCAGCAACCCGATCGCGGTGAGCGTGCCCTCCCCGGCCTGCGGCGCCCCGGCGAACACGGTGCCGAAGTCGATCGAGCCGAAGGTCGCGAACATCACGAACATGGCGATCGCCAACCCCATGTCACCGACCCGGTTGACGACGAACGCCTTCTTGGCCGCCGTTGCCGCCGAAGGCTTTTCGTGCCAGAACCCGATCAGCAGGTAGGACGCCAGGCCGACGCCCTCCCAGCCGAGATAGAGCACCAGGTAGTTGTTCGCCAGCACCAGCAGCAGCATGGCCGCGAGGAACAGATTGAGGTAGGCGAAGAATCGGCGTCGCGCCGGATCGTCGGCCATGTAACCGATGGAGTAGATGTGGATCAACGAGCCGACGCCGGTGATCAGCAATGCGAAACACATCGACAGCTGATCGAGCTGCAAGCCGAAGTCGACCTGCAACCCCGCGACCGGCGCCCACTGGAACAGCTCGGTGTGCACCGCGCGCTGGTCGCCGTCGCGACCGAGCATGCCGAAGAACGCGATGCCCGCGACCACGAACGACCCGAGCGCCAGCGCGGTGCCGAGCAGGTGACCCCATTTGTCGCTGAACCGTCCACTCAGCAGCAGGATTACGGCGCCGGCGAGCGGCAGTGCTGGCAGCAGCCAGAGTGCTGTGGTGTCCATGTCAGAACTTCAGCAGGTTGGCGTCGTCGACCGAGGTCGAGCGGCGGGCACGGAAGATGGTCATGATGATGGCCAGGCCGACCACGACTTCGGCCGCCGCGACCACCATGGTGAAGAACGCGAACACCTGCCCGTCCAGGTTCGCGTGCAACCGGGCGAAGGTGACGAACGCGAGGTTCACCGCGTTGAGCATCAGCTCGATGCACATGAACACCACGATGGCGTTGCGCCGCAACAGCACTCCCGCCGCGCCGATGGTGAACAGCAGGGCCGACAGAAACAGGTAGTTCTCCGGATTCACCGCTTGCCTTCCTCGTCGCTCGGGTTCTCGGCGCCGACCGAGATGACGGCCGCCTCGGTCAACGCCCGGGTGCGGCGGTGCCGCAGGATGGTGCTGACCGAGAGTTCCTCGAAGGAGCCGTCGGGCAGCCGGGCCGGGATGTCGACCGCGTTGTGCCTGGCGTACACGCCCGGGGTGGGCAGCGGGGTGGGCCGGTGCCCGGCCTCGCGGAAGCGGCGGATCGACATCTCCCGCTGCCCGATTCGCGGCCCGAACTGTTCGCGGTGCGCCAGCACCATCGCGCCGATGGTGGCGGTGATGAGCAGCGCGCCGGTGAGCTCGAACGCCCACACGTAGCGGACGAAGATCAGCTCGGCCAGTTCGCCGATCACGTCGCGCCCGGCGAAACCCGTGGCCGGGAAGGTGATTCCGGAATCGCGGATACCGCGGGCGATGCCACTGATCAGCAGCAGCCCGAAGCCGAGGCCCACCGCGGCCGCCGCGAGCTGCTGGCCGCGCAGGTTCTCCTTCAGCGATTCCGCGGAGTCGACGCCGACCAGCATGAGCACGAACAGGAACAGCATCATGACCGCGCCGGTGTACACCACGATCTGCACCACGCCGAGGAACAGCGCGTCCTGCGCCATGTAGAACACGGCCAGGATCACCATCGTCGCGGCCAGGCAGATCGCGGAATGCACCGCCTTGCGGGCGAACACCATGCCCAGCGCGCCGGCGGTGGCCAGCGGGGCGAGCACCCAGAAGTTCACCGCTTCGCCGGTGGAGGTGCGGGTGAGCGGCTCTGCGGCAAGGATGAATTCGTTCACCGCGCCCCTCCTTCCACGCCCGCGACGGCGGGCTGTTTCGGACTGTCGGAGCCGTCGACCGCGTGCGCCCCATTGGTTTCCGACGCGTTGCCCGGCACGTTGCCCCGGTAGTAGTCGCCCTCGTCGCTGCCCGGGTACATCGCGTGCGGCGGCGCGGTCATGCCGGGCTGCAGCGGCGCGAGCAGGCGGTCCTTCTCGTAGATGAGGTCGGCGCGGTTGTCGTCGGTCATCTCGTAGTCGTTGGTCATGGTCAACGCACGGGTGGGGCACGCCTCGATGCACAGCCCACAGCCGATGCAGCGCAGGTAGTTGATCTGGTAGACCTGCCCGTACCGTTCCCCGGGGGAGAAGCGGGCCGTCTCGGTGTTGTCCGCGCCCTCGACGAAGATCGCGTCGGCGGGACAGGCCCAGGCGCACAGCTCGCAGCCGATGCACTTCTCCAGTCCGTCCGGGTGCCGGTTGAGCTGGTGGCGCCCGTGATAGCGCGGCGCCGTCGGCACCTTCTGTTCCGGATAGAACTCGGTGTTGGGCTTTTTGAACATGGTCGCTGCGGTGACGGCGAACCCGGCCAGCGGATCGAGCAGGCCCGCCTTGGCGGGTTCGCGTGGACGCTCGGGCAGCGGCGGAGTCGGGAAGCCCAGGAACACGGCTGAATCCGGCGCGGGCACAGCGGGTTCCGGCTCGGCCGGGGGCGCCGCCCCGCCTCGGCGTCCGGCGCGCAGGAACAGGCCGATCATCAGCCCGGAGATCAACAGACCACCGATCACCAGGAACGGCGTCTGCACCTGGTAGCCCTCGGCCTGCAGCACGCGGGCGGTGGCGACCAGCATCACCCACAGCAGCGAGGTCGGGATCAGCAGCTTCCAGCCCAGGTTCATGAACTGGTCGTAGCGCAGGCGGGGCAGGGTGCCGCGCAGCCAGATGAACACGAACAGGAACATCCACACCTTGGCGGTGAACCACAGCACCGGCCACCAGCCGCTGTTCGCGCCGTCCCACATGTTCAGCGGCCACGGCGCGTGCCAGCCACCCAGGAACAGGGTGGTGGCGAGCGCGGAAACCGTTGCCATGTTGATGTATTCGGCCATCATGAACATGGCGAACTTCAGCGAGGAGTACTCGGTGTGGAAGCCACCGACGAGTTCGCCTTCGGCCTCGGGCAGGTCGAACGGCGCCCGGTTGGTCTCGCCGACCATGGAGACGCAGTAGATGAGGAACGAGGGCAGCAGCAGGAAGACGTACCAGGTGCCCTCCTGCGCCTCGACGATGCCGGAGGTGGCCATGGTGCCGCCGAGCAGGAACACGGTGGCGAAGCACAGCGCCATCGCGATCTCGTAGGAGATCACCTGCGCGGTCGAACGCAGCCCGCCGAGCAGCGGATAGGTCGAGCCCGACGACCAGCCCGCGAGCACGATCCCGTACACCCCGATCGAGGTGATCGCCAGGATGTAGAGCACCGCCACCGGCAGGTCGGTCAATTGCAGGGCGGTGCGGTGCCCGAGCACCGACACCTCGGGCCCGAACGGGATCACCGCGAACGCCATCACCGACGGGATCAGCGAAATGACCGGCGCCAGAATGTAGATCGGCTTGTCCACGATGGCGGGGACGATGTCTTCCTTGAGCGCCATCTTCACGCCGTCGGCGATGCTCTGCAACATCCCGTACGGGCCGATCCGGTTCGGGCCGATGCGCATCTGCATGCGCGCCACGATCTTTCGTTCCGCGACCACTGCGATCATCGGGGTGAGCAGCAGGAAGACGAAGATGGCGAGGGACTTCGCGATCACCAGCCACAGTGGATCGTGGCCAAAAAGACTGAGGTCACTCATGGCGGTGCTCCTTCATCCGCTCGTCGGCGCGCCGCAGGGTGACGATGCCGCCGGGCTGGGTGGCCAATTGTTCGGCGATCGCGCTGCCGGGTGAGTGTTGCGGCACCCAGACCACCCGGTCGGGCAGGTCGCTGATCATCAGGGGCAGCGTGATGCTGCCGTGTGCGCTGGCGACGGTCACCAGATCGTCGGTGACCGCGCCGATTTCGGCCGCCGTGGTGGCGGACAGCCGGGCCACCGCCGGGCGGGCGATGCCCGCGAGGTTGGGTTCGCCGTCCTGCATCCGGCCGTCGTCGAGCAGCATCCGCCAGCTGGCCAGTACCGCGGTGCCCGGTGCCGGCTGAGTCAGCGGGTGCGGCCGATGCGCGGGCGCGGCGACCGGCGCCCCGTCCCATCCGCCGAGTTCGGCGAGTTCGGCACGCGCGGCGTCGATGTCGGGCAGGGCGAGCCCGACCTTCATCTCCTCCGCGATGGCTTGCAGCACCCGTTGATCCGAGAGCGGCGCGGTCTGGCGGCGCACCATGTCGTCGCCGAGCGCCGCCGCGAACGGACGCGCTCTGCCCTCCCAGGTGAGGAAGGTGCCGGCCTTCTCCATCGCGGTGGCCACCGGGAAGACCACGTCGGCGCGCTCGGTCACCGAGCTGTGCCGCTGTTCCAGGCTCACCACGAACCGGGCCGCGTCGATGGCGGCGAGGGCGCCGGCCGGGTCCGGCAGATCGGTGACGTCCACGCCGCCGATCACCAGGGCACCGAGACCTGGCGCGGCCTCCAGGATCGCCGCGGTGTCTCGGCCCGGCGTAGCCGGCAGGTCCGCCACATTCCAGACGGCCCGAACCTGTTGCCGGGCAAGCGGATCGACGACCGGCCGACCGCCGGGCAGCAGGGCGGGCAGCGCGCCCGCCGCCACCGCGCCGCGTTCACCGGCCCGCCGCGGCACCCAGGCCAGCGCGGCCCCGGTCTCGTCGGCGAGGCGAACCACGGCGGAGAGCGCACCCGCGATGCCTGCCATCCGCTCGCCCACCATGATCACCGCGCCGGGTGCGCGCAGCAGCCGTGCGAGGTCCGCGAGTTGCGCGGGATCGGTTCCCGGCGTGCCGTTTTCGCCGCCGCGGACGGCGTCGAGCAGATGGGGTTCGGCGCCGGGCATGGCGCGCACGAGCTTGCCCGCCATCCGCTCCAGGCCGCGGGAGGCGAACGGGGCGAGCGAATAGATCGGCAGGCGGCGACGCCGCGCGGCCTTGCGCAACCGCAGATAGACGATCGGCGACTCTTCCTCGGGCTCGAATCCGACGAGCAGCACGACCGGCGCGGTCTCGAGGTCGTCGTAGGTGACCGTCATGCCCTGTCCGGCGACGCGGGCGGCGAGGAAGTCTGCCTCCTCCGCCGAGTGGGCCCGGGCCCGGAAGTCGATATCATTGGTGCCCAGCGCGATTCGGGCGAATTTGGCGTAGGCGTAGGCGTCTTCCTGGGTGACCCGGCCGCCGACCAGTACGCCCGCGCTGCCGTGCGCCGCGGCCAAGCCTTCCGCGGCCGCGGCGAGCGCCTCGGACCACGACGCGGGGGCCAGGTTGCCGTCCCAGCCGCGGACCAGCGGGGTGGTGAGGCGGTCGCGTTCGGTGGCGTAGGCGAAGGCCCAGCGCCCCTTGTCGCAGTTCCATTCCTCGTTGACCTGCGGGTCGTCTCCGGCCAGGCGGCGCAGCACCTTGCCGCGCCGGTGGTCGGTGCGCTGGGCGCAGCCGGAGGCGCAGTGCTCGCACACATTCGGGCTCGACACCAGGTCGAAGGGCCGGGCCCGGAACCGGTAGCTGGTACCGGTGAGCGCGCCGACCGGGCAGATCTGCACGGTATTGCCGGAGAAGTAGGAATCCAGCGGTTCGGCCTGCGCGGTGCCGACCTGTTGCAGCGCACCGCGTTCCAGCAGTTCGATGAACGGGTCACCGGCGACCTGCTGGGAGAATCGCGTACACCGCGCGCACAGCACGCAGCGCTCCCGATCCAGCAGCACCGCACTGGACAGCGGAATCGGCTTGGGATACGTGCGCTTCTCGCCCTCGAACCGGCTCTCGGCGCGGCCGGTGGACATCGCCTGGTTCTGCAGCGGGCACTCACCGCCCTTGTCACAGACCGGGCAGTCGAGCGGATGGTTGATGAGCAGCAGCTCCATCACGCCCTCCTGCGCCTTGTCCGCGACCGGCGAGGTGAGCTGGGTCCGCACCACCATGCCGTCGGTGACGGTCATGGTGCAGGAGGCGACCGGCTTACGCTGACCCTCGACCTCGACGATGCACTGACGGCAGGCGCCGACCGGATCGAGCAGCGGGTGATCGCAGAAGCGCGGGATCTGGATGCCGATGAGCTCGGCGGCCCGGATCACCAAGGTGCCCGCGGGCACGCTCACCGTCGTGTCGTCGATGGTGACCGACACCAGATCCGCGGGCACGGCTACCGGTGCGCTCTTGTTCTCGGCCGCGGAAACACCCGTCACCCGGCCGCCACCCCGCATCGAATCACTCTGTGATGCAGGCCCACCCGCCGCCCGGCCGCCACCCCTCATCGAATCACTTTGTGATGCAGGCCCACCCGCCGCCCGGCCACCACCCCTCATCGAATCACTCTGTGATGCAGTCATTTAGGCCTCCTTTGCCCACGCGGTGGACCGCGCCGGGTCGAACGGGCAACCGCCGAGCCGCAGATGATCGACGTACTCGTCGCGGAAGTACTTCAGCGACGAGATGATCGGGCTGGCCGCGCCGTCACCGAGCGCGCAGAACGACTTGCCGTTGATGGTGTCGCTGATGTCGAGCAACTTGTCCAGGTCGGCCTCGGTGCCGCGGCCCTGCTCGAGCCGTGCGAGCAGTTGCACCAGCCAGTAGGTGCCCTCGCGGCAGGGGGTGCATTTGCCGCAGGATTCGTGCGCGTAGAACTCGGTCCAGCGCAGCACCGCGCGCACGACACAGGTGGTTTCGTCGAAGATCTGTAAGGCCTTGGTGCCCAACATGGATCCGGCGGTGGCGACGCCCTCGTAATCCAGTGGCACGTCGAGGTGGGCCGCCGTGAACAGCGGTGTGGACGACCCGCCCGGCGTCCAGAACTTCACCTCGTGACCGTGGCGCACACCGCCGGCGTAGCCGAGCAGTTCGCGCAGCGTGATGCCCAACGGCGCTTCGTACTGGCCGGGACGATGCACGTGACCCGAGAGCGAGTAGAGCGTGAAGCCCGGCGACTTCTCGGTGCCCATCGCGCGGAACCATTCCGTGCCGTGCAGGATGATCGAGGGCACGCTGGCAATGGATTCGACATTGTTCACCACGGTCGGGCAGGCGTAGAGCCCGGCGACGGCGGGGAACGGCGGCCGCAATCGGGGCTGGCCGCGGCGGCCTTCGAGGGAGTCGAGCAGCGCGGTTTCCTCACCGCAGATGTAAGCACCCGCACCCGCGTGCACGATGAGTTCGAGGTTGTAGCCGGAGCCGAGGATGTCGTTGCCGAGAAAGCCTGCCTCGTAGGCCTGTGCGACGGCGGCCTGCAGGCGGCGCAGCACCGGCACCACTTCGCCGCGCACATAGATGAACGCGTGCGCGGCGCGGATGGCGTAGGCGGCGATGACGACGCCCTCGATCAGCGCGTGCGGACTCGACAGCATCAGCGGAATGTCTTTGCACGTACCGGGTTCCGACTCGTCGGCGTTGACCACCAGGTAGTGCGGTTTGGTGACGCCGTCGGGGCCCGGGCCCTGCGGGATGAAGCTCCACTTCATGCCGGTGGGGAAGCCCGCACCGCCGCGGCCGCGCAGTCCGGCGTCCTTGACGGTCTGGATGACGTTGTCCGGCTGCATCGCCAGCGCCTTGCGCAGCGCCTGGTAGCCGTCGTGGCGGCGATAGGTGTCCATCGTCCAGGACTGCGGGTCGTCCCAGTACCGGGTGAGCACGGGGGTCAACGTCATGTCAGGCCTCCGAATCCTGTTGCAGCACCGAGGTTTGCGCGGGATCGGGGGCGGCCATGCGTTGCTCGCGCGCGACTTCCAATCCGGCCAGGGTGGCCGGGCCCGCCGCGCCGTCGAGCACGCCGGGCCGCTCGTCCGGGAAGCCGGCGAGGATGCGCGCGGTCTCCTTGAACGTGCACAGCGGCGCGCCCCGGGTCGGCGTCACCTGCTGTCCCGCGCGCAGCGCGTCGACGAGGGCCTGCGCCGATTCGGGGGTCTGATTGTCGAAGAATTCCCAGTTGATCATGATCACCGGGGCGAAATCGCAGGCCGCGTTGCACTCGACGTGCTCGAGGGTGATCTTGCCGTCTGCGGTGGTGTCGCCGTGTGCGATGCCGAGATGCCGTTCGAGCGCGGCGAGGATGGCGTCGCCGCCCATCACCGCGCACAGCGTGTTGGTGCACACGCCGACGTGGTAGTCGCCGGTCGGGGTACGCCGGTACATCGAATAGAAGGTGGCGACGGCGGTGACCTCGGCGCCGGTCAAACCCAGCTGGTCGGCACAGAAGTCGATGCCGGTGCCGGTGACGCAACCCTCCTCGGCCTGCACCAGATGCAGCAGCGGCAGCAGGGCCGAGCGTGGCTCCGGATAGCGGGCGATGATCTGCTTGGCGTCGAGTTCGAGCCGCTCCCGGATGAACGGTTGGAACGGTTCGGGACGCGTGCTGAGCTTCAAAACAATTTCTGACCCGCCCGTCACCCGGCCACCACCCCTCATCGAATCGCTGCGCGATGCTTCTGTCATCGGTCTACTCCGCCCATCACGGGGTCGATGCTGGCGACCGACGCGATGACGTCGGCGACCATGCCGCCCTCACAAGTCGCCGCCACCGCTTGCAGATTGGTGAACGAGGGGTCGCGGTAGTGCACCCGGAACGGCCGGGTGCCGCCGTCGCTGACCATGTGCACGCCGAGTTCGCCGCGCGGCGATTCCACGGCGGTGTACACCTGCCCCGCCGGCACCCGGATGCCCTCGGTGACCAGCTTGAAATGGTGGATCAGGCCCTCCATCGAGCTGCCCATGATTTTGCTGATGTGCTTGGGGGAGTTGCCGAGTCCGTCCGGGCCGAGCTGCAGATCGGCGGGCCAGGCGATCTTCTTGTCGTCCACCATCACCGGGCCGGGGCGCAGCTTGTCCAGGCACTGCTCGACGATCTTGAGCGACTCCTTCATCTCGTCCACCCGGATCACGTAGCGGCCGTAGCAGTCACAGCCCGTGGTGGTGGGGATGTCGAATTCGTAGTTCTCGTACCCGCAGTAGGGCTGGGCCTTGCGCAGGTCGTGCGGCAGGCCGGTGGCGCGCAGCACCGGACCGGTGATCCCCAGTGCCATGCAGCCCTGCAGATCGAGGTAGCCGATGTCCTGGGTGCGGGCCTTCCAGATCGGGTTGGCGGTGAGCAACTGCTCCATGTCGCGCAATCGTTTCGGCATGAGCGCCAGCAGTTCCCGGACCTTGGTCACGCCGTCGTCGGGCAGATCCTGGGCCAGGCCGCCGGGACGGATGTAGGCGTGGTTCATCCGCAGGCCGGTGATCGTCTCGAAGACGTCGAGGATCAACTCGCGTTCCCGGAAACCGAACAGCATCGGGGTCAGCGCGCCCAGTTCCATGCCGCCGGTGGCCAGCGCCACCAGGTGCGAGGAGATGCGGTTGAGTTCCATCAGCATGACGCGAATGATGTTGACC
>NZ_BAUA01000013.1 GCF_000710915.1 Nocardia brasiliensis IFM 10847
GGGACTGCTGCAAGATCAGGTGACAGGTTTGGTCACGCGGCCTGACTGGCCGGTGGGGTCATGATGGTTTCGTATTCGATGGGTGTCAAACGCCCGAGGGCGGTTTGGCGTCGGCGGCGGTGGTAGGTCCGTTCGATCCAGGTGACGATCGCGATGCGCAATTCCTCACGGCTGCACCAGGATCGGCGATCGAGGACGTTCTTCTGCAGCAGTGCGAAGAAACTCTCCATGGCGGCGTTGTCACCGGCCGCGCCGACGCGGCCCATCGATCCGGCCATGCCGTGACGGGTCAAGGCGCGCACGAACTTTCGGCTTCGAAATTGCGATCCTCGGTCGGTATGCAGAATGCAGCCGGCCACGTCACCGCGGCGAGCTGCCGCGTTGTTGAGCGCGCGGACCGCCAACGCCGATTTCATGCGCGAGTCGATGGAATAGCCGACGATCCGGTTGGAATAGACGTCCTTGACCGCGCAAATGTAGAGCTTTCCCTCCCCGGTGCGGTGTTCGGAAATATCGGCCAGCCACAACCGATTCGGGGCATCGGCGCGGAAGTTCCGCTGGACCAGGTCGTCATGGACCGGCGGTCCGACTTTGCCCTTGCCACTTCGTTTCTTGCCGAACACGCTCCACCAGCCGTGATCCGAGCAGATCCGCCACGCGGTCCGGTCGGCCATCGGCTCGCCCGCAGCGCGGGCCTCATCGGCCAGGAAGCGGTAGCCGAATTCCGGGTCGTCACGGTGGGCGTCGAACAAGGCGTTGGCCCGATAAGCCTGCTCGAGTTCGGCATCGGTGACCGGCTCGTCCAGCCACCGATAGTAGGGCTGACGGGCCAGTTCCAGCACCCGGCACGTCACCGTGACGGGGACCCCGTCTCCGGCCAGCTCGCGGACGAGCGGGTAGATCATTTTCCCGGCAGGCTAGCCTGGGCGAAGTAGGCGGCGGCCCGTTTGAGGACCTCGTTCTCCTGCTCCAGCAACCGGATCCGACGTTTCGCCGCCCGCAACTCGGCCGACTCGCTCGACGTCTTGCCCGGTTTGGCACCCTCGTCGACATCGGCCTGGCGCATCCATTTCGACAGCGTCATCGGGTGCACCCCGAAATCGGCGGCGACCTGTTCGAGGGTCACCCCGTCGTCGCGGTTACGCGCGACGCGCACGACATCGTCGCGGAACTCACGAGGGTAGGGCTTGGGCACAGCGACATCCTTCCAGCCCGCCCGAAGGCAAGCCAAATCGGTTGTCACCTACCTGTGCAGCAGTCCC
>NZ_BAUA01000012.1 GCF_000710915.1 Nocardia brasiliensis IFM 10847
TATCGCTCTACCCGGAAGCCGTCGGCCACGTAAGCGCAGCATTAGCGGCCGGTATCCCAGGCACGAGTTCGAGCCCTCTGCACCGCGAAGCCAACGTCGCCGCCCGCAACCAGAACCGGCGCGTCGCCTGCCCTGCCGGCACCACGATCATGCGGGATCGCCAGAACGGCATTACCGGACGAAGCTGCGACGAGTTCCCTTTCGCATCGACCAAGGAAGGCGCCAACAGTGCACCCAACTCCGGCAGAACCTTCAACCCGCAATGCCATGTACCGGACTTGAACGGCTCGACCGCCACGGGATGGAGCGTGTGCATGATCGACGATCCACAAAACCGATTGGCCGGCAGCTGGCTGGGTAGCTTCTACGGATCCAACCGAGTCATCGACAACGACAGTTTCTATGTACTCGCAGCCGGAGGACACCTCCCTAATGGGAGTTGATCGTCGAGCCCCGTCAGCCCACGACCTACAGTGGACAGAGCAAGCTGACCACGCCACAGCCGAGGAGCGTCAAATGAGACGAAAAACGTTGATTGCGCTCACCACAGTGCTCGTCGCGGCCGCCTCCGGCGTGGGAGTGGCGCTGATCGACAACTCCGTCAGCAAGCCAGCACCCAAACCGAAGGACTACACAGTGGTCGACCACAACAAACCCCTCGACGACCAGACAGACGGCCTCGACGATCTCGAGGAACCCACCATCGACGGGCCCACCCCTCGATCCGCCAAAGACTTCGTCGACGATTCCAAACCCGGCCCGGAAACCGGGCCCGAGGAACTCACCCCCCTCGGACCCGCTGTCACCCAGCAAGAAGGCGGATGGACCGCAACTGGCCCCGCCAACTGACCGCTCGAACAGCGTTCGCGGTGCGGTCCTACTAGAGCGCCGGGCCACTCGCGCACTCAGGTGACCTCACCGTAACGGGTTCTGGACTGCCGAAAGGGCAACGACCAAGGACTCGCCATATCCGTTGCTTTTTGCAGTCCGGTAACCCCTTGATCACCAGATTCGACTGACGGTTTGGCTCCCCGAATGCGGATCGCCGGGCAGCTGCAGATATCGCCGGTGGACATCAATGCACTGCTTGCATCGGCCATTGGATAGGCGGCGTTGCCAGTTATCGCGTGCGATCCGGATCCCGACCACGGTCAGGCCGGGTTGCGCTGCCGCGGCATTGAGTCGCTCGATGGGCTGGCATGCTCGGCTCGCGCGTCACTGGAGCGTGTGCGCCGGTGCACGATCTGGTGCGCCGCATAGGCAACCATGAGTCCGGCGGCGAGCACGGTCACGATGGCGCAGGGATGAGGCCGACCGGTTGGACCCTGCGCTCGACTGCCCGTTGCTCCCGCACCCATCGACAGCGCTCGATCCTGAACGCATCTACCCTGCCGCACGTAGGACGGCAGTCGGTAGTCCAGCCCTCGCCTTGAGGCGGTCGCTCTGACCAGAGCGAACAGAGAATTTCGGCACGTCAATTCGAACCTGGCTGTTCCGGCTGAGGTGCTGCGGTGATTCACGACACTGAATCGCGCGGTGCTGGATTCCCGACCGAGATAATGCCGGGCTCGCGATCAGAACCAGACGGCCAACAGTCGAGGTAGGTCTGCACAACTGCGGTGAAGGCGGCCAGGGTCGGCCTTCCTAGTTCCGGTAGTTAGCGGCGATGATCAACTGCCACGCTGCATCTGTCCAGCTCGATGCCACCGCCTTGAGACCATCAGCGATCACAGGTCCGGGAGCCTGAAGACCGGCATCGTCTCGACGACAACCGTGCCTCGCCACACGGCCGGTACCCCTGACGACGCAGATCGCTGCTACCAGCTGTGGCCCGCGTGTGCCTCTCTCGGCGCCCGGCGTCCTCCCGACAGCTATGCGGTCTTCCGCTGTCGGGCACCGCCGCATGCCGACACGTCCAGTCTGCCGACCCCCGCCGTGTAGTACGGGTTTCTCGGCCTTCACCCCGTTGTTTCCGTCCTCGCGAACCCATTCTGGCTCAGGAGGTTTGATGCCCTCGATCGAAAACCCCGCCGCTTTCATCGCCCAGGTACTCGCGGCTGTTGGCCGGCCACTGGAACGGTCGGTGGTGCTGGTCGGGATGCACTTGCTGGGTTGCTGGCCCGACACCCATATTCGGCCCAGGAAGGCGATCGTCACCGACCTGTATCTGACCTACGACGATCGACTGTCGGGGGACTATCTCGCGACCACGCCGATCATTGCTCGCGCGATCCGGTTCTGTCAGCTCTACAAGCCCGACGCGCTCGCTGCCGTCGTGGTCGACACACCTCGTCCCCACCGGCCGGTGCCGCGGGCCACCCACCGGGAGTTGATGGCCACCCTGCGTGAGTGTCTCGCCGAAGCAGACACCGATTTGCTCGACGCGTGGGTGTTGTCCGGTACCGGCGCCGGACAACCGTGGGCCAGCCTGATCGACGCGGACCACGGAACCCTGCCCGCCCTCGCCGGCGAGCACCCCGGCACCGCTGCCGCACACCCCGACCCGCCGACCGCCCCGCCGTCGGTGCTGCTGCATCCCGATCCGGACTTCACCCACCAGGTCGAGGGCCATCTCACTGCCCTGGGTACCGACCAAGGCGAAACCTCCACTGCCGCCGACGAAACGGCAGTCGGATCCGCCGCTGTTCGCCGCGAGCAATTGCGGTTCGTGTTGACCCGACTCCGCGCCGCCGACTCCGGCACCGACCTGACGGCGGCGGACCTCGCGCGGGTCGCGGTCATCCTCGACGATGAGGAACTGCGTTCGTGTTTGCTCGCGGTGTCCAGTGGTCCGCGCGCCGGGGCGTGCTCGTCTCTGTGGACCCAGCTGGTGCGCGCCCTGCCCGCGCCACGGCGCGCGCACGCCGCGACGCTGCTCGCGGTCACCGCCTACGCCCGCGGTGACACCGCCGGTGCCGCCAGCGCGATCGAGATCGCGCTCGCCGACGCACCGGACGATTCCTTCGCGGCGACCCTCGCGACCGCGTTCGCCTGCCCGATACCACCGGCCATGATCGCCTCGTTGTTTCGCCCCGGCCAGGCCACCGCCGCCGAACTCGGTATCGACCTCGACTAACCAGCCCGACAGACAACAGCCCTACGGCATCGACGCCACCGGTCACGGTCACTTTCCCTACCGGCTACGGCAACCACATTCCTGCTCTGGAGCGCATGGATTTTCCGGGTACCGAACCGGATCCGCTCGGCGCGACCAAGGCCGTGCTGTCTCGCACCCAACCGTTCTAACCAAGGAGATCGCTGTGTCCGATACGCCGGAGATCGAAACCATCACCCGCGCCCAGTACGAGCAGCGCCAGTACCGCGGTACCGCTGGGCCGAGCACTGACCTCGATGACCTCGAGGTGCAGCAGCGCTGGCGTTCGCAATTCCCGCACTGGCGCGGCCGCTACTGGACCCTGCGGCACGACGACGCCGAGGTGCTGCGGCTGCACCCGCTCAATCTCGCGCCGCGCCGCGCCGCGGCCTGAACCCGGCCGGGGGTGTCCCCGGTCGTGTTGTCCTGCACCCGTTCTCGGCGGACCAGCCCCCTCGTTGGTGGGCTGGCTCGCCGTCTGTCTTCCAGGAGCGATGAATGTCTGAGACCGAAACCGCCACCGCCGTCCTCGATCCCGCCACGGCCGGAGCCGAACCCGACACCCACACCAGCAACGACAGCGGTGCCGGGGTGATCGGCCAGGGCGCTGTGACTCCGGACCTGCCTGCCATCGAGGCGCGATGGATGGCACCTGAGGAGCTGGTCATCGATGAGAACGTCCGCAAGGGCTTCCGGGTCGAGGACTACCCCGATCAAGTCGCCTCGATCACCGAACGTGGTGTCAAGGACCCCATCAACGCCACCCGCGACGACGACGGATCGATCGTGGCCATCGACGGCCAGGTCCGGGTGCTGATCGCCCGAGCGGTCAAGACGCCGGTGGTTCCGGTGTTCATCGTCGATGAACCCGCCGGGCTCAGCGCGACCGAGCGCCGCATCGAGCGGACCATCGATCAGATCAACTTCAACGAGCGCCGGATCCCGCTCACCAAGGCCGACTTGGCCGGCGGTGTGGCGATGATGCTCGACCTCGGTGCCAGCCTCACCCGCGTCGCGAAAGGCCTGTCGACCACACGGGACAGGGTCAAGGGTTATGCCAAGATCGGGGCGTCGCCGACCGCGGCGGCGTTGCTGGACAGCAAGACCAACCAGTTCTCCTTCGACCAGCTCGCCGTCCTCGGGCACTACGAAGCCCTCGCCGACACCGAAGCTGTGGCGCGCCTCGAGAACTGCTCGTCCTTCAGGTTCCCGCACGTCGCTTCGTCGATCGAGGCCGAACGCGCCGAGCAACGCGCCCAGCTGCAGGCGTCGCTGCCCTACGCCGCCTACGGATTCGGGATCCTGACCGCCGAACCGGACACCAGTAGCGAGCAGGCACGATATCTTCCCGCTGATCTGCTGCTCACCGCCGATGATCAGCCGCTGACGTTCGACCAGATCAGCGCCGACCCCGCCCGGTGGGTGCTGTATCTGCACCGTGAGGAGAACGGGTATCTCGTCGAGAAGGACACCGGCGTGATCGTCGATGACGACGCCGTGGACTGGGACACCAGCGACGACCCCGACGCCGACGCGGCCGAGGGACTGCTGCACGCCGATCAGGTCGAGCACCGCGACCGGTGGATGCCGTTCTGCTACCTGCCCGCAGACCAGTTGCCCGACAGCGGCTATCACCTCGCGCCCCTGACGGTCGAGGAGAATGCCGATAAAGAGAAAGCGGCCGCCGAAGCCGCAGCCGCGGTCGCGAAAGCCGCGGCCGACCGGGAAGCGGCCCGGCTCAAGCGCGCCCGGGTCAGAAAGCTCAACGTCATC
Source organism: Nocardia brasiliensis IFM 10847 (assembly GCF_000710915.1). Classification (GTDB taxonomy): domain Bacteria; phylum Actinomycetota; class Actinomycetes; order Mycobacteriales; family Mycobacteriaceae; genus Nocardia; species Nocardia brasiliensis_A. The sequence goes on from NZ_BAUA01000012.1 coordinate 4,868, forward strand.
GGCGAAGGATCCAAAAAACGCCGCGACGAAATGCTGATCAAGTTCTTCACCGCCACCCAGCCGCCAACGCTGGCAGCGAAATTCGTCGCCGCATCGATCGCCGACAAGCTCGACCCCGCCGACCTTCAGAAGACCCTGCACATCCTCGGAGTCGGCGGCACCCGCGACGCGCTGTTGAAGGCGATCGAGGCTGCGACCCCGGGGCGGGCGTGGATGATCGCGACCGCCATGATCGCCGCCCAACACGAGACCGACCTCGGCAAAACGCTGTGGCGCGACCACACCACAGCCACCGGACGGTACCTGCACTTCCTCGACGCCGCCACACCCGAGGAGCTCGGCTACACCCTCGATGACGTCGAACGCGCCGCCGCAGGCGATATCGACTACCACGACATCGACCTCGCCGCCTGAGCACCGACCGCGGTACCCGGACAGAGCTGGCGGTCGAACACGACCGCCAGCGCGACCGACGTCGCTGTGTGCGCCTGTCGTCCTCCGCCGAACACGACGGCCGCTGGCAATCAACCCGTCCACCGGTGTCGGTGTCCTGCGACGAAAGGGTCTACTGCTATGGCGAATCCGGATCATCCGCTGGTGATCGATCGTTTCCGCGCCGCCTACGGGTGGTTGTCGAACTTCAGTGCTCACCCGGCCGAGTACGCCGGTGTCGAATACCGCAGTGCCGAGCACGCGTTTGCCGCGGCCAAAACCACTGACCGGCAGTGGGTCTCACGGATCGCGGCAGCCGCGGGGGCTCGCGAGGCGAAGGCGTTGGGCAGGCAGGCACCATTGCGCCCGAACTGGAACAGCATCCGGGTTCGGGTCATGGCCGAGATACTGGCCAGCAAATTCACTCGCGACCCGGCCTTGAGCAAGTTGCTGATCGGCACCGGCGACAGGTTACTCATCGAATCCAACACGTGGGGCGATGACTTCTGGGGCCGGTGCCTGCGGCCGGGAGCGACCACCCCGATCGGTGCCAACATGCTCGGGCGCACACTGATGCGGCTGCGCCGCGAACTCGCCGGAGTCGAGCCTCAGATCTGGCCCCGCGTCGCACTGACCGGACACCGTGAACATCTCATCGGGACCGCCGACCGCGCGTGGGTCCGCGCCGAACTCGATCGCATCGCCGTGAAACTGCGCGACCACCACCGCACCGAAACCGCCTCGACGGGGCTGGCCACCGGCGGCGATACCTGGTGGGCCCAGTCCGCGATGAACGCCGGACTTGTGGTGTGGGCCTATCAGCCCTTCCCCGAACAACCCGCGCGATGGAGCGCGCAGCAACAAGCTGAGCATGCCCGGCTCTGCCAGAGCGCGCAGCGTCTGATCCTGGTCGGCCGCCGCGCCGATATCAGCTTCTTCGATCTCCGCAATCAGCTGCTACTCGGCGACGCCGATGCCCTTGTGGCGGTCCGCGACCCACGGATCACCCGCGGCGGCACGGTATCGGCGCTGCGGCGCTACGCCGCCGGTACACCGGTGATCACCGTCGACCCCGCCCACCGCACAACGACCCTGTGCGCCTCCTACGACCCGAGCAATCGCTGATCCGCCCTCTGACGCAGCCGCTCGGCTCATACCCGACCCGCGGCCAACCACAGCACGTGGGCTGCCCGGCCGTGTTCCACGAGCCGAGAGGTTGCGGGTCCCCTGCAGTGGTCGAGCCCCCTCTCGGCCTTGTTCTTCGATCACCGCCGTGACTCGGTTTGCCGCCACGGTGCGCAACCGAATCGCATACCTACGTCCAAGTCCCAACGAGATAGGAGCGCCATGCAATTTCCTGCCACCCCTTCCCTGAAGTTCCTGAAGACCCGGCGCGGCTACCGCGCCACGTCGATGTGCACCGTGTTCGGCTGGCCTGCCAAGGTCGTGTTCGACCTCGATGACGAAATGCTGCACTATTCCACATTCGACATCGCGATCTTCGATACCAGCGACATGAGCTGGCGAACCGTGCATTCGCTGCGGTCAGAAGAACTCTCGCGGGTCCCTTCCTCGTTTCAAGCTCTCGACGGCGCAGGCAAAGCAGCCCTGCAAGCCGCGGCCGACGAACTGCACGAAATCGGCACCTGGATCGTTGCCACCGCGACCACCGCTGACCGCGAACACAGCACCCACTCCTGACCCTGACACCGCCGCCAGACCGATCCCGTCAAACGCCGAATGGGATCCATCCGAACCGGTGACCGTGACACCGCACTCGACGGTCGCGCGGTCACCACGTCCGGCTGCTCTGGCTTCCTACACCCGCGGTGTCGTTCCTGCCCGACCGACGCGGACGGCCACGCCTCGATCCTCAGGCGTTCAGCCCCCTGTGGCGGCCTGCCGGGCACGCCGCGGGAGCAGCCTCGCGCTCGCGGCCTTTTCTGTTCCAACACTTAAGGAGAAACATCATGGCTGGTGACACGCCGGTGACCATCATCGGGAATCTGACCGGGGACCCGGAGTTGCGGTTCGTCGGGGTATCAGGTCAGGCGGTGGTCAACTTCACCGTGGCCTCGACGCCTCGATATTTCGACCGCACCGCCAACGAGTGGAAAGACGGCGAGGCACTGTTCATGCGCTGCTCGCTGTGGCGCGAGCACGCGGAGAACTTCGCGGAGTCGCTGACCCGGGGTGCGCGGGTGATGGTGTCGGGTCGGCTCAAGCAGCGCAACTGGACCACCGACGACGGCCAGAAACGCAGCACCGTCGAACTCGACGTCGACGAGGCCGGCGCGTCACTGCGCTATGCCACGGCCACGATCAACCGAACCAAGTCACGGGCTTCTGCCTCTACGGCATCGGATCGTTCCGGTGAACTCGTCGGTGCCGGAGTCGGTGGGCAGGCCGGAGGTGATCCGTGGGCGGCCGCCTCGGGGTGGGGGCCGGTCTCGGCCGAGGTCGAGCCGACGTTCTGAGTTACCGGTTCGGGCGGTGGTGAGGGCTGATCGTCTGGCCGACTGCCCCGCCTGACGAGTGCTACCAGCCCGAGACCCCGCCACGGCTCCGGGCCCGCGCCCGAGCCCCACCGAATTCCCGGCGCACCGACACCACTCACACCCGGTTCTGGTGTTCAGCGCAGGAATTCGGCGCGCCTCGCCTCGGCGCGTTCCCTGCGCCGCGTCGGGGTCTCGGCCTGGTCGGCCGCACTCAGGCGGGTCAGTCGACCAGCCGCCCAGCCCCGTGCCGGGGTTCGTGTCACGTGCGCACGTTCCCCCCGGCGCGGGGCTGGCCCGTTTTCTAACAGACAAGGACATCGTGATGACTGCTACGACAACCGTTGCCGACGTTGCTGATCCCGCGGCCGCGACCCCGTTCGCTCGCTCGCTGGCCCAGATCGACTACCTGCTCGATGTCGACCCGGATCGGGCGCGCGAGGAATTCGCCGCCGTCCTGACCCTCGCCTCACCGGCCGAGCGCGAATTCCTCGACCACGCCGCCACGATCCTGAGCCAGCACCCCTTCCCGCTCGCGGCCCGCAAGCTGGGCTGGATCGCCAAGAACCGGCCCGAACTCCGGGGCATGGTCACGTATTTGACCGCCGACACCAACCCCGACCTGTACCGGCCCGCGATGCCCGACCCCACCGAGGTCCCCCTCGAGGCCGCCGAATGGGTGCGCCGCTCCATCCGCGACTACCGCAACCGCGACCGCTACACCGCCACCTTCAGTGCCGAGACCGACAACGCGCGCACCACACCCGATGCCGTGCTGCGTCGCCGCACCCGCCAGCCCTCCCCGTATCTGCGTCACCGCGAACGCGATCAGCGCACCCGCGAGCAACACCAGCGCGACGACGCCGAGTTCGCTCCCTACGCCGCGCGACGGCTCTTCGTCATCGAGACCGACGCGGACCTCAGCGCACCGGTCCCCCACCCTCGCAAACGCACCGACCTGATGTGGGCTCACGTCCAAGCCGAGCTGTGGGACCGCAGCTATTTCCTCTATGTCGCCCAGAACTACCTCGAACGCGACCGCGACATACTCGACGCGGCCTCACCGTCGGCTCGACCCAACCCCGACACCGCTCGGATCGGGCGCGACGCGGCCCTCGACAACGTTGCGCGCTCGTTCCTCGGTGAGCCCCAGGGCACCGGCTCCGGGCAGCACCGGCAGGCTTACCGTCGCCGGTGGGTCGGCCAGCCCAAGAAGCTCACGACCGCCGATCAGACACACTTCGCGCTCACCCGCACCGGGCTGCCGCAACCGCGCGACTACGACGAGTACCTGCCCTACACCCAACTCGATGAACCCGACGACACCTGGGGCATGGACTACGACCGCGTCGCCCTGACCTCCTACCGAGGCTGGCCATGTGTCGGGTGCTGGATCGACCGCCCCGACAGCGACCTGCGCGCCATCCATACCCGTGATGGTCGCCGCGTCAGCGACGACGGGCTGTGCGACATCTGCCGCGCCGACAGCCGCCCCGGCATCCCCGCGCTGCCGACCCCGTGGGGCCACCACGAGTTCGTCCTCTCGCGCTGCGCCTACATCGCCGCCGCTCATCCTGCCCAGGCGCGCCAGATCCTCGACCGGATCCGGGCCGCCTCCGCCAACACCGGACCCACCTGGCGCATCATCACCCGCTGGATGGCCATGAACCTCGACGAGCCAACCGTCGAGCGTCGCGCCCCACGGCGTGCCTCACAACGTCGCCGACGCCCCACCGCGCTCGGGGCCGGGCAGCGTATCGGCCGCTGCGATTCCTGCGCCCGCACCGGCGTCGTCCACTCCGACAACTTCTGCACCCAATGCCGCATCGACCTCGGCCTGGTAATCCGGCGCGTCCGCACCGACGCTGCCTGATCCAGCTCACCTGATCGCCGGTCCGCCGCGGTGTCAGCTCCCGCGGCGGACCGGAATCCCACCCTCGCCGCCCGCGCGGCCCATGACCATCGGAGGTTGCAGTTGACTGACTTCTTCGCCGACAACTGGGTCTGGATCATCCTCGTCGTCTGGTTCTCTCTCGTTCCCCTCCACTGCGAGTCCCACTGCGCGCGCTGCTGCCGCGCACCACGCAACGTCGCCTCCCGTCGGCTATAACGCCGGGCTGCGGCTCGACACCTCCCGCCATCGGCCCCGACCTCCCCGCTCACAACTGCAGTTCCATCCAAGGAGTCCCCGATGACCCCCGCACGCTTCGATGTGTACCGGCAACGTGGTGTCGCTGTCACGATGTCACTCGTCGACGCCCTCGACGCGCTCGATGCTGCCGTCGGCGACGCGGCCCGCCGCGACGGAGTACTGCGCGCCACCACCCCGTATCCGGTCTACGCGTGGAGTCTCTACTCCGACAGCGACCTCGGCTACAACCGCGTCACGCCCCATGACATCGACGACAACTACGCCTGGGCACAGTTGATCAACGCCCGCTTGCAACGACAGTGGCCAACCGTCGACTTCACCCTTCAGCCTCCCGAGTCCTGGCCCTTCCGCGAGTGGCGTCCTGACCTGTCTTGGACCGATGGCCCGACCCGCGCCGAAGTCGACATCTTCACCACCGAGATCTACCACCCGGACCGACGCGTCTCTCCACTCTTCGACCGCCGCCACTACTCACCCACCGCTTGGCGGATTCTCGCCGCCCTCGCCGAGACCAATCCCGACATCGAAGTCCCCCGCCTCGCCGACGGCGACCTCGACTGGCCCGCCGCTTCTCGCACCCACCCCCACACCCTCGGGCCGATCAGCATCTGCGGCCGCGTCCTCTCGACCCGCACTCCGCAAACCATCACCGAAATCCTGCACTGGATAGCGCCAACGGTCGACCTCACCCACACCACACCCGACACCCCAGCACGGATCACCGCCGCCACCCACCAACACACTCCTGCTCAGGTCCGATTCCAACTCACCGACGGCAGCGCGGCCCTCATCGCCGGATACCTTCACCTCACCCACAACCGCTGGCTCCACCGCGACGACACACTCGCCCGCTGCCGCGGCCTCGCCGTCGTGCCTACAGACCCCGGCACCGACCCCCAGCGCTCCGAGACCGCGATGGCGCTCATCGAACTCACCGATGATCCCCACCTCATCGACGTCGCAGCCGATGGCACTGTGACCCGCCGCAACGCAGGCCGCGATGCCGACCCCTGTCCGTCAACCCACTGGATACTTCACCCGATCGAGTACCGACCCGGCACCACAAACTACGCCCTCACCCGACAACCGGTCGCCTTGTCCGAGACATCCTTCCCAACACCCGCAGCCATCTCCCACGCGTCGGCGCGTGTGCCCGCGACCATCGACGCGGTTTACCGGTAGCCGTGCACCGCCGCATCGACACCACCGAACCGACTCGCCGCCCCGCCCCGTTCGTCGATCCCGCGAGTGTCAGGCTCTTCCCCAGCCCCCGCGCACCCATCGCCTGCGCATCTCCGCCTTCACCGCACCAATCCAACCCCCGCACCACCCACCTCAACCCGCCATCGCACCCTCCTCTTCTTCCATCCTCCCCCGCACCCCCTCACCACCCCATCCACTCCTATTCCCGCAAGCAGACCTCTTGCATCCAGGATAACGATTCGATAACAACCAGGGAGTTTGGTGGATTTGACACTATCGAGATGGGTCCGACGCCTGGATTAATTCGAGTCCGGGGTGCTTGCTGGAGGTATGACCGCGACGATTCATAAGGTCGCGGCTGGCAATGGGTATGAATATTATCTCCGTAATGTCGCCGCGAACGATGACTCTTCTCGTGGCCGTTCCAGCCTCGCCGACTATTACTCCGCGCATGGGGAAGCTCCGGGCCGCTGGCACGGCTCCGGTTTGGCCGCGCTAGGGCTCCACACGGGCGATGAGGTCACCGAAGAACAGATGAAATTCCTGTTCGGGCTGGGCCTTCATCCGAACGCTGATGCGATCGAGGACCGGGTCTATGACGAGCAGATCCGCCTTGGTGCCAAACACAAAGATGCCGCCCGCGCCGCCGAAAAGGCGGGTCGCTTAGGTCAGCCTTACCGGCTGTATTCCGACGTTTCTGAGTTCAGGAAACGGTGCGCCCGAGCGTTCACGGAGCACAACAAGGCGCACGAACATCACCCGGATGACGCAATTTCCGAGTCGGATCGAGCGCGGATTCGGACCCATGTCGCGTTCGATATGTTCACCGAAGAGTACGGTCGGCCGCCGGTTGATGCTCGGGAATTGTCGGGGTGGGTGGCGAAGAACTCGCGTCCCAATACCACTGCGGTCGCGGGTTTCGATATCACTTTCTCGCCGGTGAAGTCGGTGTCGGTGCTGTGGGCGGTGGCGCCACGTGCGGTGTCTGAGAAGATCGAGGCCGCCCACCATGCCGCAGTCGAGGACGCGTTGGGGTGGCTGGAGCAGCACGGGATCTTCACCCGGCTCGGTCGCAACGGGGTGCGCCATGTCGACGTGGAGGGCATCGTCGCCGCTGTCTTCTCCCATCGTGATAGTCGCGCCGGTGACGCTGATCTGCACACTCACGTGCTGATGGCCAATCGGGTCCGCACGCTCGATGGCAAGTGGCGCACTCTCGACGGCGCGACTATCTACGCGAGTTTGGTGACGGTCTCGGAGATCTACAACACCCGCCTCGAACACCACTGCGAGCACATGGCCGGCCTGGAGTTCGCTGAACGCCCCGGCCTAGACCCCGCCAAGCGCCCGATCCGCGAGATCGTCGGTATCCCAGCGGAGCTGATCAGCGCGTGGTCGCGGCGCGATAGTGCGATCAACGCTCGGCTCGGGCAGCTCGCCGCGGCGTTCCAAACCCGTCACGGGCGTGAGCCCACAGCGAAGGAAATCTTCGACCTGGCCGAGGCCGCCACCTTGCAGACCCGTCCGATCAAACATCTGTTGCGCTCACTCGCCGAGCAACGCCGCACGTGGCGGGCCGAAGCCGCGCAGCTGCTCGGTGGCCGCGACGCGTTGGCGCGCATGGTGAGCGCGGCGTTGAATCCGACCCCGATTCCTCGTGCGACGGTCACCGAGGAGTGGATCACCCGAACCGCCGAACGGGTGATCGAGGTGGTGTCCGAGCATCGCGCGACCTGGCAGGCGGCGAATCTCCGCGCGGAAATCGAACGCCAACTCCGCGGCCAGGTGGCCGGCGAGGAGTGGGAACGCGTCGCCGAAGCGATCTTGGCCGAGGCCATCTCCCCGGCACACGCCATCCGCCTCGACGATCCGGACCTCGCCGATCACCCCGAACTCCGCACGGTCCCGACCGTGTTGCAGCGTCGCGACGGCGCCAGCGTCTACTCCTCGGCGCTGTCGCAGCGCTACACCAGTGCGCGCACGTTGAGGGTCGAGGCGCAGCTGATCGAGATGGCCGTCCAGCCCGGTGCACGCCAGCTGCCGCCCGAGTTCGTTGTGGCGGCGGTGCGCGACTACAACACCGCCCATCCTGATCAGACGCTCAATGCTGGGCAGATCAGCGTTATCGAGGGATTCGCCGCATCGAGTTTGCGGGTCCGCACGACCAACGCGCCCGCCGGATCAGGCAAGACCACCGCGATGGCCGTGCTCGCCGATGCCTGGCAGCGCAGCGGCGGGCAAGTCCTCGGACTCGCCCCGACCGCCGCGGCTGCCGCGGTGCTCGGAGAGTCGATCCACGTGCGCGTCGAGACCGTCGACAAGGTCCTCGATGTCCTGAGCAACCACACACCAAGCCCCGACAACATCCTTGTCGACCGCGAATTCCCGCCGCCGTTACCGCAATGGATCCTCGATATCAGCTCCGAGACGTTGGTGATCGTCGACGAGCACGTCAAAATCGGCAACCGTAAACGTCTTCGCCTACTCAAGTTTCTGGCCGATCGCGGTGCCACGATCCGCTGCCTCGGCGATTCCCGCCAGCTCGCGGCGATCGAAGCCGGCGGCGTCGACGCCGACATGGATGCCGCCGCTCCCGAACCACTCACCCTGACCCACGTCGTCCGGTTCGATTCCACTGCCGAAGCCACGGCGAGTCTGCAACTGCGCGAGGGCGATCCGACCGCGCTGGGCTGGTATCTGGACAACGGCCGCATCCACGCCGGTCATCAAGGAGCTACCCACGACGACGCGTTCACCGCCTGGAGCGTCGATCATCTCGCCGGCCGCGACACCATCATGCTGGCCGCCAACCACGCCGTGGTCAGCGCGCTCAACGCGCGGGCGCGCGCCGAGCGCCTCGCCCGCAGCGGCACCGAGACCGGGCCGTGTTGTCTTCTGATCGATGACAACCTGGCCTCGGTCGGAGACACGATCCGCACGCGCCGCAACGATCCGCGGTTGCGTGTGGGTGCACGAGATTGGGTGCGCAACGGTTATGCCTGGACCGTCGCCGCCGTCCACGAGGACGAAAGTCTCACCGCCGTCCATCTACGATCCGGTGGCGAAACCGGCGCCAGTGTGTGGCTTCCCGCCGACTATGTCAGCGAACATGTGCGCCTCGGGTACGCGACAACGATCGATTCCGCGCAAGGAATCACCGCCGACACCTGCCACGTCGCGCTCACCGGAAACGAGTCACTGCAACAGCTTTACGTCGCGCTCACCCGCGGAATCTACGCCAATCATGTGTACGTGCCGACCGCGTTGGATGGTTCGGAAGGCTCGTTCTGGTCCGAACCGGCGGTCTATCCGCGCACCGCGGTGGAGATCCTGTGCCGCGTTCTCGGCCGCGACGGCGTCCAGAAATCGGCGCACACCATGCTGCGCGACGCGCTGGATCCGTATCAACGCCTCGCGCGCGCACTCGATGTCTACCTCGACGCGATTGGCCTCGCCGCCGAAAACGCCCTCGGCCCCGACGCTCTCGAACGTCTCGACGCCGACGCCGACACCGTCGTTGCCCACCTCACCGACTGTCCCGCCTACCCGGTCCTGCGCCAGCACTTGGCCACCATCGCGCTGTCGGGCCGCGACCCGATCACCGCACTGCGTGACGCCGCGAACGAACGCGAACTCGCCACCGCCGATGACGTTGCCGCCGTGCTGGACTGGCGCCTGGATTCCACCGGCAAGCACTCCGCCGGCTCCGGGCCGTTGCCGTGGGCCACCGGGATACCCGACGGACTACGTCACGACCACGACGGCACCCAGCTCGTTGCTCGCGCGCAGATCGTCACCGACCTTGCCCAGCAGATCCGCACCGACGCCCGCACCTGGACACCCGCGACCGCGCCGCGGTGGGCGCGACCGCTCATCGCTGTGGCTCCCTCGTTGGTCGAAGAGCTCGCGTTCTGGCGCGCCTCGCTCAACGTTGATGAGCGCGACATGCGCCCGACCGGGCGCCCCCGCTACAGCGTCCTCGAACGCGAACATCAGAAACTGCTCGATACACGCGTAACCGCGGCGCTCGGCGACCAGCACAACCCAGCCAATCGATGGGCACCGGCCGTCGAACAGATCGAGGCGCGCATAGTGGCCGACCCGTGGTGGCCGATCATCGCCGACAAAATCGAAGTCGCCTCCCGGGCCGGCATCGACATCGCCACCCGCCTCGCCGAGGCCGCACCCACCCGGCCGCTACCCGACGAGATGCCCGCCGCCGCGCTCTGGTCACGCCTGGACCTCGAACCCTCCGCCCTCGACACCCCGACCGGTCACACCCTGCGCCCGGACTGGATCCCCAACCTGCACACCGTCCTCGGCGAACCCACCGCCGAACAGATCATCGCCGACCCCGCATGGCCCCGCCTCGTCGCCGCGATCGACCGCACCCTCGGCCACGACTGGACACCCCAAGACCTGCTCAGCACCGCCTACGAGCTCATCCTCAGCGCCCAACCCGAGGACGCACCCGCACTACGCCCCGACCAACTCGCCCTCGCCCTCGCCTGGCGTATCGACGCCCTCCGCCACGATCACACCGACCCCCAACCCACCAACATCGCGGACTCGACCATGAACCCACACGACCCGACATCATCCACAGCGCACCCCGACCACACCGCCGAACGCTCGCCCGGCGGCCCGCCGATGCCTTCGCCGGCCGCCGATGCGCCACCGGCGATGTCGGACCAGATTGCTGGCGTCGCGGCGCTGCTCGGGACCGGCGATACGCGAGCGGCCCGCCGCGCCTTCGCCGCGTTCACCCGCAATCTGACCGACGAGCAACGCGACATCATCGAACGCGTCGCCACCATCCTGCACCGGTATCCGTTCATCAACGCCGTAGCTCGCTTGCAGTGGGCGGCAAGTCGATACCCCGAACACCGCGACCTCATCAACGCATGCACCCCCGCCGACGACCCCCGCACGTACCAGCCAACGGTCCTGCACCCCACACACCGGCCACCGCGCGACCACCGCGACGTCCCCGCCCACGACCATCGCGGCCACACCGACCCGACCCGGACCCGGCCGCTCGCCTCCGACGCCGAAGTCGTTGCCGCCCACCAGCACCAGGACTACCTCGACACCTACGGCAACGTCGACGACGACCCCGGCCACGGTGAAGACCAGCAGCAATGGCCGATACCTCGCGGCGTCGTCCATCACTACTACGTCGCCAAGGAACATCGAGATCTTCTCCCCCACCAACCCCGATATCCCGAAGGCGACCCGGACTACGACCGGTTCGCCCTCCGCACCACCCGAGCACTACCGTGCGTGACCTGCGGGATCGAGCGCGCCGTCAACGACACCCTCCCCAAACCTCCCCGCCGAAGCGACGACGGCCTCTGCGGAGAATGCCGCGACAACAACGCGACACCGATCCCCGACCACCACCCCAACGACCACATCCGCGCACGCTGCCACCACCTCGCCGCCACACACCCACCCGACACGCTGCGCGGTCTACTACGCCGCGACTGGCACGCCGCCCGCACCCTCGCCGAACGCCTCGCCATCAGCTCCTGGGCCGAAACCCAGCTCCCACCCGAGCCCACACAACCCGACACCTCCCCCGACCCGGTCGAGCAGAACCCGCTCACCTTGCTCGACGACACCCAGATTCAGCGTCAGATCGCCGACCTCGAACTCCGTATACCTCTCGTCGACGACGACAACGCTCTGTACGGCCCTGCCCCAGAATCGCACGACGTCGACACCGAGTCCGCGGACATGCTTCACCGCCACCGCACCGCGCAGGAAGCGATCCGGACCGCCCGCGCCGCCGAGAACGCACTCGAACAAGCTGTGCGCGACCTGCACGCCCTCACCACCGAAATCGAGGAAGCCCGTACCCGTCTGGACGCAATCCCTGGATACCGCCGCGGCGCACGCCGCGACCTGCAGGCCGACATCGAGGCCCTGCTGGCCCAGCAGGCTGACGCCATCCGAACGCGAGAAACGGCGCGCACTACCGCACGCACTGCACAACGAGAGGCAACCCTCCACGCCGGCACAGCCGACCACTGGGACCGAGTCCTGGTCAGCCCACCCCCAGAACGCACTGAGCATCGCCCCGTCCCGGCTCCCGACTCGAACGCCGATCGACAAGACCAGATCGATGACTACCGGGACCAGATCGCGCGACTCCGCACCGAGCAACAACGCCGCACCGACCGGCGACCCGACGAACAACCACAGCAAGCCACCCCTCAAGAAGACACTGCGCCCGATCTCGCCGAGTCATCATTTCCGCTGGAGCCTGAGGATGGCATGGGTCTTTAGCATGCCCAGCTGATCTGCGGCCGCCTAAGGCATAACGATTTGCTCGACAGCCCGCGACTGCCAGCAGGCGCCTGCAACCTGTAATTGGCCGCCGCGTCGGCGGCCCAACTGCGAACCTCGGAGACCTCGGACACGACCACCACCATGCACCCACTCATGCCACGCTCAACTCGGACAAATTCACGACCGCCGGCCTGGAGAGATGGTGTCCGCCGGGGCCGGAACCAGACTGGCCACCCCTCAGATTTCCCAATGAGCAGCCTCGCCGCAATCACGAGATACCGGCAATGCTCGGCTGCGATGAGCATTGTTGGCGCGCCTGGCCACCATGCGCGTTGCGGGACAACCAAATAGACTTCGAGGGAATCCAGCAGTGGTATCGCTGCTGCCGAAGAAGGACCTCGATGAATACCGTGGAGCCACTCCGGGGTGTCGGCGCCACCGCTATCGGTGTCGCCGGAATCCGGGCCAGGGAATCCGAGCGTAGTGATCGGCTGTACGACGATCCCTACGCCCGCTTGTTCGTCGAGGTGGCCCGCGGCGCCTACCTGGCCCCCTCCGCGCCGCCGGGATCTGCGGCGAACTGGGCGACGATCGAGGGTCTGATCGATCGCTACTACGAACGCCGCACCGTGGAGGTCCGGCTCGTCGACGATCGGGTGCACGCTGCGATCGACTCCGGCGTCCGCCAGGTTGTCGCGGTCGGGGCCGGGCTTGACAGCCGGGCATTCAGGATGAGCACGCCTGCGGATCTGGTCTGGTTCGAGCTCGACCTGCCCGACGTCTTCGCCTTCAAAGAACGTGTGCTGCAACAATCGCCACGCGCACCCGGTTGTCACCGCCGCGTTGTTCCCGCCGATCTTCGTCTCGACTGGGTCCGCCCGCTTCTCGGCGCCGGCTTCCAGCCAGTGGCACCAACGACCTGGATCGAGGAAGGCGTCATCGGATATCTGGCGAATGACGACGCCATCTCCTTGGCCACCATGATCACCAAGTTGTCCGCGCCAGGTAGCACATTCGATACGGCACACCGCCAGGTGGACGAGAATCACCCCCGCTACCGCGAACTCAAAGAACTGGCATTCGGTAACAAAACGCAGTCGCTCGCCGGGCTCGGCTCCACCGCCCAACAGTGGCTGGACGATCACGGCTGGGACACCGAATTCCGATCCTGGGATGAACTAGTTCGACCGCTGAATCGACCGGCCGCCGCGGGGACCGGGAACCCCACCAACGGCTTCATCCACGCCACGCGCACGTAGCCAACCGTGGCCCGTCCCGCACACGATGCGACCGGCTGACCTTCACGGGGCCCGGCGGGCCGGACCATGTCATGCTTCCCGCCTCTCAGGCGGCATCGTTCTGCAGGGCCACCGCCCTTCCCGATGTTTCAAGCCGTTGACTGCCAGACCATCGAACTGGCGGTCAACCCAACTACCCCGGAGCTTGCCACTGGGTCGACGCCAGACACGAGTGTGTCGCCTCGCCGCCATGGCAGGAAGCTGAATTAGGCCAGTTCCGCGTGGTCCGCCAACCCCTACCGTCGACCAAGCCTGCCAACTTCTGGACGCAAGACACGCCTCGCCTGTCGGGCCACCACCCGGTGCATACTGGTTGGTCTAGTTTGTTCTTCACCGACGAAGGGCACGTGGATGCTGACCGAGGCGGACGCAACTGGAGGGTGGGCGCTGCATGTGCATCCGACCCAGGGCGTCATGCTTACCCGGCAGATGTACCGGCGTCAGCTCACGGTGTGGGAGGAAGGGCCGTTGGTGTGGTTCGCCGTCGACAGCGACACCAAGACGTTGAAATGCGGCCGGCGCGGCACCGCTGCGGCGGCGAAGCTCGCGGCAGAGAAGGCGGCAAGGCCCACGCGCACGAACGACTGAGCGGCACAAGGGCATCGCCGAGGGACAGGTACGGACAACCCCGCGTCCGCTGGGAACCGTCCACACCATTCACCGCGTCCGAATCTGCATGACCCAACACCTGGACCCCGAAAACGACTGGACTCCGCTGCGCGATGGATGGACCGCAGAGGGGCTGCTGAGCCAGTGCCAACGCTGGCAAGAGTGGATGGACGGAACGTACTTCGCCAACGTTCGACCACCCCGGGCTGACCACCAGGACGCCCCGCGTTCCGTTTTGTAGAACATCGGGCGGTACCGGGCTCAGAGGTCCATGGCTTGCCGGTAGGCGGAGGCGTGCTCTTCCCTTGTCCGCGGCCTACCGGAGTATCGCCGTTCGAACCTCGATAGTGGGTGATCAGCCATGGCTCGCGTGGCTGTCCTGGACCAGTCAGCTCGCTGCTACGTCCGTTCGCACAGCGCTGTCACTGTCGGACCAGTGCAAGGACTTCGTCGCGGATTCGTGTCATGGCCGCGGTGTCGGGTGCTTCGACGTTGAGTCGCAGCAGGGGTTCGGTGTTTGAGGGGCGCAGGTTGAACCATGCACCGTCGTCGAGCTGGACGGTGAGGCCGTCGAGTCGGTCGGTGTGCGCGCCGTCGTAGTGCTGTTCGATGTGGCTCAAAACTGTTGGGACATCGTCAACTTCGGAGTTGATTTCGCCGGAGGCGACGTATCGGCTGTATTCGGCTACGAGTGCTGACAGTGGCTGTTCGGTCGTGCCGAGGGCGGCGAGTACGTGCAGGGCGGCGAGCATGCCGGTGTCGGCGCGCCAGAAGTCGCGGAAGTAGTAGTGCCCGGAGTGTTCACCGCCGAATACGGCATCGGTTTCTGCCATGAGGCTTTTCATGAAGGTGTGGCCGACGCGGGTGCGGGCGGGAACGCCGCCGTGTTCGGTGACGATCTCGGGGACGGCGCGGGAGGTGATGGCGTTGTACACGATCGCGGCACCGGGTGATTTCGCGAGTTCGCGCGCGGCGATCAACGCGACGATCGCCGAAGGTGGCACCGGCTGGCCAGTCTCGTCGACGACGAAGCAACGGTCGGCGTCGCCGTCGAACGCCAGCCCGATGTCGGCACCGGTCTCGCGGACTTTGGCTTGCAGGTCAACGAGATTGGCGGGATCGAGTGGGTTGGCTTCGTGGTTGGGGAAGGTGCCGTCGAGTTCGAAATACATTGGCACGATCTCGACCGGCAGCCCGCCGAATACGCGCGGCACCATGTAGCCGCCCATGCCGTTGGCGGCGTCGACGGCTATGGTCAGTGGTCGGATTTTGGTGAGGTCGACCAGCTCTCGCAGGTAGGCGGTGTAGCCGTGGACCAAGTCCGGGCGGGCGGTGATGGTGCCCGCCGGGCCGTCGTAGGCGGGGATGCCGTCTTCGATCATGCGGCGGATCTCGCCGAGGCCGGTGTCCATGCCGACCGGTGTGGCGCCGGGGCGGCAGAGCTTGATGCCGTTGTATTGGGCGGGGTTGTGGCTGGCGGTGATCATCGCGCCGGCGACGTCGAGGTGTCCGGCGGCGTAGTAGACCAGATCGGTGGAGCCCATGCCGACGTCGATGACGTCGTGGCCTTGGCTGATCACGCCCGCTGCGAATGCCTGTGCGTAGGGCGCGGAGGAGGGGCGCATGTCGCGCACTATCGCGACGGTAGTGCCGACCAGTTGAGCGAACGCCGCGCCGACCTGGCGCATGAAGTCCTCATCGAGTTCGGTATCGACGAGGCCGCGCACGTCGTATGCCTTGATGATGGTGGACAGTTCCCGCTCGGCCATCAGTTCCCCTCGTCGTCTTCGTTGGTCGGGGTAAACGCCACCCCGAGAGCATCAGTGGTGGTGAACACCATTACACGCACCGGCAGCCCGGCAACCGCGGCTCGTACTCGGTCCAGCCGGTCCCAGGGGACGAGCGCGAACAGGCATCCGCCGTGGCCGGACCCGCTCAGTTTGGCACCGAAGGCCCCGGCGTCCA
Source organism: Nocardia brasiliensis IFM 10847 (assembly GCF_000710915.1). Taxonomy (GTDB): domain Bacteria; phylum Actinomycetota; class Actinomycetes; order Mycobacteriales; family Mycobacteriaceae; genus Nocardia; species Nocardia brasiliensis_A. The sequence continues at coordinate 21,316 of NZ_BAUA01000012.1, forward strand.
GGCAGCGGGTCACGCACGCTTCGATCAGCGGTGTCGAGCTGTGTACGCAGTCGCGTAGCAGCCGGTGCGCGTCGTTGATCAGCGTGCCGATCTCGGCGTAGTCAGGGCTCGGGGTGCGCAGGAGTGCATGGATTCCGGCGACGAGCCACGGTGCCTGCTCGGCGTATTCACGCATCCCGGTGTCGCCGGCCCGGAATCGGTCGCGTTTGGAGGCCAGCACTCGTTCGGTGCTGTGGCGTTGCCCGGTGTCGATCAGGACCATCGGGACTTCGAGGGAGTCGGCGAGCCTTGTCGAGGTGGGTTTGTGCCCGGACCGGATAGCGCGCACCCCGCCGTAGGTGCAGGCCATGAAGTCCATCCAGCCCGCGCCGGTCCCCAGTTCGCTCGACTCGGCGCGATAGGCCGACTCACAGATCGTGCCCGGCAACGGAATCGACTGATCGGCCACGCACAACAGCGCCGCCGCTGTCGCCACGGTGACCGAGGCACTGGAAGACACACCGGCTGCGACCGGCAGGGTGGTGGTGGTCTCGATGGCGGTGGCGGCGAGCTGCCCGCCGCAGCGCCACGACAACACGTGGGCGGTGGCTTGCAGGTGATCGAGTTCATCGCTGCCGAAGACGCCGAGTTTGTCGATCGGCACGACACGAGCCAGGTGGAACGGTGGCCCGGCCCGCAACTCGACCGAGCCGGGTTCGCAAGCGGGCGCAGAGCGGACGGTAACGCGTGTGCGCAGCGGGATCGCCGCCACGATCGACTCGCCACCGGTCATCCAATCCAAACTTTCCCCGGCCAGGCAGACGCGTCCGGGAGCCGAGACGCTCACCGCTGGCCGGTATCCGATCCTCATCACTGTCTCGTTTCCGGTAGCGGCTGGGTACAGGATCGGCAGGCGGGCGACTGCGACCAGTCAGCGCTGGCGTGCGCGTCGCGGTATCGGGCCATCTGCTCGGAGTTCCACAGCTCCACGAAGGTCACGGTCCGCAGATCACCGATGACGTATCGGGCATGCTCGTCGACTTCGGGCACGACGCAGCAGCACATCTTCATCAGCCCGCGATAGTCGATGGACGCGCTCGTCGCGGTCATCAAACACGGGGCGGTCCGGCGCGCCGAGCCCAGCTCGAGCATCGTGACCGAACCGCCACGGGTGTTGTAGGTGCCCAGGATCTGCGGTGAGATCACCTCGATCCGTAGCCGCCCGACCTCGACTGAGGCCGACAGGCCCTGACGGACCTTGCCGAAACTCCAGACGAGCGTGTCGTCATCGAGCCCTGCCTGGGCGAGCCATTTGGTGATCGCCGTGTAGGAGGGGGACGTGTCGGCGCGGTGCGGATACCGGGTTACCCGGATATATTCGGTGCCCGCCTCGACCAGGCGGTCGAACAGAGGTCGGCGGAGCGCGTCGCCATTGGTGTAGATCGCGGGTTTCGCGTGCGGAAGTATCGATTTCGCGTAGGCGATCTCGTCGAGCAATCGTGTGTTGAGCAAGGGTTCGTTGTAGTTGTGAAACGCCAGCCAGCCGTCCCAGGCGAGCTCACCGAGCTGGTCGATGATCTGGGTGTAGAGCGGCCAGTCCATGAGTTGTTGCTCGCGCCGGGCCGGGTGCTCCCGTTGGGGCACCAACTGCAGGCACGGTTGCATTTTCGGGAGGTCTCAATTTCGACATATCGCGGCAGCAACGCTGCTGGTCGGCTTAGGGTTATCGGCATCGACCCCACCCGAGTGTCCGTCATGACTATCTCCTCGACGCTGCGAAATCAGTTGCAGGGCAATATGTCCCTGGACTCCAGGCTCAGCCTCGGAGCAGGATTGGGCCAGGGTTTGCGCGTTGCCTCACCGTTGCCTGGACGGGGGATGTCATGCTGGTAACAGGGACCATGCTCAGATCGGCGCGCGAAGCCAGCGGCATGTCCCTGCGGGAGATGTCGCGGCGCATCGTGATGGACAAGGGCTACCTGAGCCGGATCGAGACCAACACGTCCGGCGATCCCGCACCGGAGTGGATCGTCGACCGGTATGAGGAGCAGCTAGGCGTGGATATTCGCCGTCGTACATTGCTCGGTGGCCTGGCCGGGATCGTGGTGCCCGGCCTGGTGACCGACGCCGTGCGCGCGATGTTCGAAGACGCCGATCTCCCGATCGGTGTCGATGTATGGACCGAGCGCATGGAACGCCATGCCGCGGATTGCATGACCGTCGGTGCCGCGGAGATGCAGGAACGCATCGCCGCCGACCTGATCGTCATCCGCCCTCAACTCCTGAACCGGCCGATGTGGGCCATCGCGTCACGGCTGATGGTCCTGCACGGGGCTCCGCTCGCGGACGTGACCGACGCCGCTGCCACCGCCCGCTGGTACCAGGCCGCCGTCAATGCCGCCGACCGCTCCGAGGACCCGCCGACACGAGTGTGGGTGCGCGGGCGCTCCGCGCTGAGCATGGCCCACCCCAGCGCAGCGGTGTCCACGTGCCGCGAGTTCGCCGCCGCAGGCGCCGCGATCTCCGAAACCCCCACAGTGGGACGGCTCATGGCGCTGATCTCGCTGGCCAACGTCTCCGCGCTCACCGGCGACGACGACGCCGCCCATGCCGCGCTCGATGACGCGCGCCGGGTGTTCGACGTCGTCGGAACCACCGATGTCGCCTCAGATCTGGCGATGCCGGAGTGGCGGATGAATGTCGACACCTCGCTGGTGCTGGCTCGACTCGGCGACCCGGCCGCCGAGCAGGCCCAGCAACATGCCGTGGCGACGATGCCCGCCGAGTACGCCCGATACGCCACACATCTGGAACTGCATCGCGGCCTGATCCTCGCCAAGGCCGGCGGACGGGCCGAAGGCACCGCCCACGCCCGTAAAGCGTTGGAGTCCTTGCCGACTCAACGCCACAGCGTCGCGCTGCGCCGACTGGTCGCCGAGGTCGCCAGCACCCGATAGGCAACGCTGAGGCAACGCCACAACCCTTCCACCCCACCGCCGCGGTCCATAGCGTCGACTACTACCCGACGCCGGGAGTTACCAGACCCCTCCATGCACGCCATCCAGCGGTGCCACAGGCAATGGCGAGAGCCATGGTGCCGCGGGATGGCGGCGAACCCGGCGTCGGGTTCCGACGGCGGGAGGTAGCGATGGACATCAACAGCCAATGGCCCGAAGCAACACCACAAAGGATCTACTACTCGCTGCTGGCATGGTGCGACCAGCAGGGCATGACCGACAATGCCGAACGCTTGCGCACCGCAGGACCGCCGCCACCACAAGACGACGACGGCTACTTCGGCAAGCTCGCCTACTACCAACGCCACCCAGACGATCCCGGATGCGCCCGACTCCTGGCGGAATTACAAGCCCAAGGCCCACCGCACGGCGAACCCGCACCACAGCTCGTGACGCCGGATGTGCTGCCATGACCGGCCCCGACCACACCCGCCGCGAGACGACCGATCTCTGGGCCGCCGAGTCACGTGACTGCACCACCCCACCGATATTTCGCAGTCATGACCACGCCTTCTTCGTGCGCGCCATCCACGCCGGACACGCGGGCTGTGCACAGTTCGTCGGCGCGCAAAGCTACCTCACCGGCTGCTCGACACCGATCCAGTTCCGGCCCGTGCAGTGATCCGCGATGACGCCCCACCGCGAGCGGCCCGAGGAACAGCTGGTGCACATCCGATTCGACTACCATTTCGACGGCGCGGAGGCAGCGGTGATCATCGACGATCGCTGCGCACCGAGACTGGTCGCGACCGAATTCCTGATGGCCTTCTCCCGCAGCCACGATCCCCGCATGCACGCCTACCTCGTCGAGGACGGCATAACGACCTGCCGCCGACTGTGCTGCGAAGGACTGTGGGGGCCACCGGAACGCCAGCCCTCCGACCGTCGGCGCGACGGCGTCAGCGACTGGAGGTGAGCCGGTGATCGTCGTTGCTATCTCCGCCGTTGTCGTGACCGTCTTCTACGCCTTGTTCTTCGGGTGCCTGTGGTTGTTGTCACGACTTGACCACGGGCGACCTGTCCCGCCACGGTCGAGCAGAATCGACAGGCAGGTAAGGGAATTCGATCCGCCGACCAGGCCGCTTCCAATCGTAATCGTCGCAGGCGCACTGAACGCGGGCAATTACCGCAGCTACACCCGGTAACGACTGTACAGAGCTGATCCCAACTCCCTTTTCGTAGCACGAGGAGCGAATTCGATTGTCTACCATGCTCTTTCTGGCCGGAATTGTGGTCATCGTTTGCACTGCGGCCGGGCTCATGCTTTTGGCCTACAGGTCTCGCCGACGCGGCCGGGCGCGGGTCGGCGGGTTGGATCGCCCATTGCGCCTGGTCGTCGACGCTTCGCGCGATGAGCCGAGGCGGCCGTCGACGGTCCTCACCGCCTGCTACCACCAGGATCAGAGGCCCGCGTTCCGCGCGTCCGTCCAGCGCGACGGCGACTTCCGATGACCGCCACAGTCCGAGGGACGGTCCGGATGTATAACAGGGAGAATGGGTGGGGATTCGTCCGGCCGGATGGCAGACAAGACGATGTGCTTCTCCGAGGAACCGAGTTACCTCCAGAGACTGAAAATGCTTGGGGGAAACGGCAAACCGCCGTACACACGCGAGTCCGATTCGAGATAGCGCTGGAGCCGATTGGCCCCTGCGCGAAACACGTTGTACAGCTGCGCGAAGGCGACCGATGACATCTGAATGTGTACCTCGGCCTGCCGGTCGAATTGCTGTCGATGCCGGACGTGCGCTTCTGCCGCTTGGGGATTCAGCCGATTCGCCGATGGCTCAGCGCCGGGGCAATCAAGGCTCGTGCGTCGTCGCCGTATACGGCATGCCGATGCAGGGCTGCCCACGCCTTCTCGTAGTACGCCAGTTCGGATGGGCTGGTGACGGAGAGCTCGGCGCTGACGGTTTCGACCATGACGAGCCGATGGTCGAACGCCGCGAACGAGGTGGTGGTGTAGATGAATGGAAAGGTGCGCGGGACGATCCCCAGCGACAACCGCGGCAGGGCCATCACATCGATAAGGTGCTGGAGTTGGCCCGCCATGACCATGTTGTCGCCGACCGTGGTGTACAGCGCCTGTTCGGCGAGCAGGATCGTGATTCGGCGCGTGCCCGCATGCAACACGTGCTGCCGTTGCATGCGAGCGGTGACTGCTTCGTCGAGATCGTCAGTGGTGCTGAGGAATTCGATGCATGTCGACAACACGGTGCGAGCGTATGCCTCGGTCTGGAGCAGGCCGGGGACGATGAGCTGGCACCAGTTACGGATGGTGCGGGTAGACGCTTCGAGTTCGATGCTGCGCCGTTGTCGACGGCCGTGCCCGCTGGCGGCAATCCGCTTCCATTCCGCCCACATGGATTCGATGTTGGTCAAGGTGGCGAGCAGGTCGGGCAGGACGAGGGTGGCGGCGGTGATATCGCACCACACGGCCAGATCATCAGCGCTGGGAGTCTGCTGGCCGAGTTCGATCTTCGATACCTTCGGCGACCCCCATCCGGCGCGTTCGGCCAGTTGCACCCCTGTGAGCTGCGCTGCTTTACGGAGGTCGCGAAGGCGAGTCCCCAAGACCTTCCGCGCCTGTTCGACACCTGTCATCTACAGCGAGCCCGCAGCGTATTCGTCATGACGAATAGCCCTGGGCCACAGGGCGTTACGGATCGAGACAGCTCGGCCTACCTCGATGGGATCGCGGGTCACCGCGAGGCCGGAGAAGTCCCCCGAGCGATCGAACAGTGTCCACGCGAGAATGCTGTCGTCGAGCAGCCACCACTCATCGGCGGTGAGTTCAGACGGATCGGTGCGGTGACGGGGCAGCCACCGGACGTCCTCTCCGTGGGCGATGTTGTGACCGGCGGTGACCGTGTGCAGAAATTGGATGTACTCGGTGTGTGGCTCGGTGACCACGCGCAGCCGTTGCATCGTGATGCCGCGAGCCGTCGTGGCAGTGCACAGATCGGCCCAGCGTTGCCAATCGGGCGGATAGTTGTCCGGGTCCAGCGGCACAAGCCCGGCACGCCATCGCCGGATCGGCTCATCCTCGTTGCTCAGCGTGTGGTCGTCCTCGACCTCGATGTGGAACGCCTGCCGCGTGGCCATCTCCAGCAGGTCTGACGTCGTGCCCGGCGGCAGATAGAGCATCCGATCACCACCTTCGTTCCGTGGCCGCCGCCGGAATCTCGATACAAATCTCGTGGTCCGGAGTCTGGATCACCGCCTGGCGCTCATCGTCGACCACAGGCAGCCCGGCGAGGGTGAACGTCCCGCGGCCAGTGTCGGTCAGCGTAGCGCCGAGGTGGGTATCGGGTGCCAGCCAGGTGAGCAGCATGTGCGGGATCTCCACGTGATCGGGCTGGCCGGGGACCTTCAAACCCTGCGCGCAATAGACGCCACGGTCGTCATCAATCCACAGCCGCGGCGAGCCTTCATTGCCGGTCGGCCCTCCGAGCAGTCGCAACACCATGACCGTCCTCCTTTTCTAGCAACTCTAGATATGGATCCTCATTGTCCAGTTCAAAGGCCTCAATTGTCACCACTTCAAGAAAACTGGAGAAAAATTGTTGCTCCGTCACCAAGCCGGTTCCTAATGTCCGAAGTACGCCACTACCGGCGGCGGTAGTCGTCGTCGCGGCCCGCAGGCTGTCCACCATCGATGACGGAGGGGGAGATGACGCACACGGACGAGGTCCGTCAGGCGACCGTTCTCTCCGATTGCTCGGCGGCGTGGCATGTCGACGGCGGCACTGTCCGTGTCGACACGTTGTGCAAGGGCCGCTTGGTGATCGACCTCGGCGGGCTCGAGCTGGGCAAATGCCTCGACGCAGGGATGCCACGGCGGCTGTGGGAGCGTGTCCGCTTCGAGTTCGAAACACGGTATGTGACAACGAGTCTCGGACAGGAGCTGTGGTGACCGTGGTGTTCGAGGCCCTCGCTGTCGGCTGCGTTGTAGTCACCGGACTGCTCAGTGTCACGGCGGTGGCGATGGCGTTGCGGCAGGATGCCTCGCCCGATGGTCGCCGGGAAGAGATCCGCTGTCGCGCGGCAAGAGAGCGTGATGCGAGGTGACGGGCTTGGATCGTGTTCCCGTCTACAGGCCGTACGTGCCCAGCTCGGCACGGATCTGGGAGTACTTGCGGGACGGCAAGGACTTCTACGAGCCCGACGAAGAGATCGCGAAGCGTATGCTCGCCCTCGAGCCGAACTCCAGTCACGTTGCGATGCTCGTCCGCGTATTTCTCTGCCGTGCTGTGCGATTGGCCGCTGAGGCAGGTGTGCGCCAGTTCATCGACCTCGGCACCGGCCTGCCCGCCCTCGCCAATGTTCACGAGGTGGCCTGCAAGATCGAGCCCGCGTCCCGTGTCGTCTACATCGACAACGACCCCATGGTCTGCGCGCACTGCGACGCGCTGTTGGCGCACCGGACGGTGGTGCAGGCCGATGTCCGGCGCCCGGCCGAGATCATCGGCCAACTCAAGGACCAGGGGCTCATCGACTTCCGCGAGCCCGTCGCCGTGACCATGGTCGGCGTGCTCGACCACGTGATGGACGAAGAAGACCCCGCCGGAATCGTTGCTGTGTTTCGTAACGCCATGGCAGCGGGCAGCTATCTCGCCCTCGCCCACGGGTCCACCGAGACCGACGCCGAGTTCATCTACCAAACCCAAGCCGACACCGTCGCCACTCCTGCACAGCTGTGCTACCGCTCTCCCGCCGAAATCGAAAAACTCATGGCGGGCTTCGACCTGCTTCCGCCCGGCATCGCACCGATAAAGGCGTTCCTCGCCAACGGAAACTACCTGCCTGAAACGAGGTGGGTCTTCTCCGGCGGCATCGGCCGCCTATGGCACCCGGACCGCCGCACCCCAGTGTCGGCCAACTCGGTTGCCAGCCACGTTGTTAGCGGTTTGCCCGACCAGCTGGAACCTCCCCCTCCCCGCATGCCAGCCCGGAACTACCAAGCCGGTCAACGTAGGTGGCGGCGCCATTTTCCGTTGTCGTACACCCGGATTGAAGGATTAACCTCGTGTCCGGCATAGATCGTGCGCCCGGCCTCGATCCCTCGGTTCCCAACTCCGCACGGATCTACAACTACATGCTCGGAGGCAAAGACAACTACCCGATCGATCGGCAGGTCGCCCACCGCTTGCTCTCCGTCGCTCCTGACACCAAGATCCTGGCGTGGTTCGTCCGTAAATTCATGGTCCACGCCGTCGAATTGGCCGCCGACGCGCGAGTCAAACAGTTCATCGACCTCGGGTCAGGCATTCCCGCCTCACCGAACGTGCACGAGGTAGCGCGCGAGATCCACCCCACCGCACGGGTCGTCTACGTCGATAACGACCTTGTGGCGTGTCGCCACTGCGAAGCGCTGCTCGCTCGGCCGCGCGGCGTGTCGGTCGTGCAGGGCGATATCCGCAGCCCGCAGCAGATCATCGACCAGATCGACGCCGAATCGCTCATCGACTTCAGCAGGCCGGTCGCGGTGCTGATCGTCGGGGTCCTGCATTACGTGATGGACGAGGAGTATCCCGGCGAGATCATCGCGGCGTTCCGCGACGTCATGGCACCCGGCAGCTACCTGGTCGTCGCGCATGCGACGGACGACACCCATCCCGAGTTCCAGTCGCAGACGCAGTCGGAGACTGATAACACCTCTGCGCAACTGTGTTACCGATCCACGAGCGAGATCGAGACGCTCATGAAGGGCTTCGAACTCCTCTCGCCCGGCATCGCGCCGGTCCAGCAGTTCCTCGGATCGGATCTGCCCACGACCCGACTCGCGATGCATGGCGGCATCGGCCGCCGAACGGACTGAAAGTCCGAAAAGCCGTACAGGTCAACGACAATGACTCGCACACCTCGGAGGATCATGGGACGCCGAGCCCGTTCCAGACGCGACAACGAGAACACCGCAGCACGACTTCGAGTGCTCGGGCACCTGGCCGACACAGGCGGTGCCGCGACGACAACCCAGATCGCCGAGGCGATTTCGCACAGCTCGCTGCCCACGCTGACACACATCCTGGAAACGCTGACGGCTGACGGGCACGTCTTCGGAGAGAACTCACGCGACGGCCAACGGCAATGGACGATCACCGACAAAGGGCGGCGAGCGCGCGACCATCCAGACACGGCCGCGGCTGCCGGGCTGGCTCCGCTGCCCGACGTGGTTCGCCTGCTCACCCTGTGGGACGGCCTATTCGAATCATCGACCCAGCTCGAGCACGCAACACGTGTCTGTGTCGGGCTATGGATGGAGCTACTCAAGCATGTGGTCATCCGCGGCGCTGACGACCTCGCCGTGTATCACCTCGAAGGCGATGCACTGGACCTCTACACGGCCGTCGTCCGCGTACTCGATGATGAGGTGACCTGGCATCTGGGCAACGATCCCGACTCGGTTGTCCTCATCGACGATGACGATCCGGACCTGGCCACAGTCGGTGAACTCATCGCCGAGATCGCCTGCTACTCAGTGCTTCTCGACAAATGGCCCAAATCCCTGCCGGACTGCCCGCTGAGCGCCCCGTTCAACCACGTCGGAGCACTGTACGACGCGCTGGTGACAGACCTGGTAAGCGGCAGCGCACGACAGCCCCGCCGCCGATCACACGGCATGCCGCCGATCCAGCCACCGCGGCGTATCGATCTGGGACGTATCGCGCCCGACCTCGCACCCGACAGCCCCGCGACAATCATCGACAACCCGAACCGATAGGGGCGACATGAGCAACGACGAGCAGATGATGATCGATCTCGGCCAGCTCGACCTCACACCCGTCACCCGGCGCACACCTCCCGGCCCGGCCGACTGGGTGCGCTGGTTCGCTCAGATGGACGCCGAGCTGCGCAGATTCGCCACCGAGACGATTCCCGGTCTCCCGCACCCGATCTGGTCTACCGAGGCCATCGATCGGGTCGGCGAGGTGTTCGATCGGATTTTCCCTGATAGGGAAACCGTCGCCGACCCGGCCAACGCCGATCTGGTCGATCAGTTCCTGCGGTGGTTCGGTGAGTGCTACACCCACTACACCGACGACGAATGGTGCTACTCCACCTACGGACCCGCCATCTACAACGCCGCCGACGACCCGAAAGGCGAAGGGCCGACCGCCGTACGGTTCTGGCTGAACTATGCGGCCGAGTACGGCTTCGACTACATCCGCAGCCATTTCCGGCCCGAGTCCGAAACCGAGTACGTCGATGACGAATACCGCCGGCGCCAACAAAAACGCCATGCTGCGGCCACCGCAGCACTCCAGCGATTCCTGAACACCAGCACCGAACCCAGTGCAAACTCCGCGTGGGACGCATGGGTCGCCCCGTACCGCCGCGTGCGGCAGCTCCGGGCATTCCTCGATCGCATCGGATGGGATGACCTGCCGCCCGAGCCATGGAGCGACGACAGCGACGATGTCGAGAGGATCGGCGCGCTGCTCACCGACTGGTTCCCGAGTCGCAAAGCCATGGTCGCCGCCGAAAACGCTGACCGCGCCGACCAAGTCGTGTGCTTCCTCGGCGAATGCCTGATCCGCTACGGACACGGCCGCTGGTTCGACCGCCGCCAGTACGACGATATGCACTTGGTCCATATGGGTGAGAAGTCGATCCTGTCCCTCTACGACGGATTCGAACCCGCGATCGTCGTGCCATACGAGACGACCAACTACGGCGTGCCGTTCTTCACCTACGTGGCAGGCGAGCTGCTACCGCGGGCGGTCAAGAACTTCGCGGACATGACCCGATTCCTGCAAGGGTTTCACCGGATAGACGCGCGACTGGAATAATGCTGAGCCGACGCACGCGCTGGAGCCTCCAGATGAGGATCTCGGCGAATGCCCTTATCCGCCTTCTTGTCTCGGGCGTTTGGATTCACGACGGCCGGAGATAGCGCTCAGCAGCAGATGCCAAAATGGCAGTTCGGGGGCGGAGACGGGCGCGCATGCGGTCTCCATCACCGCCTCATAACGTCTGGTTCGAAGGCAATCGGATCTCGGGGTCCAGAAAACTCAGAAACCCGGCTACGCCACTGTCGCGTTTCGACACCCACTATTCGGATGGGCGGTCATTACACCGGATCCTCGATGACCGTTCCACAGGACCAACACCCGTTCCGCGCTCGCCGCACAGCAGCACTTGACCACTTGGATCCGATCGCCCGAAAGGATGCCTTCTGTGATTTCTGCCCCGTTCCTCGCGCCCGACGCACCGGTGGTGCTGCTGGACACTCAGATCGGTTTCGACCTCGACGATGCCCTCGCTTTATGGCTGGCGACGCGTTCAGTCACCAACCTCGGTGTCCTCACTACCGACGAACTCTCCGACTACGAGCGCGCGCACTTGACTCGCGAGGTCCTGGACGGTCTGGGCCGCCCAGAAGTACCTGTCATCGCCGGGCGGCGGGTGCCCGACGCGCAGGAGCGTTTTGTCATGGCCGGATCGGTGCCGTGTACTCGGCCGGTCCGGACCGATCTGATCGACTATGTCAGTGCTGTCTACGAAGGTTCGACTCAGCGGGTGATCTGGACCTGCTTGGGTCCGGCATCCAATCTCGCGGACTTGCTCGTCGTACGCCCCGAGTTCGCCGAGCAAACCGATCTCGTGATGATGGGCGGCTGGCTCGACCAGTATCGGCGACCCGATCGAGCCTCCCATAACCTGCGCGTGGATCCACGCGCGTTCGGGCTGGTCATGCGGACCATACGACGGCCCCGGCTCGTGATGAGCACTCACACCAATGCGCCCGCTCTGGCGATCACCCCTACCTCGCACCTCGCTACCTGGCTGGCAATGCCGCAGGCACCAGCTGACTTCGCGCTGATTGCGGAGAACGCGACTCGATGGTTCGACTACAGGCTTCGCCGCACCCCCGACGCTGAGCCGAGTAGCTGGATGAGCGACCTGGTAGCGCTTGGCGCTGCCCTCGATGCTCCGGTCGTCGATTTCGCGACCGAAACCGTGCGCATCGAGCGGGACGCACGCATGTACCGCGACCCGAACGGCTGCGAAATCCAGGTCTCCACCCGGGTCGACTACGACGGGTTCCTCAACTGGCTCTCCGCCGTGCTGCCTATTACTCCGATCGGTACCTGAGCATCCGAAAACACCAGCGCACCATCACCGTCGAAGTCATCCGTGCGGAAAAGAGCTCTCTCCGTCGCGACATGGACAGCAGGCCAACGGTACCGAGAGTCGCTCTCCGGGGTGGGCATTAGGGTTTGCGTCGAAGTACGTGGCTGCGGTGGAGGGCGGGAACTCGAATGGCCGATGACGTTCAGATCCGAGTGGAAGAGTTGGTGAAGCAGCTGCGCCGCAGCTACTCGGACTCGGTAGCCGTCTGCGGTCGGCTGGCTCAACGCAAGCACGATGACCTGGACTGGCCGGACTGGTGTTGGTTGCCCATGGGCGGTGTGTACGACTACGTGCAGTCCAGGAATCCACTGGGAATCACGGACCTGGCAAAGGTCGCGGCGTTGACTGAATGGCGACTCGGACGCGGCATCTACCGGCCGGAGGTGGAGGTGGTCGAGGCCGCGATCGGACGGCTGTACGACTCGGCAGGCATCGGCCCCGGTGAGACCGAACTGTGGCACCGGGGCACGCTGCCTCCTCTCGAACAGTGGGAGGGGCTCCCCGAATGGTGCTGCTATGTCGCACACCCATACGGAGATCAGCAACCGGAAGGCCCCACAAAAGCTCTCGGCGCTTTCGTACATCTCGAACACGACATGAACAACGGCCGCCCGGAACTACGGTTGCTGATCGACACCGATGGCAGCTGGAACGGGCTACAGCCCATCCCGCTCTACCTCGACCGCCCGAACCTCGGTGCGGCTCTTGCCGACGAAGAGCAATCGATTGTCGCGGCTCTGCGAGGTGTCAACGCCGCCGACGTGCGCTCGCTGAGCGGGCCCGGTGTAACCGGAACCATCCAGGGATACATGGCGTGGGCGGTACTGCCGCTGATCCTGACGCTGATCGATCCCGACGTGCACTTCCGCGGCCGCGACTCCGCCACAGATCAGCCCAAACGAGCCGAGCAACGTGATGGACAGTGGCGGCCCGCGACGGCAACCCGGAATTGGGCCGTCACCTACCAGAAGCCATCGAGGCTGCGCGTGGTGTAGACAACCGGCCTCCCGACACGGGAGTCGACGAAACCTGTTCTCACTGCGGCTGATTGGCCGTCCAGAATCCGGGCCGGCCGGTCCCACGAATGGGCGCTGGCCAACCTACGCTGTAGGCATATCCCATTGTTGGTGGATTCCATGCGTCGTGCTCGCCTAACCTTGCTCGGGATTGTCCGCCTCCGGTCGCAGACAGATTTCGAGTTCGGCAACTGAGAGACGGGCGAGGTCGGCGAGGACGCCGGCGGCGATTCCGCCCGCTTCCCAGCGGCGGGTCACTGCGGTCTCGCGCAGCGGGCCGTCCAGCGTCGAGATGAGGTCCTCCCCATGGATACGCCACCAGGCAAGGGACAGATCAGGCTGGTACAGCTTGAGTTTGTGCGACATCCAGCGGGCCATACCCCCGGCCGCACCAGTCATGTTCTGCCCGATCAACCAATTTCCCAGCAGCCGGACCGGCGACGCAGACGGGTCGCCGGAGCTGCCCCGCAGCCCGCTGATCAACCCCATTCCCACTAGCCGGCGGCGGACAGGGTCGGTGCTGTCGATCGCCGCCGCAGTGCCGTCGTCCAGGATGCCCACACGCGACGCTGAACCGCAGGCCCACACCGGGACGCGCGCGCCCGGCGCCATGAAGTGAATGCGCATCGCGTGCGCAACCAGCCGCGCGACCTCCCGCGGCCGATCACCGCCTGCGTAGACCGGGTGGATACCGTCACGCTGAACCCCGGCCGCAGTCGCCGCGATCACCGCGTCGAAAGCACGTCGATGCTCGACGACAGCTGTGCCATGGAGTTCTCTGCGAGGGACCTCATACACGTGCATCTCAAATCCTCTTCGTCTGGTGGGCGCGCAGTACACGAAGCGCGGAAGCCGCGGCCACGTCGGCACGCGCTCGAATCGGTCATCGCCACACGCAGAAAGGCCGGAACAGGCGGCGACCACATCCCCGCTAGCACGAGGAACACCCGCATCGCGGGGTTGAAGACCCGGCCGCAAACGGCAGGGCGCTATCGGGATCGTACAGCCGAGCCTCCCGGCCCCGCCTCGAATTCGGGCGACGGTGCACATCAACCCCGACAACACACTGACGGGCTAATTCAGACGCGGCAATCGACAATGCTTCACATCAACGCACCACAGCCGTGCTGTGCCAGCGGAGCCACTGCGGATCCGACCGCCGTAGCCGCCGCTACCAGAGGTCATATTGCTAGCGTTGAGCCATCTTCCCCGCGCACGCGGGGCTCTGCGGGCGGCGTGCCTGCAACCATGGAAGGGGCCGAACCCGTCTCTCCAGCAACGGATTCGGCTCACGCTGCTTGCTTGTTATCCCCACTTGTCCTCGCTGTCAAGGAGTCCTTGTGCCTGACGATCCTCGCCGGATCACCGAACCCGCTGCCTCCCACGGGATCAGCTCCACCCCGCAAGTAGGACGGTTGAATGCACAGTCCGCCGAACTGCCCCCCGGCAACCCTGTCATCATCATGATCCAGCCCGAAACCGTGTCCTACGTCGACCCGATCACCGGCAAACAGCTCGCGCGCGACACCACCGAGTTCGCTGTCCGTGAGAACGGCGGCCAGCCGATGGGGCTCCCGCCGAACTTCTCGACCACCCCGACCCCGGGATGGCGCGCGACGCTGCACCTGGACAATGACCTCTTGCAGATCTGGTTTCCGGGCGGGCGGGTCTTGTACGACGGGACCATGCCGACCACCGCGGCATGGCGCACTGCGGCAACGGCAAGCACCAACGGAATCGTGATGATCACCGGACCGTTCGCCACCGTCGCAGACATCGAACCAGCCATCCGCCAAGGCCGAGCCACATGGACCCGAATCCCGATCGTCATCACCTGAACCAGAGCCAGCGGCGAACCGGATCAGTTCACCGGCGTTAGTCGTTGCCGCAACCGCTGTCGGACCGAGGGTCGCCGGGCTCCAGGACGGGGCTGCGGATTGTTTGGCCCCGCCAGCGTGCATGAGCAGCGGCGGTGCCCTGCTCAAGGCTAGACGTGAAAACCTGCGATGGGTGGTGTCGCAGCATGCGCGCGAAAGTTCGAGCAGACGATGGCCACGGGTTGGTGGTACGCCCACTCGGGTGTTTGTACCAGCTCCGCACCGAGGAGGGCCAGACTGTTTTGGACAGAGTGGTGCACATCCACTGCTGGTGGTGTCGCATCACATCGGCCCTGACTTCGATTGCTTTGGCTCCTGTCTGCTCGCGCCAGCGGAGGCATTTCAGGATGTAGTTGATCTGGAGTTCCTTGATCTCCGGGTTGCTGCCTGCGGGATTGAACGAGTTGGGGCCGGCGATGAGAAAGGCGTTGGGATACCCGGGTATTGCCAGGCCCATGAAAGCTTCTGCGCCCGTGGACCATTGATCGTTGAGACGTCTGCCCCCTCGGCCATGTACGATGATCGGCACTAAGAATTCAGACGCACGGAATCCGGTGGCATAGATTATCACGTGGTGACGGCGTTCTCGGTCCTTGGCTTCGATCCCCTGCTGAGTGATGCGAACGATGGGGGCAGTGACCAAATCGACATTGTCACGTGTAAGGGCCGAGTAGTATTTGCTGTCGAAAATGATCCGTTTCGCGCCAATGGGATAGTTAGGGGTTAGCGCCTTCCGCAATGTCGGGTCGGAGACGGTGCGGCGCAGGAATTTTCGGGCAGTCCACTCTGCGGGGAGCGCTGGCCAGCCGCGCCGCATGATGGGTGAGAGCAGTATGTCAGCGCCGTAGTGCAGTGCCCAACGATACAGCTGGTGAGCTCCAGGCATTCGTAGTAGCCCTCGACTGACGGCACCGAATTTCGTGGCTGGCTTCGGCAGTACCCAATGCGGCGTTCGCTGGTACACGCTCACCTGCTCGGCCTGCGAGGCGACGTAAGGTAGCATCTGTGCGGCGCTCGAGCCAGTACCTATCACGGCGACATTCCGTCCTTGCATGTTCTGCTCATGATTCCATCTGGCCGAATGAAATGCCGTTCCCGCGAAATCAGATCGACCGGCCAGGTCAGGAATGAAGGGGCGATGTAGCTGTCCCACTGCAAAGATCACGACATCCGCGACGACACATTGCCCCGCATCGGTGATCAGCTGCCATCGGCCCGTTTCGGCACCGAACCTCGCTTCTGTAATCGATGTGTTCAATCGCAGGTGCGGTAGCAGTTGGTGGCCAATTGCTACCCCGCGTAGGTACTCGAGAATCTTTTGTTGGCCGGGAAACCGAACCTCGCGGCCGCGGTACGGGGCGAAGGAGAACGAGTACAGATGGGAAGGAACGTCACAAGAGCAACCAGGGTAGGTATTGTCACGCCAAACGCCGCCGATGTCCGGGCCTTTCTCTACGACGATGAAGTCATTGATTCCAGCCTGTTTCAGCGCGACCCCCATACCGATACCACCAAATCCTGCTCCGACGACGACCACTTTGAAGTGCGAAAATCCGCTAGCCCCTTCATTGTGGTCTTCTCTCCCTTGAGGGAACATGCTAGCTCGATTCTTTGTGTTGAATGGGGTCACGCAGTCGGCAACGGCGCAAAACTAATTCATCTGTTCGGCAATCCTCGGCGGAGGAAACCGTCGCGCTACGGCGGGCGAGCGCGGGACCGCGCGTTCGTGAACGTGGTCGATCCATGCCTTAGGTACTCCGCCCGCGCGTGGGCGTTGGTCAATTCTTCGTGCAGGATCGCGCGGCCGCGTACCAGGATTGTGGCGGGCTTTGGCCGGTCTGCCGCTCGCGCTCGGTTGCGGTGGCCACCGCGTTGTTCAGCCACACGGTCTGGTTCTGTAGCGTGCGGAGCACCTTGACCTGAGTGCGGGCCGGCGCGTTCACGACCCTGCTCCCGGCCACGCCACACTGTGGCTCAGGACTCGGAAGTCCGGCTCCCATCCGAGAATTTCAATGAAGTTCCTCGCGCGGCATCTGATGCGGCCCGCCCGAGTCTGCAAGCCTTACCACGTCGACTCGGCTTCCCATCGGTCAATTTCTGTGGTGCGGGTGACGCGGCCGAGTTGGACGTCGCCGAAGTGGATGCCGATGCCGAGGGTGTCTTCGTGGCTGAGTTCGTCGATGAGGTGGTGTGCGGTGGTGATTGATCTGTCGGGGTCGTCGTCGGCGGCGGTGGTCAGGTGCGGGTGGGTGATTTGGATAGGGCAGGTCATGGCGTCGCCGAATGCGATGAGCCGGCGTCGCCGGGAGGTGATCTGGTAGGCCGTGTGTCCGAGGGTGTGTCCAGGAGTTGCGAGTGCCTCGACTCCAGGGAAGATTTCCTCGCCGTCGTTGATGGGACGTACTTGGGGTGCAAAGATTTCCAGCATTTCGGCAGCGATACCGTCGGTGGCGGCGAGTTCACGATGAGTCCATTCGGTCGTGCTGATGAGGATCTCGGCGTGTGCGAACGGTGTCTTCGATCGGCTTGGTGCGCGTTGCCACAGCCAGCCGAGATGATCCAGGTGCAGATGCGTTAACGCGATCAGATCGATGTCTCGTGGCGTTTTACCCACGGCTTCAAGGCTTTTCAGCAGCATTCCGCCGCGAAGAGTACCAAACGCCGACGGCAGCGCCAGGGGACCGAGTCCGGCGTCGATGAGCATGGCGTGCTGGCCGAATTCGACCAGGAGCGCGCCAACGCTGGCCACGAGATAGCCGTCGGGGTTGAGCAGGTGGCTGTGCTCGATCCAGAGGTTGTCCTCGGAACCGGGAAACCAGGTGCGGGGCTCGAGCAGGGCAACGCCGTCTGGCAAATAGGTGATGCGATGCTCGCCGAGTTGGTGGCTGCGAATCGGGGCAGCGTCGGCGTGCCGGTTGAGGCCGAGGGTCATGGGGATATCTCCTGATCTGGGAAAGGGTCTATGCGTGGTGGTTCTGCCCAGCGGGCGGCCGGTGGGCCTGGCCGTATTCGGGCGGCAGGGGTCTCGACGGTTTCCTGGGCCGGCCATTACGCGAAGGACGGCCGCAGTTGCGCCAGCATTGCGCCTGCATGGCTGTGTCTCCCGGAATTCGCGGGTTCGGGCATTGGTGCTCGTGGGGAGTGCCGCCGGTCCGCGCTCACCGCCGACTCGCTGGTGTCTGACCGTGGACTTCGTCGGTTCCGGCGGGCGCTTTTCGCGGAATGGTGGGCAGCCAGTGGTCGGAGAACGCGACGGTGGCGGCGATGGTGGCGGCGGCTTGTGCGGCGCCGGCGAGGGTGCATCGCCCGAAGCCGCAGGCGGTGGTGACGGCGTGGGCGGGCCGGTTGGCGGCTCGTTCGAACAGGCGCAGGCTGATCATGGAGTCGAGCAGGCTTTTGGGTCCCACCACGCCTGCGCTCAAGGTCCATTCCGGGTCCAGGTGTCGCAGTGGCGTGTAGAACTGGGAGTCCAGCGGCGCAGGTTCTGCCCCGTAGGCGCAGGGAATATGGGCCATCGGCAGGGGTGTGCCGTCGCGGCGCAGGTACCGGGCCAGGGGGTTGAGCAGGGCGACCGCGGGGGCGAGACCGCGGGGCTCGAGCATGGCGGTGTGGCGGTAGTCGCCGTAACACAGGTGCAGGCTGCTGTGCGCGCCGAGCCGGTGCAGGCGGGCGAACACTCCGGCGAGCTGGCGGGCGATCATGTCGGCGACCATTCTTTCGGCATTCAGTTCGGTGGCTTTCACCACCGCCAGAAGCGCGACCGGGGATTCGACTTGCCAGGTGATGATCGGGCCGTGGCTTCTGGTCAGGGTCGCGATCTCGTCGAAGACCGCTTCGGTGAACACCGGCACATGGCGCAGCGCGGTGGTGAGCGCGCCGAGGTGGCCCAATGCCTTCAGGAGCGGCAGCCCATCAGCGGTGGCAGCGCCTGCCAGCGCGAACAGACTCAGGTCAAGCGAATTAGGTTGGCTGAGTTGAAGTTTGATGTCGCCAATCCCCGTCCGCTCACGGCGAAGCGCGGTGTAGTCCGTGATGATGTGTTCGATCTTGTCGAGGCGGCCCATCGTGAGGTGTTCGGGAGCCAGGGTGACACCGGGACGGATTCGCCCGGAAGGCATGTGGCTGTAATCGGCGTAATCGTCTGCGCTGCTGTCGAATTCGAGGACGTCGGTGCGGGTCTGCAAGTCGCGCAGGTAGGCGATGATCCAGTTGGGATCCAAGTCGCAGGGCAGCGCGGTGAGTGGTTGTCCTCCGGTGTGGTCGAGGAACCATTCCATCCCCTGACGCGGACTGCTCATGAGGGTTTCGGGCAGGCTGCCGACGAAATGCACGTGGCGCTTCATAGTCGTTCCTTCCAAGGGGGGAGATGTGAAGAGGGGCATCGGGGTCGGGTGCGGCATCGTTGCGCCGCCGGGCGGTCAGGGGTCGTGCCCGTGTTCGGGTACGGCGGTGATCGCAGTCGAACCGGGATCGGTATCCGGAGCTGTGTCCACGAGGTCGGCGCCGTCAGCGAGCGTTGCGTCGGTGATCGCGGCGTCGATGTCAGCTCCGGTGTCTGATTGCTCGCCCAGCAGGGTGGTCAGGGCTTGGCGGGCTCGCTGGATCAAAGACGCGGGGTCTGGCGGTTGCCGAGCCGCCGGATCGGGCGCCGTGACGCCTCTGTCCGAGTTGGCCCGGCGCAGGTTCTTGAGGGAGCGTCGTACGCTGGCGGCGATCGAGCCCGCTGCGTGGCGTCGCCACACCATGTCGAGATCACCAGGGCTGTAGCCGAGGAAATCGCTGACGCGGTCACGCAGTTCGACGTCGCTGACAACGAAGATCTCGCCGCGGTCACTCGCCGAGATGGCGACCGAGTCGGCGGTGCGGGCCGCACGCGTCCACAGCGCCTCGAGGTTTCTGCTGAACTGATGCGCCTCCGCCGGATTCGGAGTAAGGGCGCCTGGCATCTCGGCCAGCAGATGTTCGCGCACGGCCTGGACTGCGGCCATTTCGGTGATTTGGCGGGTGTCGGTGATAACCCGGCTGGCGGTGCGGCGCCGCGGTGGTGTGCTGGCGGCGGGCAGGCGCTGCTCGGGGGTCCATTCGTGAGCGTTGTGGCCGAGCTGGCGTGCGTGTTCGACCCAGCTGGGCGGTATACCGTCCCTGTACGCGCGCGCCTCGGTCAGTTTCCGTTCACGCTCGACCACTGACAGCCGCGTGAACCCGTCGTTCTCGTAATGCGCACCGCGTTGGCCGGTCGAGGCGCCTGCGCGCAGATATCGTGCCTCACTGGCTAATTCATGGATCCGGCCCAGGATCTCAGCCTGATGGGCGGGTAGATCGCGAACCCGAAGCTCCCGTTGCGGTCGGGTCATCGCCCGAGCCATTCGGCCTCGGAGAACTGCGGCTGCGGAACCTTCCGGTCGGGATCAGCGTCGTAGCTCCACATACCCGGCTCGGGACTGTCGCTGAATAGTGAAGAACCCGTCCACGTTTCGACGACCTCAATCGCTGCCGACTCGGATTCGGCGGCCGCGACGGCAGAGGCGATCTCCGCTCCGCCGATTGCATCCTTGAACGGTCGCACCACACGTGGCAGTAGGCTGTCGATCGCCGCAGCCAGACTTTCGACCGACGCTACGGCGTCAGCAGTATCGACAACGATGCCGGCGACACCGAGCGCGACGGCTTGCAGTGCGTAGTCGCGGGTATCAATTTCGGCAGCGTTGTTCCACGGGTTAGGCGTCCTGTCGACAGACAGTCCCATCACCCATTTCGCCCCGGGGTACGCCCAGTCCGCGGGGGTACCCCACAGCTGTTCGCCGAGTTCGGCGTCAAGTCCGAGCAGGTTCGCAATTCCGTTGGTCCGAGCCCGCAGTGCCCGCAGATTTCGCTCGAGAAAACCGGGCACGGATTGTTCCGGTATCCGGCTGCGCATCCGCTGGGCAATGTCGAAGACAGTCCATTCCTGGAGAAGTTGCACGTCCGCGACCAGATCGCCCAGGACTCGGTCTAGATCGAGCGGTTCGGCAGGACGCATGGGAAGATTGGCACGCCAGCCGATGCCGTTGCTTCCGCGTTCACGGACCTGATCAATCCACGCCTTCGACACTCCGCCGGCATAAGCTGCCTTTTCCAGTGCTTCTCGCTGCGTTGCGCGACTGTGGTAATCCTCGTACCAGAACCGTGGCAGCCGTTCGCCGGTTTCGGCTGTGCGTTGATTTGCCGTGTCGGTCATGGCGGCGAGCTCGACGGCCTGATTCTGTAGCGCTCTGAGCACCTTTCGTTGTGCGAGTGTCATCGGTTTGGTCATGGGGTTGTCCTTCGGGCGGAGGGTTCGGTGAAGGAGCGGAAGTCGGGTCCGAAGCCCAAGCGCTGGGTGGTTGTTTTCGCCCCTGGCGGGCCGAACCAGGCGGTGGGGATCGGTGTGCTCGGCAGACCGGGGCATTCGGTGTGCTGATCGGGGGTGCAGCGATATAGCGGGCCTTTGGCTGCGTCGAGGACCTCGCGCAGGTGCACGTCGATGTGGCGCAGGAACAGCGTGCTCATCGCGGCGGGGTCGTCGGCGCGGACTGCGGCCTCGAAGGCGCGATGAACGGCTGCGAAGCGCAGGACCACGTTGCGGTGCCGCCACCACTGTCGGCACCAGCTGTACTGGCCTTCGCGGTTGTTGGCCGCGATACGTACCGAGGTGACCGGCAGCAGCCACTCGTGCACGAAGTCGGAATAGTGGGCGAACAGCCTTGGCGGGGGCGGTTTTTCACCGGGTGGTGTCGGTGCCGGTGTGGGAGGCTGCCCGAACCAGCCCGCCGGCACCGGGTCGAACGGCAGCGACGGGGTGCTCACATGGGTCAGGCGGGTGCAACGGTAGAGCGGGCCGTTGGCGGCATCCATGATCGTGCGCAGGTGACCGTCGACTGAGAGCAGCCATGTGCTCAAGCTGGTGCCCGCGCCGGATCGGCGTTGGCCTTCGAAGGCGGTGTGCAGGTGCGCGATGCGGACCGCGACGGCCCGATGTGCCCACCATTGCGGGCACCAGGTGTAGGTGTTTTCCCGGTTCGCCTCGGCCAGGCGCACGGTGACGTAGGGCAACAACCAGTCCTCGGCGAAAGCGCCGAAGTGGCTGTAGCACGGTGCCTTCGACGACGATCCGGTGCTGGTGCTCATAGGCCTTCCCCGTCGTCGGTTTCTGTGAGAGCGGGAGGGAGTGCGATCGTCGCGGCGGCGGCCTTCTCGAATCGAGCCAGCGAGGAGTGGATCAGTGGCGCGTATTCGCTGTCCTGCCACCAGTTCTTGCGGACCACGACCGGCCCGTAGCCCGGGAGCCGCACCAAGGCGCGGTCTTTGGGCAGCGCCGCCAGCAAGGAGGTGTCGAGGATGGGCTCACCTCGCCAGGTCAGTGTCCGGTTCGTGCCCCCGGCGCCGTGGCTGCGGGAGCGGTCGGCCACATCGTGCGGGCCGGCCATCGCCGCCCAGTGTTCGAGGTAGTCCACCGCGGCGATGCCGCCGCCGTAGACCTCGATGCTCTGCGCGCGCATGGTCTTCAAACCGTTTGCGCCCCAGAGGTCTTCGCCTTGCTCGAGCACTTGCAGGATGGTGATCAGGACGATGCCGCACCCGCCGGCGTAGGTGTAGTAGGAGGGCAGCTCGCCGATGCGTGCACAGTTTGCCGCCTCGTCGAGCACCGCGAGCAACGGCACTGTCAACCGGCCATCGGGTCGGGCGCGGGCACTGATGAGGGCGGCCTCGAAGATCTGTCCGACCAACGCCGCAGTCAACGGTGTGGCGCTGTCGGGTCCGGCCATCGACAGCGCGTACAGCGTGTCGGTCGAGGTGACGAACTCGCGCGGCCGGAACTCCGGCAGGTCGTGGGTCGGCTTCTGTTCGGTCCGGTCGATCACCACGCTCGTGCCGCTGCCGGTCTTGGATGGGGCTTCGCGCACGCGCAGCTGGTAGCGCTGCGGTGGTGTGACCATGCGGGCGTAGCCCTCATCCGAGAGTGCCCCGAGGAACCGCCGGGCCATGTCATAGAGCCCATCTCGTTGACGAGCGTAGAGGGCTTGGGATTCGGCGATGCGCTCGGCGGCGCGCTGGTGACCGTAGTGGCGCAGGATCAACGCCGGGGTCAGGTCTTGGTCGCGACCAAGCCATTCGGCGACATGGAGCAGGTCGCCTTGCACGCAGGCCGCGGCGTAGATATACAGCGCCAGCAGCTCTTGCGCACCGCCGTCGAAATAGCTGTCCACCTTCGCATTTGCTGCTTGTGCGGCAGATCCTGCGGCGGCGGAGACGAAGAAGCTCGCCAGTTTCCGCGCGGCTGGCAGGTTTTCCACTTGGGCGAGCAGGTCGACCCAGAACCCGCATACGGTGTGCCCGGTAACCGCTTGCAGGTCACACAGCCACACTCGGCCGGCACTCTCGCGCCCGAGCGCGGTGTGCCGGTACAGATCCGGTTTGTTCGATGTCGCCAGGCACGGCCCCCACGCCGACAACACTGCGGGGATCGCCCAGGCCATCGTTTTGCCCGTACGGGTACCCGCGGTGATGGTCACCCCGAGCTCGGCAGGCACATACAGCCCTACTCCCCCGATCACGGTCGTGCCCAGCGGTGGACCTTTGAGGGCCCGGATCTCCGGAGCGGCGTCACGCAGCAGCCGCTGGTTGGCGATCGCGTTATCGCGCACCCGCCCCAGCCGGATCTCGCGGGGCCGCTGCATGGTGCGCGCCGCAGCGTCGATCTCGCTGCCCGCGTGCAGCATCCGCCAGCAGCCCAGCCCTACTCCCACGCCGACAGCGAAGAACAAG
Organism: Nocardia brasiliensis IFM 10847; assembly: GCF_000710915.1. GTDB lineage: Bacteria > Actinomycetota > Actinomycetes > Mycobacteriales > Mycobacteriaceae > Nocardia > Nocardia brasiliensis_A. Next base: position 45,125 of record NZ_BAUA01000012.1, read on the forward strand.
ACCACCACCACCGTGGATTGCCACGGCCACGATTGCCGCCCTGACACCACCCCCAGCAGCGCGGACACCGGATGGCGAGCAACCGGCACCCCGGCCCACCAACACCCCACACACAGCGCCGCCCACACCCCCAGCACGGCAATCACCAGCACCGCGAACGCCAGCAGCAGCGCGGTCTCCTCCCCGATCCCGCGTTTGGTCCGGCGCCGGGTCTCCCGGGTCGCGATCATGGTCATTTACTCCTCTCTGTGGATGAACGAGGTTGACTGGCATGGGTTTTCATAGATCCACGCCTTTGACGACCTCCTGAGGCGGAGACGACCGACTCACCTCGGCGCTCTCGGGGCTCTGCCAGTCGCCGTGTTCGGCGGCGGCTGAGGCGGCGTCGACGGCCTGGCCGATAGCGACTCCGCTATTCGAAGCGTTCGTTGCAAATGCGGGCGGGTCCGGAGCGCCTGGGCCGTCGTGACGGTCGGGTGTGTGGTCGACGTCCGTCTGGCCGATCGCGGTGGGATCCACGCGTGGATCGCCCGGTCCGTCACGCCAATAAGTGCCGCCCTGTCCGGCCGCGGAGACACTTTTGATCACCTCGGTCGGGGCACCGGCCAGTGCGGCGGCCACGCGAGCGCTCCGGTACTTCGCGCTGATCTGTTCCAGCGCCGCAACTTTGGTGAGGTTGTATTTGACCGAATCAGCGGCCAAGTCGTTGGTCGCCTCGACCGTGCGTGTGTGCTCGGCATACAGGTCTTGTAGCGCCTGTAGCGCGTCACGCTGTTGCCTGGCGGTGGGTGCGGCGACTTCCGGGGCCGTTCGCTCGTGTTCAGCTGTGGCGGCGGACACCTCGTCATCGGAGGTGCCGAGTTCTTCGGTGTTATCAAGAGCGCGATCGATGCCGGCGATGACCGCGCCGACCTCGTCGAGGTTCAGCAGCGACTGCGGGATTCCCAATGCACGATCGAGCACGTTTGGTGGCGATGGTGTCGACTCCGGAAGCTCCCCGGCTGTCGTGCCGGTGCCGCGGTCCGTATTCGCCTCGGCGGTCGTGCCGGGTGCTTGAGTGAGCGGTTGCCAGCGAGCGCTGTCTTGTTCGGAACCGGTGATGCCGCGTTCTAAGCGGCCGGTCTGTTCACCGGCCTGGCGCAGGCACCGCAGCCCGAACTCGTCGACGCCTTCCCCGCCCGCGACGTGGGCGCGCTCGAGGTCCCGTAGGTCTCGGGCAGCCTTATCAGGATGATCGCGCCACAGCGCGAACGCGTCGCGTTGCCGAATCCACTGGTGCTGGCGCACCAGCGAGGGGTGGCGGCTCCATTTGGCCGCTAACTGGCTTGCCTGGGTTCTGAATTCGGCGCCTTGCTGGGAGGTGTCAGCATGGCCGGCGATCTCGAGCAGGTAGTGCCACTGTGCTGCGTCGGCGTGGAGTTGGGCCTCATCAGGATCGGCGGCATCGGAGTAGTACTTAGGACTGCTGGGACCGCTTCGCCGCTCGGGCCAGCTCATGACGCTGACTTCTCGGCGAGGGCAACGCGCTGAGACAGCGCGGTCGGGATTGGATAGGTGTGGGTGGACATCGTCGACCTCCTGCGGAGGGGGTGCGCGCCACGAATCGTCGATGCGAGGTGGCGGCGGTGTTCGGATGTCCCCGGCGATCGGGTTCGGCGTGCTGGTCGGTACCCCGTGACCAGCGGCCGACGAAAAACGCAGGCGAAGTGGTGTCTTTCGGTCAGGTAGCGGCGGCTCCGTTCGTCGGTGGCTCAGTTGTCCGGACCCAGGTCGGGGTAGGAGATCTCAGGGCGGTGGTTTGTGTCGTCGCGGTCGCTGGACCAGTGGGGCGCGTCGTCGGTCAGGGCGTCGTTGACCGCTTGCGTCATGGCCGCCGGGCCGCCGCCGAGGCGGTGGTCCGCGGTGGCGTCCACGTCGGCGAATTCCCCGTGCACTGTTGCCGCGACGAGGTCGAACATCTGCTGCGGGGTCGGTGGGCTCACCCCCGCCTCGGCCAGCACTGCGGCGACATCGAGGTCATCGGAGACATAGGGTGGGCGGGCAAGTTTGGGGCTTGCCATCGCGTATTTGCTCCATTCGCTGATCACGCTCATCTCATCGACACGCTCGCGGGTGTCGGCGCGCAATTGTCGGAGACTGTCCGCGGTGGCGCCCCAGACGGTGGCGGCCTCGGTCGTGGTGATCCGTGCCCCCGCCGCCAGCGCGGCGACCCGCTGGTATTGGATGTGGGTGTTCTCGGCGAATTTCCAGACCGCTAGCGGGTTTTGTCCGAAACTCCAGCGGCCGGCCGCGATCAGTTCGCGGCGCAGGACTTCCAGGCTCAGCATGCGCTCGAGGTCCCACCGTTCGATCTCGATCATGCCCAGGCAGAACTTCTCGAAGTAGTCCCGCGACGCCGGCCCGGTCGATGAGTCGGGACCTGGCACCGGGCGAGCACCGCCGAATCCGACCCTGCGGACATCGTCGATCACTGTGGGTGGGACTTCGGCTTCCAGAGCGTGCCGCTCGATGTGCTCACGTTCGTGTTGCAGATCCGCCAGCGTGCCGGTCAACTCCGCCAGGCGCTGTTCGTCCAGCCGTGGGTCACCGCTGCTCTGGTAGTTGGTTAACAGGTGTCTGACGTGGGTTTCCTCTGCGGCCAAGCGCTGAATGCCGCGCAGCTGGTCGAGCATTCTGTCCCAGGCTGAGGGGGTTGGGTCGGTCATGGTCTTCACCGCTCACAGCTCGGGCTCGACCGGGTGACCGGGATCGCGGGGCACCGGGCCGTCATGGCCGTCGGGCTCGTTGATCCAGCTCGCCTGCACTGCGCTCGCCAAGGCCGCCTCGACCGGGTCTTCGGCACGGGGATCATCTGCTCGCGTGGACAGGGCTTCGCGCGCACGGTCGATGAGGACTTCCGGCAGCGGTGGCTGGGGGCCGTCGGTGCCGGTCGAGACACCGAGGTTGTCGGTGGTGCGGCGGACGGTGTGTTCGCGCCCGCCCCAGGCCAGGGTGCGCCAGCGCTCGTAGAGGTCGACGTCGCTGTAGGTATGCACGGTCACCGCGCTCAGGTGGCGCCAGCCGTGCGCGTCGCGCCCCCAGATCTCCTGGGCTTCAGCGCCGGTCAGCTCGATGACCGCCGCGCTGGCAGCCGCACGTTCCCACAACGCGGCCATGTTCCGGTCGAATTGTGCCGTCGCCTCGGGATCGTGGGGGAATCGACGAGTGTGGTTGCGCAGCTCGTGTTCGACTCGGATCACCGCCATGTGCTCGATCTCCCAGACATCGTTGGCGATCCCGTCGACCATGAACGAGCGCACAGGTTCTTCGCTACGACGCATCAGCGGGGGTGAGTGCACGCTCTCGCCCCACCGCAAGCCCCACTCCCCTGCCTCGCGGACCGCTTCGAGCGCGGCCTCCGGCACCCCCATCGCGCGGGCGTGCCGCTCGAGTTCGTGCAGATCGGAGGCGAGTACCAGCAGATGAGTGCGCCAGGTCTGAATCTTGAGATCCCCCGCGCCGTCGGCTCGTTCATATCGCGGGAAGCCATGCTCGGATGCTTTGGCACGCTCGGCGGCTATGTTCTGGATCCTCTCGAGCAGCCGCAGCTTCCAGCTGGGCAGATCGTGTGCCCCGGGTAGTGGGTGAGTCATCGGTGATGCTCCGATCGGGAAATGATGGTGACAAAGAAGTGAGTGCGGCACCGTTCGCGGCCGGTCATGGCTCGCTCCCGTAGTCCGGAACCTGTGGCGCAGCCAGTCCTGCATCGCCCCAAGCGGATTCGTCGGATATGTGCTCGGTACCGGACTCCTCGCCCAGCGTGGTGGCGGCGACCGCGTCGTGGACGGCGAGCCCTTGGGGGTCGCGCGGCATGGCATCGAGTGCGACGCCGACCAGCTCGACCATCCGATCCGAGGAGTCCGGCATCTGTTTGGTGATGTCGTCCAGGGCTATTCCGGACCGCAGGCACACGATCAGCGGCGCCGCTACCATCGAGATGTCCGCATCAGCGACGGTGTGGAAGCGTGCAGCCAGTTGTTGATCTGTGTGGCCGTTCAGCTCTCGGGCGACGATGTTGGCCCAGTGTCGGCCGCCGTGGCGTGACCAGATCTGCTCACGTTCGCGGTCGGTCACAGCGAGTTCGTGGGAGACAGCGCCGAGGCGCTGCCACACCACGCCCATCACGGCTTTGAAGTTCGCGTGCTCGCCACGGTCGAGATCTGGGTTTCGCAGCGTATGGGCGGCCAGAATGCCTGCGCCGTTCTGCAATTCGTGGATTTGCCGAGTTAGTGCCGCGATCAGCACGGGACGGGGAACTTCGTCGGGACTGTAGAAGGCTCTCTGCGGGTCCGCGGGCTGGCCACGTTCGCCTGCTCGGCGGGCGTAATTCAGCCACGAATGCGGGCAGCCCACCAGCGACGCCAGCTCTTCGAGCTGGCTCAGCGTGCGCTCATTCAACGCTATCTGCTCGTCGGTCTCCGCAGACGGTGTGCCATGTCTCGCGGCGACAGATCTCGTGATCCTGGTCCAGTTGTCGCAGGCCAGGTTTTGAATACCGTTGAGCAGCAGAATGTGTAGCGGGGTCGGAGTCTGCATGTCAGCGCCTCCTGCCGTCACGCGACGCCGGTATCGGTGGGTGGTTCACGGGCCGAACTCCAGATCCGGCGCGGCGGGCAGTGCCAGTGGAGGGCCGAAATCGATGTCCAATCCCGGATCTCTGTGCACTGTGGTGTCCGTGGATAGCGGACCTGCGTCGGCGAAGGCGGCCTCGAACCCGATCCCATCGGCGAGCGGCGCGGCGGAAGTGCCTTCGGCGCTGGTGAAGTCGTGGTCGAGGTAATTGAGCACCGTCAGCGTTTCGGCCAGCCCGTTGACGTCGGCGACGAACACCCTCGAGGCCGCACCCGGCTGCTCTGCCCCGGTAGCCGGATCGAAGTCCTCGACGATCTCGGCATCGATAACGTCCTCGACCGGGGCCTCGGCCTCGGGCACAACCCCGGCGTCGATGAAATCATCGGGGTCGACACCGGTGTCCTCGGCAAAACGCCGGTCGAACGCTTGCCCGGCTTCGGCGTTCTCCTCGGACAGTCCTGCGCTGGCCTGCGCTGCCGCGTAGGCCGCCGACGACGCTCCCGCCACCCCCTCCTTGCCGCCATGGTCGGTGAGCGTGTCGGTCAGTCCCGCTGCGCGGCGGCGGATTTGGATCAGCAGGTTTTTTAATTCTTTGTCGAGCTTGTGGAGCTCGTTCTTGTGCTTGCGGGCGAGCTTGTCAGCCTTCTCACGGCGCTCAAGATCTTTGTCGGCGCGGTCGATCTTCGCTGTCGTTGCCCGCAGTTCTTCCTTGTGCCCTTCGATGCGTTGCTCGACTTCGTCGATCTTGGCTTGAGCGAGAGCGACTTCGAGCGGATTGACCGCCAAGTTCTTCTGCACCCGCAACCAGTGCTCGAACGCGGAGCGCTGCTCCCTGCTCTCTCCGACGCGCATTCGCTGGAGGAACTCCGTCTGCGACCGTGCTTCCCCGGCGCGCCGCCCGAACAACCCCGACACCATCGCCGCGGTCTGCATCGCTTGCATGAAGCTCTGCTGCATCGCTCGCCCGCCCTGCTCGACCGGGTCCTCGCTCATGCGATCACCTCTAATCCCGTGAGCTGCCATGCCGCCGAGGTCGTGGTGCGGCCGGCGCGGGCGTAGACGGCGAAACCGATCGGTGGCTGGTCGGCGGGCCGGAGCTCGACCGACAGGACCCGGCCTGTCGACGTGGAGGTGTCGGGTGGGTGGTCGTCGCGGGTGAGGCGCACCAGGGTGGCGATGTCGATGCCGTCGCGGTGCCAGTGCTGCCATTGCTGGGCGCTGATCGGCGCCCACACCAGCGCCGACGGTTCTGCCTGTTCGGCGAAGCTCGGTGCGATCAGGTCGCCGGCCGCGCGGAATGCGGCACGCTGATCGGGTTGGTCGCTGGGCCGGTAGCCGAAAATCGTCTCCACCGCGGCGAGCAGGACCGACTCCGCCGAGCACACGTCGGTCCGGCCGGTCGCGGATTCCAGGCCCTCGGTGCCGCACTGGGCGACGTTGCGCGCCTGGGCATCTGAAGCCTGGGCACATCCGCTCAGCAGCGCGGTGACCGCGACGCTGGCGAAGACTGCGGTGATCGGCTTGTTCATGCCGACTCCCGGTCTTTGTCGAACAAATAGCGAAGGTCGAGTTCGGACCAGCCGACGATGTCGCGTCGGCCTCGCTGTTCGGCGGCGGGGTTGTGCCTGCCACTGATCGACAGCTCCAGCATCAGTCCCGCGGTCTCGGCCGCGTGCTGGAGTCTGCGCGTGGTGATGTCGTAGCTGTGAGCCATGACCAGTCGCAGCGTCGCCGCGGGCGCTTTGGCGTGGGTGCGGGCCCGCCAGGCGAGCCAGATCGCTTGCCGTGCCGCTGCTTCGGCAGCACTGGCCGGGGTGCCGATAGTGGCCGGTCGCCGGAAGTGATCGTGCCAGAGCAGGTGGCCGTCGCTGCGGCAGACGGTGAAGCTGATCATGGTGGCTGCGGAGAACAGCCGCAGTCGTGGCCCGCCTGCGGCCAGCACCGCCAGCGTGCCCCCGGCCCGTTCGGCGGCCCACCGGGCTTCGGCCTGGCGCAGCGCGTCGTAGTCGATGCCTATATCGAGCAACGCGAACACGTAGCGGTCGAAACTGGGCGCGTCGTGGAATCGGTGCTGGGCCGCGATACGGTCGAATTGGCTGGTGCGGGTATAGGTGTGGAGTTCTCCGGCCCGCAGACGGACGACCATTTCTGGACTGACCATGGTGTCCGCGGCCGGGGACCGACGTGATTTCATCTCGACCTCCAGGCCTCGACGGGAATCGGTATTGGCGTTTGCTCGGTTCGCCGCACACCCTGTGAAGGTGAATCTCGTTGTTGGACAGGTCTTTCATGTATGGCGCTCATGGTTCGATCTCCGTGTTCAGCTGGGAAATCTCCGGTGTCGCGGTCACCGCCGGGTTGTCGGTGTCGGCTACCTCCGCATCGCGCTGTTGCGGGGCGGCCGCATCGACCGCTTCGGCGATCCGTGCGCCACGCTCCCAATCGGCGGTGGTCGTCGATCCAGCGCTGCCCGTCGTGACGTCCGAGTTGGTTGTGCGCCATGCGGTTTCGGCGGCGGAGTTGAGTTCGTGCGGATGTGGCGGGGCGGGTGCGCGGTCAGGGTCGAGGCCCACCGTCCGCAGCGCCTGGTACCGCGTGCGTGCGTGGGCGACCGCGACTGCGCTCGTGTAGGACTTCCACCGTTTCGACAGCTCCGGCGCTGAGTACGAGCGGGTTTTCTCCAGTAACGCCGTCCATCGCCGGGGCTCGCTGGACCAGCGCGTGCCGACCTCGGCGCCGGTGATGTTGAGTGCTCGTGCGACCAGCCTGACCCGCAGCCACTGCAATCGCTGGAACTCATCGAAGCGCTCCGCGAGCGGCGGTTCGATCCAACCGCGGTTGTCGCGGTAGATTGTCTGGACGGCCGCCATCTCGAACAGCTGGTCTACTTGAGCGTGCAGACGCGCTAGCTGCTGTTCGCGCGCTTCGGTCCGGCTCGCCGGCAGCTGCTGCCGCGCGCTCCAGCGAACGCCCGTAGTGCCTCGCGCACGCACGTGCGCGATCCATCGCTCCGGGATGCCGATCTCGCGGGCCTGCTCTTCGAGCAGCCGCGCACAAGCGTGCAGATCGCGCAAAGTCCCCCGGTCCTGGCCTGTGGCCTCGGACATGCGGTAGATGTCGGCGGTCACGTTCTGGAGTTGTTTGAGCATCCGCTGCTGTATTTCGGTGGGGACTGCGCTCACGCCTCGCTCTGATCCGAACCTCGCCATGTCCTCATCCCCGATTCCGCAGGCGGGAGACAGGGTTCGCGTTCGCTGCGCGCGATCGCGCGCACCGGCGCCGGGCGGGCTGGGTGTCCCTGTGAGGGCGCGCAAGGGCGGCGTCTTGGGCGCTGCGGGGATCAGTCATCACGGACCGCGCAAGGGCTCGACAGCGATCGGATCGGTAGTTCCCATCCGGCGAAGCCGATCCACCGTGCGGTGGTGTCTGCGGCGATCGGTGCGGGAAGCTCCTCGGGCAGGGCGAACGCGCGTGCCAGGATCGGCAGGCGCAGTTCCACGGTCGCTGTCCGGGCGGCCATGGTGCGGCCCAGACCCGCAGCGCGGCCCCGGCCCTGCAACCCGTGCGCGTTGTACCAGTTCGCGTGCTCGCTGACGTACCGCATTCCGTACAACGCCGCGAGATCGTACAGGATGTGTTGCGCGGCAGGTTCATTCGCGTCCGTTGCGGCGGTCCACATGCAGTCCACAGCCGTGCGGACGGCGACGGCGGTGGCGAGTTCTATTGCCGCGCTATCGGATCGGCGCGTCGAGTCGGCCTCCTTGGCCAGGATTCGCTCGCGTGCGACCAGCAGCCGGTACCACGACTGGTGTGGGTGTTCATCGATGCCGGTCAGGTGCGGGATGCCCGTTCGATGCAGGGCCCGTCCGGCCGCCCCGAGCATCGCCCAGGTCTCCCCTTCGGCGGTCAAGATGCCTTCGCAGAGCGCGACGTAGTCGGGGAGGTAGTTCGCGCGCAGCATGCCCTGAGCTGCCAGCCGCTGCCGGCACATCTCGATCACCTGCCAGGACGTGTAGGAGGCCACCGGTTTGGTGAGCATCGCCCACAGCGCCACTTCGCCGGCGTCGGTGCTCTCGTGCCCGCAGTGGGCGCGAACGGCGTTCACCAGGCACGTCATCGCCCACATGTCCGACATGGCGTGCGCGAGCTGGCCGGCCACATGGTCGTGGGAGATCATCGCTGCTCCCTCCGGACCGACCCGGCGGTGGCGGGCGTAGCCGACAGCCAGCGCCAGCCCGGCGCGCGCCGCGGACACCGCCGCCCCGGCCGTGCACAACCGTGCCGAGTGCAGCGGGCTGGTCGTGCGCGCGAAGCGTTGCCGTTCAGTCAGCGCACAGTGAAACCGGCCTTGGGCATCGAAGCTGGCGACGTCCCCGCCGAGCAGGGCCGACTCCGGCAATCCCGCGCCATGAAAAAGGGTCATGGCGTTGTCCATCCACAGCCCGTATCCGTTGTCCGGCAACGCCTTGACCTCCACGCCGTCGACCAGTCCTTCGGTGGTGCGCAGCCGCATCAGAAACGGCCAGACCCCCTCGTCGGCGCCATCGGCGATCAGGCGGGCGTACACGACCACACAGCGGGGCACCGCGGCAGCGGTATTGGGCATGAACTTCACCGCACCGGCCGTGGGGGTATCGAGTCGGAAGGCGCGCTGCTCGGGCAGCCATGTGGCCGTGGTTTCGAGGTGGATCGCGTCGCTGCCGTGGTCGAGTTCGGTCACGAGTCCGACTCCGGTGGCCGCGGCGGTATCCAGATCGCGCAGGCACCGCTGCTGGAATGGGGAATCGCCGTCACCGAGGTTTTCGATCGCGGCGATGGCGAGTTTGAGATGGCCTGGCAGCAGCACCATCAGCCGTGGAGCCAGCGCCGCGGCCCAGTCGAACACCGCATAGCACGTGCCCTCGTCGGCCGCGATCGTGCGTGCCGATCCGCCCAGCTCGCCGATGACGCGTTCGAGCAGGCGATAGCAATCGCGCGCTTCCTCGGCTTGGGTTTCCCCGTTGCCCGGGATATCTCCCAGGGCGGCGATCACGTCGCGGATCCGCGCCTGATTCCGGTAGTCGCCGTCGCCGAACACCGTTGCTGTCAGCGACGCGAGTAGATCATCAGTACGGGGCGTGGGCAGCGCTGGGGCCGTGTGGTCTTCCAGCCGGGTTGTGGTGTCGATCGTCGTCATGGGAGGGGTCCTTTTCGGGGTGTCCGGCAGCACACAGCTGGCCGTGTTCGGTGCTCCTGGGGTCGAGTCCTCGGATCGGTGCAGTGGCCGGTGAGGGGCGCAGCCCTGGGTCGTCGTCCCCGCCACAGCGGCTGTTCAGCGATCGCTACTCCGGTCGGGTCGCTCACCGCCCCCACCTACCTGGGCAGGGATCCATCCGGCGGGCGCAGATGCCCGCCGCCGTGCCCATTCCGAAGGCCGCGCCCGCCGGATGGGTCGACCGCGGGTGGGGCAAGGGCCCACGTCCGTGGACGTGAGATCGGTCCAGCGCGTTCAGGATCGACTGGCCGGTGGCTGGTAGCGGCGGATGTCCATGTGCTCGCCCTGCCACGCCGATAGTGGGGTGAGGGTGACGGTTTGCCCGGTCTGTGGTGCGTGTAGCACCAGATCGCGGCCCTGTTCGTCGCGGCCGTAGTAGATCCCGACATGATGGGAGTCGCTGCCGGGGGCCGCGGTGAAGAAGATCAGATCCCCTGGTGCCTTCTGCGGGAACGGGATCTGTTGCGCGCTGGGGTGATCCTGTTGGGCTTGGGTGTAGTGCGGTAGCCGGATCTGTCCGCCTGAGGCCTGATAGATCGCGTACAACGTCAACCCGGAGCAGTCGAACCCGCCCATGGTCGGCCCCGTGCTGTCGCCTCCGCCCCACACGTACGGGGTGCCCATCCAGCGCGCCGCGTGCTCGATCACCGCCCGCCCGAACCCGCTGCCCGTCACCGGCATCGGTGTCCCCGACCCGCCCGGCCCGCACCCGCCCGCCACCGCGCCGGGCTCGGTGCGTGGCATCGAACCCACCTCGATCCCGGCGAACATCGCATACAGCCGATGTGCCAGATCCAGTTGCGACGCATACGCATTCGGGCCGGAGACCTCGATCGCCTGGGCGAGCTCGGCCGGTGACATCTGCTGCGCGCGGGCACCGAGGCGTTCGGCTTTGTCGTAGAACCAATTGATCTGGTAGATCGGATCCATCAATGCCGCGATACCGACCGCCCCGTGGATGCTGACGCGGATCTGGTGCGGGCCCACCGAATCGTGGTCGTAGCCCAATCCATCGTTGGCATAGCGCAGCGATTCCGGCACAGCGGGATTGGCGAGATTGCGGAACGTGGACTCGGTGGCTTGGGCGGCGAGTTCGGCGATGATCACCGACTCGGACATCCCGCGCTGCCGCCCGATCGCGACCCCGTTGCGCGCCAACCGCAACTGAGCCTCGCTCAACCCGGCGACACTGTGGCCCGTCGGGCCGCTCACACCCGAAGCCGCGCCCGCCGGCAGTGGCGTCGCGCACGAGGTGGCAGGGTCGGCGCCGACGATCATCAGCAGTAACAGCAGCAGCCCGATCGGTACGGCAAACGCTGTCGCGGCAACGGTTTTCGTCGACGAGTCCATCTGTGTTCACCGCCAGCTCACGGGGCCGCGGTCGCCGGCGGAGAGGAACGGTGTGCTGAAATGCTGTGAGTCCGTGACCGTTCAAGGCAGTTGAGGAGGCGTTGTTCGTCATTGCGCACCGGCCTCACCATTCGGGCCCGGGATCGAGCTGCGGTGGCCGGGCCAGTGGCTCACCGACCGGTTCCCCGCCCCAACTCTCGGCTGCGGAATCGAATACGGCCTCAGGTGCGTGAATCGGGATCTCGGTGCCATCGGGCCCGTAGATC
>NZ_BAUA01000011.1 GCF_000710915.1 Nocardia brasiliensis IFM 10847
CGACCGCGACCGTGCCGAGTTCGCGCACGAAGTCGGCGAGCACCGCCCGATCGGTCGCGATCGCGCCGACATATTCGTCGGAAACCCGCAGAGCCGAGTTCAATTGATCCGAGCGCTGGGCCAATACCCCTGACAGGTCGTTGAAATTGCCCACGATCGAGCGCACCGCGTCGGGCTGACCGGCCAGTGCCGCGTTCACCTCGGCGATGGTGCCGCGCAGGGTGCTGCCGTCCACCTTGCTGAGCACCGGCGTGGCGACGTCGATGATGTCGGTCAGCTCGAACGGCGTGGTGGTGCGCTCCGGCGGAATGTGCTTGCCGCCCAAGGCGCGCTCGCCCTTCGGCTCGAGCGAGAGGTAGTGCCCGCCGATCGGGGTCAGCATCTTCACCGCGACCGCCGAACCGTCCCCGACGTGCACACCGCTGTCCACCCCGAAGCGCACCTCGACGTGATCGCCCACCAGCGCAACCGAACGAACCTGTCCCACTTTGATGCCCGCGATCCGCACCTCGTCGCCCGAGCGCGCCCCGCCCGAGGTACGGAAGTCCGCGGTGTAGGACTGCTCGCCGAACGGCACCACGTACAGCACCCCGGCGGCGAGCAGGGCGAGCACGGTCGCCAGCACACCGGCGACACCCCAGCGCAATTGCGTCCAGGACTCGGCCTTTTCGGTGCGCAGGGATTTCAGCTCGGCCAGCAGCCGAACCGGTATCGCGAGGAGTTGTCCGGTGCCACCGGTCATTTGCACACCACCAGCTTCTGATTCCCGAGCACAACGCTGCCGAGCCCGGGTAGCCCCAGCTCTCCGTTCGCACATGAGTACGTCTTCGCCTCGCCACCCGCGGGTAGCCGCTGGTTCAGCCCGGTGAGCAGCGACGGTACGAGCGAGAGGATCTCGACCAGCTGATCGGTCTGCGGCAGCAACCGGCGCAGCAACCCGTCCAGCGGCAGGTAGCTGTCGTCGTAGGCGCCGCGCAGTTCCTCCAGCAGCGGAATCAGCGGCGCCATGGTGCGATTGGCCTGTTCGATGGCGGTGAGGATCATCGAGGTGCGGCTGCCGAACTGGTTGAGCACCCCGTTGAGCTGTTTCACCAGATCGCCGACCGCCGCCGACTTCCCGCTGATCGAGCCCGAGATCTCGCCGAGGTTGCGGATCAACAGCACCACCACGGCCTCGCTGCTCTTGGCGTGCTTGGTCAGCCGGTCCAGGTCGGCCAGCGCGGGGCCGATGCCGCTGCCGTCGCCCTGCAGTACCCGCAGCAGGTTCATGCCGAACTGGTTGAGCTGCGCGGTATCCAGCGTTTCGAACAGCGGCTTGAAGCCGTTGAACAGCTTGGACACGTCGAAACTCGGGATGGTGCGTGTCACCGGAATGGTGCCCTGCGCCGCGAGTCGCGTGCCGGCGGGTTTCGCGGTCAGCAACTCGATGTAGCGCTGCCCGATCAGATCCTGGTAGCGCACCGCGGCTTCGGTGTTGTCGTAGAGCGGCCGCTGCCGGTCCACGGTGAACCGGACCCGCGCCTGGGTGCCCGCCAGCTCGACCGCGTCCACCTTGCCGACCGCGACACCCGACATCCGCACGACGTCACCCGCGTACAACCCCGAAACATCGGTGAAGACCGCGTGATACGTGACTTTGTCCTCGGGGACCGGCGTATTGAGCGCGGCGACGATGAACGCCGAGCAGGCCGCGACGATCACGAAGAAGGCGCCGAGCTTGATGCCCGCGGCGGTGACACTGTTCATCGCGGCGCCCCGATGATCGAATCCGCAAGGTATGGCATGTTTTTCACGATGACCTCCAGCTGGAGCCGGACCCGTCCGTCCACCACCGGGAACGCGCTGTCGATCCGTTCCAGCAGTGCGGGCAGGCGGTTGTAGGCGGGTGCGACGGTGCCGATCGACGCGCTGATCGGCACCACCAGATCCAGCACGCCGCCGATGACGGCGGCCAGGTCCGGGTTGTCGCGGCGCAGCAGATCGGCGACCGGCAGCAGCAGCGCCGTATCCAGCGTCGCCAGTGCGTGTTTGGTCCGCTCTCGATTCTCCTGGTGGCCGAAGTACTCGCTGTTGTCCAGTACGCCGAGGATCACGTCGACCACCGGCGGTGTGGTCTGCGCGATGCCGGTGCTCACGTCCGCGCCGATGTCGAGGTAATGCCCCAGTGGCGCACGCTGATTCGTGGCCAGCACCCGGGCGGTGGCGAAAAACGACTGCACCGCGGGCCCGAGCGAGGCGGTGTTGTCGAGCAGCAGATCGAACAGGGCGTGCACGGTTTCGGAATCGAGCACCTGGGTCAGCCGCGCGGCGCGGCGGAACACGCTCGACACCGTCGCGTTCGTCGCATTGGCGCCGATGAACAGGGTGGTGTTCTCCGGGAGCTTGCCGCCCTTGCCGGTGTTCACCAATTCGATGGCGCTGGAACCGAAGATGTTCGACGAGGTGAACCGGGCCGACACATCGTCGGTGAGGGCGGCCGCCTGCCCGCGATCCAATTCCAGTTCGATGCGCTGGTGGCCGTAGCCCACGGTGTCGACCTTGCGCACGGTCCCGATCGCGAGACCGCGGAATTTCACCTCGGCGCCGGGCGCCAGTCCCTCACCGAGGGTGGCCGCGTCGATGGTGAGCGCGAAGCGATCCGCGAACTCGCCCTGCGCGTACTGGGTGGTGAACACCGCGACGACCACGAGCACGGCGGCCACCGCCAGGCCGCGCAACCGCAGCATCCAGCGCCCGGCGGTGCGTCCGGAATGATCAACGAAGACCGGCATGTGTCACCCCGAGATCCTGATTCCGACATCGAGACCCCAGAAGACGATCGTCAGGATCATGTCCGCGACCACCACCAGCACCAGGCTGGCGCGAATCGCCCGCCCCGAGGCCCGGCCGACGCCCTCGGGCCCGCCGGTCGCGTAGAACCCCTGGTAGCCGTGGATCAGGATGATCATCACCACGAACACCGTCGCCTTGATCAGCGACGCGAGCACGTCGCCGGGTTGCAGGAAGGCGTCGAAATAGTGGTAGTAGGTGCCCGAGGATTGCCCGTGCAGCACGTTGACCACGACCGCGCAGGACAGATAACTGAGGATCAGCGTCAGCAGGTAGAGCGGGACGATGGTGATCATGCCCGCGATCACCCTGGTGGTCACCACGAACGGGATCGGCCGGATGCCGATGGCTTCCAGCGCGTCGATCTCCTCCGAGATCCGCATCGCGCCGATCTCGGCGGTCATCCGGCAGCCCGCCTGCGCCGCGAAGCCGATGGCGGCGACCATCGGCGCCATCTCCCTGGTGTTCGCATAGGCCGAGACGAAGCCGGTGAGCGGGCCCATGCCGACCATGTTCAGCGCCGTGAAGCCCTCGACGCCGATCGAGCCGCCGACCGCGACGCCGAGGAAGATCAGCACCGCGACGGTGCCGCCGCCAACGATGAGATTGCCGCTGCCCCAGGTGATGTCGGTCAGGGTGAGCATGGTCTGTCTGCGATAGCTGCGCAGCGTATGCGGCACCGCGGCGAGCACCTGGGACACGAACGTCAGCTGATGCCCGAGCGATTCGAGCAGCGTCAGCGGTGGCCGGGTGCCGCGCTCGGCGAACCGCACGGCCCGGCCGAACGGCCGATAGGGGGCGGGCCCACCCGCCGCCCGACCACCGCCCCTCATCGAATCGCTCCGCGATGCTGCATCATCAGCCCACCTTCTGCGGCAGGAACATCGAAACGAGCTGGGTGATCACGAGATTCACGCCGAACGCCGCGATCACGCCGATCACCACGGCGGCGTTCACCGCGTTCGCCACGCCCTTGGGGCCGTGCGTCGCCTCCAGACCGCGCTGGCACGCGACGATCAGCACGATCACGCCGAAGACGATCGATTTCGCGATGGCCACGCCGAGATCGGCCATGGTCGCGAAGGCCGCGAACGAGGACAGGTAGCTGCCCGGCGTCACCCCTTGAAAGCCGACGGCCACCACGTAACCCGTGAACACGCCCATGAAGATGACGAGCAGGCAGAGCAGCGGGGTGAGCACGATCATGGCCGCGAGCCGCGGCGCGACCAGCCGCCGGACCGGGTCGATGCCCATGGTGCGCAACGCGTCCACCTCTTCGCGGATCGTGCGCGCGCCCAGGTCCGACGCGATCGCCGAACCCGCCGCGCCGCCGAGCAGCAGCGCGGTCACCATCGGCGCGCCCTGCCGGATCACGCCGAGCCCGCCCGCCGCACCGGCCACCGAGGTGGCGCCGACCTGCTGGGTGAGGCTGCCGACCTGGACCGAGACGATCACACCGAACGGAATCGCCACCAGCACAGCGGGTATCGCGGTGACACTCACGATGAACCAGCCCTGCTGCAGCGTGTCCCGCCACGGATGTCGCAGCTTGAGCACGTCGTTCACCAGGTAGCCGAAGGCCGCGACGGCGAGCTGCAGTGTGCGGCCGAAGGTGCGCAGGCTGTTGAGGACGAGATCGAAACCCCAGCGCGCCAACGGCTCCGACACCCGGGCGACTTTGTCGACGACCACCGCAACCTCGATTCCGCCGGCTCCACCCCCGACCACGGACAATTTAGCCGACTGATATGTCACTCTGCGGCGGAATCAGCCGATCCGTAAAATTGACTGAGACAGTTATACCTGCCCGGACGGTCCCGCACACCGACCAGACGGTCCGTCGGAAAATGTCCGGCGCACGCCCGGTACAACCGTTTCGGACACCCGCGCATCAGACAGCCGACCGGAGATGTCCCCGCCGACGCCCGGCGCTGCACCGCCTAACCTGAGGGGCATGGCGGTCATCGTTCTGGTGCCGGACGACCAAGGCGTCGCGGCACTTTCCGGCATCGACGGCGTGCGGCCGATCCGATACGAACTCGGCTCGCCCCTTCCCGAGGGCGCAGAGCACGCGGAAGTGCTTGTGCCCAAGTTTCTTTCCCGTCCCGACGCGATGAACCTCGCCGACCTGCCGAAACTGCGTTTGGTCCAGATGCTCACCGCGGGCGCGGAAGGGTGGATCGGCGCGTTGCCCGCAGGGGTCCTGCTGTCCAACGCCCGCGGCGCACACGGCGGCAGTTCGGCCGAATGGGCGCTGGCCGCCCTGCTGTACCTCTATCGCGACCTCGGCAGCTTCGCCGACGCCAAACGGGCGCGGCAGTGGACCTACCACCAGACCGAAACCCTCGCCGGCAAGCGGGTGCTCGTGGTCGGCGCGGGCGATCTCGCCGCCGAACTGGACCGCAGGCTGGCCGGATTCGACACGGTGGTGACGCTGGTCGGCACTCGGGCGCGCGACGGCGTGCGGGGTATCGAGGAATTGCCTGGACTGCTCGGCGGTCAGGACGTCGTCATCCTCACCGTCCCGGTCACCACGCGCACCCGCGGCATGGTGGACGCGAAGTTCCTCGCCGCCATGGCCGACAACGCCATCCTGGTGAACGTCGCCCGCGGGCCCGTGGTCGACACCGACGCGTTGCTCGCGGAACTGCGCTCGGGCCGCCTGCGCGCCGCCCTCGACGTCACCGACCCGGAGCCGCTGCCGCCCGAGCATCCGCTCTGGGACGCGCCGAACCTCGTGCTGACCCCGCATGTCGCGGGCAGCAGCACCGGCAGCTTGGAACGCGCGTGGGCCGTGGTCCGCGCCGAGATCCTGCGCTTCACCGCGGGCACCGAACCGAAGAACCTGGTCCGCGGCGAGTACTGACCGGCCGCGCCGGAACTCGTTGGCCACGAGCGCTTTTCCTCTGCTCACCGGAATCACGATCAGTCGTTGACGACACCGCTCACCGAGGCGTACGGTCGCTTTTGACAACTTCTCAAAATATGTCAAGGTGACAAAAACATGACTGTCGACGAACTAGCGCGCGAGCAGGCGATCCTCGACGCGGCCGCGGAGCTGCTGTGCCGGATCGGCTACAACAAGCTGACGATGGGCGACGTCGCCGAGGCCGTCGCGCTGCACCGCGGGCTGGTGTATCTGCAGTTCAAGTCGAAAGACGAACTCGTCGAGGCCACCGTGCGCCGCGAACTCGGCCGCTACGCGCAGGCCTGGCGGGCGCATCTACTGGCCGACCCGCACGCGGGCAGCGTGGCCAGCGTCTATCGGGCCATGGTGCACACGCTCAGCCGATTGCCCCTGGCCGCCGCCATAGTCGCCCGTGACCCGGACATTCTCGGAAAGTACCCGGCCAAACCGGGCAACGTCTTCGAGCGACTGGCGAACACCGGCACCCGCGATTTCCTGCGCGCCATGCAGGAGGCGGGCACCCTCCGTCCCGAGGTCGACGTCAAGACCACGGCCTACATCCTCGACGCGTTGACCCCGGCCATCCGGCGCACGCTGCCGATCGGGCACGCCGCACCCGCCGATCCCGAGCAACCGTCGGCCGACCAGCTCCTCGAGACGCTGGCCGATCTGCTCGAACGCGCCCTCACCCCGGACGGCGCCGATCTCGCCCGCGGCAAGACGCTGCTGCTCGACGAGCTCGCGCACGCCCACGCCGAATTCGACGCCACACCGAACCGCCAGGAAGGAAAGCTCGCATGACCACCTCCGGCAGCGATCCGCTCGTCCTCGAGCTGAACGACGCGCGCGCCACGCTGGTCCACGTCGGCGGCAAGGGCGCCTCGCTGGCCCGCCTGGCCGCGGCGAAACTCCCGGTGCCGCCGGGATTTCACGTGACGACGGCCGCGTACCGCCGCTTCGTCGACGCGACCGGGCTGAGGGCCCGTATTCTCGACGCGGTGGCCGCGGCCGACCCGGATCGTGCGGACACGGTTTCGGCGGCCGCCGCCGAGATCGCCGCGATGTTCGCCGAACATACTGTGCCCGAAGAGATCTCGGAGGCAGTGCGGTCGGCTTACGCGCTGCTCGGCGACGACGTCCCGGTCGCGGTGCGCTCCTCGGCGACCGCCGAAGACCTACCGGAGCTGTCCTTCGCGGGACAGCAGGAGACCTATCTCAACATCCGCGGCGCGGACGAGGTCATGGCGGCCGTGCAACGCTGCTGGGCGTCGCTGTGGACCGCGCGTGCCATCGACTATCGCGCGCGCCAGGGGATCGCGTCGGAGGAGGTGAATCTGGCCGTCGTGGTGCAGCGACTCGTGCCCGCCGACGCCGCGGGCGTGCTGTTCACCGCCGATCCGGTGACGGGCGCGCGGGACCGGGTGATGATCAATGCCGCGTGGGGTCTCGGCGAGGCGATCGTCAGCGGCAACGTCACGCCGGACACGCTGCTCGTGGCGAAGGCCGACCGCAGCATGCTGCGGCAGGACATCAGCGACAAAGACATGATGACCGTGCGTACCGACACCGGCACCGCCGAGGTCCCGGTGCCCGCCGCGCAGCGGCGCGCCCCGGTTCTCGACGCGGCGAAAGCCGGGGAGCTCACCGAGATCGCGCTGCGGATCGAGCAGCTGTACGGGCAGCCGATGGACATCGAGTGGGCGCTGCACGGCGCGGAGCTGTTCATCGTGCAGGCGCGGCCGATCACCGTACTGCCCGATGCGGCGGCTCGGCAGCAACCGGCCCAGTGGCGGCTGCCCGATCCCAAGGGCAAGTACATGCGGGCCAGCGTGCTCGAACTGCTGCCGAACCCCTTGTCCCCCTTGTTCGCCACGCTGGGACTGCCCGCCGTAGCCCAGGCCACCAAGGACCGGTACCACGCCCTCGGCCTGCCGTACCTGGACAACCCGCTGGTGGTCATCAACGGCTACGGCTACTACGACATCACCTATCCACCGCGCATGCTCGCCCGAATGGCGTTGGCGCAGCCGCGTTTCCTGGCCAGAACGCTCCCCCGCGCGTTGCGCACCGCACCGCAACGCTGGCGCGCGGCCCATGCCCGGTACGCCGAAATGACCGCGGCCGAGCGCGCGACGGACCCCGGCGCACGGACCGCCACGGATCTGCTCGCCGCGGCGCGCGCGCTCGTCGAGGAGGCCGGTCGCTATTACCTGACGCTGCAGGGCGGCATTCTGCCCGCGACCTATATCAGCGAGGGGCTGTTCACCGCCGCCTACAAGACGATGCGGCGGCGCACCGATCCACCGGCGCTGACCTTCCTGCTCGGCTTCGACAGCAAACCGTTGCGCGCCGAGAAGTCGCTCTACGAGCTCGCGCAGTGGGTGGCAACGCAGCCCGGACTGGCCGGGCGGATCGAAAAGCGCTCCGGCACAGAGATTCTCTGTGAGAGCGCCGACGGCGACCCGGCGCTGACCGAGTTCACCGATCGTTTCGCCGACCATCTGGCGAGCTACGGCGACACGGTGTACGACTTCGATTTCGCCGCCCCGCTCCCGGTCGACGATCCGGCGCCGGTGCTGCACACGCTCGAATTCTTCGGCAGCCCAGCGGCGCAGGATCCGGGCGTGCGCCAGCGCGACGCGCAGGCACGCCGCGAGCAGGCCGTACGGGGCCTCCAAGGACGCCGCTTCGGGCTGCGCCGCTGGTTGACGCTGCGACTGCTCCGCTGGGCGCAGACGATGAGCCCGCTGCGCGAGGACGGCCTCGCCGACGTGGGACTCGGCTGGCCGACGGTGCGCCGGTTGTTGCAGACGATCGGCGCGCGCCTCGTCGCCGCCGAGGTCCTCGACGCCCCGGACGACGTGTTCTGGCTGCGACTGGACGAGTTGACCGACGCGGCCGCCGCGCTGGATGGCGCTCGCGCGCCGCAGGATTCGCGCGCTCTCGTCGCCGAGCGCCGAGCCGCCTGGACGGCGCAGCGGACCGTCACGCCGCCGCACGCGCTCCCGGTCGGCGGCGGTACCAAGCTGCTCGGCCTCGATTTCGGCAAGCTGCTGCCCGCCGGCTCGGACGAGACGTCCGACGCGGTGGTCAAGGGCGTGCCCGGCAGCCCGGGGCGCGTCACCGCTCCGGCGCGAATCATCGACGGTCCGAGCGACTTCGGACGGCTGCGCCCGGGCGACGTCCTGGTCGCCAAGATCACGACACCGGCCTGGACGCCGCTGTTCGCGGTGGCCTCGGCGATCGTCACCGACGTCGGCGGCCCGTTGAGTCACAGCTCGATCGTGGCCCGGGAGTATCACATTCCCGCAGTGCTCGGCACCGGTGTCGCGACCGCGCGGCTCACCGACGGCGCTGCGGTCACCGTCGACGGGGATGCCGGTACGGTCACCCGCGCCACCGCCTGAGCGAGGAATCCGTATGCACACCGAGACATCCGACGAGATCATCCCGCTCCGACCCGACTCGGGCGGCCCGGCTTCCTACGGTCAGGAGACCATCGTCCCCGAACTCTTCGGGGACAAGGAGGTCGGACTGATCCGCAACGTGACCGCCCCCGCCTTGACCGTGCACCGGCCGGACCCGGCGCGAGCCACCGGGACGGCCGTGATCGTGTGCCCGGGCGGCAGTTTCGTCACCCTGACCCACGGCACCGGCCGTGCGATCGCGAAGGCCATTGCCGCCCAAGGGCATACCGCATTCGTCCTGCGGTACCGCCTATTGGCGACGCCGCTGCGGGACGCGGACTTCCTCGCGCACTGGGCAACCCACTACTCGATGGACGACATCAAGGCGCAGTCCTACACCGCAACGGTCGACGGCGGGAGCGCGGTCGGGTTCGTCCGGGCCCGAGCGGCGGACTGGGACCTCGACCCGCACCGCGTCGGCATCCTCGGCTCCTCGGCGGGTGGTCTGGTAACCGTCGGCGCCGCAACGACATACGACCAAGACCATCGCCCGGACTTCGCGACCGTCCTGTATCCGCCCACCTGGCACGAATACACCGTCCCCGCCGACGCTCCCCCACTGTTCGTCACCTTCGCCGCCGACGATCCGGACGCGGGCGTCGTCGACGGCAACCTGGGGCTCTATCGCGCCTGGCGCGCCGCGGATCGTCCGGTCGAGCTGCACGCCTACGCCGCGGGCGGCCACGGTTTCGCCATGGCCGCGCGCGGCCTGCCCTGCGACTCCTGGCTGGACCGATGGCGCGACTGGCTCGGCTCGCTACGCCTGCCCTGATCGGCTATGCGGTGGCGTCCGGCCCGATCCACTGGGCGAAGAGGCGATCCGTTGCGCCCGTGGCGATCTGGGCGCCCAGCCAGGCGTTCAACGCCAAGCCCAGGCACGGATCGTCCTTGCGCACCAGCATGATCTTGCCGAACGAATCGAACGGCTGGTCCGGATGCAGGACCTGCAGGCCGGGGTGCTGCCGGACGCGATAGCGGCCCTCCACGGCGTCGGTGACGAAGACGTCGGCGCGGCCCTGCTCGATCTCGTCGAAGATGGTGAGGTTCTCCGGCCAGAGGGTGAGCTGGGCGTCAGGGAAGTTCCTGCGGGCGAATTCCTCGTTGGTACCACCGCGATTGGCGATCACCCGGACGCCGGGGCGATTGATCTGCTCGATGGTCGCGTACTCGGTCTCGTTGCCGCGCCGGGTGATCGGCGTCTTCCCGTCGGTGCCGTAGGTGATCGAGAAATCGGCGAACGCCCGGCGCGCGGGCGCGTCGGAGATGCCGCCGACGGCGATATCGCAGTGCAGCGCGGCGAAATCCGTCTTCAAGCTCGCCCAGGTCAGCGGGACGAATTCGATCGGACGGCGCATCGCGTCGGCGAAACCGCGGGCCAGATCGATATCGACGCCGCGATAACCGCCCTCGGTGGTCGCGTACGGCGGGTAGTCACCGGGGGTGCACACGCGCAACTCGGGCGCTTGGGCGACGGCCGGAACGGCCGGGGCGACAAGCAAACCCACCGCGAGCACCGCCCCGGCGCGAGCCACGAGCCGAAGCAGCCGGCCCCGGTTCGTGGTCCGTGTGCGCCCGTGCATCCGGGTCACTTCTCGTTGCGTGCCTTGGGGAATCGGGTCTGGCGGGCGACCCAGCCCGCCATCTGCGCCCAGTGGCTGCGCCGCGGAGTGACGATCGAGGTCAGCTCGCGCTCCCATTCGTCGGCCTCGGTGAGGCCGTCGACGGTGGCGACGAGTTCCTTCGCGGTGGCCATATCGTCGACGACGCGGTCGCCGAGGATGCCGTCGGCGCCGACCAGCGTCACGCGCACGCCGATCCGGCCGATCGGCTGCAGCACCGCGGTGGCCGAACCGTCGTGATCAGCGACGAAACCCTTGACGGACTCCACGAGGGCGCCCGACAACTTCACTGGAGCCGTGGCGGCATGAGCACTCATGCTCCGGAGTTTACCGGCCAGTAGGAAACGGTCCAGCCCTTCGGGTGTAGAACGGATCTCATGCGCGCCATTCAGGTATCCGAGCACGGTGGTCCCGAAGTCCTGCACTACGTCGAGCTGCCCGACCCGAAGATCGACGCCGACCAGCTGCTCGTCGACGTGCAGGCGACCGGTGTCAACTTCATCGACACCTACATCCGGACCGGCCGCTACCCCCAGGATGTGCCGTACGTACCGGGCTCGGAAGCCAGCGGCGTGGTCGCCGAGGTCGGTGCGAACGTCACCGAGTTCACCGTCGGTGATCGAGTGGCGTGGGCGAGCGCGCCGGGCAGCTACGCCGAACGCGTCGCGGTGCGCGCCGACGTCGCGATCAAGGTGCCCGACGGCATCGAACCGCCGGTCGCCGCGTCCGCGCTGCTGCAAGGCATGACCGCGCACTACCTGCTCGAATCCATCTACACCCCCGAACCCGGCGAGACCGTGCTGATCCACGCGGGCGCAGGAGGTGTCGGACTGATCCTGACCCAGCTCGCGGTCGCCCGTGGCGCACGCGTCATCACGACCGTGTCCTCGGACGCCAAAGAAAAGCTCTCCCGCGAAGCGGGCGCCACCGAGGTGCTGCGCTACGGCGACGATCTCGCCGACGAGGTCCGCACGCTGACCGACGGCGTCGGCGTCGCCGCGGTCTACGACGGCGTCGGCGCGTCCACCTTCGAAGCCAGCCTGCAATCCCTGCGCGTACGCGGCATGCTCGCCCTGTTCGGCGCGGCCAGCGGCCCGGTGCCCCCCTTCGACCTGCAACGCCTCAACGGCGCGGGCTCGCTGTTCGTCACCCGTCCCAGCCTCGCCTTCTACACCCGCGACCGCGCCGAACTGCTCTGGCGCGCCACCGATGTCTTCACCGCCATCGCCGAGAGCACCCTCCAGATCCGCATCGGCGCCACCTACCCCCTCGCCGAAGCCGAACAAGCCCACCGCGATCTGGAATCCCGCCAGACCACCGGATCAATCGTGCTGCTGCCCTGACCGGGATCAGTAGTCGCGGCCGGTGAGGCCGCGGTAGATGAAGCGGGTCAACCCGTCGACGGCCTGCCGGTCGGTGAGTTCGACGGTGCCCTCTTCCACCGCCTGGAGCAGGCCCGTGGTGAGCAGAAACATCATGGCCAGGCTGGCGTCCGGGGTACTCGGTAGGGTCGGTCCGCCGGGCCCGAAACCGTCCAGGTGATCGGCGATGTCGCGGCGCTGCTGAACCGCGAATTGCCCTGCCTGCCTGGCGAATTCCTCGTTGACCAGGGCTGCCTGCTGCATCGAGCGCAAGACCGCCCAGTGCTGCCTGGCCGCGGCCCAGTACTGCTCCACGTGGAAGTGGATCGCCGCCGGATCGGTGAAGTCCGGGTTGTGGTCCGGACCTTCCGCCGTTACGTCGCCTTGCGTCGCCACGTCGTTCAACAACGCCTGGAGTAGCTCCTCCTTGCCCGCGAAATGGTTGTAGAACGAGCCGGCCGCGCGATTGGCCGCCGTCGTGATGTCGGCGATCTTGGTGTTCAGGTAGCCGCGCTCGGCGAACAACCGCAGTGCGGCGGCCTTCAGCGCGTGCTCGGTTTCGGCCGACTTCTCCTTGCGACTCATCGACACCCGCACCCACCTCCTCTTGACAGGCAACCTACCAACTCCAATACTGAATCGACATTCATTGAATCTCAATTCACCTTTGGAGGAACCGTGCCCGACCAGGTGCTCATCGCCGGCGGCGGCCCGACCGGACTCACCCTCGCCATCGATCTGGCCCGGCGTGACATCCCGGTACGGATCGTGGACCAGGCCGCCGAGTTCTTCGCCGGTTCGCGCGGCGACGGCATCCAGCCGCGCACGCTCGAGGTGTTCGACGACCTCGGTGTGCTCGACGCGGTGCTCGCGGCAGGACGGTCGGTGCCGACCATGCGGGTCCATCTCGGCGGTGACTTCATCGGCGAGCGGATCATGCGCGAACCGGTCGACCCGACGCCGGCCGTCCCCTACCCCAACGCCTGGATGCTCGGCCAGTCCAAGACCGAGGCGATCCTGCGCGATCGGCTCGCGGAACTGGGCGTACAGGTCGAACTCGGCACCGCGCTGGCCACTTTCACGCAGGACGCGACCGGCGTCACCGCGACCCTGCGCCGCGACGGCGTCGAGGAGACCGTGCGGGCGGCCTACCTGGTCGGAGCCGACGGCGGTCGCAGCACGGTGCGCAAGACGCTCGGCGTCGCGTTCGAGGGCTCGACCGACGAGTCGATCCGGATGCTGCTGGGCGACGTCCGCGCCGACGCGCTCGACCACGAGTTCGGCTACTGGTTCGCGGCGGCCGATCGGCCGATGGCCGGAATCGCACTGTCCCCCTTGCCCGGTGGGCGGCAATTCCAGTTCGCCGCCCCGCTCGACGACGATGCCGCACCGACCCTCGAGGTCCTGCAGGAGTACCTCGACCGCTACTCCGGACGCACCGACGTCATCCTGACCGACCTCACCTGGGTCACCGTGTGGCGGCCGAATGTCCGGTTGGCCGAACGATTCCGGGACGGCCGGGTGTTCCTGGCCGGTGACGCGGCACATGTGCACCCGCCGACCGGCGGTCAAGGATTGAACACCGGCATCCAGGACGCGTACAACCTCGGCTGGAAGCTGGCCGCCGCGCTGCGCGGGGACGAATCACTGCTGGACAGCTACCAATCCGAACGCCGCCCGGTCGCGGCGCGGGTGCTCGGCGTCAGCTCCGCACTGCTCGACAAGCTGAAGGACGGCGACGAGGACGCGATGGAACGCGGTCCGCAGACACAGCAATTGGATATCAGCTACCGGGATCCAGGCGCGCACGGGCCGCTCGTCTGCGGTGATCGCGCGCCCGACGCGCCGCTGAAAGACCGGGCGGGCACGCCGATTCGCCTGTTCGACCTGTTCCGCGGTCCGCACGCGACCGTGTTGTGCTTCGGCGAAACCGGTGCGCTGCCCGCGATTCCGGACGCCGAGGTTTATGCGGTGGTCCGGCCCGGGGCCGTGGCGCGGGGTCGGCACGTCGTCGATGTGGAGGGCCACGCGTTCGCCGCCTATCACGCACTCGACGGCACTCGGATCACGGTCCGGCCGGATGGTTACCTCGGTCGACGCGCCTGAATCGGCCTCAGCCGAAGAAGCTGCCGACCGTATCCCAGCCGAGCACCGAATCGACCGCGAGACCGCAGAACACCACGGCCAGATAGTTGTTCGACTGCAGGAACAGCCGCAGCGGCTTCACCGACTCACCGCGCCGCACGCCCGCGTACAGCTGGTGCGCCATGAGCAGGAACCACGCCCCGGCCACCAGCGCGACGGCGGCGTAGACCACACCGGTGGCGGGTACCAGCGCCAACGTGGTGAGCACGGTGAGCCAGGTGTAGATGACGATCTGCTTGGTCACCGCCTGCTCGGTGGCCACGACCGGCAACATCGGCACGCCCGCCGCGCGGTAGTCCTCCTTGTAGCGCATGGCCAGCGCCCAGGTGTGCGGCGGCGTCCAGAAGAAGATGACACCGAACAGCGCGATCGCGGGCCAGCCGATGCCGCCCGTCGCCGCGGACCAGCCGACCAGGGCGGGCATGCAGCCGGCCGCGCCGCCCCACACCACGTTCTGCGAGGTGCGCCGCTTCAGCCCCAGGGTGTAGACGAAGACGTAGAACAGGATCGTCGCCACCACGAGCGCGCCGCTGAGCAGATTCGCCTGCCACCACAGCCAGGCGAAGGAGGCCAGGCCGAGCACGACGCCGAACACGAAGGCGTGCGAGGTGGGCACCGCCTCCCGGGCCAGCGGGCGCTTCGCGGTGCGCTTCATCACCTTGTCGATATCGGCGTCGGCGACGCAGTTCAGCGTGTTCGCGCTCGCCGCGCCCATCCAGCCGCCGAACAGGGTGACCAGGATGAGCCGGATGTCGATGGTGCCGCGGTCGGCGAGCAGCATCGTCGGGATCGTCGCGACGAGCAGCAATTCGATGACGCGCGGCTTGGTGAGCGCGATGTAGGCGAGCACACGTCGCATCACTCGGGACGGCAGGCCCGGTCCGGTGAACCGTTCGGTCAGCACCGTCGGAGCGGAGCCGTGCGCGCCATTGCCACCCGGCTGTTGCCCAATCCGCACTGTTTCTCCTCGCACGCTGTGCATCGCCTCCGGCATGGACCAAGCAGCGCGCGCGTTCCCGCTGTGCTGGATGCGCGAGACCTGGACATACGTCCGCCTCGGCGCCCCTTCAGCCGATGCGGCGCGGCTACTACTACAGAGGATGGTAGACCCCCACCGACCCCGCCCTTTTCAGAGCCCCAAGCAACCGGACCCGAATTGTGGTCCACCACACCACCGCTTGCGCCCCTCCGCGTGCGACGAACCGCCCCCTCTGCTCGCGTACACCGCCACGCCCCTCGACTCACGCAACACCCTCCACGCAACAAACCCACCCCAACGCACCCACCACGGAGCGAGCCCGACGAGCGACCGTTCGCGGCCGTCCCGCGTCTCAGCTGTCGAAGCGCATGTGCCGAAGGCACGAGTCTCGACAGCTGAGACGCGGGACACCAGGG